>NZ_JAATUR010000035.1 GCF_011881725.1 Escherichia coli | reverse complement strand
AGTTTTTCGTTTGTTTCTGTCGTAAGACGGATTACTGCCCTAAATTACTGCAATCCTGGTTCGGATAAAATTTACCTGCTGTATCAGGCGCTAATACTTTAGTCGGCGCACCGGTATCCGGGTTGGCCTCAAGCGTAAAGTGACCTTCGACTGACAGTAACACGGGTTTTTCGCTGTTGCCGCGGGCTGCCAGATAGCCACGCTCCAGCTCAGCGTTATTTGCTACCACGAACCGTTTTCCGGTCGCGCAATCTGTAAAAGTCGCCGCATCAGCCATATAGAAATACATACCACGCAAGGTCATCGGCGTCATCGGCATGCTCGAATTTGCCGGTTCCAGCGTGTAATTGAACTGCGATTCAATCGGATTACCTTCGCGATCGAGCATCTCCAGTGCATCCCCTTTCGCCCGATAATATGATTTTTCACCTTTGCTGTCGGTTAATACCAGCTTGTCAGCAGTTCGCGCCCATGTACCGTAGGAAGCGAAGGAGGAGGGCTCTTCACGCGCGCCCAGATAACGTTCATTCATCACCCATGTTCCGTCTTTTTCGAGGAACAGAGAGGTTTCTATTCCTTCGCAATCAGCACACGGCAGTACGCCGCGCCAGCTTTGCGGCATAGGCTTCAGCTCAGCGGCCTGCGCCGGAGAAAGCGTATCGACTTCGGCCCGATTGTTACATCCCATCAATGTAAAGAGGCTGATTACAGCCATCGCTGTCACTATCGCTTTTTTCACCATCCATTCCTTCTTTTTATTCCCGACCGCTGCGTACTTTGCCGCGCAACGCCTTCACGCTTGATTTTTGTGCTTTCGATGCCAACCTACGCTCTTTCGATGCGCGTGTGGGTCGCGTGGGTCGTCGGGATTTTTGTTCTGTCGTTAATTCTTTAATCACAGCCACCAGTCTGGCCAGCGCCGCTTCGCGGTTCAGCTCCTGGCTGCGGTATTCCTGTGCCTTGATAACAATCACGCCATCACTGCTGATCAAATGATGGCTGGCGGCGAGAAGACGCTCTTTGTAATACTCTGGCAGGCTGGACGCCCGAATGTCAAAACGCAGATGAATAGCCGTTGAGGTCTTATTAACATGCTGCCCGCCCGCGCCCTGCGCACGAATCGCAGTGATCTCAAGCTCCCCATCAGGGATAGCAACATGCCGGGAAATCACAATCATGAAGGTTGTTGCCAGGCGGTTAGGTTCACTTCCAGATTATTCTTATCATCCGATAACCAGATCACGCCATCCTGAATCGTTGCCTGCAGCGTCATGGTACGATCCGCAAAGGCGCTCACTTTCGCCAGTTGCTCGTCATCCAGATACCAGACGGAAAGATTGGCAAACTGCGCACATTTGCTCTGATTTTGCTGCCACCAGATTTGCGCCGCCCGACTATTATAGGTAAACAGCGCTACTTCTGCGGCCTGGGTGCAGGCTTTCTTAATCCGCCGCTCATCCGGCAGCCCGAGTTCAATCCACAAATCAATGCCCAGATGATCGTTACGCAGCCACGCCTCCGGCTCATCATCCGCACACAACCCACGGGTAAATTGCAGACGTTCATCGGCATATTTCAGCCACGCCAGCAAACGCAACATCATACGCTCCTGGGTTTCTGAAGGATGGCGCGCCAGCGTCAGAGAGGCATCGAGAAACTGGTTGCGGTCGAGATCGGCCACATTGACCGTCGCTTTATAAATTGTCGCTTTAAGCGCCATAAGAAAACTCCTTTCGAATCAGGAGGACATTGTAACGGAATACGTGCAGTTGCGACGCTGATATTGCAGAAATGAGTGTGGTATAGTCACCTTGCGAAACAGAGTTTATCTTCGTAGGCTTAGACTTGCATCCACGGTTAAGTCAGAGTGCTGACAGGAGGGCATGTGGAAAAATATTGTGAGTTAATACGCAAGCGGTACGCGGAAATCGCCAGCGGAGACTTAGGATACGTTCCGGACGCGCTGGGCTGCGTTTTGAAAGTGCTGAATGAAATGGCTGCTGACGACGCCCTTTCTGAGGCTGTCAGGGAAAAAGCAGCATACGCTGCGGCAAACTTACTGGTGAGCGATTATGTCAATGAATGATACGTATCAACCAATCAATTGTGATGATTACGATAATCTTGAGCTCGCCTGCCAGCATCATTTAATGCTGACGCTGGAGCTGAAAGATGGCGAAAAATTGCAGGCAAAGGCCAGCGATTTAGTCTCCCGCAAAAATGTGGAGTATCTGGTCGTCGAGGCCGCTGGCGAAACACGCGAGCTTCGTCTGGATAAAATTACCAGCTTTAGCCACCCGGAAATCGGTACGGTGGTGGTGAGCGAGTCCTGATTGACTTTCGCCGGATACGACGTTTGATGCGTCTTATCCGGCCTTCACTTAACTAACCTTTTCTCTGCCAGACAAAATTTACGCCATTCTCATCTTTAGCAACACCTTCTTGCGTAACAAAAACGCCCGCCGCCGCAATCAGCGTTTCGCCATAAAACAGCAGAGGCGTAGTGTCGCGCTGCCACGGAGGTATGCCCAATTCCTGCCAGATTTTCTTTAGCTTGCGCCCGCCGTTGCGCCCGACAATATGTAGCAACCCAGGCGCTTTGAAACGCACACTGATCGCTTCATCTGCTCGTGGAGGCCGAATTCCCCCGTCCGCAGTAAGCTGCACACTACCCAGCTCCACCGGTAATTCCAATGGCTGTTGCCATGTCTGCCACGGCACAATAGTTTCACTTTGCCCTGTGACGGATTTAATCCACCACAATTGCGACTGATAGCGGCGGATTTCAAACGCGCCAAAGCGCAAGCAAGGAGAAGCATCTTCTCGTGCCATCGCCACTTCCTGCCAGATCCGCACCAGCGCGTCGCGTGAAGGCATCGGTGCATTTTGCCCAGCCAGCCAGCGGCGGATAATCGCCGCACGGCGGGCGTCGCTCATTGTCACCATAGGCGCAATCTGTAGCGTCCCCTGCGGTGTTTGGCAGTGCGCTAAATCATCCGCCAGCAGTTCATCCAACAGGCTCTCTTGTTCAGCACAAAGTGCGGCGCTGCGAGCCGTTGCTTCGGCAAAATGGGGCCAACGCTGCTGCAATAACGGCACCACGCGCAGGCGCAGGAAGTTGCGATCGTAGGAATCGTCCTGATTACTTTCGTCTTCAATCCAGCGTAAATCATGCTCACACGCCCATTGCACCAGTTCTCCCCGCGTGCGGGCGAGCAACGGACGGATAAGCTGTGTTCCGGCAAAATCCGAGACTTCCCCCATAGCAGAAAGTCCGGCAGGGCCGCTACCGCGTTTTAGCGCCAGCAGAAATGTTTCACATTGATCGTCAAGATGTTGCGCCGTGACCAGCACTTCACCAGGTAACAGGGTACGGGAAAATGCCTGATAACGCACCTGCCGTGCCTGGGCCTCAATGCCTAACCCTTCTTGCGCAAGCTGCACGCGCTCAACTACCAGCGGCACCTGCCACTGGTGGCAAATGTTTTCACAATGCGTAACCCAGGCATCGGCATTGGCACTTAAACCGTGATGCACATGAATAGCGCGCAGGGTGACGTCCGGATTTTCCGCCCGCCACTGCACCAACTGATGCAGCAGAACGGTGGAGTCAAGCCCGCCGCTAAAAGCCACCAGGATCTGGCGTGAGGTAAGAAGTTGTCTATTCAACGTGAGTGTCATGATGGTGTGATTTTACAGTAGCGATGCCCGGCACGTTACCGGGCACGTGTGGAAATGACAAGCCTTACTGCTCATACAGTTCCAGCGGTAAACCGTCAGGATCATTAAAAAACGTAAAACGCTTTTGCGTGTACGGATCGACACGTATCGCTTCACATTTCACTTTATTGCTTTCCAGGTATACCACTGCCGCATCGATATCATCAACACTAAAAGCCAGATGGCGCAGGCCGCAAGCTTCCGGTCGGCTGGGGCGCTCTGGCGGGAAAGGAAATGAGAAAAGCTCAATCACATACTGCCCGTTAAGCGCCAAATCCCCTTTCCAGGAATCCCGCTCTTCGCGATAGACTTCGCTTTGGAGCGTGAAGCCGAGAATGTCACAGTAAAACGCTTTGCTCACCGCATAATCCGTCGCAATAATCGCAATATGGTGAACCTGTTTTAAACCCAACATAGAATCTCCTGCATTGATATGAACCGCATGTGCATCGCGATATATTGATAATACGCACAAATTACAGGAAAGATGAATCAGACATTTACACTGACTTTAAGACAACATCCCCCCCCTGTCATAGCGGTTGAGATGCAGTTTGGTGAAGCGCTTTGCGGAGGAATTACTCTGCGCAATTCTTGCTAACACTCCCGGCAATGCGGCGTAAATATTCGTTATTCTTAAACGCTATCATTATTAATTCGAAAGTCATACGGCAGCTAATAAGACCTATGACCGTATAAACTAACCCTAAAATAATGTTTCCGCTAAATATGGAGAAGACACCGGCTATCAAGGTCAGCACCATAGCCAACCAGTAAAAAAACACCAGCACACGCGGCATAAAAAGATATTCAAATCCTAAAATTGCTTTCATATTTTATCCTTTAAAATTCTATTAGCCTGATAAATTCATATTAATTTCCACCGATATGTATATGGATATATGCATCTGAAATCGGAGTTCCAATAAGATTCCAAGAATTTTAGGGATGGGAAAAAAGTCATATTATCTAAATGTATTTATAATATGACTAAATAAACTGCATATAAAAAAGGGCCACCGCAGTGACCCTTTTCAGAACATTTGCTGATTACGCGTAACCGTAGCTCATCAGGCGCTGATAACGACGATTTTTTAAATCTTCAGTGCTTAACACGTCGAGATCGGCCAGATCTGCCAGCAGTTGTGCTTTCAGAGACGCCGCCATCGCTTCCGGGTTACGGTGAGCACCACCCAGCGGTTCCGGGATGATGGAGTCGATCAGTTTCAGTTCCTTCAGACGCGGAGCGATAATGCCCATCGCTTCAGCCGCCAGCGGCGCTTTGTCGGCGCTCTTCCACAGAATGGACGCACAACCTTCCGGCGAGATAACGGAATAGGTGCTGTATTGCAGCATATTCACTTTATCGCCCACGCCAATCGCCAGCGCGCCGCCAGAACCACCTTCCCCGATGACGGTACAAATAGTTGGTACGCTAAGGCGAGACATTTCACGCAGGTTACGTGCAATAGCTTCAGACTGACCGCGTTCTTCTGCGCCTACGCCCGGATAAGCCCCAGGGGTGTCGATAAAGGTGATGATAGGCATCTTAAAGCGTTCAGCCATTTGCATCAGACGCAGTGCTTTGCGGTAACCTTCTGGCGCTGGCATACCAAAGTTACGGCGAATTTTTTCTTTGGTTTCACGACCTTTTTGATGACCAATGATCATCACCGGACGACCGTCAAGACGGGCGATACCACCGACGATAGCTTTATCGTCTGCATACGCGCGGTCGCCAGCCAGTTCGTCAAATTCATCAAATGCCAGGCGAACGTAATCCAGGGTATAAGGACGCTGTGGATGGCGTGCCAGTTGCGCAATCTGCCATGCACCAAGATCGGCGAAGATTTTACGCGTCAGCTCTACGCTTTTTTCACGCAGACGATGCACTTCTTCATCGATGTTAATATCCAGTTTCTCGTCCTGGCGGCTAACCGCAGTCAGAGAATCGATTTTCGCTTCCAGCTCTGCAATCGGCTGTTCAAAATCAAGGAAATTCAGACTCATAGTATTCCTGTATTAGTCAAACTCCAGTTCCACCTGCTCCGAACCAATGAGGCCACGGAGATCGTTTAACAAACGATCGCTCGGAGAGACACGCCACGTCGCGCCAAAACGCAACCGCGCGCGTGCATCCGCCCTCTGATAGTAGAGATGTACTGGAATTGTCCCAGAGCGGTGGGGTTCCAGAGACTGACGGAGTCGGTTTAAAAGCTGGTCATCAATTTGCCTGTCCGTCAGCGAGATAGCAAGCCCGCGAGCATATTTTTCCCGGGCTTCGTCAATATCCATCACTTCGCGAGCGGTCATTTTAAGCCCACCGCTGAAGTCATCAAAGCTGACCTGTCCGCTGACGATAAGTATGCGGTCTTTTTCCAGCAATTGCTGGTATTTATCCAGGGCGTCAGTAAACAACATAACTTCGAGGCGCCCGGAACGGTCATCCAGCGTGCAGATACCGATACGATTGCCGCGCTTGGTGACCATAACCCGCGCAGCAACAACGAGCCCCGCAGCCGTGGTGACTTTACCACGTTCTGTCGGGTGCATGTCTTTCAGCCTTACGCCTCCGACATAACGCTCAATCTCTTTTAAATACTGGTTGATGGGGTGGCCCGTCAGGTACAGACCTAAGGTTTCACGTTCCCCATCTAACACCACCTGCTCCGGCCACGGCTGGCAGCTGGCGTAGGATTGTTCAATTTGTTCCGGCTCTTCCGCCAGCACGCCGAACATATCGGCCTGACCGATAGCTTCCGCTTTCGCGTGTTGATCTGCCGCTTTTAATGCATCGCCCAACGAGTTCATCAACGCCGCGCGGTGTGGCCCCAGGCGGTCAAATGCCCCGGACATGATCAGTTTTTCCAGCACCCGCCGATTCAGCTTTTTGGTGTCGGTACGGGCGCAGAGATCAAACAGTTCGCGGAAGTAGCCGCCTTTATTACGGGCTTCGATGATAGCCTCAATCGGACCTTCACCCACCCCTTTGATAGCGCCAATACCATACACGATTTCGCCGTCATCGTTGACGTGAAAATGGTAAAGACCGGAGTTAATATCGGGCGGCAGGATTTTCAGCCCCATTCGCCAGCACTCATCCACCAGACCCACCACCTTCTCGGTGTTGTCCATATCGGCGGTCATTACCGCCGCCATAAACTCAGCCGGATAGTGCGCTTTTAGCCATAACGTTTGATATGACACTAACGCATAGGCCGCAGAGTGCGATTTGTTAAATCCGTAACCGGCGAACTTCTCCACCAGGTCGAAGATTTTCATTGCCAGTTCGGCGTTGATCCCGTTCTTTTCTGCACCTTCAGCAAATACAGAACGCTGCTTGGCCATCTCTTCCGGCTTTTTCTTACCCATCGCACGACGTAGCATATCCGCGCCGCCGAGAGTATAGCCGGAAAGTACCTGGGCAATCTGCATGACCTGTTCCTGATACAGGATAATGCCGTAAGTCGGCTCCAGTACCGGTTTCAGGCTTTCATGCTGCCACTGCACATCCGGGTAAGAAATCTCTTCGCGACCATGTTTACGGTCGATAAAGTTATCCACCATCCCTGATTGCAATGGACCCGGGCGGAACAGTGCCACCAGTGCGATCATATCTTCGAAGCAGTCAGGTTGCAGACGCTTGATAAGGTCTTTCATGCCGCGCGATTCAAGCTGGAATACCGCCGTGGTTTCCGAGCGTTGCAGCATGTCGAAGCTTTTCTTGTCATCCAGCGGGATCGCGGCAATATCCAGCGGCGGCTCGCCATTTTTCGCCCGCCGCTTGTTGATCATCTCCAGCGCCCAGTTGATGATGGTGAGCGTACGCAGACCGAGGAAGTCGAACTTCACCAGCCCGGCGTATTCAACGTCGCTTTTATCGAACTGAGTGACCGGATGTTTGCCCTCTTCATCACAATAAAGCGGCGCAAAATCGGTAATTTTGGTCGGTGCGATAACCACCCCACCGGCATGTTTACCGGCGTTACGGGTAACCCCTTCCAGTTTACGCGCCATGTCGATCAGCGCCTTAACTTCTTCGTCCGCTTCGTAGATTTCTGGCAGTTGCGGCTCTGCCTCAAACGCTTTCGCCAGCGTCATCCCTGGATCGGGCGGGATCAGTTTCGAGATACGATCGACAAAACCATACGGATGTCCCAGTACACGGCCAACGTCGCGGATCACCGCTTTCGCTGCCATCGTACCAAAGGTGATGATCTGCGATACCGCATCACGACCGTACATGTCCGCCACGTGTTCGATAACCTGATCGCGTTTCTCCATACAGAAGTCAACGTCGAAGTCAGGCATGGAGACACGTTCCGGGTTAAGGAAACGTTCGAACAGCAGGTCAAATTCCAGCGGATCGAGGTCGGTGATTTTCAGCGCATAAGCTACCAGTGACCCCGCACCGGAACCACGCCCTGGTCCTACCGGTACGCCGTTATCCTTCGACCACTGGATAAATTCCATAACGATAAGGAAGTAGCCGGGGAAGCCCATCTGGTTGATAACCTGAAGTTCAGTATCCAGACGTTCGTCATATTCCGGGCGGCGCTTAAGACGTTCTTCCTCGTCAGGGAATAAAAACGCCAGACGCTCTTCCAGCCCCTCTTTCGCGCGCATAACCAGATAATCTTCGGTGCTCATATCCCCGGTCGGGAACTGCGGCAGGAAGTATTCCCCCAGACGCACGGTCACGTTACAACGTTTGGCGATCTCTACGGTGTTAGCAAGGGCTTCCGGGATGTCGGCGAACAACTCGCACATCTCTTCTTCGCTACGCATATATTGCTGCGGCGAATAGTTACGCGGGCGTTTAGGATCGTCGAGAGTAAAGCCATCATGGATCGCGACGCGAATTTCATGCGCGTCAAAGTCGCTGCTGTCGATAAAGCGCACGTCGTTGGTCGCGACGACAGGCAAACCGCGCGCTTCCGCCAGTTCTACCGCCGCGTGTAGATAGCTTTCTTCGTCTGGTCTGCCAGTGCGGATCAGCTCGAGAAAATAGCGATCCGGGAAGTGTTCTTCATAAAACGCAACACACTCCTCTACCAGTGCACTGTTACCACGCAACAGGCTACGTCCGACGTCGCCCATGCGTCCGCCGGAAAGGAGGATCAGTCCCTCGTTTAATTCGATAAGCCAGTCACGATCGATGATCGGACCGGCGGAACCATATCCGCGCTGATACGCCTTTGAGATCAACAACGTCAGATTCTGATAGCCGGTATTGTTTGCCGCCAGTACCGTCAGGTGCGTTAGTTCATCACCCAACAGGTCACTCTGGACATTAAAATCCGCCCCAACGATGGGCTTAATCCCTGCGCCATGTCCCGCTCCGTAGAACTTCACCAGACCGCAAAGGTTGGTGAAATCGGTGATCGCCAGCGCTGGCATACCTAACGCTGCCGCCTTTTTTACCAGCGGCGCGGTTTTGGCCAGGCCATCGATCATCGAGTAGTCGCTGTGCACCCGTAGGTGAACGAAACGTGGTTCAGACATCTTCAGATTCCGGTTTACTTAATCTCGACACAAGAATCAGGACGCAAGTCCCAGTGCGCGTTTGACAGGCCCAAAGCTGCGCCGATGGTGTTCGGTCGCGCCGTGTTCAGCCAGTTTCTCCAAATGAAAAGCGGTTGGATAGCCTTTATGTTGGGCAAATCCATATTGCGGGAAAACGATATCCAGCGCTGCCATTTCAGCATCGCGCGTCACTTTCGCCAGAATAGACGCCGCACTGATCTCCGGTACGCGACTGTCGCCTTTAACCACTGCCATCGACGGCATCGGTAATTTCGGGCAGCGATTACCATCAATCAACACATATTCCGGCGCAATATGCAGCCCCGCTACGGCACGCTGCATTGCCAGCATGGTCGCGTGTAAAATATTCAGCTCGTCGATTTCATGGGGTTCCGCGCGCCCCAGACTCCAGCTTAACGCTTTCTCTTTAATTTCTTCGTACAGCGCCAGACGGCGTTTTTCACTCAGTTTTTTGGAATCATTCAGCCCGATAATCGGACGCGCCGGATCGAGGATCACGGCAGCGGTAACGACCGCGCCAACCAACGGCCCACGTCCGACTTCATCCACACCCGCAACCAGATGCGTGTGCGGATAGACAAATTCGATCATTGTGCTAACTCCAGAACGGCTTGTGCCGCCTGCTCATCGGCATTGCAGCGGATCTGCTGATGCAGCTCGCGGAAGGTGTCGTGCATCGCGTGGCTGGTTTTCCCATTCGCCAACAGCGGTAACAGCGCCGCAGCCAGTTTTTGCGGCTCACACTCTTCCTGCAATAATTCTTTGACTAACTCTCTACCCGCCAGCAGGTTTGGCAGCGAGACATAATCGGTTTTCACCAGCCGCTTCGCCAACCAGAAGGTGAAAGGTTTCATGCGATACCCCACCACCATCGGGCATTTCGCCAGCATGCACTCCAGTGCTGCCGTCCCCGACGCCAGGAGCGCCGCATCGCTGGCGATCATCGCCTCTCGACCCATCCCATCCAGCAGATGAACGGCAAGGTCTGGCGCGACTTCAGCTTTAATACGCTCAAACTGCTCGCGGCGTTTGGCATTTACCAGCGGCACCACGATCTCCAGATCAGGGTATGTCTGGCGCAAAAGCTGGGCGGTTTTCAGAAAATCGGCGCTAAGCATCTCCACTTCCGCCCCACGGCTACCCGGTAACAACGCCAGGCAGTGGGCATCGTGAGGAAGCCCCAGCACATCACGCGCGGCGTTTTTATCTGGATCTAACGGCATGGCATCAGCCATGGTATGACCGATAAAACGGCACGGCACGTTATATTTGTCATAAAACGCTTTTTCGAAAGGCAGAAATGCGATTACCAGATCGGTGGCTCTGCCTATTTTGAAAACGCGTTTCTGTCGCCACGCCCAGACAGACGGACTGACATAATGAATGGTTTTGATACCCTGCTTTTTAAGGTTGCCTTCGAGGGTAATATTGAAATCAGGCGCATCAATACCGACAAACACATCTGGCTTAAGTTCGCTAAAACGCTTTGTCAGATCGGCACGAATATGCAGTAAGCGACGCAGACGACCGAGCACTTCAACAATGCCCATCACTGCCAGCTCTTCCATTTCGTACCAGGCTTCACAGCCTTCAGCCTGCATTCGTGGCCCGGCAACACCAACAAAGCGGGCATTCGGAACACGTTCCTTTAGGGCGCGGATTAAACCGGCCCCCAGGATATCGCCGGAGGTTTCTCCGGCGACCAGGGCAATCGTTAATGGACGCTGTTCAGTCATTAACGAATCAGACCGCGCGTTGAGCGTGCAAAGAAATCGGTAAAGGCTTTTACTTCCGGATAAGTTTCCGCGAGTTCGGCAATTTCCGGTTTCACTTCATCGAGCGTTTTACCGCTGCGATAAATCAGCTTATACGCATTGCGGATGGCAGTAATCGCCTCGCGGCTGAATCCGCGGCGCTTCAGCCCTTCGATGTTGACACCGAACGGCGTTGCGTGGTTACCCTGCGCTATGACATAAGGAGGGACGTCTTGCGCTACACCGGAGCAGCCGCCAACCATCACGTGCGCACCAATGATGCAGAACTGATGGACTGCGGTCATGCCGCCGATGATTGCGAAGTCGTCTACCGATACGTGACCCGCCAGCGTTGCGTTGTTGGCGAGAATGCAGCGGTTGCCTACCGTACAATCGTGCGCAATGTGCGCATTGATCATCAGTAAGTTGTCGCTGCCCACCTTCGTCAATCCACCGCCCTGGACTGTGCCACGATGAATGGTGACGCTTTCGCGAATGCGGTTACGATCGCCGATTTCCACACGGGTCGGTTCGCCAGCATATTTCAGATCCTGGTTAACTTCGCCGATGGAGGCGAACTGATAAATCTCATTATCGCGGCCAATTTTAGTATGACCATTCACGACAACGTGAGATTTCAGTACGGTACCCTCACCAATTTCGACATGGGGTCCAACGATACAAAAAGGACCAATGTGGGCGTTGGCGCCAATCGACGCGCCCTCTTCCACAATGGCGGTTGGATGCACAAAGGCGGATTTATCAATCACGTATCAGGCCTCCCGGCTACGAGCACACATCATCGTTGCTTCGCAAACTACTTTACCGTCGACCAGAGCAACCCCTTTAAAACGGGTCAGGCCACGGCGCGTTTTTTCGAAAGTGACTTCCATGATCATTTGATCGCCAGGCACGACCGGGCGCTTGAAGCGCGCTTCGTCAATACCAGCGAAATAGTACAGCTCACCCGGTTCCAGTTTTCCTACGCTTTTAAACGCCAGAATACCCGTTGCCTGTGCCATAGCCTCCAGAATCAGCACACCCGGGAAAATCGGTTTTCCAGGAAAATGGCCCTGGAAGAATGGCTCATTGACAGAGACATTTTTTACTGCGCGCAGAAAACGACCTTCTTCAAAATCCAGCACGCGATCCACCAGTAAGAACGGGAAACGGTGCGGCAGAAGTTCTAAAATCTCTTCAATCTGCAGAGTATGAGTGTTAGTAGTCAAGATACTCTTCCTGTCAAAATATAAGAAACGACAATAATAACACGGCCTGCCGCAATCGTAAGAATGAGACAGGCCGTAAAGTTTGGCGAACAAAAGATGGAACGTTAGTCTTGTTGATTAACCTTGCGCTCAAGCGATTTCAGACGCTTGCTCATATCATCAATGTTCATCACCAGTGCAGCGGTTTTGCGCCAGACTTTGTTGGGTTGCAGCGGAATGCCTGAGGAATAGACGCCAGGTTCAGTGATGGGACGCATCACCATCCCCATGCCCGTAACCGTCACTTTATCGCATATTTCCATATGCCCGTTGATTACGCTGGCACCGCCAATCATGCAGTAACGACCAATTTTCAGGCTGCCCGCCATAATGACGCCACCGGCAACCGCCGTATTGTCGCCAATCACGACGTTATGTGCAATCTGGCACTGGTTATCAATGATCACGCCATTGCCAATAACAGTGTCATCCAGCGCACCGCGATCAATGGTGGTACATGCGCCGATCTCCACGCGATCGCCAATAATTACGCGACCAATCTGCGGGATCTTCACCCAATTACCACGATCGTTGGCATAGCCAAAGCCGTCTGCGCCTACCACGGTTCCGGATTGGATCAGGCAATTCTGACCGATTTGGATCTCATGGTAAATGGTTACGTTCGCCCAAAGGCGCGAACCTGCACCAATTTTGCTGTTTTTACCTACGAAGCAACCAGCACCGATAACCACGTTATCGCCCAGTTCAACGCCGGACTCAATCACCGCATTCGCGCCAATCGAGACGTTGTTACCCAGCTTCGCCGTCGCGTCAATCACTGCACTCGGTGCAATATTCTGCGCGGGCTGTGGCGTGGTATCTAAAATTTGCGCCATGCGCGCGTAAGTCAGGTAGGGATTCTTCACTACCAGCGCGGCACTTTTCGCGTAAGGAAGATCGTCCTGGGTCATGACAACCGCGGACGCCTGGCACAAGCCTAAATGTTCACGGTATTTAGGGTTGACCATGAACGTGATGTGACCTGTTTGTGCAGATTGCATGGACGCAACGCCGGTGATGACGATATCGCCATCACCGTGTAGTTCTGCATCCAACTGCTGCGCTAAATCAGCCAGTCGAATTGAAGGCATTACTTATTTAACCTGTTTCAGTACGTCAGCAGTGATGTCTTTTACATCGCTGTTGTTGTAAGCAACGGCATTTGCATCAACAACCAGATCGATATCCTGGCTATTGGCAACGGATTTCACAGCAGTCTGGATACGAGTAACCAGTTTACTGCGTTCTTCGTTGGAACGACGTGCGCGATCCTGCTCAAAAGCCTGCGCTTTCTGAGCAAAAGTCTGGCGCTGAGCCATCACGTCTTTTTCCAGCTTAGTACGATCGCTGCCGGCTTTCATAGACTGCAGCTTTTTCATTTTAGCTTGCAGATCAGTTTCCATACGCTGCAGTTCGCTGGCACGGCCTTTGAACTCATTTTCCAGCGTGTTAGAAACACCGGTTTTCTGTGCTACCTGCTGAAACAGGCTGCCCATATTGACGATTGCAATTTTGTCAGCCGCCTGAGCAGAAGTTGCCAGTGCTAAACCGAGTCCTGCCGCTAATAACCACTTTTTCACAATAAACTCCTTACCATCCCATTTGCACCGGAAGGTGCAGTTCTTTGCGTGGCCCGGCGATCTTATCGAGATCGCCTAAAGTCATCGCTACACTACCACTACATTCCTTTGTGGAGAACACTTACCAGGTTTTACCAATGTTAAACTGGAACTGTTCTGCCTTGTCTCCATCGTACTTTTTGAACGGCTGGGCGTAAGAGAACACCAACGGCCCCAATGGGGACATCCATTGTAATGCGATACCCGCAGACATACGGATATTGCTTGGATCACTATAGTCCGGATATCCAGAATATTGGCTGGAATCCCAGTTTGTATCCCAAACAGTACCCATATCCCAGAAGAAGGAAGTACGAACCGAGTTAGCGTACTTGTCGCTAATGAACGGCGTCGGGGTAATGAACTCGAGGCTGGCAACCGCCATGGCGTTACCGCCTACAGCATCATCCGATTTACACAGATCCTTCGCGCCGTCCTGAGTCGCACATTCGTAATCATAGTCCGGATCATAATTACTGGCCTGATGCGGGAAGTAAACTGCTTTCGGACCAATGGTGTTGGACTGGAAGCCACGCACGGTGCTGGAACCACCGGCATAGAAGTTCTCGTAGAACGGCATCTCTTTGCCGCCTAAACCATCACCATAACCCCAGCGGGTACGCCCCAGAACGACCCATTTGTGATCGTCGTCGATCGGCACATAAGTCGCCGTGTCTAGCGTCACTTTGTAGTATTCGTTATCCGATCCCGGAATGGTCACTTTACCGGTCAAATTGACACGTGAACCATCTGTCGGGAAGTAACCACGGTCAAGCTTGTTATAGGTCCAACCATAGTTGAACGTGAAGTCGTCCGTTTTGAAGCTGTTATCCTGATCAGAGGTGTTCGGATGCTCACCCATAGAGTACAGATAACGCCACATCGCAACCTGCGGCTGCATGTTGGACAGAGAGTTATGTACATAACCCAGACCTGCACGCAGCGAGTTATATTCGTTGATCGGGAAGCCCAACGTTACGTCTGTACCATAACTCTTGTTGGTATAGTCGGACAGGTCAGCGTCATCTGCCTGGAAATCATTATAGAAGAGACGGCCACCGAGGCTTACACCATCCACAGTGAAGTACGGGTTGGTTACCGACAGTTCAGCATAGGTCTGGTAATCGTTTTTAGTACCGTTGATCCCAACAGCATAACCCGTACCTAACCAGTTATCCTGTTGCACGCCTGCCTGGAAGCTCACGCCACTTTCAGTACCGTAACCAATACCAAAGTTGAAGCTACCGGTGTTACGTTCTTTTACCTTGTAGACTACGTCAACCTGGTCCGGGCTACCCGGAACACGTTGGGTATCAGTATCGACCGTTTCAAAGAAGCCCAGACGATTCAGACGTTCTTTACCCTGATCGACCAGATCGCTGCCTAACCATGCACCTTCCATCTGACGCATTTCGCGGCGCAGGACAGCATCTTTCGAGGTGTCGTTACCTTCAAAACGGATCTTACGCACGTAGAAACGGTTACCCGCATCAACGTTCACACGTAATTTAACGGTTTTGTCAGCATCGTTGATTTCAGGCATCGACTGTACACGCGGATAGGCATAACCATAGCGACCGAGAAGCTTTTTAATGTCATCTTCCATTTTGGTCACTTTAGTGCCGTTATACAGCTCACCCGGCTCGATCTTAGTCAACTGTTCAATTTCAGCAGAGTGCCCGGCAAGGTTACCGCTCACTTCAACGCCAGAGAGTTTGTACTGATCGCCTTCGGTGATGTTTACCGTGACGTAGATACCTTTTTTATCTGGAGTCAGACTGACCTGGGTAGAGTCGATGTTAAAACGGGCATAACCGCGATCCAGATAGTAACTACGCAGGGTTTCAAGGTCGCCCGCCAGTTTCTGTTTCTGATATTTACGATCGCCTACCACGTTCCACCACGGCACTTCGTCACGCAGCTGGAAATGAGAGATCAGTTCGTCGGTGGTGAAAGCATGGTTACCAACAATGTTAATTTGCTGGATTTCCGCTGACACACCTTCCTGGAACACCAGTTTCAGGTCAACACGGTTACGCGGCAGTGGGGTCACGACAGCTTTTACGCTGGCGCTGTATTTACCGACGCTGTAGTAGAAGTCTTCCAGACCTTTCTCGATATCAGCAATGGTGGTGCGATCAAGAGATTCGCCCACACGTACGCCAGAAGCCTCGAGGTTTTGCTTCAGCATGTCATCTTTCACCGATTTGTTACCGGAGAAAGTGATGCTGGCAATGGTCGGACGTTCTTTTACCTGAACCAGAAGGGTATCACCATCACGAAGGACGCGAACATCCTCAAAGTTGCCGGTAGCAAACAGAGCGCGAATGGTATTACTGATATCTTCATCATTAACCGTGTCGCCTGTGCGCACCGGCATACTGAGGAGGGCCGCACCAACGGCGACACGCTGAAGGCCTTCGAAATGAATGTCTTTCACTACGAACTCTTCAGCACCGTATACGGTGGCGCTGCTAAACAGCAGCGACGCTATGAGCAACTTTTTCATCGCCATCGTTATTATGCGTTCTTCCTAACTAACTCTCATAACCGAGAGAAATCATTGAAAAGTGCAAGCCCCATTAACAACACCAGCAGAATCGAGCCAATGCGATAACAAAAGTCTTGAACCCGCTCGGATACCGGTCCGCCCTTGATCTTTTCGATCGCAAGGAACAGCAGATGCCCCCCGTCAAGTACGGGCAACGGAAACAGGTTAATTATCCCTAAGTTCACGCTAATAAGCGCAAGAAACGGTAGGTAATAAACAACTCCGAGTTCCGCTGTCATCCCAGCCCCCTTGGCGATAGAGATCGGCCCACTGAGGTTGTTCAGTTTCACATCACCGGTGATCAATTTTCCCAGCATACTGACCGTCAGCTTCATCAACTGCCACGTTTTGTCCGTAGCTTCGACAATAGCGTTGAACGGCCCATACTGGCGTACCACTTTATACTCATCTGGCAAAGGAATGACTTTCGGCTCAATACCGACAAAACCAATTGCCTTACCATTACCCGGTTTACTCTCCGGGATTAATGTCAAAGACAAGGGACTCCCCTGCCTTTCGATTTCTAACGCTAAGGATTTTCCCGGGTTATCCCGGACAAGCATCACAAACGTCACCCATTGCGTTAATGGCTGACCATCGACTTTAACGATCCTGTCGCCTGCTTGCAAACCTGCCTTGCTTGCCGCAGAGTTTGGCTGCACATTTTCCAACACAGGTTCAATTTGCGGCCCGCGAGGGCGAATCCCTAGCGAAGATACCGGATCTTCTTTATCAGGTTCAAAAGCCCAATGACGTAAATCGAGCTTTACATCCCGCCGCTGGTCGCTGCCAAATGGCGCAACTGTAATAGTGGTGCTTTCATCGCCAATTTTATCGATCAATTGCAAACGCACTGCATCCCAATCAGGCGTTTCGATACCATCTACAGCCTTTAGTTCCGTACCTGGTGCAATTTGTGCTTCCGCAGCTATCGAATTGGCTGATATTTCACCAACAACCGGGCGAACGCCAGGCACGCCAATGATAAAAACCAGCCAGTAGGCAAAGATAGCAAAAATGAAGTTTGCAACCGGACCTGCGGCAATAATCGCCGCACGCTGGCCGACAGATTTATTATTGAAGGCATGATGGCGGAGTTCCGGAACGACCGGTTCTGCACGCTCATCCAGCATTTTGACATAACCGCCCAAAGGGATCAGGGCGATGACATATTCGGTGCCTAGCTTATCAGTTCGGCGCCAGAGCGCCTTACCAAAACCTATTGAGAAACGCTCAACGCGAACACCACAACGCCGTGCAACCCAGAAATGACCAAATTCATGCACGGTGATAAGCACACCCAGTGCAACGATGAACGAAGCCAAATCCCAGAGAAAACTCAGCATAATACCTTCCGTTAAAGCGTCCTGAATACCAGCAACAACAAGCAAGCAAAGACCGGTACCGCAGCCGTCAGGCTATCAATACGATCTAAAATACCACCGTGTCCTGGAATTAAATGACCGCTGTCCTTAATTCCTGCTTCACGCTTAAACATGCTCTCGGTCAGATCGCCGAGCACAGAGGCTAACGCTGCGACAATAGAGCAAATGAGCAAGGTGACGGGTGCGACGTCCAGATTCGCCCACATGCCATAACCCCATGAGATTACCGCTGCGGTCGCCAGTCCGCCAATAAAGCCTTGCCAGGTTTTCCCCGGAGAAACCTTCGGTGCCAGCTTATGTTTACCAAACAATTTGCCAAACATATATGCGCCAGAGTCAGCGCCCCAAACCAGGATCATGACATAGAGCAGCCATATCGCGCCACTGTAATGATTCTCGTCGTAGTGCCAGGCTCGTAACGCCAGCATGCCCCAAAAGAAAGGAACAATAGTCAGCACGCCAAAGATAATGCGCAATGTTTTGGAATTACGCCAGATTGCCGCGGAACCAGGGTAAAGCAACACCAGTAATAGCGCGACAACCCACCACCCCAGCGAAGCCCAAAGCGAGACCTCAACCAGCGGTTGATGAATATTTCGGTGATATTCCGGCAAAAGAAAAAGCATCAGCGCCAGCAATAACCCGCACAGCACCGCCAGCCATACCCGCTGCGAGCGAGTGGTAAAACCGCTAAGCTGTCCCCATTCCCACGCCGCCAGCATACAAACTACCAGCGTAACAATGGCGAACCCCACCGGCGGCAGCAAAAACAGCGCCGCGATGACGACGGGTATTAAAACAAAAGCAGATATCAGGCGATACTTCAGCAAGAGCGACCCCCATCAGGCTGTTTCATCACCGGGCTCGGTGCCGCCGAAACGACGCTCACGATTAGCAAAGGCATTTAACGCCCCTTCAAAGTCTTGTTCATCGAAATCGGGCCAAAGAACATCTGTAAAGTAAAGTTCGGCATAGGCAATTTGCCAAAGCAAAAAGTTACTAATGCGATGCTCCCCCCCAGTCCTAATTACTAAATCTACAGGGGCCAGTTCATACATACAGACATGCTGGTTTAGCATATCTTCATCTATCTGAGCCGGTTGCAGGTTTCCGTGCTGCACCTTTTCAGCCAGTTGCCTGACTCCCTGGACTATATCCCAACGTCCACCGTAGTTCGCTGCAATATTCAACGTCAGACCGGTATTCCCGGCAGTTAACGCTTCAGATTTACGAATACGTTCTTGTAAACGCGAGTTAAAGCGACTGGTATCGCCAATAATACGCAGGCGCACGTTATGTCGGTGCAGGCTTTTTACTTCACTATCGAGCGCCCACACAAACAGTTCCATTAACGCACTGACTTCCTGCGCTGGTCGGTTCCAGTTTTCACTACTAAAGGCATACAGCGTTAACGCCTCAATACCGTTGTTGGCCGCAAAAGAGACAGCCCGGCGGACGGATTTTGCCCCGGCTTTATGCCCAAAGGCACGAATCTTCCCTTGCTTTTTTGCCCAGCGACCATTGCCGTCCATAATGATCGCAACATGGCGACAGCCATGCGCTGACAATTTTTCGCTAAGTGGTTGAGTAGCAGACAACATCACGCGTTTTTTATTCCCTGACAGGGTTTACGGTACTCAGGAATACTGAAGCCTATACAAAAAAAAGCCGTGTAAAACCACGGCATACCTGACCTTAAAAAGCCAACTACTTACGATCAGATGGCGCAGACTATATCACTGAAGCCCTACGCTAACAAATAGCACGACTCTCTGTAGCCGGATTATCCTCAGCTTGCGAGACGCATCACCTCTTTTCTGGCGACATCACGCGCACAGGCATCGACAGACAACACATCATCCACGCATTGTGGTTCGCGCATGTCCATTTTTTCCAGCACGGATAAATTCAACGCGGCGATATCCGTAAAGCGGATTTGTTGCGCAAGAAAGGCTGCAACGGTGATTTCGTTTGCGGCATTCAATGCTGTCGTCGCTGCCTGCCCTTGTTCGAACGCCTCCATCGCCAGTTTCAGGCATGGATAGCGATCATAATCCGGCGCGGCAAATGTCAACGCACTTAGTTTGCAAAAATCAAGCGGCTTCACGCCAGAGTTCACGCGATTCGGCCATGCCATGGTGTGGGCAATTGGCGTACGCATGTCGGGTTCACCCAATTGCGCCAGAACGCTGCCATCCTGATAACGCACCATTGAGTGAATCACTGACTGCGGGTGAATCAGCACTTCCATCTGGCTGGCACTGGCATTAAACAACCAACGCGCTTCAATGTATTCCAGACCTTTGTTCATCATGGTAGCCGAATCGACAGAAATTTTACGTCCCATCGACCAGTTCGGATGACGACATGCTTGATCGGGCGTCATTGTTGCCAAATCGTGCAATGGCGTCTCACGGAACGGGCCACCAGACCCGGTAAGTAAAATGGACACCACGCCATTTTGCTCAAGGTCAGCGTATCCCAGATTATGCTGGATAGGTTGCGGTAAACTCTGAAAAATAGCGTTGTGTTCGCTATCAACCGGTAATAACTGTGCTTTACTCTGCTTTACAGCGTCCATAAACAGACGTCCGCAGGTGACCAGTGATTCTTTGTTTGCCAGCAAAATGGTTTTACCCGCACGGATCGCAGCAAGCGTCGGTAACAGGCCAGCTGCGCCAACAATAGCAGCCATCACCTGATCAACATCCTCAAGCGCGGCCATATCGCAAGCGGCTTGTTGCCCACTTAAGACTTCGGTGCGGCTACCCTGTTGCTGTAGCATCGTTTTAAGAAGTTTCGCACTCGCTTCATCGTCCATAACGGCATAGCGCGGAGAGAACTCCAGGCACTGTTCTACCATGCGAGTGACATTTTTGCCTGCCACCAGCGCAACTACGCGGAAGTGTTCGGGATTATGGCGCACCACGTCCAGCGTGCTGCAACCAATCGAGCCGGTCGAGCCCAGAATGGTGAGTTGCTTCATGAAACATCCAGAGTTGAGACAGAATAAAAAGCAAAACGCCGCCAGCCGATCCGCAAGGATCTACTGAGCGGCGTTTTTTGTCGTTCAAGAAATCAGAACTGCATCAGTTCAGCTTCTTTGTCTGCCAGCGCCGCTTCAATTTTCTTGATTGCAGCATCAGTCAGTTTCTGTACATCGTCCTGAGAACGGCGATCGTCGTCTTCGCTGATCTCTTTATCTTTCAACAGTGCTTTCACTTTGTCGTTCGCGTCACGACGCACGTTACGTACTGCAACACGCGCTTGTTCTGCTTCACCACGAACAATTTTGGTCAGATCTTTACGACGTTCTTCCGTCAGCGGTGGCAGCGGAACACGAATGTCGCTACCCGCAGAGTTCGGGTTCAGGCCGAGATCGGACGCCATAATCGCTTTTTCAACGGCCGGAGACATTGAACGATCAAACACGTTGATTTTCAGAGTACGGGAATCTTCTACCGTTACGCTTGCCAGCTGACGCAGCGGCGTCGGCGTGCCGTAATATTCCACGACAATGCCATCCAGCAGGCTGGGAGAAGCACGACCCGTGCGTATTTTGCTGATTTGGGTTTTGAACGCTTCTACGCATTTGTCCATGCGTACTTCAGCATCTTTTCTGATATCGCTAATCACGTTACGAATCCTTGAAAACTTGTCTCAGTCAGACCAGACAGTCACACACAGTGGAAGTGTGCTAAGTATAGCCCTGATTAAACATATTACGGGTAATCGTCTGGATTATTAGGCTATTTTATTTGCCATTTTGGCCCCAGGCAGTGCTCGCGATCCTCACGTACTTTTGTACGCTCCGGTTGCTGCGCGCTGGCCGTGACCAAACTGCCTGCAACAATAACGCCTTATAACCAGACTTACGCCCCCGCGATACTTATGCGGAATCTTACCCTTATTTATCCATCACGGGAATTATTCCGTGATTAAAGTCCCTTCTTTTTCACCCATTACCACACGGCGCAGCGCACCCGGTTTGTTCATGTTGAAAACACGAATCGGTAATTTATGGTCACGAGCCAGCGTGAAGGCCGCCAGGTCCATGACTTTCAGCTCTTTTTCCAGCACTTCGCTGTAAGTCAGTTGCTCGTACATCGTTGCGGTTGGATCTTTCGCCGGATCAGCAGTAAACACGCCGTCAACTTTGGTTGCTTTCAGCACCACATCGGCTTCAATTTCGATACCACGCAGGCAAGCTGCAGAGTCGGTGGTAAAGAACGGGTTACCCGTACCGGCGGAGAGGATCACCACACGGTTGTTGCGCAACAAGC
Organism: Escherichia coli; assembly: GCF_011881725.1. GTDB lineage: Bacteria > Pseudomonadota > Gammaproteobacteria > Enterobacterales > Enterobacteriaceae > Escherichia > Escherichia coli_E. Next base: position 30,065 of record NZ_JAATUR010000035.1, on the reverse strand, counting down.
TGATAGCTTCTGCCCAGCTGTAACTGTCGCACACGCCATTCAACGGAATAGCGGACATCAGACGAGCGTTCACATAGGCGCGGTGCAGTGCATCACGCATTGCCAGGCCGTTCATTACGGTCGCCAGCATCCCCATGTGGTCGCCCACAACGCGGTTCATACCCGCTTTCGCCAGACCAGCGCCACGGAACAGGTTACCCCCACCAATCACCACACCAACCTGAATACCCAGTTCAACCAGTTCTTTGATTTCCTGAGCCATGCGATCCAGTATGCTTGCATCAATACCGAAGCCTTCCGTGCCCTGCAGAGCTTCGCCACTCAACTTAAGCAGAATGCGTTTATAGACGGGTTTTGCATTGGTAGCCATGTTTCTTTCCTGAGACTGTCAACGATTGAAATGAATTAATACCAGCGACATTGTACGTCGCTTTTCAGCGCAGCCCCATAAGGGTTAGCTGAATTTACAAGATGGGCGCAAAAAGAAGCCGCCCTCAGGCGGCTCCTTTTCGATAATTAAGACTGCTTGGACATCGCAGCAACTTCTGCTGCAAAGTCAGTCTCAACTTTCTCGATGCCTTCACCTACTTCGAAGCGGATGAAGCCAGTCACTTCAGCGTTATGCTCTTTCAGCAGCTGACCAACAGTTTTGCCTGGTTCCATAACGAACGGCTGACCAGTCAGAGAAACTTCGCCGGTGAATTTCTTCATGCGGCCTTCAACCATTTTCTCTGCGATTTCTTTCGGCTTACCAGACTGCATCGCGATGTCCAGCTGTACCTGGTATTCTTTCTCTACCACTTCAGCGGATACGTCTTCCGGCTTGATGAATTCTGGTTTGCTTGCAGCAACGTGCATAGCGATGTGTTTAACCAGTTCTTCGTCAGCGCCTTTAGCAGCTACCAGAACGCCGATACGCGCACCGTGCTGATAAGAACCCAGAACGTCGCCTTCCAGCGCAGCAACGCGGCGAATGTTGATGTTTTCACCGATTTTCGCTACCAGCGCAACACGTTCTTCTTCGAACTGTGCTTTCAGAACTTCAACGTCAGTGATTTTACCAGCAACAGCTGCGTCCAGAACTTTGTCTGCGAACGCCTGGAAACCAGCGTCTTTCGCTACGAAGTCAGTCTGGCAGTTAACTTCCAGAATGATGCCGTAGTTGCCGTCGATTTTGGTTTTGATCACGCCGTCAGCAGCAACGTTGCCTGCTTTTTTCGCTGCTTTAATAGCACCGGACTTACGCATGTTTTCGATTGCCAGCTCGATGTCGCCGTTAGCTTCAGTCAGTGCTTTTTTGCAATCCATCATGCCTGCGCCAGTACGCTCACGCAGCTCTTTTACCAGGGATGCGGTAATTTCAGCCATTCTAAAATCCTCGGAGATGTGATCTGCCCGGCATTAAACCGCACAGATATAAAAGTGAAAAAGGGGGCCATATGCAGGCCCCCTAACCAAACGTGTACTACCTGGTCTATAAGGGCTCTCCCCCTTCATATTTCGCGCCGCAGGTGCGTTGCCTTCGCTCGCTCATCCCGGTCACTTACTGATGTAAGCTCCCGGGAATTCTCGAGCTTGCCGCCTTTCTGCGACTTGAACTATTTTGGGGGAGTTATCAAGCCTTATTACTCAGCTTCTACGAAGCTTTCTTCCGCCTGGGAAGCCAGATCCTGAGAACGGCCTTCACGTACGGTTGCAGCAACAGCGCCCAAGTACAGGGTCACAGCACGGATTGCGTCGTCGTTACCCGGGATAACGAAGTCAACACCGTCCGGATCAGAGTTGGTATCAACGATAGCAAATACCGGAATACCCAGGTTGTTTGCTTCTTTGATAGCAATGTGTTCGTGGTCAGCATCGATTACGAACAGAGCGTCCGGCAGACCGCCCATGTCTTTGATACCGCCCAGGCTGTTTTCCAGTTTCTCCAGCTCACGAGTGCGCATCAGCGCTTCTTTCTTGGTCAGCTTGTCGAAAGTACCGTCCTGAGACTGAGTTTCCAGGTCTTTCAGACGTTTGATGGACTGACGAACGGTTTTCCAGTTAGTCAGCATACCGCCCAGCCAGCGATGGTTCACGAAGAACTGGTCGCAGCTCAGAGCAGCGTCTTTCACCGCTTCGCTTGCAGCGCGTTTAGTACCAACGAAAAGGATTTTACCTTTACGAGAAGCAATCTTGTTCAGTTCAGCCAGAGCTTCGTTGAACATCGGTACAGTTTTCTCAAGGTTGATGATGTGAACTTTGTTACGCGCACCGAAGATGAACGGCTTCATTTTCGGGTTCCAGTAACGGGTCTGGTGACCGAAGTGAACACCAGCCTTGAGCATGTCGCGCATGGAAACAGTTGCCATGATTAAAACCTCTATATAAAAATTGGGGTTATGCCTCCACGTATCCCATATTACCGACCCTAAAGGGCACCCCGGAATATGTGCCGATACGTGTGTGTTGTTACACAAAGTGAGATTGTCGCTTCCGTCCAGTCTGTGTATACGAAATGGATCGGAAGTCCGGCGCGCTTTATACCACAAATACGTCGTGGACACCAATAATTGTTGGCGCTGTGTACAGCATCAGACGATGAGTTTTCTATTATAGAAAACGTTCAGTGGCACGTTTGGCGACATTCAGAATGATTATCAATTTGCCTGGGTGTGATACCATTGACGGCACTTAAATATATATTGTCGGTATCACCGACACTGATGGACAGAATTAATGGCTATCTCAATCAAGACCCCTGAAGATATCGAAAAAATGCGCGTCGCTGGCCGTCTGGCTGCTGAAGTGCTGGAAATGATCGAACCGTATGTTAAACCGGGCGTCAGCACCGGCGAGCTGGATCGCATCTGTAATGATTACATTGTTAATGAACAACACGCGGTTTCTGCCTGCCTCGGCTATCACGGTTATCCGAAATCCGTCTGCATCTCTATTAATGAAGTGGTGTGCCACGGTATCCCGGACGACGCCAAACTGCTGAAGGATGGCGACATTGTTAACATCGATGTCACCGTAATCAAAGATGGTTTCCACGGTGACACCTCGAAAATGTTTATCGTCGGTAAGCCAACCATCATGGGCGAACGTCTGTGCCGCATCACACAAGAAAGCCTGTACCTGGCGCTGCGCATGGTAAAACCAGGCATTAATCTGCGCGAAATTGGTGCGGCGATTCAGAAATTTGTCGAAGCAGAAGGCTTCTCCGTCGTTCGTGAATATTGCGGACACGGTATTGGTCGCGGCTTCCACGAAGAACCGCAAGTGCTGCACTATGACTCCCGAGAAACTAACGTCGTGCTAAAACCGGGAATGACCTTCACCATCGAGCCAATGGTCAATGCGGGTAAAAAAGAGATCCGCACCATGAAAGATGGCTGGACAGTAAAAACCAAAGATCGCAGCTTGTCTGCACAATACGAGCATACTATTGTGGTGACTGATAACGGCTGCGAGATCCTGACGTTACGCAAGGATGACACCATCCCGGCGATAATCTCGCACGACGAATAAGAGGAAGACAAACGCAAGAATGCCTGATGCGCTACGCTTATCAGGCCTACATACCTCCTGCTATATATTGAATTTGCAAGGAGTTGTAGGCCGCATCCGGCATGAAAAAAGCGCACTTTGTCAACAATCTGAAGCCGGCGAATGCCGGCTTTTTTAATGCGATAATTTAAACTTATGGGTGGCGCACGATGAATACCCTTCCAGAACAGTACGCAAACACCGCTCTCCCCACCCTTCCCGGTCAACCGCATAACCCGGGCGTCTGGCCTCGTGACGAATTAACCGTCTGCGGGATAAAAGCCCACATCGATACCTTCCAGCGTTGGCTGGGAGATGCCTTTGACAGCGGGATCTCCGCAGAACAATTAATTGAAGCGCGCACCGAATTTATCGACCAACTCCTGCAACGGTTATGGATTGAAGCAGGATTCAGCCAGATTGCCGATCTGGCACTGGTCGCCGTCGGTGGCTATGGTCGTGGCGAGTTACATCCGCTTTCAGACGTCGATTTACTGATCTTAAGCCGCAAGAAACTTCCGGACGATCAGGCGCAAAAAGTGGGCGAACTATTAACGCTGCTCTGGGATGTGAAGCTGGAAGTCGGCCATAGCGTGCGCACGCTTGAAGAGTGCATGCTGGAAGGATTATCAGATTTAACTGTTGCCACCAACCTGATCGAATCCCGTTTGTTAATTGGCGATGTAGCGCTATTTCTCGAACTGCAAAAGCATATTTTCAGCGAAGGGTTCTGGCCGTCCGATAAGTTTTACGCAGCGAAAGTTGAAGAGCAAAATCAACGCCACCAGCGTTATCACGGCACCAGCTACAACCTTGAACCAGACATCAAAAGCAGCCCCGGCGGCTTGCGTGATATCCACACCTTACAGTGGGTTGCCCGCCGCCATTTTGGCGCAACATCGCTGGACGAAATGGTTGGATTTGGCTTCTTAACCTCAGCAGAGCGGGCAGAATTAAACGAGTGCCTACATATATTGTGGCGAATTCGCTTTGCCCTGCATTTGGTGCTCAACCGTTACGATAATCGCCTGTTATTTGATCGCCAACTTAGTGTTGCCAAACGTCTGAATTACGGTGGCGAAGGTAACGAGCCCGTCGAACAGATGATGAAGGATTATTTCCGCGTTACGCGCCGCGTGAGCGAACTTAATCATATGCTATTGCAACTGTTCGACGAGGCTATCCTCGCGCTCCCTGCCGACGAAAAACCGCGACCAATCGACGATGAATTTCAGCTACGCGGTACGCTTATCGATCTGCGCGACGAAACGCTGTTTATGCGCCAGCCAGAAGCGATATTACGCATGTTCTATACGATGGTGCGCAATAGCACGATTACCGGCATTTACTCCACCACGCTGCGCCAGTTACGTCACGCCCGTCGTCACCTGCAACAACCGCTGTGCAATATTCCTGAAGCGCGAAAGCTATTTTTGAGCATTCTGCGTCATCCTGGTTCTGTGCGTCGTGGACTGTTACCGATGCATCGCCATAGCGTGCTCGGTGCCTATATGCCGCAATGGTCGCATATCGTCGGGCAGATGCAGTTTGACCTGTTCCACGCGTACACGGTGGATGAACATACTATCCGCGTGATGTTGAAACTGGAGAGTTTTGCCAGTGAAGAAACGCGCCCACGCCACCCGTTGTGTGTGGATGTCTGGCCACGCCTGCCATCGACGGAACTTATCTTCATCGCCGCACTGTTTCACGATATTGCCAAAGGCCGCGGCGGTGACCACTCTATACTCGGCGCGCAAGATGTGGTGCATTTTGCCGAACTCCACGGGCTGAACTCGCGCGAAACGCAACTGGTAGCCTGGCTGGTTCGCCAGCACCTGTTGATGTCGGTCACTGCCCAACGCCGCGATATTCAGGATCCTGAAGTCATCAAGCAATTTGCCGAAGAAGTGCAAACAGAAACCCGGCTGCGTTATCTGGTATGCCTGACAGTGGCCGATATTTGCGCCACCAACGAAACGCTGTGGAATAGCTGGAAGCAAAGCCTGTTGCGCGAACTCTATTTTGCCACCGAAAAACAGCTACGACGTGGAATGCAAAATACGCCGGATATGCGTGAGCGAGTTCGTCATCACCAACTCCAGGCGCTGGCGCTGTTGCGTATGGATAACATCGACGAAGAGGCGCTGCACCAGATTTGGTCACGCTGTCGCGCGAACTATTTTGTTCGCCACAGCCCAAATCAACTGGCCTGGCATGCGCGCCATTTATTGCAGCATGATTTAAGCAAGCCGCTGGTATTGCTGAGCCCGCAAGCCACACGCGGTGGCACTGAGATTTTTATCTGGAGCCCTGACCGTCCATACCTGTTCGCCGCCGTGTGTGCCGAATTAGACCGTCGCAATTTAAGCGTTCATGATGCACAAATTTTCACTACCCGCGACGGAATGGCAATGGATACCTTTATCGTTCTGGAGCCAGATGGCAGCCCACTGTCAGCCGACCGCCATGAAGTTATTCGTTTTGGGCTAGAGCAGGTGTTGACACAAAGTAGCTGGCAGCCACCGCAGCCGCGTCGTCAACCCGCCAAACTTCGCCACTTTACTGTAGAAACGGAAGTGACGTTTTTGCCGACACATACCGATCGAAAATCATTCCTCGAACTGATTGCCCTCGACCAGCCAGGACTGCTGGCACGGGTGGGGAAAATTTTTGCCGATCTGGGAATTTCGCTTCATGGAGCCCGAATTACAACCATTGGCGAACGAGTAGAAGATTTATTCATAATCGCTACCGCCGACCGGCGTGCTCTTAATAACGAGTTGCAGCAAGAAGTGCATCAGCGGTTGACAGAGGCCCTCAATCCAAACGATAAAGGGTGATGTGTTTACTGATATGAAAAGAGTTTAACAATGCAGCAGTTACAGAACATTATTGAGACCGCTTTTGAACGCCGTGCCGAGATCACGCCAGCCAATGCAGACACCGTTACCCGCGAAGCGGTAAATCAGGTGATCGCCCTGCTGGATTCCGGCGCACTGCGTGTGGCGGAAAAAATCGACGGTCAGTGGGTGACGCATCAGTGGTTGAAAAAAGCGGTGCTACTCTCTTTCCGTATTAATGATAATCAGGTGATCGAAGGGGCAGAAAGCCGCTACTTCGATAAAGTGCCGATGAAATTCGCTAACTACGATGAAGCGCGTTTCCAGAAAGAAGGCTTCCGTGTCGTGCCACCAGCGGCAGTGCGTCAGGGTGCATTTATCGCCCGTAACACTGTGCTGATGCCGTCTTACGTCAACATTGGCGCATACGTAGACGAAGGTACGATGGTTGATACCTGGGCCACCGTCGGTTCCTGTGCGCAGATTGGTAAAAACGTTCATCTGTCTGGCGGTGTAGGCATTGGTGGCGTGCTGGAGCCGCTGCAGGCTAACCCGACCATTATTGAAGATAACTGCTTCATCGGCGCACGTTCTGAAGTCGTTGAGGGCGTGATTGTCGAAGAAGGTTCCGTTATTTCCATGGGCGTATACATCGGTCAGAGCACCCGTATTTACGACCGTGAAACCGGCGAAATCCACTACGGTCGCGTTCCGGCAGGTTCTGTGGTGGTATCCGGCAACCTGCCGTCGAAAGATGGCAAATACAGCCTCTACTGTGCAGTCATCGTCAAGAAAGTTGACGCGAAAACTCGCGGTAAAGTTGGTATTAACGAACTGCTGCGTACCATCGACTAAACGTATGCACACGGGCAGCACGACGCTGCCCGATTTTTTTTTGCAGGGATAAGCGATGATTTCACGCCGACGGTTTTTACAGGCAGCCACCGCGACGTTAGTCGCTGGCTCTGGTTTCAGTTATATGCATTACTGGGAACCAGGCTGGCTTGAATTAATCCATCACCGCCTCACCTTTTTTAACGACAACGCTGCACCTTTCAAAATTCTTTTTCTGGCCGATCTCCATTACTCTCGTTTTGTTCCTTTAAGCCTGATTTCTGACGCGATTGCTCTTGGCGTAGAACAAAAGCCCGATTTGATATTGCTGGGCGGCGATTACGTATTATTTGATATACCGCTGAATTTTTCGGCGTTTAGTGACGTACTCTCCCCCCTCGCCGAATGTGCGCCGACATTTGCCTGTTATGGCAATCACGATCGCCCCGTGGGAACGGAGAAAAATCGCTTAATTGGCGAGGCATTAAAATCGGCGGGGATCACGGTGTTATTTAACGAATCCACTCTAATCACCACTCAGAAGCAGCAATTTGAACTGGTTGGCACTGGTGATTTATGGGCCGGACAATGCAAACCGCCTCCCGCCAGCGAAGCCAATCTGCCAAGACTGGTGCTGGCGCATAATCCCGACAGCAAAGAAGTTATGCGTAATGAAGCGTGGGATCTGATGCTCTGTGGTCATACTCACGGCGGTCAGTTACACATGCCGTTAGTTGGCGAACCTTTTGCGCCAGTTGAGGATAAACGCTATGTCGCAGGGTTAAATGCTTTTGGCGAACGACACATCTATACCACTCGTGGCGTAGGAAGTTTGTATGGGCTGCGGCTGAATTGCCGTCCGGAAGTGACGTTGCTGGAACTGGTATAGAGCGTAAAACTTATCGCCAGAATAAAGCAGGTAATTTTTTTAATTTTACGCCATGATAGAAGTCTGGAAGAAAAGGCTTTCTGCGATCACAGTCGAGCCGGGCGGGCCAGGCCAAATGCTAAGATAAGCACAATTTACTGACTCATTTTGAGGTAACGCTATGTACGACAATCTGAAAAGTCTGGGTATTACCAATCCTGAAGAAATTGATCGTTACAGCCTCCGGCAGGAAGCCAACAACGATATTCTGAAAATTTATTTTCAGAAAGACAAAGGCGAGTTTTTCGCTAAGAGCGTGAAGTTTAAATATCCGCGTCAGCGTAAAACAGTGGTCGCCGATGGTGTGGGTCAGGGTTATAAAGAAGTGCAGGAAATCAGCCCGAATCTGCGTTATATCATTGATGAACTTGATCAAATCTGCCAGCGTGACCGCAGCGAAGTTGATCTTAAGCGTAAGATCCTCGACGATTTACGTCACCTGGAGTCAGTAGTGACCAATAAGATCAGTGAGATTGAAGCGGACCTGGAAAAACTGACGCGCAAATAAGGGTGAATAATGTCATTCCGTAAGCCGGGTAAAGCATCACCCGGCTTTAATTTTGTAATACCTCTACCGCTCCTCATCCAGTTGCAACGCAACATACAGCAGCAACCTGTCATCAAAATTGCCTAAATCAAGCCCAGTCAATTCCGATATGCGATTAAGCCGATACTCCAGAGTATTACGATGGATAAACAGCGCCTTTGACGTTGCCAGTGGCTGTACATTATGACGAAACCACGCTGCCAGTGTGCGGCGCAGCAAGCCGTTATTATCCATCGCTTTTAGCCGTGCCAGTGGTCGCGCCAGCTCGTTGGCTTGCCAGTCACCACGCAAGCTGTCCAGCAATACCGGTAGCATCAGATCCTGATAAAAATAGCAGCGATTTTCTGGCATCCGTTGCTTGCCCACCATCATCGTTGTTTTCGCAGTACGATAAGAACGGGCAATACTGCCAGGACCGGTAAAATAGTTACCCAGCGAAACTCGAAAGCGCAACTGACCGTACTCTTTCATGCGGGTAATGAGTTGTTCAACTCGTTTACGATGGTCTTCCGCATCCCAGCGCCCAAACGGATTCAACGCGGGTTTCAACACCACCATTTCGGTTAGCGAGACTATCGCCACCAGATTATTGCGTTCCGGCGTAGTGAGTGCATTCTGCAGTTGCTGCAACTCTGCCATTGCGCTGTCTACGCCGAGCTGACCGCTGTCGACCTCAACAATGGCCACCACGCGGGGTTGATTGAGATCGACCCCCAGCCGTTGCGCCCATTCAGTCAGTGCGGGAGTATTCTCCTCGGCCTGAATCAGGTTCATCACCAACTCTTCACGCAAACGGCTATCCTGCGCCAGCAAGTGCATTAACCTGGACTGTTCCAGCATCATTTCTGCCGTCATGCAGACCAGTTCGCCGTATTTGCGCAGATTCTCTGGTTCACCAGTCAAACCGATAACGCCGACAATCTCGCCTTCCAGTCGTAACGGCAGGTTAATCCCCTGACGTACGCCATGTAGATGGCGAGCCACCGCGTCATCGATATCGACCACCCGCCCTTGCGAAAGTACCAGTAATGCACCTTCGTGCAATTCACCAATACGCTCGCGATCGCCGCTGCCGATAATTCGCCCGCGAGCATCCATTACGTTGATATTGGTATCGATGATGCGCATGGTGCGCGCCACGATATCCTGCGCCATTTTGGTATCAAGATGCCAGCCAGCCATAACCCCTCCGTTGTGCACGGCTTAGCATAAGGAAGTATTGAACACACGGCATTGTGCAAATGCACAAAGGACGACAGAGAAATATGGAGTTGTGGAGGGGGTCACAGATTGGAAATAGAACCCCTTCCCGTTTGCAGGAAGGGGTTGAGGGAGATTACTGCATTAACAGGTAGATGGTGCTATCGCCGCGCTGAATGTTCAGCGCCAGCACTGACGGCTTGCTGTCGAGAACTTTACGCAGTTCAGCGATATTTTTCACTGTCTGCTGGTTCGCGCCAATAATCACATCACCTTTTTTCAGGCCAATCTGCGCAGCCGGAGTGCCGGTTTTCACGTTGTTCACGACCACACCCTGATCTTTGCCTTTATTGCTCATTTCAGCGCCTTCAATGCCGTTGAAGATGGAGCTGGAATCAACTTGACTCTGGCTGCTCTGCTGCAGTTCCAGATTTACATTGACCTGCTTACCATCGCGCAGCAAGCCCAGAGTCAGTTTACTGCCTACCGGCATAGTACCTACCTGAGCACGCAGCGCGGCAAAGCTGCTGATCGGCTTACCGTTCAGTGAGGTGATCACATCACCTGCTTTAATGCCCGCTTTTGCAGCGGAGGAGTTCGGCAGAACCTGGCTTACGAAAGCGCCACGCTGGGCGTCAACTTTCATCGCTTTCGCCAGTTCAGAGTTCAGCTCGGTCCCCATAATGCCCAACTCGCCGCGTTTCACCTGGCCGTATTCCACCATCTGCGAGGTCAGGTTTTTCACCATGTTGCTCGGGATAGCAAAACCGATACCGATGTTACCGCCATCCGGTGCAAGGATCGCGGTGTTAATACCGATCAGTTCACCGTTCAGGTTAACCAGCGCACCACCGGAGTTACCACGGTTGATCGCTGCATCGGTCTGGATGAAGTTTTCGTAGTTTTCGGCGTTCAGACCACTACGTCCCAGTGCAGAGACGATACCGGAAGTTACCGTCTCGCCCAGACCAAATGGGTTACCGATAGCGACAGTGTAATCCCCCACGCGCAGCGCATCGGAATCCGCCATCTTAATCGCGGTCAGGTTTTTCGGATTCTGGATCTGGATCAGCGCAATATCAGAGCGCGGATCTTTGCCGACCATCTTCGCGTCGAACTTACGGCCATCGCTCAGCTGAACTTTAATCACCGTCGCGTTATCAACAACGTGGTTGTTAGTTACGACATAGCCTTTATCGGCATCAATGATGACGCCAGAACCCAGCGCCATAAATTTTTGTTGCTGGCCACCGCCGTTACCGCCCTGACCCCCCTGGCAGAACGGAGAACTCTGGAACGGAGAACCGTCCTGGCAGAACGGAGAATCATCACCGAAGAACTGCTGGAAGTTACGCGGCATACGCGGCGTATTAACGGTTGTGCTACCTTCTACGTTAATGCTGACCACTGAAGGCATCACCTTTTCGAGCATCGGTGCAAGGCTTGGCATCTGCTGGGCTGTCGTTGCTGAAGAAGTCTCAGCCGCTGTTGCAGAGAGCGGAGATAACGCCAAACCTAAACTCAGAGCCAGTGCACTCAGTGCTAATGTGGTTTTTTTCATGTATTTCAGTCTCGATTAACAGATAACGCAAAATTGCTGTGTTCTTCAGATTCGTTTTATAGCGCGAAGTTCCGAACTAAAGTTTCTGCAAAAAGTAAAAATTTATTGTCCGTCTTTACAAAAGCCTGGTTATTGTTCTACGGCCATCAGACGTCGGTATTCATCCCACGCATAAAGGTCTGTCATCCCGCTGATATAATCCTGTAACAGGCGGCAGCGGTAATAATATTCCCATAGCGGGAACTCAAGTGAATCTGACGATAATTTACTGACAGCCTCGACATAAGCCAGGCGATGGCGCGTTGAGAGCTTATGGAATAAACGCGTTTCAATAGGGAAACGTTTCACACGTTCTTTTTCAACAAGTTCGGTAAAGTCTGATAACGACATGTTTAACAACGGTCGATATATCTCTAATAAACCGCTAATCACCCGGTAGCCTTGCAATTCAAGCTGCTCGACATCTGGATGGCTAAACACATGTTTTACAGCGACATTTTTATATAGCTTCAGCAACTGGCTACATTCGCTGGCATCTTCCAAAAGTGCATGATTAAAGGTTCCGGCAAAAATTGCAGGTAAGTTATCAATAAATCGTTGTGCCGCATACGGCACCAGTTTATTTAAGGTATTTACGCGTAAATACATAAAAAACTGATCTTCCGTGCTACGACTTAAGCTATTTGAGCGCGATTTTTCCCAGGCATTTTCTACCACCTGCACAAACAGCGAACCGTTCTCATGCTGGCCCCACGCCTCATGTAGATGATGATAAAGCTGTTCAACGGTAAATATTCTTTTTTCTACCGCATCTTCAAGATCAGCCACACAATAAGATATATCGTCGGCAGCTTCCATAATCCAAGTTAATGGGAAGCGACTGTAAAGGGCTAAATTAAGTTCTTTACGTAAACGCGCAATATAGAATTCTTCAGAAAGGTAATAGCCCGGCTTTTTCATTAAATAATCGTGAGTCTCGGGCGTTTCACCACGCCACCACGCCGGACGGGTATATTTTAAAATACCGCCTACCTGGGCCCAGGTAAGATTCATCCGCATCAATGTATGCACCAGACGAATACCCTGCGCATTACCTTCAAAATGGCATAAGTCCTGCCGAATTTTTCGCCGCAGCTCGTTGAGCGGCTCCTCCCCTTCCCTCAATCGCAACGCTGCCACGCTACAGCGATCGTCGGTTAATGGCTGGCTTTCGGCATCCGCTGGGTACAAACGCTGACGAAACCAGTCATTAATGGCCGCCTCGCCAAAATGACCAAACGGCGGATTTCCTATGTCATGCATCAGGCACGACATTTCGACAATGCTTTCAAACGGCCCGGTCAACTCGTCCAGACCGTAAGCCTCCAGCAATTTAAGCTCTTTCAGGCGGCTTAAAATCTCTTTAGCGATATAACGCCCCACCTGCTGCACTTCCATAGAATGGGTAAGGCGCGTGCGCACGGCGGCATTGCGCTCAAGTGGAAAGACCTGGGTCTTTTGTTGCAGACGGCGAATCGCGGGGGAGTTAATAATACGCCCGCGATCGCTCTCGAAGATCCGCAGGATCTCATGTTCAGTTTTAACGCCCTGCGGTGAACGATAACGACGATGCCAGTTTATTTTATTTCGGAAATCAATCTGTGCCATGTCCTCTCCCGCGTGAGAAATACGCTTCCCCTCAAGCGCATGATAAACTATGCCTTCAAATCGAGCTTATCGCGAGTAAATCTATGAAAATCGGCATCATTGGTGCAATGGAAGAAGAAGTTACGCTGCTGCGTGACAAAATCGAAAACCGTCAAACTATCAGCCTGGGCGGTTGCGAAATCTATACCGGCCAACTGAATGGAACCGAGGTTGCGCTTCTGAAATCAGGCATTGGTAAAGTTGCTGCGGCGTTGGGCGCAACTCTGCTGCTGGAACACTGCAAGCCAGATGTGATTATTAACACTGGCTCCGCGGGTGGCCTGGCACCAACGCTGAAAGTGGGCGATATCGTTGTCTCGGACGAAGCACGTTATCACGACGCGGATGTCACAGCATTTGGCTATGAATATGGCCAAATGCCTGGTTGCCCTGCAGGCTTCAAAGCTGACGATAAACTGATCGCTGCCGCCGAGTCCTGCATTGCCGAACTGAATCTTAACGCTGTACGTGGCCTGATTGTCAGCGGTGACGCTTTCATCAACGGCTCTGTTGGTCTGGCGAAAATCCGCCACAATTTCCCACAGGCCATTGCAGTAGAAATGGAAGCGACGGCTATTGCTCACGTTTGCCACAATTTTAACGTCCCGTTTGTGGTGGTGCGCGCTATCTCTGACGTCGCCGATCAACAGTCTCACCTTAGCTTCGACGAGTTCCTGGCCGTTGCTGCCAAACAGTCCAGCCTGATGGTTGAGTCACTGGTGCAGAAACTGGCTCATGGCTAAGTCACTATTCAGGGCGCTGGTCGCCCTGTCTTTTCTCGCGCCACTGTGGCTCAACGCCGCGCCGCGTGTCATCACACTTTCCCCCGCTAACACCGAACTCGCGTTTGCCGCCGGGATCACGCCAGTAGGGGTCAGCAGTTATTCCGACTACCCGCCAGAAGCACAGAAGATAGAGCAGGTCTCCACCTGGCAGGGGATGAATCTGGAACGCATTGTGGCGTTAAAGCCCGATCTGGTCGTCGCCTGGCGCGGAGGGAACGCCGAGCGGCAGGTTAACCAGCTTGCCTCGCTGGGAATAAAAGTCATGTGGGTCGATGCGACAAGCATTGAGCAAATTGCCGATGCGTTACGTCAACTGGCCCCCTGGAGCCCGCAACCTGACAAGGCCGAGAAAGCCGCGCAAACCTTGCTGGAACAGTATGCGCAACTCAAAGCCAAATTCTCCGATAAACCTAAAAAACGTGTTTTCTTACAATTCGGCATTAATCCGCCGTTCACCAGCGGAAAAGAGTCGATTCAGAACCAGGTACTGGAAGTTTGCGGTGGAGAAAACATCTTTAAAAACAGCCGTGTCCCCTGGCCGCAGGTTAGCCGCGAACAGGTATTAGCACGCGCGCCACAGGCAATTGTCATCACTGGCGGATTGGACCAAACTCCTAAAATCGAGCAATACTGGGGTGAACAGCTCAAAATTCCCATTATTCCTCTCACAAGTGACTGGTTTGAACGCGCAAGCCCACGTATTATCCTCGCTGCACAACAACTCTGTAATGCGCTTTCACAAGTGAATTAGCGCCTGACCTTTTCAGGTGCTCAGTGGGGATTGAACAATGCTCGTCTATTGGCTGGATATAGTCGGCACAGCAGTATTTGCTATCTCCGGCGTTTTACTTGCCGGAAAATTGCGTATGGACCCTTTTGGCGTCCTGGTATTAGGTGTGGTTACCGCGGTAGGCGGCGGAACCATTCGCGACATGGCGCTGGATCACGGTCCGGTATTTTGGGTGAAAGATCCCACCGATCTGGTCGTTGCAATGGTAACCAGCATGCTGACCATCGTCCTGGTACGCCAGCCAAGACGCTTGCCGAAATGGATGCTACCGGTGCTGGATGCTGTTGGGTTGGCAGTATTTGTTGGTATTGGCGTCAACAAAGCCTTTAATGCGGATGCGGGTCCATTGATTGCAGTATGTATGGGCGTGATTACGGGCGTTGGCGGCGGGATTATTCGCGATGTGCTGGCTCGTGAAATTCCCATGATTTTACGTACAGAAATCTACGCAACAGCCTGTATTATCGGCGGTATTGTCCACGCTACGGCTTATTATACGTTTTCCGTCCCGTTAGAAACGGCCAGTATGATGGGGATGGTGGTCACGCTCTTGATTCGACTGGCGGCTATCCGTTGGCATCTGAAACTACCGACGTTTGCGCTGGATGAGAATGGGCGTTGAAGAAAGAAGATGTGCCGGATAGTTTATCCGGCACATTAACAACAGATTAGATGCTGAAGGAAGAACCGCAACCGCAGGTGCTTTTCGCGTTCGGGTTGGTCACGATGAAACGAGAACCTTCCAGTCCTTCAGTATAATCAACGGAACCGCCAACCAGATATTGCAGGCTCATTGGGTCAACGACCAGGCCAACGCCCTGTTTTTCAATGGTCATATCGCCTTCGTTCACCTGATCATCAAAGGTGAAACCATACTGGAAGCCGCTGCAACCGCCACCGGTGATATACACGCGTAATTTCAGATTCGGGTTATCTTCGTCAGCGATCAGGCTTTTAACTTTGTTGGCTGCTGCGTCGGTAAACTCCAGCGGCAGTGCTACGTCATCACTCATATTTTGCTCCAAACGACATCGGCAATTGGGCAAATTCTAACCCAATAATAAGCGCCATTATCTAATACCCTGGTATTTCGTTCAAGTATTCTCGCTGGCTGATGCGGCCTTGCTTCGCGCCAGTTGTTCCGCTTCCTGTTTTGCCAGCGTACGCGCAAGAATCGCCGAGTATAGCGGTTTCCCGCCGGTAAATTGTGCTAATAGTGTTGCGCCAAGACCGGTAATAATCATTGGCAAAATGAGCTGATAGTTATCGGTCATCTCCAGTACCAGGAGGATCCCCGTTAACGGCGCGCGAATGGATGCCGCCAGTAACGCCCCCATACCGGCAATAGCAAACGTCCCCGCTTCAAGGTGATATTGCGGAAACAGCTCAACGACAACCATTCCGAAAGCGGTTCCCAGCACAGTACCCAGCGCCAGCATCGGTGCGAAAATACCGCCCGGCGCGCCGGAAGAGAAGCAAAGTAAGGTAGTAATGACCCGCGCGACGAAGATAAACACCAGCATTCCCATGCTGAAATTCCCCGCCGTAGCGATAGGGATCAGGTTAAAACCGCCGCCGGAGGTTGCTGGCGCGATAAAACCCAGTAATCCACACAGACCGCCAATCGCACCACCCATTAACACCCATTTGGTAATATTGCCGCCGTGTACGCGGTGCAGCAAATCCTGCATTCCCAGCACCCATTTATTAAAAATAGGGCCAAAGATGCCAAAAATAATACCGAGGATCAGATAAAGCCATAGCGTATTGAGCGGCGCGTCAGAAAGTTTACCGACGTCAATCAGCGTAACTTCGTGATTAAAAATCCGGTACATAATGGTCGACATAATGACGCCAATAAATACCGCTTTAATCGAAATTAGCGTATAGCGAAACTGCGGACGCATCTCTTCAATAATAAACAGAATACCCGCCAGCGGCGCGTTAAAGGCCGCCGCCAGACCCGCCGCTGCGCCAGTTGCCAGCAACGTATGGCGAGCTTCATCACCTTTCATGCGGAAAACATCAAGCACCATCCGACCAATGTTACCGCCGATCTGCACGGTTGGCCCTTCGCGCCCCAATACCATGCCTCCGCCTAGTGTCCCCAGCCCACCAAAGAATTTCACCGGTAATACGCGCCACCAGCGAACGGGGCGTTGATCTTCCAGCGCGCCTTCAATTTCCGGGATACCCGATCCCCCCGCTTCCGGTGCGTATTTGCGTACCAGAAAGTAGCCGAACATTGCCAGCACTGCCGAACACAGAAAGGCAACGGCTAACAGTAATGGGTAATTATCGGCAGTATGTACCAACGCGCCCATACGTTGGTTCTGCAACCAGGCGACGCCTTTGTCAAAAGCAACTGCCGCAAGCCCGACAAGGGTGCCGACGACCGCCGCCATAAACAAAATGGCTAACGGGGTTTTATCGCGCTCAAGTAGTTGGCGAATAAGTTGTCTGCGTCGCAGACGCGCGGCCTGCGGTGTTTCATAAGAGGGAGTATCAGTTTTCATCCGATGATCACATATTGGTCATACAAATAAGATGACGGCATTTTACTCGTACATTCCATGAAAATCCTTTGCAAAGCATAATGTTTCAGATGCACAAAACTTTTATACTCTAAGAAATCAGGATTGTACCAGCACAAACAACCTGATGTTTGACGAGTATTTAACTTGTTATGAATAACATAGAATAGCAGCCATTCACTTTTTCTACGAATCAGGAACCCTCCATGAGTAAGTCTGAAAATCTTTACAGCGCAGCGCGCGAGCTGATCCCTGGCGGTGTGAACTCCCCTGTTCGCGCCTTTACTGGCGTGGGCGGTACTCCACTGTTTATCGAAAAAGCGGACGGCGCTTATCTGTACGATGTTGATGGCAAAGCCTATATCGATTATGTCGGTTCCTGGGGGCCGATGGTGCTGGGCCATAACCATCCGGCAATCCGCAATGCAGTAATTGAAGCCGCCGAGCGCGGTTTAAGTTTTGGCGCGCCGACGGAAATGGAAGTGAAAATGGCGGCACTGGTGACGGAGTTGGTGCCAACAATGGATATGGTGCGTATGGTGAACTCTGGCACCGAAGCGACGATGAGCGCCATCCGCCTGGCCCGTGGTTTTACTGGCCGTGACAAAATCATTAAATTCGAAGGGTGCTACCACGGTCACGCCGACTGCCTGCTGGTGAAAGCCGGTTCTGGCGCACTGACTTTAGGTCAGCCAAACTCTCCGGGTGTTCCGGCGGATTTCGCTAAACATACATTAACCTGCACTTATAACGATCTGGCATCCGTACGCGCTGCGTTTGAGCAATACCCGCAAGAGATTGCCTGTATTATCGTCGAGCCAGTGGCAGGCAACATGAACTGTGTTCCGCCGCTGCCGGAATTCCTGCCGGGTCTGCGCGCGCTGTGTGACGAATTTGGCGCGTTGCTGATCATCGACGAAGTGATGACTGGCTTCCGCGTTGCTCTGGCGGGGGCGCAGGATTATTACGGCGTGGTGCCAGATTTAACCTGCCTCGGCAAAATCATCGGCGGCGGAATGCCCGTTGGCGCCTTCGGCGGTCGTCGTGATGTGATGGATGCGCTGGCCCCGACGGGTCCGGTCTATCAGGCAGGTACGCTTTCTGGTAACCCAATTGCGATGGCAGCCGGTTTCGCCTGTCTGAATGAAGTCGCGCAGCCGGGCGTTCACGAGACGCTGGATGAACTGACAACACGTCTGGCAGAAGGCCTGCTGGAAGCGGCAGAAGAAGCGGGTATCCCACTGGTCGTTAACCACGTTGGCGGCATGTTCGGTATTTTCTTTACCGATGCCGGGTCAGTGACGTGCTATCAGGATGTGATGGCCTGTGACGTCGAGCGCTTTAAGCGTTTCTTCCATATGATGCTGGACGAAGGTGTTTACCTGGCGCCGTCGGCGTTTGAAGCGGGCTTTATGTCTGTGGCGCACAGCATGGAAGATATCAATAACACCATCGATGCTGCACGTCGGGTGTTTGCGAAGTTGTGATCCAGCATTGATTGTCGGATGCGGCGTGAACGCCTTATCCGACCTACGGTTCTGAGCCGATTGTACGCCCGATAAGACGCGCCAGCGTCGCATCGGGCATTGGTTGTCGGATGCAACGTAAACGCCTTATCCGACCTTGGGCAGGGCCGTTATATGGATAAATTAACGGCTTTGCTTTCTCAATAAATAGATAAAATACGGTGCGCCGATAAACGTCGACAGCAGTCCCGCCGGGATCTGGAACGGAAACAGCACCATCCGCCCACACCAGTCAGCGAATACCAGCAGTAAACCACCCACCAGTGCCGAAATAACAATATGCGGCATTGTCCGTCGAAAGCCCATCATCCGCGCGATATGCGGCGCCATCAGACCAACAAAACTCAACGGTCCAATCGTCATCGTCGCGGTCGCTGTCAGACAGGCCGCTAACATCAGCAACGCAATTCGTGTCGGCGTCAGCGCCATTCCCACAGCCCGTGCGGTATCACCGCCCAGCGGTAAAATAGTCAGCCAGCGGCGGCACAACGGGGTAATCGCCAGCAAAATCACCATCACAATTCCGGTGCGCCAGACCTGCGCATCGGTGGCATTGTAGGTCGAACCGGAAATCCAGGTCAGCACTTGCGCCATTCGCGGGTCACCACTCGCCTGCAACATCATCAAAAGCATGGTGAACGCGGTGCTTAACGCCATCCCCGCCAGTAACATGCGATGCGGGGAAAAACCACCGCGCCCGGCGGCGATCATAATGATCAACAAGGTCACCGCCGCACCGAGACTTCCCGCAGGCAGCAACCAACCGAAGGCATTGCCTGGCACTAAAAACAACATCAACACCACGCCAAACGCCGCGCCGGAGCTAATCCCTAACACCTCTGGGCTTGCCATCGGGTTTCCGGTCAGCCGCTGAATAATACAGCCCGCCACCGCCAGCATTACCCCCGCAAACAGTGCCGCCATAATTCGCGGCCAGCGCCAGGGCATTAAATCCTCAAGCATCGCTCCGCTCGCCCACGTCCAGCCATGCGCATCACGACCAAACGATAGCGCCACCACCACAGCAATCAACAGCAGAACGCCGCCAGCGAGAGCAAACGCCAGCACATGTTGGCGTTCACTCGCTACCCGATCGTTAACCTTCATATCCGGCGCGCTAATGCTGCGTAAACGCGGCAACAGCCACAGCAGCAGCGGCGCACCAATCAACGCAGTGACCGAACCGGTAGACACTTCCATCCACACGCGAGTCAGCCAGAGGATAATTTGATCGGAAAGCCAGAGGATCAGCGCACCAATCAGCGACGCCAGCATCAGCCGCGGCAGCAGTCGCCGCGCGCCCAGCATTTTCGCCAACAACGGCGCGAACAAACCGATAAAGCCGATAATCCCCACCGCATTTACCAGCAGAGCACTGATAACAATCGCCAGCGACAGCGCCGCCAGACGCGCCAGTGACAAGGCCAGCCCGAGATTGCGCGCCACGCCATCATCAAGCCCCATCAGGGTTAATGGGCGAAGGAGCAGTAACGTCAGCATCACGCCGCCGAGCAGTTGCGGCCATAAACGCTCAACGCCGCCCCAATCAGTTTGCGTCAGCGTTCCGGTGCTCCACAGGAACATGCTTTGCAACTGGTCATGATGGAAAATAACCAGTAACTGATTGATTGCCCCGCAATAAAGGCTCACCACCAGCCCCGCAAGAATCAACGTTACCGGCGAAAGCCGTTTCCCCCACGCGACGCCAAAGACGATTAAGCCAACTGCACAAGCCCCTGCCAGCGCGGCAAACTGGCTCGCCATCGCACCAGGAATTGCCCAGAGCGTCGTGACGGTAATTCCCAGTTGCGCGCCCGTTGCAACGCCCAGAGTGGTCGGTTCCGCCAGCGGGTTACGCAGCACTTGCTGAAACAGTACGCCCACCAGCCCCAGGCCCGCGCCCACCAGAAGCGAAATCGCCAGACGCGGCAGCAAACTGTAGTGAAAAATCATCTGCTCAATGACGTCAATATCCGGCGACCAGGTGGCCTGCGTCCACTGGTTACGCGGCAGCGCCTGCGAGAAGTTCATCCAGGTCAGAGCCGCTGCTGCAATGACCAACAGCGCCAGCAATAATGCTGGGAAAAGCGCAATCCGTTTACTCACGCTTTACCTCCGATGGCATTATCCAGAATACGCACAAAGTGCATGGCCGAGAGCGTAGCGCCATAAAACCAGACTGCGGGTACGCGCTGAAAACGTCCGGCACGGACAAATGGCATTGCCTGCCACAGCGGCGTCGCCATTAGCGCGTCCATGTCTTTGCTGTTGTCGTGATCAAAACAGAGCACATCAACATCTTTATACGCTGCCAGACGATCGATACTGACGGCGGTACTGCCCCAAAAGTTGGTTTCCCCCTGCCAGGCATTTGGAATGCCGTACTCATCGAGAATTTCCTGGAACAGGCTGTTTGGACCGAACACCAACATATGGCGCGGATCAATAAGCGTCGTCAGTAACAGCGGGCGCGCACCACGCGTCACAAAGCGGGGTTTCATACTGCGGATAAAGTCTTCATATTGCGCTAAATGCCTTTCCGCTGCGCTTTGCAGGTTAAGCAACTCCGCCATTTCCGTTAGCGATTTACGCGCCATCGCCAGCGGCTGTTTGCCGTCGCTGAAGTTAAATCCGCGCCCCGGCGCAATACGTGCCAGCATTTCTGGCGAAGGGCCATATCCGGCCGACCAGACCATAAACGACGGTTTCATTTCGGTCAGCAGTTCAAGATTAGGTTCGGTGCGCAAACCAACGTCAATCACCGATTCCGGCAATGGCGGTTCGCTGACCCACAATCGATAATTGATGGTATCCGCCACACCGTAAGGGACGATGCCGAGCGCCAGCAATAATTCCACCGGCAACCACTCCAGCGCCACAATACGATTTGGATCAATAGCCGCCGCGTGGGCGGTATTCATCTGCCATAACAACGGAGAAAGCGCCATCGCCGTTAACAGTCGGCGGCGCGAAATTAGAGGTAAGCCGCTCATCAATAAACAAAACTCACAGGTGCGGCACCCGCCGGATGCGGCAAAATACCCATCGGGATGCCATAAATCATTTCGAGGGTTTCCCCGCGCATAATTTCCGCAGGTGTTCCCTGAGCAATCATTTCACCGCCACGCAGGGCGACCAGATAATCACAGTAGCGCGCCGCCATATTGATATCGTGCAGCACAGCAATGACCGTCAGCCCCCGCTCCTGACTTAAACGATGCACCAGCGCCAGCACGTCAACCTGGTGGGCGATATCCAGCGCCGAGGTCGGTTCGTCAAGCAACAGACAACGGCTATCCTGCGCCACCAGCATGGCGATCCACGCCCGCTGACGTTCGCCGCCGGAGAGGCTATCGACCAGCCGATGCGCCAGCGGTTTTAACCCAACCAGCGAAATCGCCTCTTCGACCTTTTCGCGATCTGCCGCGCCAAAGCGCCCTAGTGCGCCATGCCACGGGTAACGACCAATCGCCACCAGTTCACGCACGGTCATCCCTTCTGCCGGAGGGAGCTGCTGCGGCAAATAAGCCACTTTGCGGGCGAACGCTTTACTGCTCCAGCTTTCCAGCGGCTGGGCATCAAGAAGAATTTCGCCTTCCGACGGTGGCTGATGACGACCAAGCATTTTGAGCAGTGTGGATTTACCTGAACCATTGTGACCAATCAGACCGGTCACTTTCCCGGCAGGAAAGGTTAACGACAGCGGATGCAAAAGCGTGCGCCCGGGCACACGAAAGGAGATATTACGCAGTGCAAAAGTGGTATCGGAATGATTCGTGTATTCCTGCATAACAGCCAACTTGTGAAACGGGCACGGAAATCCGTGCCCCAAAAGAGAAATTAGAAACGGAAGGTTGCAGTTGCAACGACCTGACGTTCTGCGCCCCAGAAGCAGCCATAGGTCTGGAAGCAACTGGCAACATATTCACGATCGAGCAAATTGTTGACGTTAACAGCAAGGCTGGATCCCGCCATACCAAAGCGTGCTAGATCATATTTTACAACAGCATCCATTACAGCTGCGCTACCCACTTTAAAAGTGTTTGCCGGATCACCATAGCTGGAACCAATAAAACGACCACCGGTTCCCAATGTTAAACCAGAAAGAGGCCCTTCATTGAAAGTATAATCCCCCCAGAGAGATGCCATATGCTCCGGTACTTGTTCTGGTGTTTTACCTTTGAGATTGGTGTCTTTGGTGTATTCCGCATCGGTGTATGTATAAGAAGCCGTCAAGTTAATATTGGCATTTAACGCCGCTTTTGCTTCAAGTTCCACACCACGAGCGCGAATCTCACCTGCAGGGACTTGCGCTAATGGGTTTGTTGGGTCTGCTGTCAGGTTATTTGTTTTCGTCAATTGATAGACTGCGCCCGTAACAACGACCGGCATATCATTCGGAACATATTTTACGCCAGCTTCATACTGTTCACCTTTCGATGGCTTATAGGAAACGCGCGGGTTGCTCCACAGATCGAAAGCACTCGGTTCAAAGGACTGGCTATAGATAAAGTAAGGTGAAATACCATTATCGAATAAGTAATTTACACCACCGCGCCAGGTGAACTGATGATCATTGCGCTCAATATAACCTTCAGTCGGCGTATCAGAGTTTTCACGAACAGTGGTCGCTTGCTTAGACCAATCGTAGCGTCCCCCCAGAGTGAATACCCATTTGTTCCATTCCGCCTGATCCTGAACATAAATACCTGTTTGTTTGCTTTCATTCATCTGGTATGGCTCTGCGTTACCAAATGCAAAGTATTCAGGATGATATTTGTTATAAAGATCGATGGATGGTGCAGATCCAAAGCTGGCATTGATATCATTGCGCATACGCATGAAGTCAACCCCTGTCAGCAAAGTATGCTCGACGTCACCTGTAGCAAACTTACTTTCAAGTTGGGTATCAACGCTAAAGTTTTGTAGACGCTCATTATCCACCACTGTTCCGCGGTTTAGGGTATGACCATCGCCGGCAATCCCTGTGCCATAAACACTTTTCTGTGAGGTTTTCATTTCACTGAAACGCAGATTCTGACGCACGGTGAAGGTGTCATTAAAACCATGTTCGAAACTATATCCCACCATTTTCTGGTTACGGGAGTATGTATTATTCGACGCACCTTCATTGAAGTCAGTCGGCAGACGTTTACCATTAGGCAATGGCTCAACGGTCCCCTCTTTCGGCAACCAACCGTAATAACCCGTTTCTGGCTCGTTCTGAAAATAGGACAGGAAAGTAAAATTGGTTTTGTCGTCCGGACGCCATGAGAATGATGGAGCAATGGTATAACGCTGAGATTCAGAGTTTTTCTGTTGTTCGTTTGTTGAGCGTGCGAGGCCAGTCAAACGGTAGGAGAACTCACCGTTATCATCCAGTGCATCACTGAAATCGAATCCGGTCTGAAACAGATTATCCGTCCCCATTTTAAACTGAATTTCTTTCAGGGGTTCAGTTGTCGGACGTTTACTCACCATAGAAATAATCCCACCAGGATTACTTTTCCCATAGAGAACAGACGTCGGCCCACGCATCAGTTCAACTCTCTCGAGCATGTAAGGATCAATCACGGCATCGTTATAAAAGTTGCCCTGAAGTTTTAGCCCATCAAGGTAGTTATTTTGATTCAGACCAACAGATGAGAAACCACGAATGATAACAAAATCATATGTATTAGAAGCACCACGACTACTAACCGTAACACCAGGTGTATAACCTAATGCTTCTTTTACAGACTGAAATTGATGCATCTGCATCTCTTCATTTGTCACAACTGAAATGGACTGCGGTGTTTTTTCAATTGGTGTATCCGTTTTAGTCGCAGTAGCAGAGTGCTTCGCCGCAATAGTCGCAGCCGGCCCCCATGCGCTTTCTTGCGGCGCAGGTGCAGCGGTAACGGTGATAGTGTCTTCTTTCGGTTCAACCGCTGCCTGTGCATAAACAGACATGCCGCTAACCGCTGTGGCTACTACAACTGCGATTTTGCGCAGTGAGTGTTTTGGCTGAGCAGTTTTGTAACGCGCCATTGGTATATCTCTGATGAAAGTGAATGATAACGTAAACGAGAATGATTATTATAAAGATGAGATAATATTCGAAACGCTGGCGGGTTCGCAAGCGGTACGCAATCTGAGCGTCCCTGAGGGGTTAATAAACAACCAGTTGAATCATAAATGTTAATGTTAGTGCGCTATCAAATAAAAAAACCACTAAATATTAACATTTATGAGAAGAGGGAAAGCTTATCGGTAAAATACTTCGAAGGTGGCAACAGAATTAACGCGACCACTTTTGACGCTACCCGTTTTGATGTAGCGTGCTTTTAACGGAATAGTAATATTTTGATTTAAAGTCGTTTTTTGAATGGCGGTATAGTCTGTATCGAATACCATTACATTGTTGCTACTGTTCAGGATCTGCAGACCAACCCCTTCAGCCATTCCTGAACCGGACTCAATATTAAGAATATTATTACCCGTTACCCCAGTAGAACCTGATGAGGTAAAGCGGTAATCGACTTTTACATCCTGCGCACATTTTTCAATCTGAATTTTAAACCGATCATCAGATACTACGGGTGACACATTATTAACATCAAAATCATCTGTGCCGATATCGGTGAGTGGAACGGTAATATTTTTTTCGATAAGGTCGCATGTCCCCGGTTGAATATTTACCGGAACGGAACTAAAGCGAAGCTGTCCAATAACACGATTATCATACTTCCAGTCAGCAACCAGTTTGCTGGTATCAATGGTCCCATTACCGACGGGTCCTGTAACAACAAACTGAATAGCTGCATGTATTGTAATCGGATAAACATATCCTCTAATCACTGTTGACGAGCCTTTATGCCAGGGCGTCATCAGAGATCCGGTGGTGAGTTGCGCACTGGTGTTATTCGCCCACGCCGCACGAAAACCGATTCCTGGAACATTAGTCTGAAACACATCAGGAAGTGGGTTATCAGTACGCATATCACTGTTTGTCAATACGGTATATCCTTGCCAGATCTCACCATTTGCCGAACAGGAAACAGAAATTGAAGGGCTGTTCGCACTTACTGTCGCAATAATCGTTCCAGGAGCCGCATCACTATTAACAACCAATGCAGGAACGGAGAATTCTATTTTTGCCGGATTACCGCCATTTCCACCAATGCTACAACTGGCAAAAACCGCAGGAATTACGCCCCAGGTAAGAATTATTATGGTCAGTAATGCTCGTATATAAGAGGCGAATCCTGGCTTCATTATTTTTCCTGTCCTGTTTTTTATCGGCAATCTATTGTAGATTTATAGATACCAGTGATGTATTCACCTGGTACAGTTACAACCCCTGAACACTGCTGGTTAATCTCTTTTCCCCACTGTACCGTAAATGACGTTGACTCTTGCACACCAGTAATATAGACCTCACCATCCTCACCGACAATCGCTGTGCTATTCCCAAATGTCAGCAATGCCCCAAAGGGTACACGTTCTTTATTGTGGACTAATGTCAATAGGGCTCGCATTCCGCTACGTGCAGCAAAATCGACACCAACAACGGCACCTTTTGAGGGAATAACATCTTGGGTTGCATCAGCAATATCAAGATTATCGAGCCCCTGAGTATTCACAGTAATAGTGTTATGTCGATAATTCGTCATATTAGGAACTATCGCATTTCCCCAATAATCGGTATAAACGCCTTGCGCATTTTGTACTTTTACATTGCTACCCTCATTAATATGCACGATCGCGAATGAATCCTGCACTGATTGTCCTAATGTTACTCCATGAGGATGGGCAACCACTGCACCCTGTGCGCTGTAATTCCATTGACGACTATTTTTATCATAGCTATATCCCAGGCCAAATTCCCCCACAGAGCTACGATAACGTCCATTCATGCTGGCGCCATAACCTACATTGTTATCAGTATAACTTTGCTGCAAATTATAACTGAGGTTGTTATCTTGCAGGGCTGTACCGCCAATACCTAATTGATGTGACGTATTACTTCTATCGGAACGGTTTACGTTATACATCGCCCATGAACCCGGCAGCCAGCGAGAGAGAGGAATATTGATTGTTAATGAAAATTGCTGCTCACCAGCCATTCCTGGCGTTTTTGTTAGTGTGTAATTAACAGACCAGTTGATGTCACTCCAGGTAGTACTGTATCCCATTCCTACACTGCGCTCGGCCCCATGCATTCCCCAATAGTCCTGTTGATAACCATTAAGGTAAACCGCGCCCCAACGACCTATATTTTGAGAAAGATTAATTTGTAGACGATTACGCCGATTATTTGTCTGCCGATAACTGTAAATACTCTTGTCATCAGGAGTATTACGTTGATCAAGTGCTTCCTGGAAAGTATAAAATTGTGGTGTTGAATAACGGTAGCTTGCCAAAGTTACTGTCGTATCAGTATCTGGAAAATCTTTCGAATACTGTGCACGCCATGACAACCCTGTTGCATCATCGCGCCCATCATCAAACTTCGTTTTTGCTGCAGTGATATCAACGGATATCGACCCCAGGCGGCCTAAATCAGCGCCAACGCCTGTTACACCAGAGTGATACATTGAAGCACCAAGTATGCCACCATAAATAGTTATTCCATAAGGCAAACCATATATCGCTGTTGCGACTCCAAAACCCGGTGTCTCACTATTATTATCACTGTCACGGTATTTTCCAGCTGCAAAACTATATTTTAATGCGCCTTCTCGCTGTAAAATTGGAACCGTTGAACTGGCCTGAATAAAACTGTGTTCTTGCCCATTTGTTTCTTTGATGGTGACTTCCAGATCGGACCCTGCCGTTACCTGGCTTAAGTCTTTAATTTCAAATGGCCCTGCCGATACCCATGTCTGGTATATGACATAGCCATTTTGTTTAATCACAACTTGTGCATCGCTGTTAGCAATACCACGAACGACAGGGGCAAAACCTTGTTCACTGTCAGGCAACATACTGGTATCAGTTTCAAGTTTTATCCCCGTCATTTGCACACTGTCAAAAAGATCGCCGTTTGTGAAAGTTTGCCCGACCTCCATCTGACTTCTTAATGCTTTGATATCGCGTTGCAAACTGGTGCTGATCGACTCCCAATTAGAGTCACTGTAAACAGTATTATTCCGTAGCCGCCATACACCTACATTAATCCCTGAATTTAAATTCAACCAATTTGAATTCAGGTTATCACCATCACTGTTTTGCCGGGAACCACTGGCGTAATAACTTAACCAGGCAGCACTCTCACCATCATTCCAGTATTTCGGTGCAATACTCCCTGCGGCTCTCGCATTCTGATAGATTTGCGGGATCCGCAGCCACAACGTTTGACTGTCTAACTGAAAATCATAACGTGCGCCATCAATAATCTGTGCGATATCACCAACATCAGCGTCATCATTCATTACTTGTAACGCTGGAATGGCATCAACTTTAAGACCAAATTCACGGAGGTCTGCCTTTGTAAAACGAGGTATAAGACTTTTATTATCCGAAGATAGAATGAAGGTGATATTTCTCTTATCAAGATAATCTTGCCCCCACATAACAGAGGTAAGATATACCCCTGGAGTTAAGTTATTATTGTTAACAAAATCCTCCAATACTTGTGTATTTTCAAGAGGACTACCTAACTCCAGGATACGAAGGTTAAATTCATCCCGTGCATAGCTCAATGAATACACTGCCGATAAAGCAAATGTTATTCCAGTTAACAAAAATGTACGATGCAGTGGTAGCGGCATAAATTCCCTTGCGCCCATGTATTATAAATACACTTCAGTGATTTATAGCTTTTGCTGTCGTTTCCCGGAACTTGAACCGTAGTCAGTTATCACCGACCACTCAACAATACTTCCCGCTCCAGCAGGAAGACTAAACCGCTGTTCAGAAAATGGACCAACCATCATTAATAATGCACCAGGTTCAGATTTAGTCTCGGCAGGGATAATTTTTTTCCAGATACAGTAAGATCATTAAATGAAACATAATAAGGCGTTGGGTTTTTTACTATAAGTTTCCCTGCTTCTTTATGAAACTTAAGTTTTTCCCAAGCCGTAAGAGCATCATTATTACCTAAAGAATCTGGTCGCCAAAATAATTTAAGTCGTGCCTTCATTGCAAATTGCAAGGTGTTTTTATCTTTTAGTTCTTCTGGCATAGCAGAAACAGATTTTATATTTGCAATAAATAAACTCTCTCTATCCTGAGGAAGTTTATTTTTATCACCTGTAAACACAACATGGAGTAATGTTTGACGATTTTCTTCAAGTTTATAAACTGGAGGTGTAATGAGAAAAGGAGCTTTAGATCCATCAATATTACTTACCCAACTTTGCACCAGATAACGCGCATGCGAATCTTTATTTTTTAATGTAATTTGAACTTCATTTTGATTTGAAGGATAGATAATACGAGTACCACCAAGAACAATACTTGCCTGTACTTGCAATACCGTAAGAAGGAATGTAAATCCTAAACAAATTCGCGAAAAAACTGACATAAATAACCCTCCGTGGTCAGATAGTCCTTCAAATACCATGAGTATTAACGATAAAACACATCGAACGTTGCAGATGCGGCATATCTACCCGCAGTTGGCGCGTCATTACCAACCTGGATAACATCGGCCGTGTAATTAAATATTGTTGGCGTACTGTCTCCGGCATTATCAACATCAGTGGATAAATCAGGAACTGATCCATCAAATTTTACATCGCTGGACCCGCCATTATTATTTTTCACAGTGATACCCACATTTGTTGCGCTGCCGGCACCCGTTTCACTATTTTTCAGACGAAGGAAACCAGTATCCGTTGTCGCTCCAGAAAATGTCAGGTTTAGTTTTGTCACCAACGGATCGCATTTTATTAGCTCAATCTTAAAATCTTTTGAAGTACCAACATCACCATCCCCGGAATAATCCGCTGGGTAAGTATCTGCAAAAGTGACAGTTCCTGTTGTGCTATTAGACTCGTTTACATTAATTTCACAAGTATCGGCAACAATTTTACCGTTAAAATTAACCACTCCAGTATCTGCAGCAAATACATTGGCACTTACCGCTGCTATAAGACTTCCTGACACTAACAGAGAAAGTATTTTTTTGTTCATAAAAATCCCTTAATTATGAGATAACACATGATTCCATTCCAGAGTCACTGGTCAGGACTTAATATATTGATACGGAAAATAGATTTATTGAGATATATTAATTTGGATTAGAACAAAAAATACAATGCCTGTCTATACAAGCAACGACAATAAAACAACAACCATTTGAACTTTAA
>NZ_JAATUR010000034.1 GCF_011881725.1 Escherichia coli | reverse complement strand
TGATAAGGCGTAGCGCATCAGGCAATTTTGCGTTTTAATCACTTCTTCTTATTCATCATCGCTTTCAGGTCAGCGAACGGGTTGTACTTCGCTTCACCGACATCTTTCTGCGCATCTTCCCCTGCGATAACGGTCGTACCATACTGATCCGCTTCGGTATATTTCGAATGCTCATGATCGTGGCAATACAGACACAACAATTCCCAGTTACTGCCATCTTCCGGGTTATTGGTATGGTCGTGATCAATGTGGTGAACGGTAAGTTCACGCAGGTTGGAGTAGACAAACTCACGGGAACAGCGACCGCAGACCCACGGATAGAGCTTTAATGCTTTTTCGCGATAGCCGCTTTCTAACCGCGCATAGTTTTTTGGGATGATAGCCATGAAAAGTTACCTGGATGAAATGTAGGGTTACGCGCAGTTTCCCAAGATGTGGGGGTTTTCGCAATCATCAAAATAGTAAAAAAAATCCCGATCCTAAGACCGGGATTTAGATAAACAACGGAAAGCCTGATTAAGGCAGAATTGACGGCTGATCCGCCCCTTCTTTTTCCACTTTCTGCTGTAGCATGTGCTCGCGCTTCATACCCAGTTTCAGGGCCAGCGCAGATGCAACATAGATGGAAGACGCGGTACCGATGGTTACACCGATAAGCATAGTCAACGAGAAGCCTTCCAGCACCGGACCACCAAAGAGATACAGCATCAGGATAACCATCAAGGTAGTACCGGATGTGATCAAGGTACGATGCAACGTCTGGGTCAAGGACACGTTAAAGATTTCGTAAGGTGTACCGCGACGAATTTTGCGGAAGTTTTCACGAATACGGTCCGATACCACGATACTGTCGTTAAGTGAGTAACCGATGACCGACATCAACGATGCAACAATGGTCAGGTCAATCTCAATATGGAATAACGACAAAATACCCAGCGTAATGATAACGTCGTGCGCCAGCGCGATTACTACCCCTGCCGCCAGTCGCCACTCAAAGCGGAAACCTACGTACACCAGGATAGACAGCAGCGCTACCAACAACGCCATGGCGCCGGTTTGCGCAAGGTCTGCCCCCACGCTCGGGCCAACGAACTCAATACGCTTCACAGCCGCGTTCTGATTGGTCGCTTCGTTAATCACCTTCAGAACTTTGCTGCCCAGCACCTGACCACCTGTTTCGCCTTCAGCAGGCGGCATGCGGACCATGATGTCGTGGCTGCTACCGAAGTTTTGCAGCATCGGCTCTTCAAAGCCCGCTTTCTGCAATGCATCACGCATCACATCAATTTCAGCCGGTTTTTCGAGCGTGATTTCAATAACCGTACCACCGGTGAAATCCAGCCCCCAGTTAAAGCCGCGCACGCCCATAATGACGATCGCGGCAATTAACAGCAGACCAGAGATGCCGAAAGCCCAGTAGTCCCAGCGCATAAAGTCATAGACTTTACGGCCGTGGTTTAGTTGTTCAACAGTATATTCCTGTGCCACATCGCACTCCTCAGATTGACAGCTTCTTGACGCGCTTGCCGCCATATAGCAGGTTTACGATGGCACGCGTACCGACAATCGCGGTAAACATCGACGTCGCCACACCGATACCGGTAGTAATCGCGAACCCTTTAATTGCCCCGGTACCCACTGCGTACAGGATGATGACTTTAATCAGCGTGGTGATGTTCGCATCAAAGATGGAACTGAACGCGCCACGATAACCTTCATCAATTGCCTGCTGAACAGTACGCCCGTTGCTTAACTCTTCTTTAATACGTTCGTTGATCAGTACGTTCGCATCGACCGCTACCGCAAGGGTTAAGACGATACCCGCGATACCCGGCATACTCAGCGTCGCGCCAGGCAGCAGCGACATAATGCCGACAATCAAGATCAAGTTCGCAATCAGAGCACTGGTCGCAATCAGACCAAACTTCTTATAGAAGATGATCATGAACAGAATAGAAACCAGCAGACCGGCGAGACACGCCTCCAGTCCCTGTTCAATGTTCTGCATACCCAGGGTCGGACCAATGGTACGTTCTTCAACAATCTGAATTGGCGCAATCAACGCACCGGCACGCAGCAGCAGCGACAGCTGACGGGCTTCGTTCGGGTTGTTGATACCGGTGATACGGAAGCTGTTACCCAGACGAGACTGGATATTCGCAATGTTAATTACCTCTTCCTGTTTCACCAGAACCGCACGCCCGTTAGCGTCTTTCTTACCGCTGTCTTTGTACTCCACAAACAGGGTCGCCATCGGTTTGCCGATATTGTCCTTAGTGAAGTTAGACATGATGTTACCACCTGCGCTATCGAGCGAGATGTTAACCTGCGGCTGGTTGTATTCGTCCTGGCTGGAAGTGGAGTCGGTAATATGGTCACCGGTCAGAATTACGCGTTTGTACAGCACAACCGGCTGACCTTCGCGGGTCTGTTTCACTTCAGAGTCGCCCGGTACGCGGCCAGATGCCGCAGCAGCCTGATCAACGTTGGTGTTTACCAGACGGAATTCCAGCGTTGCCGTCGCACCCAAGATCTCTTTCGCACGCGCGGTGTCCTGGATACCAGGCAGTTCTACAACGATGCGGTCAGCCCCCTGGCGTTGTACCACCGGCTCAGCCACACCAAGTTGGTTCACACGGTTACGCAGGATATTGATGTTCTGCTGCACCGCATACTCGCGGGCTTCACTCAAACGCGCATCGCTCATTACCGCACGCAACTGGTTGCTGCCCTGGCTGCTAATCACCAGATCCGGATGGCGCTTGCTCAGGTACGCAATGGCTTCATCACGAGCTTTAGCATCGCGGAAAGTGATGCTCAGGCCGTAGTTGTTTTCTTTACGAACGGTGGTATACGGGATGCCTTTTTCGCGCAGATCGCTGCGCAGGCTATCGATATTTTGTTCCTGGAGTTTGCCAAGCGCGGTGTCCATATCTACTTCCATAAGGAAGTGAACGCCGCCACGCAGGTCAAGGCCGAGCTTCATCGGCTCAGCGTGAATAGCTGCCAACCAGCGCGGCGTGGCCGGGGCAAGGTTAAGCGCCACGACGTATTTGTCACCCATAACGCCCATTAATGCTTCACGAGCGCGCAGCTGGGTGTCAGTGGAGTCGAAGCGCGCAAGAATAGCGCCCTCTTCCAGTGCCACAGACTTAGCAGTTATTTTTTCTTCTTGTAACGTTTTCTGGACCTGGATCAGCGTTTGCTCACTGGCGGCGACTCCGCGCGCGCCAGTGATCTGAACAGCCGGATCCTCACCAAACAGGTTGGGAAGCGCATACAGCAGACCGATGACAATCACCACGATCAGCATGACGTACTTCCACAAAGGATAACGGTTTAACACGGCAATTCCCTTAGGGAAAAATTTTAATTACAGCGCCTTCATGGTGCCTTTCGGCAGAACGGCGGCTACGAAGTCACGTTTGATAACTACTTCAGTGGTGTCATTCAGCGCGATAGCAATGTAGCCGTTTTCCGCTACTTTGGTTACGCGACCAACCAGGCCACCGTTCGTCAGCACTTCATCACCTTTCGCGATGGAGTCCATCAGCTTTTTGTGTTCTTTGGTGCGCTTCTGCTGTGGGCGCAGGATCATGAAATAAAAAATCAGACCGAATACCACCAGCATCAAAATCAAAGACATCGGGCTACCTTGTGCCGGAGCACCCGTTGCCGCTACCGCATCAGAAATAAAAAAGCTCATTAAATTTCCCTCATTATTAATATTAATCAACGTTCAAAGGTGGTACTTCTCGCCCCTGACGCTGGTAAAAATCAGCTACGAAGCTCTCTAATTTACCCTCTTCAATAGCCTTGCGTAAACCCGCCATCAAACGCTGGTAGTAACGAAGGTTATGAATGGTGTTGAGTCGCGCACCTAATATTTCGTTGCAACGGTCGAGATGATGCAAGTAGGCGCGTGAATAATTGCGACAGGTGTAGCAATCACACTCAGGATCGAGTGGGCCAGTATCGCTCTTATACTTCGCATTGCGGATTTTCACCACGCCATCGGTCACGAACAAATGACCATTTCGGGCGTTGCGGGTTGGCATTACGCAGTCAAACATATCGATACCGCGACGTACGCCTTCAACCAGATCTTCTGGTTTACCAACGCCCATCAGGTAACGCGGTTTGTCTGCCGGAATTTGCGGACACACATGCTCCAGAATACGGTGCATATCTGCTTTCGGCTCACCCACAGCCAGACCGCCGACAGCGTAGCCATCAAAACCGATATCTACCAGACCTTTAACAGAAATATCACGTAAATCTTCGTAAACGCTGCCCTGAATGATGCCAAACAACGCATTTTTGTTGCCGAGGCTGTCAAAACGCTCGCGGCTACGCTTCGCCCAACGCAGCGACATCTCCATAGAGCGCTTAGCGTAATCCCAGTCAGCAGGATACGGTGTACATTCGTCAAAAATCATGACAATGTCTGAGCCAAGATCGTACTGAATCTCCATCGACTTTTCCGGGTCGAGGAAAATCGGGTCGCCGTTGATGGGGTTACGGAAATGTACGCCCTGTTCGGTGATTTTACGGATATCGCCGAGGCTAAAGACCTGGAAGCCGCCGGAGTCGGTAAGGATCGGGCCTTTCCACTGCATGAAATCGTGCAGATCGCCATGCAGTTTCATGATTTCCTGCCCCGGACGCAGCCACAGGTGGAAGGTGTTACCAAGAATAATTTGCGCGCCAGTGGCTTCAACTTCTTCCGGCGTCATCCCTTTTACGGTGCCGTAGGTGCCAACAGGCATAAAACAAGGCGTTTCCACTACGCCACGATCAAAGACCAGGCGGCCACGGCGTGCGCGACCGTCGGTGGTGTCCAGTTCAAATTTCATTTTTTCTCCACTACGTCAGAAAAACAGTCCAACGTTTAAACCAGCGCCGCGGAATTACTCCCCGACGCGCTCATTAATTGCCTGCGGATTGTACGTGATAAACATCGCATCACCGTAACTAAAAAAGCGATATTTCTCTTCTACCGCCGCTTTATAGGCGTTCATGGTGTGTTGATAACCGGCAAATGCCGAAACCAGCATAATCAGCGTCGACTCTGGCAGGTGGAAGTTAGTCACCAGCGCATCGACCACTTTGTACTGGAAGCCGGGATAGATAAAGATTTGAGTATCATTGAAAAACGGTTCGATAAGATCGTTTTTCGCCGCCTGGGCCGCGCTCTCAAGCGAGCGAACAGAAGTGGTGCCAACCGCAATCACCCGGTTACCGCGCGCTTTCGCCGCCAGCACAGCATCTACCACATCCTGCGGCACTTCAGCGTATTCCGAGTGCATGATGTGATCTTCAATGGTGTCAACGCGTACCGGCTGAAACGTACCCGCCCCCACATGCAGGGTGACGAATGCCATCTCAACGCCTTTGGCGCGTAATTTTTCCAGCAAAGGTTCGTCAAAATGCAGCCCAGCAGTCGGGGCAGCAACCGCGCCCGGTTTTTCGCTATAAACTGTTTGATAAAGTTCGCGGTCTGCATCTTCGTCCGGACGGTCGATGTACGGCGGCAGCGGCATATGGCCGATGCTGTTGAGGATATCCAGCACCGAACGTTCATCATTAAATTCGACTTCAAACAGTGCGCCGTGGCGAGCGGTCATTGTTGCTTTGATGCTTTCGTCATCGCCCAGCAGCAGTTCTGCGCCCGGTTTTGGCGCTTTCGAGGCGCGAATATGCGCAAGAATGCGTTTGTCGTCGAGCATCCGCTCAACCAGCACTTCAATCTTGCCGCCGCTGGCTTTACGCCCAAACAGGCGCGCCGGGATCACGCGGGTATTGTTAAAAACCAGAAGATCGCCGGGGTTGAGCTTGTCGAGTAAATCGGTGAAAGTACCGTGCGTCAGCGCGCCCGTTGGCCCGTCCAGCGACAGTAAACGACAGCTACTGCGTTCAGGCATTGGATAATGGGCAATCAGGGATTCGGGCAATTCAAAGGAGAAATCTGTAACGCGCATGACACTGACTCAGACTAAAATAAGAGGCGGGTAGTCTAGTGCCGGGGCGCTCTCCCTGCAACCTTTACCCTCCTTGATGGATGACATAATCTATACACAAAATCATTCAAGATGCATCGAGATGGCAACTGAATGAGTCCCCAGGAGCTTACATTAAGTAAGTGACTGGGGTGAGTGAAGGCAGCCAACGAAGAGGCAGTTTGAAGGATGAAGTGTATATGAATTTTTTAGCTCACCTGCATCTAGCTCACCTGGCAGAAAGCTCGCTCTCTGGCAACTTACTGGCTGATTTTGTTCGCGGAAATCCTGACGACAGTTTTCCGCCCGACGTGGTCGCAGGTATTCATATGCATCGGCGTATCGACGTATTAACCGACAATCTGCCGGAAGTTCGCGAAGCAAGGGAGTGGTTTCGCAATGAAACTCGCCGTGTTGCGCCTATTACGCTGGATGTGATGTGGGATCACTTTCTTTCCCGCCACTGGTCACAGCTGTCGCCCGATTTTCCGCTACAGGAATTTGTCTGTTATGCCCGCGAGCAAGTGATCACCATTCTGCCGGACTCGCCGCCACGCTTTATCAATCTGAATAACTACTTATGGTCAGAGCAGTGGCTGGTGCGCTATCGCGATATGGGCTTCATCCAGAGCGTGTTAAACGGCATGGCAAGCCGTCGCCCTCGTCTGGATGCCCTGCGTGACTCCTGGTACGATTTAGACGCCCATTACGACGCCCTCGAAACCCGCTTCTGGCAGTTTTATCCGCGGATGATGGCGCAAGCATCACACAAGGCGTTATAAAACGTTAGTTCATCCATACCGTAGCCGAAATGACAGGCAAAGCCAGAATCCCGTCCGTCAGTTGCCCATGCCCTTCTTTGCATTGCCATTGCGCGACATTAAGCAAAGGTGACGCAGATAGCACCACTTCACACGCTTCACCACGGTTTATTGCCACCAGCACACGCTGCTGATTGAGCACTCGCACAAACACCACCACGTTATCTTCGGCATACAGCACCTGACAGCCGCCACGACGCAGCGCCTGACTTTTCTTACGCAGCGCAATCATCCGCTGGTACAGCGAGAATAGCTCCGTATCTTGTTTTTCCGGATCCCAGGGAAACGGTTTACGACAAAACGGATCATTTTTGCCGTCCACTCCCACTTCATCGCCATAATAAATACACGGCACGCCAGGCCAGGTGAACAGCCAGACGACCGCCAGTGGCAGACGCGCGA
Source organism: Escherichia coli (assembly GCF_011881725.1). Classification (GTDB taxonomy): domain Bacteria; phylum Pseudomonadota; class Gammaproteobacteria; order Enterobacterales; family Enterobacteriaceae; genus Escherichia; species Escherichia coli_E. The sequence continues at coordinate 45,232 of NZ_JAATUR010000034.1, read as the reverse complement.
CATCCCGCCCGAGTAACGTTTTAAACCGCGCGGTATCATGACTATCGAGCTGATTAAACATACGCAGTTGCTGTTGATGAGAAAGCCCGGCACGGTAATTGTCCATCCAGGTCATACAGATTTGAGCGTCAATCTGCTGCGGATCGTAAGAGACGTCGGTATTAGCGAGAAAGCCCCACAACGGAAAAGTAAAGCCGCGATAATTCATCGATGCATCTTCCACATCGGCCTGTAACCATTGCCGCGCATCGCCAAAATATTCACCGACAATGAACGCTTCCGGCTGGGTTTCTTTCGCCGCCTCAGTGATGCCGGCGACATGCTGCAAATTATTGCGTGCCCCCCCTGCTTCCCCCAGCATATGCACCACATCCAGCCGCCAGCCGTCCATATTCCACGGCGCTTTCAGCCAGTGACGGACAATGCTGTCTTCACTGCGATAAATTTCATTCACCAGACTTTCCGACTGATAATCCAGTTTTGGCAGGCTGGCATAGCCCAGCCAGTCGAGCGCCGTGCCGTCATCGCGAAACGAGTACCAGTCGCGCCAGGGCGATTCGGGGTTATGACAAGCGCCGCCCGTCCCTCGATTGTGTCTGTCAAACCAGGCATGAGAATCGCCACTGTGGTTAAACACGCCGTCCAGCATCAGCCGCATTCCCTGTTGCTGCGTATTGTGCCTCAAACGCAACAACGCCCCGTCACCGCCAAACTGCGGATCAACGTGGCGATAATCTTCAGTATCGTATTTATGCACGCTGGGTGCTTTAAACACCGGATTAAGATACAACGCCGTCACACCGAGTTTTTTCAGGTACGGCAGTTTTTCGCTTATCCCGTCCAGATCGCCGCCATAGAACGTTGATCCACCCGCCTGTGCGGTAACCGGATCGTCCCAGTCTCGCAATATGATCTCTTGTCCGGCTGCGTGATGGTAATAAACATGATCCTGCCCGGCATTACGAGGCAGACTCCGGGCAAAACGATCCGGGAAGATCTGATAAAAAATCTGATCCGCTGCCCATTGTGGTCCGATATCCGGCACATCGACGGCAAACTGTTCCAGCCGTGCTGGCGGTATTGGGCTGAAACCCTGCGGCGTAAACCAACGCTGGCGATCGTGCCACAGCAATTTGAAACTGTAGCGCCGCCGTGGTTGCCCGGTGGAGAGAGAAAGCGTCCCCCTCCACGCCGTCACGCCAGGTTCCGGCTGGCTGCGCTGTTTATGCATCGGTACTGATGTTTCTTCGTTATCGTTTTCCATGCGCAACATAATGCGCTGTGGCGGCTCTTCGCCCGTTAGCCACAATGTAATAAGCAGTTGATCTTTGCTTTGCTTAACAAACGGGGACACCGGCAAGTGCCATGCATTCAACATCATAATTCCCCTGCGATTAAAATGTGATCACCTTGCCATAGCCTAATGCAGGATCAATCATCATCTGAAGGATATTTGGGGGAGGAGGACGGGGGCGGATAACTTTCGGAATAGCCGGATAAGGACTTACCTTTATCCGGCTTACAGAACGCAGGGATTAGTGGTTTTCAGCAAGCTGACGATTGTGACGGCGTTTAAACATCCAGCCAATCAACAGAACAACAATCCACGCGAAACCAACGTACAGCGAGATACGTGTTTCAGGGTGATAACCAATCAACCCGATGATAAAGAGCAGGAAAATCAGCCCGGTGATAGTCGTTGCCACCCCTCCCGGCACTTTAAATTTCAGCGCGTTAACTTCTTCTGGCGCCAAACGGCGACGGAAAGCAATTTGCGACAGCAGGATCATTATCCATACCCACACCGTGGCGAAGGTTGCCAGCGAAGCGATCACCAGGAAGACGTTTTCCGGCATGATGTAGTTCAGATACACAGCAAACAGCAGCGCGGTAGTCATTACCAGCACCGTGACCCACGGAATACCGCGACGCGACGTTTTGCTGAAAATTTTCGGCGCACTGCCCTGCTCTGCCATGCCGTGCAGCATACGGCCTACGCCAAACACGTCGCTATTAATTGCTGACAGCGAGGCGGTTAACACAACAAAGTTAAGAATGCTAGCGGCAAAGGTAATGCCCATATGCTGGAACGTCAGTACGAATGGGCTACCGGCGGTACCCACCTGATTCCACGGGTAGATAGACATAATGACGAACAGCGTACCGACGTAAAACACCAGAATACGCATCGGCACTGAGTTAATCGCGCGCGGAATCGATTTCTCCGGATCTTTCGCTTCACCGGCGGTAATCCCGATAATTTCGATCCCACCGTAGGCAAACATGACCATTTGCAACGACATCACCATGCCAAGCCAGCCATTACTGAAGAAGCCGCCATTGCTCCACAGGTTATGGATACCGGTCGGTTGCCCGCCGTTGCCAATCCCCCAAATGATGATACCGAAACCGGCAACAATCATGATGATGATGGTGGCAACTTTAAAGAACGAGAACCAGAACTCCAGCTCACCGAATACCTTCACGCTCATCAGGTTTACGGCGCAGATGATCAGCACTACGCTCAACACCCAAATCCAGTGCGGCACCGTCGGGAACCAGACGCCCATATAGATACCGAATGCGGTCACATCGGCGATGGCGACAATAAGGATTTCAAAGCAGTAGGTCCAGCCAGTGATATAACCTGCCAGCGGGCCAAGGTTTTCCTGCGCATAACGCGAGAAAGAACTGGCGGCCGGGTTATGTACCGACATCTCCCCCAGCGCACGCATAATGATATACGCCGCGACACCACCGATAATATAGGCCAACAATACGCTCGGTCCGGCCATTTTGATGGCGTCTGCCGAACCGTAAAACAACCCAGTGCCAATTGCTGAACCCAGTGCCATAAAGCGTATGTGTCGGGTACTTAGCCCTCGCTTTAGCTTGTTCTCACTTTCCATCAATTCCTAACCCATCAACACAATAAAAAACCACGGGGCATTGCAGCCCCGTGGTTAAAACAAATTTACAGTAATTTAGTGGGCGCTTGAGGTCACCTGACGACCTGCCGCGCGATCCCAGATAATGGCCAGAACCACCATCACCACTGTTGGCATTAACCACGCCAGCCCTTGTTCGGCCAGCGGTAAACGCTGCGCCCAGGACGGTAAGATATCGCTGAATGCAGATGCTTTGATCCCGTCGAGAATACCAAAAAGCAGGCTGATAAACATCGGCGGAGCAATCACGCGGGACGAATTATGCCACCATGAGCGTGTAAAACTTAATACAACCAGTGCGATACACGGCGGATAAATAGCTGTCAGCACTGGTACAGAGATCTGAATCAACTGGCTTAAGCCCAGATTAGACACCACCATCGAGAAGCCGCCGAGGATAAACACCAGCGTACGATATGAAAGCGGGATGTATTGGGCGAAGAACTCCGCACAGGCGCAGGTCAGGCCAACCGCCGTCACCAGACAAGCGATGAAGATTAACGCCGCCAGCAAGAAGCTACCGCCGCCGCCAAAAGTATGCTGAACGTAAGCATGCAGAATTGCCGCACCGTTCGCGGATTGATCAACCAACGACGCGCTGTCTGAACCCAGACGGAACAGCGCCAGATACAGCAGAGTCAAACCAACGCCCGCCATCAGGCCAGCCCAGACGGTATAACGGGTCAGCAGACGCGCTTCGGTAACGCCGCGAGAACGCGCCGCGTTAACAATAACGATACCAAACACCATCGCGCCCAACGTATCCATTGTCAGGTAGCCATTGACAAAACCGTTAGAAAACGCGGCGTTTTGGTAAGCCTCAGTTGCCGAGCTAATCGAGCCTGCTGGCCAGACAATTGCCGCAACAGACAGGATGACCAGCGCGATAATTTTCAGCGGTGCCAGGAAGTTACCAACGGTATCCAGCAGTTTGCCCGGATAGAGCGAAACCAGAATAACGATAGCGAAATAGACCAGGCTGTAGATAAACAGCGGCAGTGCGGAATCTCCCGTCAGCGGCGCAATACCCACTTCAAAGGAGACGGTTGCCGTACGCGGCGTTGCAAACAGCGGCCCTACCGCCAGGTAGCAGACGGTTGCCAGCAGTACGCCTGCGACTTTACCGATTGGTGTGCTCAGGCTGTCAACGCCGCCGCCAACTTTCGCCAGCGCCACTACCGTTAATACCGGCAGACCAACGGCAGTAATGAGGAAACCGAATGCCGCAGTCCAGACGTGTTCGCCTGCCTGCAAGCCGACCATGGGGGGGAAAATAATGTTACCTGCGCCAACGAACAACGCAAATGTCATAAAGCCCAGAGCGATGATATCGCGCGATCTTAACTGATGGGTCATAAATCATACTGCCTGTGGATGTGGTGTTGTAACGTTAAATTTTTGTGCCAATCCCTGGGGATGATACAGCGGTATTTTTCAACAATTTTAGCGGAAAACACTCCCGACCAGACGCGGCGAAGAATAGTTTTTCGATTTACCGCTTGAATGCAGTCAGTATGACAGCATCTGATGCGCAATTTAAACGCTTATAACGTTTTAAAGCAAGGAGGGATCTAAAAACCAGAAGTATATAGCGATAAGAAATAATCAACCAGTATAAAACACTATTTCCGTGAAAAAGACATGGCTAATCATGCGAACAAAAAATCACCAGACATTGTAAAATACAGCGTCCGTTTTTTTGACTGCAAAGAAAAAAAGCCAGCATCGGCTGGCTTATGGCAACAAAAAATGACAAAGGCGGATTAATCGCTGTTATTGGCAATTAAACGTTCCGGCAGAATAAAACTAAAACGCGTACCTTTGCCCACCGTGCTTTCAATATTGAGTCGGCTTTCGTGATGATTTACCGCATGCTTCGCGATCGCTAATCCCAACCCGCTGCCGCCGGTTTGTCGGGAACGCGCTTTATCAACGCGATAAAAACGCTCGGTCAGGCGCGGAATATGCTCCGGGGAGATGCCCGGTCCATTGTCTTCAACGCTAAATTCAGCACCGTGCGGCACTCTCCGCCAGCGCACCGTGATATGTGTGCCTTCCGGCGTATGATTCACCGCGTTATAGACCAGATTCGAAATCGCACTGCGTAGCTGGTCTTCGCTACCAGACACTTTAAGGTCGTTATCAATCTCAAAGCTAAATGTCTGTTTGTGCTGGCTCAGCGTCTGAGCTTCCCGCTCAACGACGCGCAGCATCATCGGCACATCAACCTTCTCATTAAGCAGTTGCGTTGGCGCGGCTTCAATTTTCGACAATGTCAGCAACTGCTTCACCAGTCCTTCCATCCGCTGAGTCTGCTCACGCATGGTGTGCAACGCTTTTTCACGTACAGCGCCCTCCAGCGGTTGCTCATGCATCATCTCCAGATAACCCTGTAATACCGTCAACGGCGTACGTAACTCATGGCTTACGTTGGCAAAAAAGTTGCGCCGAGCGCCTTCCAGTTGATGCATTTGCGTGACATCACGCGCCACCATCAGCAACTGTTTATGGGTATAAGGCATGACGCGAATTTCCAGATGCCGCCCGGTGTTGAGCACCAGATTGAGCGGACGAGAAAAATCTCGCGTTTTCAGATATTGCGTAAACTCCGGGTAACGCAGCAGGTTAAGGATGTTCTGCCCGTTATCTTCTGGCCAACGCAAGCCAAGAATTTGTTGCGCCAGACCGTTACACCAGAAAATACCGCCCTCTTCCGTGGTCAGTACCACCGCATCAGGTAGCGACTCCGCCCCGCTACGAAAGCGTTTAATAAGATTGCCCAGTTCGCGGCGGCGTTTTTTATTACGCAGCTGCATCTGGTGTAAGCCATACAGCAACGGTTCCCAGCTACCACGCCCCGGTGGCGGGGTCATACTGCGATCCACCCACAGCCACCATGAAAGGCGCAATAAATTCCAGAAATGCCAGATAAGCAGTCCTGTTACCGATGCCAGCAAAAACCAGGGCAGGTAACCAAAAAAAACACCCAGGATGAAGGCCGGGAGGCAGCAAAGTAGCAGCTCCAGCAGCAGCCTTTTCCACGACAGCCGTTCCAGCACTTAAGATACTCCAGTTAAGAAATCACCAGCCTTGCTCTGCGTCTGACGAGCAAGGCGTTAAAAGCGGGTTGAAAAACGATATCCTGTACCGCGCACCGTCTGCACCATACGATCATGCCCACCGGGTTCCAGTGCTTTACGCAGGCGACGGATGTGGACATCAACCGTGCGGTCCTCTACATACACGTTGGTTCCCCAGACGTGGTTTAACAACTGCTCGCGGCTGTAGACGCGCTCGGGATGCGTCATAAAAAAGTGCAGCAGTTTAAATTCAGTCGGCCCCATCTCCAGCGGTTCTTCACCTGCCATCACCCGGTGAGATGTCGGGTCCAGACTCAACCCCTGCATCTCAATCACCTCTTCCACCGCCATTGGCGAAATACGCCGCATCACCGCTTTAATCCGCGCCACCAGCTCCTTAGGCGAAAACGGCTTGGTAATATAGTCATCCGCGCCGATTTCAAGGCCGCGCACGCGATCCTCCTCTTCCCCTCTGGCAGTCAACATCACTACCGGGATATCACGGGTCATTGACTCACGCTTAAGGTGTTTGATGAACTGGATACCGGAGCCTCCCGGTAACATCCAGTCGAGGAGAATTAAATCCGGCCAGGGTTCATTCAGTTGACTCACAGCACTGTCATAATCTTCCGCTTCGACCGGCTGAAAGCCATTTTGTTCGAGCACGAAGCAGACCATTTCGCGAATTGGAGCTTCATCTTCTACGACCAGAATACGTCTCGCCATGATTTGCCCTGTTGTAATAAATAGGTTGCGATCATTAATGCGACGTCATTATGCGTCAGATTTATGACAGATTTATGAAAAGCACGTCGCACATCCCTTCAGGCTATTGATTTCCGTGGTGCAGAAAAAAGCAATTAACACATCTGTTTGGGTATAATCGCGCGCATGCTTTTTTGCCAGGAAATCGTTATGCGCATCCTTCACACCTCAGACTGGCATCTCGGCCAGAACTTCTACAGTAAAAGCCGCGAAGCTGAACATCAGGCTTTTCTTGACTGGCTGCTGGAGACAGCACAAACCCATCAGGTGGATGCGATTATTGTTGCCGGTGATGTTTTCGATACCGGTTCGCCGCCCAGTTATGCCCGCACGTTATACAACCGTTTTGTTGTCAATTTACAGCAAACTGGCTGTCATCTGGTGGTACTGGCGGGAAACCATGACTCAGTCGCCACGCTGAATGAATCACGCGATATCATGGCATTCCTCAATACTACCGTCGTCGCCAGCGCCGGACATGCGCCACAAATCTTGCCTCGCCGCGACGGGACGCCGGGGGCAGTGCTATGCCCGATTCCTTTTTTACGCCCGCGTGACATTATTACCAGCCAGGCAGGGCTTAACGGTATTGAAAAACAACAGCATTTGCTGACAGCAATCACCGACTATTACCAACAACACTATGCAGATGCCTGCAAACTGCGCGGCGATCAGCCTCTGCCCATCATCGCCACGGGTCATTTAACGACCGTTGGCGCCAGCAAAAGTGACGCGGTACGTGACATTTATATTGGCACGCTGGATGCGTTCCCGGCACAAAACTTTCCGCCAGCTGACTACATCGCGCTCGGACATATTCACCGCGCACAGATTATTGGCGGCATGGGACATGTTCGCTATTGCGGCTCCCCCATCCCACTGAGTTTTGATGAATGCGGTAAGAGTAAATATGTTCATCTGGTGACATTTTCAAACGGCAAATTAGAGAATGTGGAAAACCTGAGCGTGCCGGTAACGCAACCGATGGCGGTGCTGAAAGGCGATCTGGCCTCGATTACCGAACAGCTTGAACAATGGCGTAATGTGCCACAGGAGCCACCTGTCTGGCTGGATATTGAAATTACTACTGAAGAGTACCTGCATGATATCCAGCGCAAAATTCAGGCATTGACCGAATCACTGCCTGTCGAAGTATTGCTGGTTCGCCGCAGTCGTGAACAACGCGAGCGTGTGTTAGCCAGTCAACAGCGTGAAACCCTCAGCGAGCTTAGCGTCGAAGACGTTTTTAATCGCCGTCTGGCGCTGGAAGATCTGGATGAAGCGCAGCATCAACGTCTGCAACATCTTTTCGCCACGACGTTGCATACCCTCGCCGGAGAACAAGAAGCATGAAAATTCTCAGCCTGCGCCTGAAAAACCTGAACTCATTGAAAGGCGAATGGAAGATTGATTTCACCCGCGAGCCGTTCGCCAGCAACGGACTGTTTGCCATTACCGGCCCAACCGGCGCGGGAAAAACGACCCTACTCGATGCCATTTGTCTGGCGCTGTATCACGAAACCCCGCGCCTCTCTAACGTTTCACAATCACAAAATGATCTGATGACCCGAGATACTGCCGAATGTCTGGCGGAAGTGGAATTTGAAGTGAAAGGTGAAGCGTATCGCGCGTTCTGGAGCCAGAATCGGGCACGTAACCAGCCGGACGGTAATTTGCAGGTGCCGCGCGTAGAGCTGGCGCGCTGCGCAGACGGTAAAATCCTCGCCGATAAAGTGAAAGATAAACTGGAACTGACAGCAACGTTAACCGGGCTTGATTACGGGCGGTTCACCCGTTCCATGCTGCTTTCGCAGGGGCAATTTGCGGCTTTCCTCAATGCGAAGCCGAAAGAACGCGCGGAATTGCTGGAGGAGTTAACCGGCACCGAAATCTACGGGCAAATCTCGGCGATGGTCTTTGAGCAGCATAAATCGGCCCGCACTGAGCTGGAGAAACTGCAAGCACAGGCTAGCGGCGTCGCGTTATTAGCGCCAGAACAGCTGCAATCGCTCACAGAAAGTTTGCAGGTACTCACTGACGAAGAGAAACAGTTACTCGCCGCACAGCAGCATGAACAACAATCAATTAACTGGTTAACGCGTCAGGATGAGTTGCAGCAGGAGGTTACTCGCCGTCAGCAGGCACTGCAACAGGCATTAGCCGAGGAAGAAAAAGCACAACCGCAACTGGCGGCGCTCGGCCTGGCGCAACCCGCACGACATCTTCGACCGCACTGGGAACGTATCGCAGAACACACTGCGGCGCTGGCGCATATTCGCCAGCAGATCGAAGAAGTAAATACTCGCTTACATGGCACAATGGCACTTCGCGTGAGCATTCGTCACCACGCGGCGAAGCAGTCAGCAGAATTACAGCAGCATCAACAAAGCCTGAATATGTGGTTACAGGAACACGACCGCTTCCGCCAGTGGAACAACGAACTGGCTGGGTGGCGCGCGCGGTTCTCTCAACAGGCCAGCGATCGCAGGCATCTGCGACAATGGCAACAGCAGTTAACCCATGTCGAGCAAAAACTTCATGCGCTTCCGGCAATCTCGTTGACCTTAACCAGCGATGAAGTTGCTACTGCCCAGGCGCAACATGCTGAGCAACGCCCACTGCGTCAGCGACTGGTTGCGCTGCATGGGCAGATTGTCCCTCAGCAAAAACGGCTGGCGCAGCTACAAGCAGCTATCCAGAGAGTTACGCTGGAACAAACGCAACGTAACACTGCGCTGACAGAAATGCGCCAACGTTATAAAGAAAAGACGCAGCAGCTTGCCGATGTGAAAACCATTTGCGAGCAGGAAGCTCGCATTAAGACGCTGGAAGCCCAGCGCGCGCAGTTACAGGCGGGCCAACCGTGCCCGCTTTGTGGTTCCACCAGCCACCCGGCGGTCGAAGCGTATCAGGCGCTGGAACCCGGCGTTAATCAGGCCCGGCTGTTAACACTGGAAAACGAAGTGAAAAAGCTCGGCGAAGAAGGCGCGACGCTGCGTGGACAACTGGACGCATTAACAAAGCAGCTTCAGCGTGATCAGGACGAAGCGCAAAGCCTACGGCAAGATGAGCAAGCACTCACTCAGGAATGGCGTGCACTAACGGCCAGTCTCAATATCACCTTGCAGCCGCAGGACGATATTCAACCGTGGCTTGCTACCCAGGAAGAGCATGAAAAACAACTGCAATTACTTAGTCAGCGTCATGAATTGCAAGCACAAATTGCCGCGCATAATCAGCAAATTTTCCAGTATCAACAGCAGATTGAACAACGCCATCAGCAACTTTCTGCGGCGTTAGCAAGTTACTCACTGGCATTACCACCGGAAGATGAAGAAGAGAGCTGGTTGTCGGCACGCCAGCAAGAAGCGCAGAGCTGGCAGCTGCGCCAGAGCGAATTAGCCGAGTTACAAAACCGTATTCAGCAGTTAACGCCAATTCTGGAAACGCTGCCGCAAAGTGATGAACTACCGCATAGTGATGAAACAGTGGCGCTGGGAAACTGGCGGCAAGTTCACGAACAATGCCTCGCATTGCAAAGCCAGTGGCAAACTTTGCAGCAACAGGAAGTTCAGGCAGCGCAAAACCAGCAAAAAGTTAAGGCGCAGTTCGACGCCGCGCTGCAGAACAGCGTTTTTTCCGATCAGCAGGCATTTCTTGCGGCACTGATGGATGAACAGACGCTGACGCAGTTGGAACAGCTAAAACAGAATCTGGAAAACCAGCGTCGTCAGGCGCAAACGCTGGCAACTCAGGCGGCAGAAACGCTGGCACAACATCAGCAACACCGACCTGGCGGGCTGGATCTCACATTGACTGCGGAACAGATCCAGCAGGTGTTAGCACAAACTAACCAAAAACTACGTGAAAATACCACCCTCCAGGGGGAAATTCGCCAACAGTTGAAACAGGATGCAGACAACCGTCAGCAACAACAAACATTAATGCAGCAAATTGCACAGACGACGCAGCAAGTCGAGGACTGGGGATATCTTAATTCGCTGATTGGTTCCAAAGAGGGAGATAAATTCCGTAAGTTCGCTCAGGGGCTGACGCTGGATAATTTAGTTCATCTGGCTAATCAGCAACTTACCCGTCTGCACGGACGCTATCTGTTACAACGCAAAGCCAGTGAAGCGCTGGAGGTCGAGGTTGTCGATACCTGGCAGGCAGATGCGGTGCGCGATACCCGCACGCTTTCCGGCGGAGAAAGTTTCCTCGTCAGTCTGGCGCTGGCGCTGGCGCTTTCGGATCTGGTCAGCCATAAAACACGTATTGACTCGCTGTTCCTCGATGAAGGTTTTGGCACGCTGGATAGCGAAACGCTGGATACAGCCCTTGATGCGCTTGATGCTCTGAATGCCAGTGGTAAAACCATCGGGGTCATTAGTCACGTTGAAGCGATGAAAGAGCGTATTCCTGTGCAAATCAAAGTGAAGAAGATCAACGGACTGGGCTACAGCAAACTGGAAAGCGCGTTTGCGGTGAAATAACTATTCAGCAGGATAATGAATACAGAGGGACGAATTATCTCTTGGCCTCGCTGGTCGTTATCCTGCAAGCTATCACTTTATTGGCTACGGTGATTCGTGGCCGTTTTGATGGTTGTGATGGTGGTATGAAAAAAGTCATTTTATCTTTGGCTCTGGGCACGTTTGGTCTGGGGATGGCCGAATTTGGCATTATGGGCGTACTCACCGAGCTGGCGCATAATGTAGGGATTTCAATTCCTGCCGCTGGGCATATGATTTCGTATTATGCGCTGGGGGTGGTCGTCGGTGCGCCGATAATCGCGCTTTTTTCCAGCCGCTACTCTCTCAAACATATTTTGTTGTTTCTGGTAGCGTTGTGCGTCATCGGTAACGCCATGTTCACGCTCTCTTCATCTTATCTGATGCTCGCCATTGGTCGCCTGGTATCCGGTTTCCCGCATGGCGCATTTTTTGGCGTTGGTGCGATTGTATTATCGAAAATTATCAAACCAGGCAAAGTCACCGCCGCCGTGGCAGGTATGGTTTCCGGGATGACGGTCGCCAATCTGCTGGGCATTCCGCTGGGGACATATTTAAGTCAGGAATTTAGCTGGCGCTACACCTTTTTATTGATCTCTGTTTTTAATATTACGGTGATGGCATCGGTCTATTTTTGGGTGCCGGATATTCGCGACGAGGCGAAAGGAAATCTGCGTGAACAATTTCACTTTTTGCGTAGCCCCGCGCCGTGGCTAATTTTCGCCGCCACCATGTTTGGCAATGCGGGTGTGTTTGCGTGGTTCAGTTACGTAAAACCTTACATGATGTTTATTTCCGGTTTTTCGGAAACAGCAATGACTTTTATTATGATGCTGGTCGGGCTGGGGATGGTGCTGGGAAATGTGCTAAGTGGCCGGATTTCAGGACGTTATTCTCCGCTGCGCATTGCGGCAGTAACTGACTTTATTATTGTTCTGGCCTTGCTGATGCTCTTTTTCTTCGGCGGCATGAAAACAATGTCGCTTATTTTTGCTTTTATTTGTTGTGCGGGGTTGTTTGCCCTCTCTGCGCCCTTGCAAATATTGTTATTACAAAATGCCAAAGGCGGAGAATTATTAGGTGCCGCAGGCGGGCAAATAGCGTTTAATCTCGGTAGCGCCGTCGGCGCTTATTGCGGTGGAATGATGCTGACGCTGGGGCTGGCGTATAATTATGTGGCACTGCCTGCCGCCCTGCTCTCGTTTGCTGCGATGTCGTCGTTGCTGCTGTATGGTCGCTATAAGCGTCAGCTAGCGGTGGATAGTCCGGTGCTGGCGAAACCACTGGGATAGGTTGCAGTCACTGCTTGTTGTCGGATGCGGCGCGAGCGCCTTATCCGACCTACGCGGGGCTGCTCATTTTGTAGGTCTGATAAGACGCGGCAAGCGTCGCATCAGGCATGATGCACCAATTGCCTACGTTTTTTACTCTTGTGGCCATAACCACGCGGCGCCGCGTACGCCACTGGAATCACCGTGCTTCGCCTTACGCACCGGCGTTTCACATTCGCCGCCGAAGACAAATTGTTTAATCAGCTGCGGAACCGTTTGATATAAGCGGTCAACATTGCTCATACCACCGCCCAGGACAATCACATCCGGGTCGAGAATATTCACCACATGTGCCAGCGACTTCGCCAGTCGTAACTCATAGCGACGCAATGCCAGTTCAGCTACCGGATCGCTTTCTTCAACGAGACGAATAATTTCACTACCTTTCAGCGAATGCCCACTCAAACGACGATAATCCGTGGCAAATCCAGTGCCCGAAATAAAGGTTTCAATACAACCTTGCTTACCGCAATAACATGGGACTTCTTCGCGATAACGCAGTTCGTCTTCGTCCATCCACGGTAGCGGATTGTGCCCCCATTCACCTGCCGTACCGTTGCCGCCGATATGCGCCCGCCCGTTGAAGGCCACACCCGCACCGCATCCCGTACCGATAATTACGGCAAATACTGTCTGTGCCCCTGCTGCTGCGCCATCTACCGCTTCCGAAACCGCCAGACAGTTGGCGTCATTTGCCAACCGTACTTCCCGTTGCAATCGTGCGCTTAAGTCTTTATCGAATGGTTGGCCGTTAAGCCAGGTAGAATTGGCATTTTTCACCACACGGGTATAGGGTGAAATCGAGCCGGGAATCCCTATTCCCAACGTTCCACGCTGCCCTGTCGCCTGCTCCGCCATCTCCACCAGCGTGGCGATCGTTTCAATGGTCTGGTGGTAATCATCACGCGGCGTGGGCAGACGATGACGGTACAACTGCTCCCCTGCATCACCCAGTGCAATGACTTCTGTTTTGGTGCCGCCTAAATCGATACCTATACGCACGGTACTCTCCTTATTTTTTTCAATATCAATAGCGTAGAGACGGACAACGGGATTGGCAATGCAAGGCCGCCGACAATTCGTTATCATGCCCGCTAAATTTAACGACAAGGCCGTGGAAATTATCATGCTGTGGTTCAAAAATTTAATGGTTTACCATCTTAGCCGCGAAATTTCGCTGCGTGCTGAAGAGATGGAAAAACAGCTAGCCTCGATGGCATTTACCCCATGCGGCAGCCAGGATATGGCGAAGATGGGCTGGGTTCCTCCGATGGGATCGCACAGCGATGCGTTAACGCACGTTGCCAATGGCCAAATTGTTATCTGTGCACGCAAAGAAGAAAAAATTCTCCCATCTCCGGTGATTAAGCAAGCACTGGAAGCGAAAATCGCCAAGCTGGAAGCGGAACAAGCGCGTAAGCTGAAGAAAACCGAAAAAGATTCGCTGAAAGATGAAGTGCTGCACTCTCTGTTGCCGCGCGCCTTTAGCCGTTTCAGCCAAACCATGATGTGGATCGACACGGTGAACGGTTTAATCATGGTGGACTGCGCCAGCGCCAAAAAAGCGGAAGATACGCTGGCACTGCTGCGTAAAAGCCTGGGGTCGTTACCGGTTGTGCCGTTGAGCATGGAAAACCCGATTGAACTGACGCTGACCGAATGGGTACGTTCTGGCAGTGCGGCGCAGGGTTTCCAGTTGCTCGATGAAGCCGAACTGAAATCGCTGCTTGAAGATGGCGGTGTGATCCGCGCGAAGAAACAGGATCTGACCAGCGAAGAGATCACTAATCACATTGAAGCCGGAAAAGTGGTGACTAAACTGGCGCTCGACTGGCAGCAGCGCGTACAGTTTGTGATGTGCGACGATGGTTCGCTCAAGCGCCTGAAGTTCTGTGACGAACTGCGCGATCAAAACGAAGATATCGACCGCGAAGATTTTGCCCAGCGTTTTGATGCCGATTTCATCCTGATGACCGGCGAACTGGCAGCGTTAATTCAAAACCTGATCGAAGGATTAGGTGGCGAAGCACAGCAATAATTGCTGATTTACCTTCAATGCCGGATGCGGCGCCTCAGGCGTCTTATCCGGCGTACGAAGCCACACCAGGCATTAATATAATCATTCGCTACGTCGGGAAATAATATTTACAACATGGAAAACCGGCGCTTCCACTATTTTAATTGCGCATCGGGCAGCAGGAATAATAAATTTGAAAACTGATCGCCAGAATCAGCAATACAAGCAACCAACTTATTAAGTTAATTCATTATTTTAAACAGACTTAATTATCTTCAATGTTTGAAAACATTATAATCTGCAGCCTTTGCAATTTTTAATTATCAAAACAAATAATATTGCAGACAAGCGCCCTCCCATACAGTCGGGAAGGCGCAATATTACAGATAACGACACAGATAAGAGGTAGGTTCAGCAACTTGCAGATGAAATTCGCTGTGGCCGGGAACATTAAATACAGATCCGGCTTCATACACTTGCCAGTCGGTCGCATCAGGCAGTAACACATTCAGCGCGCCGCTGATTACCGTCATCTCTTCAGGTTCGGCGGTGCTGAAGGTGTATTCGCCTTCAACCATAACACCGACGCTGGCGCGACCGGTACTACTGCTGGTAAAGCCGATCGATTTCACTTTGCCTGAAAAGTACTCATTACTTTGAAGCATAAACTGGCCCTGTCTGGTGGTTTAACATCTTCTTCACTATAGGGGCCAAAGGTGCTAACTGTCACGCAAAATTACACCAGTAATTCCGCAGCCAGCCTTGCAATCAATACGTTAGAGAGCAAGACAGGAACATCGAGCTGTTTTTGCAGTAAATCGCGATGACGCTGGTTAAATCCTAAACAATCCAGCATGATGACATCTGCGCCTTTTTCCAATAATTCTTTCCCGGCATCAATGATTTTTTGTTCCGAATCATGAATGGGGTTCCCCAATGAAAATACCGGCGGTTTCTGCAAAATTTGCCATTTTTTAGCCTGAACGGTGAGCAGTTCTTCAACCGGTACGATAACTCCCACCTGATGGTCTTCAACAATAGAGGAAACCAGCGGTGGCAAAATTCGCAATGGCTCAAGAAAGATCGTATTACGCGCGGTCATATTACTAATGTTTGCCGTACTCATTAATATAATGACGTCGTAACCCTGATTATCCAGCACTTCAACCACACCTTGCAGGTCACGCTCCACTTTTTGACGCGAAACGTGGGCCAGTTGGTTGTCATTTAATAATGTGAGAATTGTGTCTTCGCCTGCTTCTGGCGCGTACTCCGCCATCACTTCTTCGCGGCTTAACTTCCCCAGCAGGCTATGATGGGAAATATTATCTTCGTCAATGTATTCTGTCAGGAGCGGCAAAACTTCCTGCATAGGTACAATGCCGATGGTCAGGATCGCCAACGACGCACTCATTGTTCTTCCACCTTACTTTTAATTCGTCGTTAATTACCGGGCAAGTGTTAAGCACCACTGCTGACTCTTACCTGTGCTACAAATGACAAAAAGCGTAGCAGCAGACATGCACGGCATAATGTAAAGATTCCAAATGATTCCAGTAATGGATTGTTATTGTTTAATATTCTAATTATTTGAAAAACATGAATTGTGAAAAATGTGACGCAGATCCCTTCTGGTGGTACTCAGAGTCCCTTCCGAGCAGTCTGATGCGGTCACTCTTTGTCAGGGTCCTCATAGCGTTTTTTTGCATCCATCGCCTCCTGGGCCGTAGGATGTTCGCTGATCAAAGAGTCTGGTTTAGGATGATCGGCTCTGAGTTGGTACCAGGTTACCGTCTGACCTGGCTTTCCTTTTTCAATCGTCACTATATATGCTTCACGAGGATAAGGCGGTTTCGTTGGCATCGTTCTTCCTTATTTCACGGGATGAACGTTAAGTATAGGCGCTCGAAAATCAACAATTGATCATCTGTGCCAGGGCGCTGCGGATTTCAGAAATCACCTGGCTGGGTTCGTTTGTTGCGTCGATGATAATATGCGCAACTTCGCGATATAACGCATCGCGTTCTTCCAGCACTTCCTGAACTTCCTCGCTCAGCGGTTTTCCCGTTAAGGTTGGCCGTAAATCTTCTTCTGGTGCAGCTTGCAGCCGGTTAACCAGGACTGGTACTGGCGCACACAAGTAAACCACAATCCCGTTGTTACGCATGTAGTGACGATTAAATTCCGTCAGAATAATACCCCCGCCCGTCGCGATAACGGTGGATGGCGCAGTTACTGCTTCCAGGGCAGCCGTTTCTCTGGCGCGAAATCCAGCCCACTCTTCCCTTTCGACGATCTCTGCTACCGTCATATTGAGTTGTGATTGCAACCATTGGTCGGTATCAATAAACCGACAGTTGAGCGAATCGGCAAGGGCCATTCCGACCGTTGTTTTACCACAGCCCCGAGGCCCGATCAGAAAAAGAGGTTGTGTCATCGTGGGTTTTCCCCAAAAGGTCGCAATGCGGCAAAAGCCGGTTTCGTAAGAATAACGATCATACCATCAAACTAGTACAATTTCGATTGTAAAGAAATAATTCCACTTAGGGAGCGATCTTCAATACATTCCTTACTATATCAAGAAATGAGCGAGAAAGAAGTGTAAATAATAAATTACACTTACGAGCGGTTACGCTGAACTTCCAACCACCATTTTTCAAGTTCAGCCGCAAATGCCTGGCGGTCACGTTGCGAAAGACTATCTGGGCCTCCGGTCTGGATCCCGCTGGCTCGCAGGGTGTCCATAAAATCGCGCATCGTCAGACGTTCACGAATAGTCGCAGGTGTGTACCGTTCGCCACGCGGATTTAGTGCTGCAGCGCCTTTCTCGATGGCTTCAGAAGCCAAAGGAATATCTGCGGTTATCACCAAATCGCCCACCTCACACTGACGAACAATTTCATTATCGGCAACGTCGAAACCTGCCGCGACGCGCAGCGTGCGAATAAACCGTGATGGCGGCACGCGTAAACTCTGGTTTGCCACCAACACCAGCGGCATCTGCATACGTTCAGCCGCGCGATACAAAATCTCTTTAATTACATTGGGACACGCATCGGCATCCACCCATATTGTCATAAGGCTATCCTCTGTTGGGTAATCTTCTATTGTGTCGCGCTTTTGCCTTCCGGCATAGTTCTGTTTATGCTTCTGCCAGCGATTATCAAAACAATGAATTTCACGGCAGGAGTGAGGCAATGGAAAAAAAAATCGGTTTTATTGGCTGCGGCAATATGGGAAAAGCCATTCTCGGCGGTCTGATTGCCAGCGGTCAGGTGCTTCCAGGGCAAATCTGGGTGTATACCCCCTCGCCGGATAAAGTCGCCGCACTGCATGATCAGTTCGGCATTAACGCCGCAGAATCGGCACAGGAAGTGGCACAAATCACCGATATTGTCTTTGCTGCGGTTAAACCGGGCATCATGATTAAAGTGCTTAGCGAAATCACTTCCAGCCTGAATAAAGACTCACTGGTAGTTTCTATTGCTGCAGGCGTCACGCTCGACCAACTTGCCCGGGCGTTGGGCCATGACCGGAAGATTATCCGCGCCATGCCGAATACCCCCGCGCTGGTCAATGCCGGGATGACCTCCGTAACGCCAAATGCGCTGGTGACTCCAGAAGATACCGCTGATGTGCTGAATATTTTCCGCTGCTTTGGTGAAGCGGAAGTCATTGCCGAACCGATGATCCACCCGGTTGTTGGCGTGAGCGGTTCTTCGCCTGCCTATGTTTTTATGTTTATCGAAGCGATGGCCGACGCCGCCGTGCTGGGCGGGATGCCACGTGCGCAGGCCTACAAATTTGCCGCTCAGGCGGTAATGGGGTCTGCAAAAATGGTGCTGGAAACGGGCGAACATCCGGGGGCTCTGAAAGATATGGTCTGCTCACCGGGAGGCACAACCATTGAAGCGGTACGCGTACTGGAAGAGAAAGGCTTCCGTGCCGCGGTGATCGAAGCGATGACGAAGTGTATGGAAAAATCAGAAAAACTCAGCAAATCCTGATGACTCTCGCCGGACGTCAGGCCGCCACTTCGGTACGGTTACGTCCGGCTTTCTTTGCTTTGTAGAGCGCCATATCAGCCGATTTCAACCACTCACGATAGTGACTCATTTGCGGATTCAGTGGCGCAATACCGACGCTTATCCGTAATATCACCTGCGGCGTATTTGGCAGGCGTAATGCATTTAATCCTTCATGCACACGCAACATGGCAGTAATGGCGTTTTCGGCTGGCGTACCAGACATAATCACCGCAAATTCATCACCGCCAAAGCGACCAATCACATCGCTGCCACGCAGGGTAATTTGTAACTGTCGGGTAAGGGCAACTATCGCTTCATCACCCACATCATGACCCCACGTATCGTTGATACTCTTAAAATGGTCGATATCAATAATCAATAGCGTCGCATCGCGATTGTGTCTGCGACAGTTATCAAACTCATTACGTAGCATAATTTCCCAATGACGTCGGTTATACACGCCCGTCATGCCGTCGCGGGTACTCATGACCTGCAATCTGCGTTTATGTTCAGCCAACTTGGTCGCAGTCTGGTAGCTGACCCAGCCAAACAGCAGAGGATAAATGACAATAATGGGCAGGGAGAGCCACCATTCCAGCGGTGCGCTATTGAACGACACGGTGATACCGGTCAGTTCGAGGGTGACAAGGCAAGAAACGACCATCAACACCAAACCAGCGACAAACAGACGGGGGCCGCCTGCCCCCATCAAATTCAGACACATAATCATCAACAACGCGGTGGAAGGCAGCACGTTTACGCCCATTACGCCTACCCACATACCTGCTAACACTGCATCGGTTTTTAAGTTGTAAATTTCCCGGCTAAGCGGATCGACGGCCCTGCTCGCTATCTGCCAGGCTAAATGCGGCCAGACGAATGCCCAGCCGACCAGCACCAGCCACCACCAGCCTGACGGCGGGTGAGAAACCAGCGTTGAAGCAATCGGAAAGAACATGCCAGCCAGGCCAACCGCGCGGGGTAGTCTGACGCGACGGGCGAAGCGCAGCCCGGATCGCTGATGTTCGTTCTGAGGAGCTAATGGTGGTATCTCCCCGCGCGCCGCCGCTTTTTTGAAAAAATTTTCATCATTCATTATTTTGGGGAACATTCAGAAACAATTTTCCCAAATTATAGAGACGGGGCTAAAGGTAGAAGTATGATATTTCGGGTGAGAAATTTTCTTAACTCACCCGTTAGCACTATCGGTATTACGCGGCTTTCTTGAGGCAGGCACTCATAAACTTATTACGATCATCACCTTTCAGAGATTGTTGCGTTGCCTGACTATTGCATTCGCGCATCTTTTGCTGCTGTGGCGTCAAACTCTTTTCACCCGGCGCAGAATGGCTGTTCTTCAGGCAATCACTCATGTAGGTCTTACGAGCATCCCCTTTCAACGCCTGCGCCGTCGCCTGCTGATTACAGGAAGTCATACGCTGTTGTTGCGGGGTTAGGGTTCTCTCGGCAGCGCCGACGGTGGTTAAAAAAACCAGACCGAATAGCAAGGTAACCAGTAATGTTATTTTCATAGCACCATCCCTCTTCATGTTTTAACCATGAGCGTTTGCGCCCGTGATCTGCCATTAAGTCTGGTTGCTCACAGCCAAAAAACCACCCGACAGCCAAAATAAGCTGCCGGGTTCGGTGTTATTTCAGCCCCAGTGCAGCTTTCATGGTGTAGAAGAGATCGGTCTGATCGGTCAGTCCAACGACATTGGCGGCATGCGGTCCATAAGCCGCAATACGCAACTGGCTGCCGGTATGTTCTTGTGAATCCTCTTCGGAGTTTCCGTAGCTCATCACCATTACCGCGCCATCTTTGGTGTTTAACGCCTGAGTCAGACCCGGCGCTTTGGTATCTGGCGCAACAATCTGGCTGGCGTGGGCGTGGTCAGCGGTGACTACGACCAGCGTGTTACCGTCCTTTTTGGCGAATTCCAGCGCCCGCTGTACGGCTTCGTCGAGATCGACCGTCTCGCCAATTTGCCCACAAGGATTCGCTGCGTGATCCTGTTTATCGATCGACGCACCTTCAACTTGCAGGAAGAAGCCTTTCTCATTTTTACTTAACAGTTCAATGGCTTTATCGGTCATCTGCGCCAGAGTCGGTACGCTGTCATTACGTTGAGGATTAGGAGAACAGGTGACTGCGGGCTTATCGATATTACCGTGGTACGTTGCTTTCGGCCCTTCCCAGCGTACGGGCATATTGCCGTCAGCAAACAGTCCAAGCAGAGGTTTTTGCTGGTTCGCTTCCGTCACCGCGTTCAGCGAAGCGGCATCGCTTACTAGTTGATAACCGCGCGCCTGCGCCTGTTCACGCAACGTTTTTCCCTGCCATTCACCGGCGATTGCTGTTTCTGCAAACGTTTTTGCGCCGCCGCCAAGCGTAACATCGGCACGGGCGTTAAGCAGTTGTTCAGTAATCGATCCTTTTCCGCCTTTTTCCAGGGCGTTACTCGGACATTTTTCGCTGGTAACGCTCGGACCGTAGCATTTGCGTGACGTCACATGCGCCACCAGCGCGGCGGGCGTGGCATCCTGCAACTCTGCGGTAGAAACGTTACCGGTCGCCAGTCCTGCGGCTTTTGCCATTTCCAGAATCGTTGGGTGATCTTTTTCGTGAATATCGACGCCCAGCGCGCCGTTATAGGTTTTGACACCGGTTGACCAGGCGGTTGCTGATGCAGCCGAGTCGGTAACGTAATCCGGTTTGCCGGTTTTTTTATTCAGCGCATAGTGAGTGTATTGCCCGGTAAGCGGTAAGGCATCGATACCTTTAAAAAAGCCGCCCGCACCTTCGGCATAATTGCGTGCGGCAGTAATTTCCGAGTCACCCATTCCATCACCAATAAGCAAAATAATATTTTTAACGGGTTTATCGCTAAGAGAATCACGCAGGGCGGCGGTCTGATCACCCGTTAAACGGCGCGCACCGCCTGGAGTGGTAATATCACCCTGGGCAGCCCGGTTTTCCAGAATGGGCATCTCTGGAGTCCGGGCTTTTATCACAGGGGTAAACAGTAACGGTAAGAGCGCCAGTGCAATAGTGCTTTGTTTCACTTTATTTTCTCCATGTACAAATACATTAAAAAATAAAAAACAAAGCGACTATAAGTCTCTGGCGTGACAGCTTTATGACAACTATTGAAGAGATTAACTTTTTACCGACGAGGATGCTTCAATAACTTCTTTACGTAATCGCGCAGCAGCTCCGTATCGTCGTCAGGAACGCTGGCATCGGGCTTTACCTCGTACAGCGCCCCCTCTACTTGATCAATCAACCGCTGTAGGTCATTTTGTGCCATATTGCGAAGCATCGCAGTGACGATAATCTCCAGTGCCTCTACCTGCGCACACAGTTCTTTCGACTCTTCTTCTTTTTGGGCAAGCTTAAATAACAACTCAGCAATGAGATTTTTCATGTCTGTATTTCCTTATCCAAAGTATGGAGAAGTTAACATTATGTTTCACAACTTCATAGGGGCTGGAAGTAGTATTTTTATGACGAAGGAAATATTTTTTCGCAAATGTTTTTTTCATATTTCCCAGCGAAACGTTTCTCTTATTTAAATAATTACACATACAAAATATAGGCATTTAATTATTAACCTTTATTATAAGTAAAAGTTATGTAATATATTCTCTTCGTTAGCTTAGTATTAAGAGAAAAAACTAACTGCAAAGCGAGTTAAACCAGGAATAAATTAGCTTCCCGCTCATCATTTTTGTGATCTTACGCACATCATTTAGCCAATCCACTCTCTTGCCCGGTACGCTGCACGCTTTGTCAGCAGAAGATTGCAACATTCTGTCAGAAGGCCGCGAATCCCCCGTATTGTCGTGGTAATGTATGCACTTTGTGTTAGACGGGATAGGTTTTTAAGATGGAAAAACTGCGGGTAGGAATCGTTTTTGGTGGTAAGTCAGCGGAACACGAAGTGTCTCTGCAATCGGCAAAAAACATTGTTGATGCCATTGATAAAAGTCGCTTCGACGTTGTGCTGCTGGGCATTGATAAACAAGGGCAATGGCACGTCAGCGATGCCAGTAATTATCTGCTAAACGCAGACGATCCTGCCCATATTGCGTTGCGCCCTTCGGCTACCAATCTCGCGCAGGTGCCGGGTAAACATGAACAGCAACTTATTGATGCGCAGAACGGCCAGCCGTTGCCGACGGTGGATGTCATTTTCCCAATTGTCCACGGTACGTTGGGTGAAGATGGTTCCTTACAGGGAATGCTGCGGGTCGCCAATCTGCCGTTTGTCGGTTCCGATGTTCTGGCTTCTGCTGCATGTATGGATAAAGACGTCACCAAACGTCTGCTGCGTGACGCTGGATTGCACATCGCGCCATTTATTACCCTGACGCGCGCCAATCGCCACAAAATCAGCTTCGCCGAAGTAAAGTCTAAACTGGGGTTGCCGCTGTTTGTAAAACCGGCTAATCAGGGTTCCTCTGTTGG
Source organism: Escherichia coli (assembly GCF_011881725.1). Classification (GTDB taxonomy): domain Bacteria; phylum Pseudomonadota; class Gammaproteobacteria; order Enterobacterales; family Enterobacteriaceae; genus Escherichia; species Escherichia coli_E. The sequence goes on along the minus strand of NZ_JAATUR010000034.1, from coordinate 22,081 downwards.
CGTCAGCAAAGTGACCAGCGAAGAGCAGTATGCGCTTGCTGTCGATCTGGCGTTCGAGTTTGATCACAAAGTGATCGTTGAGCAAGGGATCAAAGGCCGTGAGATCGAATGCGCGGTTCTGGGTAATGACACTCCGCAAGCCAGTACCTGTGGCGAGATCGTACTGACCAGTGATTTCTACGCCTACGACACCAAATACATTGACGAAGATGGCGCGAAAGTAGTGGTTCCTGCAAACATTGCGCCGGAAATCAACGATAAGATTCGGGCGATTGCTGTTCAGGCTTACCAGACGTTGGGATGTGCTGGCATGGCGCGTGTAGACGTCTTTTTAACGCCGGAAAACGAGGTGGTGATCAACGAGATCAACACGCTGCCAGGGTTCACTAACATCAGTATGTACCCGAAACTGTGGCAAGCCAGTGGCCTGGGTTACACCGACCTGATCACGCGTTTGATTGAGTTGGCGCTGGAGCGTCACGCAGCGGATAACGCACTGAAAACCACGATGTAATTTTCAATCGCCCGATAATATTTTTATCAGGCGTTTATGACTGATGGCAAACGTAAGATTGCCTGATGCGCAGCGCTTATGAGGCCTACCTGATTCGATTTCGTAGGCCGGATAAGGCGTTCACGCCGCATCCGGCATAAACAACGAGCACTTTGCCAGCACTCGCGAACGCCCAAGCTCCTGTTATTGGGCGTTTTCGGTTTCGTCATCGCGGCGACGAATAATCAGCCCCGCTAACCAGAAACTAATCACCCACGTCACCAGCCCCACTGCGTATGTCTGCCAGCCTTTTGCTTCAAACCCCAGCAACCCCACTACACCATTAAGAATGAAAATAAGGCCAATGGCGAACGCATAGTAATGCCAGTCACGGCGGATTTTTACAGGCAGACTCATGGCAGCTCCGTTAACTAAAAACAACATCCTTGCATATTCTGCAACATCCGTCTGTGGTGCAGACAGCACTTTCAAAATTGTTAATTAATTTAACTTAAAGTTGCCATTTTGTGACTCATAACGAAGATTGACGATTCGGGAATATTCCCAACATCAATTTACCATGATTCTGATATTGACAATCTCAATGACCTGTCAGACTTGCCATAAGCCGCTGGTATCACACCAGAAGAGAAGTAGATGACTTCCGGAGGTTTTTATGGCTGATTTCACCCTGTCAAAATCACTGTTTAGCGGAAAATATCGCGACGCCTCTTCAACGCCTGGCAACATTGCTTATGCGTTGTTTGTGCTGTTTTGCTTTTGGGCTGGTGCGCAATTGCTGAATTTGTTGGTGCATGCGCCAGGTGTTTATGAGCGTTTAATGCAGGTTCAGGAGACAGGCCGCCCACGGGTAGAAATTGGTCTGGGGGTCGGCACCATTTTCGGGCTGATCCCGTTTTTGGTTGGCTGCTTCATCTTTGCGGTAGTTGCGGTGTGGCTGCACTGGCGACATCGCCGCCAGTAAGATTTATTTTGCCAGATGTGGCCTAAAACGCCTTATCTGGCCTACTGTTCCTTATTGATCACTATTGCATGCAGCGCGCTCGCCTTTCATCGACACGCTTCGCAAACCATGCGGTGGTAAGGTTGCGGGTGATTTTCGGGCTTTCCAGTTGAATACCGGGCAACATTTCACGCGGCAGCGATTTACCCGTTTTCGCTTCGGCGAGTTGATAAACTTTCTTATACAGCACCGTCTCTTCAAAAGAGAAACTATCCCCTTTCTCTAGCTGGCGACGAATTTCACTTTCACTCATCCCCAGTTTGCCCGCCAGTTTGCGTGTTGCCAGTTCTGTTTTCCCGGGTTCTTTACTGTCGTAACGAATTAAATCACCGTCCAGCGCCAGCTTCACGCCACTGGCTTTGCTGACCGCATTCTGAAACGCGGCATTACGACTGGCGTACCAACCGGCATTAAAATCGGCGAAACGGAAAATCGGCGCACTATAGCTGGCAGGATAATTAAGTAAATGGTAAGTACCGAACCATAATCCACCGCGACGACTAAAGACTTCCTGACGAACCGTACCGTCCATTTTCCACGGATACCCTTTGGTATGCTGTTCAGCAAAAGCAATGCTGACCTGCATCGGTCCACCGGTGCGTACCGGGTTAAGCGAACCAAACAGTGTCTGCCCCATCGGCACCATGCTGATCAGATCGTCAAAAATTGCACTCAGCTGCTTTTCTGTGCGCACGGAATCCAGCCGTTCGCTGTAGCTTTTGCCGTTTGGCGATTTGATTTTTAGCGCGGTATGGACCAGAAATGCAGGGATGTGCATCCGTTCGGCGCGGCGATCAATCTCTTGCCAGGCGATTTTACTTAATCCTGGAACGACCGGATCCGCCTGGTAATTTGACTCCTGCTGCGCCACCGCCAGCACCGAGCAGACATTTTCCAGTGTCGGTGCCAGCCCCTGACTTTCAAAAGTGGTGGCAAGATCTTTCGCCCAGGCATCGCGGTCTTTTACGCTAGCGGGTAACTTCTGCCGCACCACGCTCGCCACATCTATCGCTTTTTCGCCCTTCTTCAACGGCTGTGGTACCTGACTGCTACACCCCGCTAAAACCAGAACCGCCAACAATGAAAGCGAAGACAGATGATTGACTCGCGACATTACCTCTCCTTTTAACTCAATGTATGGGTTACTTCCTGAATTTTGTCATTATCCAGTTCATGTTCAAAACTGCGCAGACGTTTGTAGATCGACATCAACTCGACCAGCGTGGTCCATGAGTTAATGAGATACTGGAAAGCACCACGAACCTGACCAAAAACGTTGGTGATTTGGGTCATCAGGCCGAGCGTAATCGTACCGGCAACAATCGACGGAAACAGCAAGAACAAACCGAAAACGTTATCGACCTGCAGGTAGAGAATGCGGGCGATGTTGAAATACATATAATGAAAATAGAGACGGAAATAGTTCTTCCGTACCGCACTGAACAACTCACGCACCGTTGGCGGTGTCGCACGCGTGGCGTCGTCTTCACCATAGACCAGCTCTTTACGGTAGGCTGCTTCTACTCGCTGGTTTTTAAACTCCAGTCCCGGCAGTTTGATCCCCACCACCGCCAGTAATCCGGTTCCCATCAGCGACCAGATAATCGCGGCAATAACCAAACCATACGGAATATGTCCAACAATCGGCAACTCTGGTACGTGCGCGGAAAGCGTCACCAGCACCGGCAAGAAGGCGATCAGCGTCATGATGGCGTTAATAAAGCTGACGCCCATATTCTCAAGCGTTGAGGCAAAACGCATGGTGTCTTCCTGCACACGCTGCGCGGCCCCTTCGATATGGCGCAGTTGTTGCCAGTTCGCCATATAGTATTCGTTCATCGCTGTGCGCCAGCGGAAAACATAATGGCTGACAAAGAAATTGTTCAACACACTGATAACCACCGCGATCAGCGCAATCCCCAGAAAGACGCCGACTTCGCGATAAAACTGTGCGATGGTCACTTTATGCGGCGAACTGAGCGCGGTTTGAATCAGATCATAAAACGGTGCATACCAGGCGTTGACTGCAACCCCAACTTCCACCAAAAACCAAGTAACGAAGATAATCAGCGCAGTACCGAGTATTGACCAGTATTGCCAGCGATGCGGGCTGTAGATAAACCAGAACAGAGCAAAAAGTCCTACGCAAACAATGTAATAAGCGTAAAAAACCAGGAAGTCTAACGACCAGAAACGGGCGGCGCTAATCGGGATCTGTCCAGAAGCCCCGGTGATGCGGGCAACCCAGTCACCACCTCCGGCTTGCCAGAAGATTACGGCAATCAATGCCCAAACAAAGGCCGAGAGAAAAAAGGCTCCCGGTTTTGGGAAAAAAGACTTAAACATATGCTCTCCTGCTAGCTTCTTATCGTTTTAGCAACTGCTGTGTATTAACCGCCTGGCCACTTCAAAGAGTCAGCCAAATGAAACCGCCCATTGTGACCTACCGCAGGGCGCTTAGTTCGTCCCCCTGACTGGAAGAATTGTTTCGACGGATTTCACAAAAAAAGGATTGTTTACATAAGCGTATTAACACGTACAGGATCACAAATGCAGACATTCATGAGCAGGAAAAAGATCGTGTTTACGCACCGTTACGTTTTTAACACTATTATTGCACTAATTTGCGCTTTGCAATCCATCAACGAGTAGTATAAATACGCTCAGTCACCTTCATTTAATTTATGGACACCACCGTTGAAACGTAGTCTGCTTTTTTCTGCCGTGCTGTGTGCGGCGTCATTGACCTCTGTCCACGCGGCGCAACCTATCGCCGAACCTGAATTCGCCTCTGACATAGTCGATCGTTACGCCGATCATATTTTTTACGGCAGCGGTGCCACCGGGATGGCGCTGGTCGTTATCGACGGTAATCAGCGTGTCTTTCGCAGTTATGGTGAAACTCGCCCTGGTAATAACGTTCGCCCGCAGCTGGATTCGGTCGTGCGTATTGCTTCGCTCACCAAGTTGATGACCAGTGAGATGCTGGTGAAATTGCTGGACCAGGGGACGGTGAAGTTAAACGATCCATTGAGTAAATATGCCCCGCCAGGCGCACGCGTGCCAACCTACAATGGAGCCCCCATCACGTTGGTGAATCTGGCAACCCATACCAGCGCCCTGCCCCGTGAACAGCCCGGCGGCGCGGCAAATCGTCCGGTATTTGTCTGGCCAACGCGCGAGCAACGCTGGAAATACCTTTCTACGGCGAAGCTAAAAGCCGCGCCGGGCAGCCAGGCCGCGTACTCTAACCTTGCGTTCGACCTGCTGGCAGATGCGCTGGCGAATGCGTCCGGCAAGCCTTATACCCAGTTGTTTGAAGAGCAAATTACCCGTCCACTGGGGATGAAAGACACCACCTACACGCCATCGCCGGACCAGTGCCGCCGTTTGATGGTTGCCGAGCGCGGTGCCAGTCCGTGCAATAACACGCTGGCGGCAATTGGTAGCGGCGGCGTCTATTCCACACCAGGCGATATGATGCGCTGGATGCAGCAGTATTTGTCGTCTGATTTTTATCAACGCAGCAACCAGGCGGATCGTATGCAGACGCTGATTTATCAGCGCGCGCAGTTTACGAAAGTGATTGGCATGGATGTACCCGGCAAAGCGGATGCGCTCGGTTTAGGCTGGGTGTATATGGCACCGAAAGATGGTCGTCCGGGGATTATTCAGAAGACGGGCGGCGGCGGTGGTTTCATTACCTATATGGCGATGATCCCGCAAAAAAATATCGGTGCTTTTGTGGTGGTTACCCGTTCGCCATTAACGCGCTTTAAAAATATGAGCGATGGTATCAATGACCTGGTCACCGAGCTAAGCGGGAATAAACCGCTGGTCATCCCCGCATCTTGATTAATACTCTGAAGGCAAACGGTTGATAGCGATCAGTTTGCCTTTATTCATTTCGATATAGCCGCCTTTACGCAAAGCAGCGAGAACTTCTGCGACGACGGAACGCGAGATGCGTGTACGTTGATGGATATAATTCATCACACCAATACGTGAACGTAATTCTTCATTCCAGTCAATCATTGATAATAATGTCGCGCGAATTTGCTCATAGGAATTATGTCCGATAAGTTGCACATCACGTAATTCCAGAATTCTATTTTGCCAGGCTAACCAGTAAAAAGCGTCACGCCAGAGTTGATGTTGTTCAATAAGTGTAATGGTTTGTTTGGCTGGTAGATGATATCCCGTACAGTTTCCTTCTGATATTAATTTGTATGGTATATCGTTTTTCATTAAACCATCAGTCAGCCCCATAATATAAGGCGCTGAGGTAATACCAATCAGCACGTTTTCTTCTCTACGTAGAGAGATAACGCCTTCTAAAATAACAAATGTATCTTCGTTGTGGACATCACTGGAAAATATAACTTGCTTTTCATTATTAAACTCGAAGCGCGTGCCGTATCTGGACAAACATTTATCGAGCTTACCAAATTCCTGAAGAGGTTTAACTACAGATAACATTTGCGCGTCCTTTGCAGTAATGCCCGTCAAATCCTTGACGGGCATTATTTTAGATTAAATTACCAGTATTTCTTCAGAGTGAAGAATCTTACCAGGTATATTTAACACCTACATTCGCGGACCAGTCTTGATCTACGTCACCACCACCGAGGTAGTTAGCATCGGTATACGCGCTGAAGTTCTTGGTGAAGCTGAACTGAGTACCCAGACCAACACGTACCGCAGACCCTTCAGTACCGTTATCGATGGAATCACCGTTCACATCGTTATCGTTGTTAGAGTCGTCGTAGACGTAAGCCAGTTTGAAGTACGGAGTCAGAGCCTGATCTTCGCTGTAAGTGAAGGTATAACCTGCATCTACACCCAGTTCATAACGCATGCTGTCGTAAGACTGACCGTCAACTTTCATGTCGTTGCTCAGCTGGTAATCATCACCAGACTGGAACAGACCAGAAACGCTACCGTAAGGAGTCACGTAACCAGCATCACCCAGTTTGAAGTCGTAACCGGCTTTCAAACCGAAGCCCCATGCGTCGGAGTTGGTGCTACCGTCAACATAAGTACCGTTGCTCATGGTTGCAGACAGGTCGTTGTTGAAGTGAGAGTAGCTCAGGCTACCATCAACAAAGACGTTGTTCGCAAAGTGAGCAGAAGAGTAGATGTAGGCAGACTGGCTGTCTTGATCCACCTGACCAGAACGGTCATTCATGTCTCCTTTACCGAAGCCAGCAGCCGCACCGACGATCCACTTAGCGTTGTTACCGTCAATTTTGGTATCAACACCGACCATGATGCCGTTAACATCCTGATCATAGTTGATGGTGCCGTTATCGCCGTTGAAGTTACCACCGAAGTAGCTTACCCATGCGCCGCCGTTATCAGCCAGGCCATGACGAGAGTTGGTCAAACGAGTACCAACGGTGTCTTGTTCCAGGTTCCAGATATTGGTGTTTGCAGACGGGATGCTCAGCGCCATGTTAGCGTAGTCAGTCAGCTCGGTCTGATGCAGAACAACTGTGTTACCTTCCTGACGAGCTTCGTAGGTGTATGCACCCAGGTCAGCTTTGTTAGCAGCAGAGAAGGTTGCGTTGCTATTTTTGTCGTTAACGTAGATCAGCTCGTTGCCGTTGTAGTCAGCGATAGAACCAGCACCAGTAGCGTTGTCGATACGAACTTTGTAGTTACCGGTTGCAGCTGCAACATGGTCACCGTTGTTATCAACTTCGTTCTGACCAGCTTCGATAGAAGCAGTGTTATCGTTATCGCCGTTACCATTAATGGTCAGGTGACCATCAGAGTTCATCGCGATTACGCCATAACCATAGTTAGACTTGGTAGTGTCGTTGGTACGGTCGTTGGTCAGATCTGCATCAAGTACAAAGCGATTGCTTTCGATGTTGAATACACCAGCATGAATGTTACCACTGGTATCAGTGGTGCTGGTCAGGTTCAGAGTATCAACCTGAAGAGCATTCGCTGCAGTGTTACCAACATCCAGAATACCGTCGTTAGTAACGTTGATGGTGTTCGCATACAGAGCGGCATCACCAACAGCCCAACCAGCAGCAACTTCATCAGAGATAGTTACGGTACTGTTATCGATAGTCAGTGAATCAGTTGCAACATGACCAGCTTCGTTGATGTTCAGCGCAGAAAGACCTGTCAGAGAGATAGAGTCAGAAATCAGCGTTGAATCAGCAACATTTACAGTAGAACCACTGTTAATGCTCAGGGTGTCGATCAGAGAAGTTTTGGTGGTATCCCACTGTGAACCGGTGTTCAGGGTCACATTGAACAGACCGCTCTGGTAAACTTCGTTACCGATGATGTGATCGAATTCGCTGTAATCAGAGTCACTGTTTTCCACACCAACAGTTGATGAAGGCCACAGGCTGTTAGCTGCGATGTCGATCAGAGTTGCAGTGGCTTCAGTATTGAGTCCATAGGTATAGGAGTCATTTACACCATCAGCATCAGTATCTATCCCAACTTGATGCGAAGCCATTGCCGCACCAACCCACTTGCTGCCATTGTTCAGGGTCAGATCCAGGCGATCAGTACCATCCCAACCGTTTGTATCTACGGCACCATCAGCATCACGATAGCTATCGCGACCTTGTGGGAAGAAATTCTCATCAAAGTTGCTTGAGAAGAAAACATCGCCCATCAGGGTAGAGTTATCAAACGTTGCTGTAGTCTGCATTGCGTTATCAGCATCAGGATGTGCAATAACGGCTAATGCGATATCGTCAGCATTCCAGCCATCACCATTGTAATCGCTGGCATTACCGGTATTACCAAACCAACCTGTAGTACCTTCATCACTCCATGAACCAGAGGTCACGGTAGAATCTTTAACAGTGATGGTGTTATTAAACACTTCGCTGCTGTTTACGCCAGTGCTGACGGTGTTGTCGTCGATATCTTCCCACTCATAACCCTGAGTCAGTGTAATACCTGCTACGTGAGAGTTATTAGAGATGGACAGATCAACTTCCTGATCCAGAGTAATCGCTGTACCAATGTTATAAACGTCTACAACATGAGTATCAGCAGCATTATTGTAGGTACCGTTATAGGTATAGTGTTCGTAGTTGTCGTCGATTGTTGAATTATCAACAGTCAGCGCCAGACGATCATGATAGTAATCATTCGCGCGATCTGCACAACCATCTTTGGTCATGCACTCGGAATAAATCATACCGTGAATAGTACTGTTTTTAATTGTCAGACTATTGGCGTTGGTATTGGTAGAAATACCATCGTCCAGATAGTAGGTAGAAATCACGCCGTTAACGGTAGCGTTATTAATGACCGGATAGATATCGCCGTTGTAATAGCTGTCAGCGGCATAGTTGTTCCAGCCTGCATAACCATCATAGTAAACGCCATCCACATAGCTGGCGTCGTTGTAGTGATGGAAAGTATTGTAAGTTTGACCAGAAATATCGTTGGTCGCTGCATTAGCCTGAGAGGTGATAGCCAGAGTGCAAGCCAATGCTAATTGTGATACTACAAGTTTCTTTTTCCAGGAGTGCATTTGTCATCCCTCCTCAGGGACGTAATAAGTTGATCCATCAATTATCAATGCATAGAAAACATATTATGTTTTGCGTTAGCGATTATGCTGCGTTACAGATGAATGGTTCAATTATTCTTTCCCCTAAGTCCGAATGTGGACATATATAAACCACAGGGCAAAACACGCATTAAAAATGGTAAAAACACATTATTTCAATAAATTACAGGCAACATTTATTTTGATATATATATACTAAGAATATAAAAACAACAAACCAGACAAATATTTTATCGATATACAAGAAAAGTTTAACCATTAAATTCAAGAAAGCATCGCCAACTAACAATGAATTAATAATTAGGAACTATAAATAAAAATTAAAAATATTTTCAGTGAATATAAATTTATTGCTGTCTCTATAAAAAATGTCATGACTCCCCTTTCATTCCTTCTTGTCAACATCACGACAACTTTCGTAAAACACTCCTACCCTGCTTCAGGTATACTGTGCGCCTTAATTCCACAAACATCAGGCAGACCATGACAGACTTAATCCAACGCCCTCGTCGCCTGCGCAAATCCCCTGCGCTGCGCGCTATGTTTGAAGAGACAACACTTAGCCTTAACGACCTGGTGTTGCCGATCTTTGTTGAAGAAGAAATTGACGATTACAAAGCCGTTGAAGCCATGCCCGGCGTGATGCGCATTCCAGAGAAACATCTGGCGCGCGAAATCGAACGTATCGCCAATGCCGGGATTCGTTCGGTGATGACTTTCGGCATCTCTCACCATACCGATGAAACCGGCAGCGATGCATGGCGGGAAGATGGTCTGGTGGCGCGTATGTCGCGCATCTGCAAACAGACCGTGCCTGAAATGATCGTCATGTCAGACACCTGCTTCTGTGAGTACACTTCTCACGGTCACTGCGGTGTGCTGTGCGATCACGGCGTCGACAACGACGCGACCCTGGAAAATTTAGGTAAACAAGCCGTGGTTGCTGCCGCTGCGGGCGCAGACTTCATCGCTCCTTCCGCCGCAATGGATGGTCAAGTACAGGCGATCCGTCAGGCACTGGATGCCGCTGGCTTTAAAGATACTGCGATCATGTCGTATTCGACTAAATTCGCCTCCTCATTTTATGGCCCATTCCGCGAAGCTGCCGGAAGCGCATTAAAAGGCGACCGCAAAAGCTATCAGATGAACCCGATGAACCGTCGTGAGGCGATTCGTGAGTCGCTGTTGGACGAAGCCCAGGGCGCAGACTGCCTGATGGTTAAACCAGCCGGAGCCTATCTCGACATCGTGCGTGAGCTGCGTGAGCGGACAGAATTGCCGATTGGTGCGTATCAGGTGAGCGGTGAGTACGCGATGATTAAGTTCGCCGCGCTGGCGGGTGCTATAGATGAAGAGAAAGTGGTACTCGAAAGCTTAGGTTCGATTAAGCGTGCGGGTGCGGATCTGATCTTCAGCTACTTTGCGCTGGATCTGGCCGAGAAAAAAATTCTGCGTTAATGACCATGATGCCGGGTAATCTCTACCCGGCACTTCTCCTTATTCTGCCCGATAAAACGGTTTATCCCCGAGAATCGTCGCCCGGTGCATAATCCGCCGCTGTGGCAAATAATCGGCATTCGCATAGTGCTGGGTCACGCGGTTATCCCAAATCGCAATATCATTTGGTTGCCAGCGCCAGCGAACCTGAAACTCTGGTTTAGTGATATGGGCAAACAAAAAGCCTAACAAGGCTTCGCTCTCTTTCTCGCTGACGTCGACAATGCGCGTGGTAAAGCCTTCATTCACAAACAGTGCCTGTTTACCGCTCACCGGATGCGTTCGCACCACCGGATGTAACAACGGCGGATTTTTCGCGGCAGCCTCACGCCAGCGTTGATGTTCATCTTCGGTTTTGCGGTACTTGTATTCCGGGAACGATTTACGAAAATCATGCTCCGCTCGCAGCCCGCTCAAAAGCTGGCGGAAAGGAACAGAAAGCGCCTCATACGCCGCAATACCGCTGGTCCATAGCGTATCGCCGCCAGTCGAGGGCAACTCTTTCGCCGCCAGAATCGCCCCCGCAGGTGGCGTTTCAATAAATGTCACATCGGTGTGCCAGTTGTCGTTATCCGGCGGATTATCGTTATGGGTATCCAGTACAATGATCTCGTCAACGCCTTCGGCATGAGGGTAAACAGGGTGAATATGCAGTTCGCCAAAACGCTGGGCCAGCGCACGCTGCTGCTGTGGCGTAATCGCCTGTTCACGCAGAAAAACCACCTGGTGGCGCAGCACCGCATGGTAAAGCTGTTCAAACTGATTATCGCTTAACGGGCGCGTCAGATCGGCACCTGAGATTTGTGCGCCAATATACGGCCCCAGCGGGGTAATGTTCAGACGTTCACTCATTGTACTTCTCCATGCCAGGGCGTCAGACGGCGCTGTAACGCACGCAGACCCAGTTCTAAAAGAAAAGCGATAATCGCAATCACCGCGATCCCCGCCAACACCACGTCAGTCGCAAGAAATTCACCTGCAGACTGAACCATAAAACCTAAACCTCGCGTCGCGGCGATTAATTCCGCCGCCACCAGCGTAGACCAGCCAACCCCCAGACCAATACGTAATCCGGTGAGGATTTCCGGCAGCGCGCCAGGCAAAATGACAAACCAGAGCACCTGTGCACGACTGGCCCCCAGCGACTGCGCGGCACGAACGCGAACCTGCTGCGCGCTTTTCACCCCCGCCAGCGCAGACATCGCCACCGGCGCAAAAATCGCTAAATAGATCAGTAAGATCTTTGACGTTTCGCCAATACCAAACCAGATCACCATCAGCGGTAAATAAGCCAGCGGCGGCACCGGACGATAAAGCTCGATTACCGGATCCAGAATTCCGCGTACCGTTGGACTTAGCCCCATCGCGATCCCAACCGGAATACCGATCAACACCGCCGCAAGTAACGCCAGCATAATGCGTGTCAGACTGGCTGCCAGATGCTGCCACAGCGTCGCATCCATAAATCCTTGCGGTCCGGCAATGGTGAGCAGTTTTTCCAGAACCTGTTGCGGGGGCGGCAAAAACAGCGGGCTAATCAGTTGCAGCGCCGCTACTGTCCACCATATGGTGAGTAAAACCGCTAACGTGCCAATGCTTAAGGTCACCTGCCGCGACAGCGGCCAGCGCCATTTCAGCCGACGCGAATGCAGTTTTTCGTTAATGAGCACACTCATGAGAACGCCTCCCGTTGCTCAAATACACGGCTTAAAACATATTCGCGCATGGCGATAAACTGGGGATCTGACTTGATGCTGCGACTCGACTCCCCCGCGACAAAGCGGCGGGCGAAGTTGAGCGGCAGACGCTCCAGCACATGCCCTGGACCTGGTGAAAGCAGAACCAATTCGGTCGCCATAAACACCGCTTCTTCTATATCGTGAGTAATCAACAGCACCTGCTTGCCTGTTTCCTGCCAGAGTTTCAGCAGCAAGGTTTGCATCTGATCGCGGGTGAAGGCGTCCAGCGCGCCAAACGGCTCGTCGAGTAATAACAGCTGGGGATTCGCCGCCAGCGCACGGGCAATCCCCACCCGCTGACGCTGACCGCCGGAAAGCTGCCAGATGTAACGTTTTTCAGCGCCTTCCAGGCCGACTTTTTTCAGCATCTGGCGAGCTATTTCCAGACGCTGTATTTTCTCCATCCCCGCCAGTTGCAGACCGAACGCCACGTTGTCCAGCACATTGCGCCACGGCAGCAATCCTTCATTCTGAAAAACTACACCGCGTTCTGCCCCCGGTCCCTGAATGCGTTTGCCCGCCAGTTGAATGCTGCCGTGCTGATAAGGCACAAAACCAGCAATCAAATTCAGCAAAGTGGTTTTGCCGCAGCCGGACGGCCCCAGCACCACCAGCAACTCGCCACTATCCAGCGTCAGGTTGATATCTTCCAGCGTCGACTTACCGCCATAATCGGCATAGAGATGAGAAACTTGCAGCATCCGCGCCTCCTTTTATTGCACGAAGCGAGAGGTAACGAACTGGCTGTAATCATTTGCCACCGCCGGGACTTTGCCCTGATCTTTCAAAAACTGCGCGGTGTCGATAATTGCTTTATTCACCGGCCCGCTTAGTTCTGCAGTTTGCTGCGACGGCGTCAGATAGGTATTCCCTTTCACCAACCCCGGCACATCGCCTTCCGGCACGCCGCTTAAGCGCGCCAGCTTGCTAATATTCTCCGGCTGTTTCAGCCACGCGTCAGGGTTAACAATGTACGGTTGCTGGGCATCGAGGGCGCTTTTAGCAAACGCTTTCACTACCTCTGGATGTTTCTCGGCAAAATCTTTACGCACGACCCAGACATCCAGAGTCGGCGCGCCCCACTGCCCGACCTGTTCAGAATCGGTCAGCACCTTGCCATCTTTTTCCAGGGCGTTAACCGCTGGCGCCCAGACATAAGCGCCATCAATATCCCCTCGTTGCCAGGCGGCGATAATCGCGGGCGGCTGCAGGTTCACAATCTCCACTTGCCCAGGTTTAATGCCCCAGTGTTTCAACGCCGCCAGCAGGCTGTAGTGGGTGGTGGAGATAAACGGTACGGCGATGCGTTTGCCAATCAGATCTTCGGGTTTACTGATATTTTTCTTCACCACCAACGCCTCGGAGTTACCCAGTTTTGACGCCAGCAAGAAGACCTCAATCGGCACCTGTTGGCTGGCCGCAACCGCTAATGGGCTGGAACCGAGGTTGCCGATTTGCACGTCGCCTGAAGCCAGCGCCCGCACGATGCTGGCCCCGCTGTCAAACTTACGCCAATCCACGGTCGCCCCGCTCTCTTTGGCAAAGGTGTTATCAGCCTGAGCCACTTTCGCCGGTTCGGCGGAGGTTTGATACGCCACGGTGACATTCACCGCCTGCGCATGAAAAGCGATGAATGCCAGTGCGGCAAGAAGTGTATTACGCGATGAAATTGCCATGATTGTCTGCTCCCCCTGTCTTGTTATGGGAGCAGTATTTCGTTGCGGATAAGTTTGATAAAGGAATTAAAACGTCTTGTTAAGAACAAAGCGTTTTTAGAAAAAAAACGACAATAGTTAGTTAGTTTGCGCATTTTGCGGTATTCGACAACCTACGCCCAGGCAAAATACTGCCGTTTTGTTACATCCATTCCATATCTGTCGCTGGCTGATTGCCAGCGCCGCGCCGTGATGCATGATAGGAGAATGAGATAGCAAGAGAAGAAAAGTATGATTCGGGTTGTGCTGGTGGATGACCATGTAGTGGTGCGCTCTGGCTTTGCGCAATTGCTCTGTCTGGAAGACGATCTTGAAGTCATTGGTCAGTACAGTTGTGCCGCGCAGGCATGGCCGGCATTAATCCGTGATGACGTTAATGTTGCCGTCATTGATATTGCCATGCCGGACGAAAACGGCCTTAGTCTGCTTAAGCGCCTGCGCGCACAAAAACCGCATTTCCGCGCCATTATTCTTAGCATTTATGACACGCCAACCTTTGTACAAAGCGCCCTGGATGCCGGTGCCAGCGGCTATTTGACCAAACGCTGTGGGCCGGAAGAGTTAGTGCAGGCGGTGCGCTCGGTCGGTATGGGCGGGCATTATCTCTGTGCCGATGCGATTCGGGCTCTACGCGGTGGTGGGCAACCCGCCCAGGCACTGGAAATCCTCACCCCACGAGAACGTGAAGTGTTTGATTTACTGGTCAAAGGAGACAGCGTAAAAGAGATCGCCTTTAAGCTCGAACTCAGCCATAAAACGGTACATGTGCATCGCGCCAACGTGCTGGGCAAACTGAACTGCCATAGCACCATCGAGCTGGTGCATTTTGCGCTCGACCACCATCTGCTGGCGGGGCATTAATGTCGCGCAGACTTCGTCATTGGGTGATTTCGCTGTTTATTGTGCTGGCCTGGGGAAGCGGCTGGTTGATGTTGTGGACGCTCAGCTTTTATCTGACCAATAACGGTCAACAGGCGGTGTTATTTCTTCCGCACGGGGTTTATCTCGCCCTTCTTATTTTGCTTTCTCGCCGCTACTGGCCCGCACTAGTGTTACCCCCTATGCTGATGATGTTCTGGCTCCATAGCGAACAGCTATTGAACGGGTATCTCATGCTGGCAACGCCGGTTATTAGTCTGCTTCCTGCAATACTTGCGCAAAACTTCTGGCACCGTTTTCCACTTTACTGGCAGCGTCTGACGTTGCTGTTAACCTCAGTGACGGCAGCCTCATTGCTGAATACTGCCCTGCTCTCTCCTTTTATGTCAGGCCCAATTATATTGGCGGGTTTGACCTCATTTACCGGCGGCGTATTGCTGACGCCGTTTGTCTATCTCATCTTTGAGTTTCTGCGCCAACAGCATCGTTATCAGCTCCTGGGACTCGATACGCATAATCCCCCCTTGCGTACCTCTTTAATCATCTGGTGTAGCCTGTTTTTTATCATTGGTATCGGTACCCAGATGGTGTTGTCGCCTGAAATCGAACGCCTGCTCCTGATCGTGGTCTTTCTGCCCAATGTGGTGATGGCGTGGAAATTTGGATGGCAAGGCGGCGTACTCTCGGGGCTTTTGGGTAGCATGATGATCACCATCGCCCGCCAGATTGGTGTTGGCTTTAGTAACCTGGTGGAACTGGAGATTTTTCTCGCAACCCAGGCATTGCTGGGAATTGGCCTGGGTATTGCCATCAGCCGCCAGCAGCATCTGGCGCGAAACCTGCATCATTACCGTCAACGGCTGGAGGCAGAACTGGCAGCGCGGCGGGCATTGTCTGAAAAACTGATCCACACCGAGGAAGACACACGTAAAAGCCTGGCGCGCGAGCTGCATGACGAGATTGGTCAGAACATCACCGCCATTCAAATCCAGTCACAACTGGTAAAGCGGGCGCGAGATCCGGCACAAATTCAAACCGCAGCCAGCCAAATCAATGAACTCGCCCGACGTATTCATCTCTCCACTCGCCAGTTACTGCGCCAGTTGCGGCCCCCTGCGCTTGATGAACTGACGTTCCGCGAAGCGTTACTGCATCTGATTAATGAATTTGCCTTTAGTGAACGCGGCATTCATTGCCAGTTTGCTTATCAACTAACCACCACGCCAGAAAACGAAACGGTTCGCTTTACGCTGTATCGGTTATTGCAGGAGTTGCTTAATAACGTCTGTAAACACGCCGAAGCCAGCGAAGTGACGATTATCCTGCGCCAGAAAGGAGAGATATTGCACCTGGAGGTCAGCGACAACGGCGTTGGGATCGGCCGCGGGAAAATAACCGGATTTGGCATTCAGGGGATGCGTGAGCGCGTCAGCGCCCTGGGCGGCGACTTAACGCTCGAAAAACAGCCCGGCACGCGGGTAATTGTTAACTTGCCCACATTTTTGCAACAAATCGCCGGATAACCAGGAAAAAGTCTTAGGCATCCCGGATTTTCTCTCATCCCCTTTCGCTTTTATTTTCATATAGTCAGCACCATGGAGACGACCATGCACGCGCGTTCAGCGAGAGAAATTAATCAATACTACCGGACATTACGTCCGCGCTTGCTGATGTGCATGATTATTGGCTACGCCGCATTTTATCTGACGCGAAAAAGCGTGAATTACGTCCTTCCGGCGCTACAAACCGACCTCGGACTGGATAAAGGCGACATTGGCCTGCTGGGTTCGCTGTTTTACCTCAGCTACGGATTGTCGAAATTTACTGCCGGACTCTGGCATGACAGTCATGGACAACGCGGTTTCATGGGCGTTGGCTTGTTCGCCACCGGGTTATTGAACGTGGTGTTTGCCTTTGGCGAGTCGCTTACGCTTCTGCTTGCGGTCTGGACACTGAACGGATTTTTTCAGGGCTGGGGGTGGCCACCGTGTGCCCGACTATTGACCCACTGGTACTCACGCAATGAGCGCGGTTTCTGGTGGGGCTGCTGGAATATGTCGATCAACATTGGCGGGGCGATTATTCCGCTGATTAGCGCCTTTGCCGCCCACTGGTGGGGCTGGCAGGCCGCGATGCTGGCACCGGGGATAATCAGCATGGCATTAGGGATCTGGTTAACGCTACAACTCAAAGGCACGCCCCAGGAAGAGGGATTACCGACGGTGGGTCACTGGCGACACGATCCGCTGGAGTTACGTCAGGAACAAGAAAGTCCGCCAATGGGGCTGTGGCAAATGCTGCGCACCACCATGCTGCAAAATCCGATGATCTGGCTGCTGGGTGTCTCTTACGTGCTGGTTTATGTGATCCGAATTGCGCTTAACGACTGGGGCAATATCTGGCTGACGGAAAGCCACGGCGTCAACCTGCTCAGCGCCAACGCCACGGTAATGCTGTTTGAAGTCGGCGGCTTACTCGGCGCGTTATTTGCCGGATGGGGATCCGATTTGCTGTTTAGCGGGCAGCGAGCCCCCATGATTTTGTTGTTCACGCTGGGATTGATGGTGTCGGTAGCTGCACTCTGGCTGGCACCGGTTCATCACTATGCGTTGCTGGCAGTGTGCTTTTTTACCGTGGGCTTTTTTGTCTTTGGCCCGCAAATGTTGATTGGACTTGCAGCGGTGGAATGTGGACACAAAGCAGCGGCGGGTTCAATCACCGGATTTCTCGGCCTGTTTGCCTATCTCGGTGCGGCACTGGCAGGCTGGCCGTTGTCGCTGGTCATCGAAGGCTACGGCTGGTCGGGAATGTTCAGTTTACTCTCGATCGCTGCAGTACTTATGGGATTACTGCTGATGCCGTTACTGATGGCGGGCATCACCACCACTCACGCTCGAAGGATAAAACAATGAAAATGACCCTTACCTCTACTCTGATTGCTTCTGCCGTTGCGCTGGCAACCTTAACGGGCGCCGCACAGGCGAAAGGCCGACTGGTGGTCTATTGCAGCGCCACCAATGAAATGTGTGAGGCCGAAACCAAAGCGTTTGGCGAGAAATATGATGTGAAAACCTCGTTTATCCGCAACGGCTCCGGTAGCACTCTGGCTAAAGTCGATGCTGAAAAGAAAAACCCACAGGCTGACGTCTGGTACGGTGGCACCTTAGACCCGCAGTCGCAGGCCGGAGAGATGGGTCTGCTACAGGCATATAAATCCCCTAACCTTGAGCAGATCATGGAGAAATTCCGCGATCCGGCAAAAGTGAAAGGGAATCTGTCCTCTGCCGTTTATGTTGGGATCCTCGGATTTGGCGTCAACACCGATCGTCTGAAAGAGAAAAACCTGCCTGTGCCGAAGTGCTGGAAAGATCTCACCAAACCTGAATATAAAGGCGAAATTCAAATTGCCGACCCGCAAAGTTCCGGTACTGCCTACACTGCGCTGGCTACCTTTGCACAGCTGTGGGGGGAAGAGCAGGCCTTTGATTATCTCAAACAACTTAACGCCAACGTCTCCCAGTACACCAAATCAGGCATTGCCCCGGCACGCAACGCCGCCCGCGGCGAAACGGCGATTGGTATTGGCTTCCTGCATGACTACTCGCTGGAAAAAGAACAGGGCGCGCCCCTGGAGTTGATCTCTCCATGTGAAGGTACAGGCTACGAAATTGGCGGTGTCAGCATTCTGAAAGGCGCGCGCAACCTCGACAACGCCAAACTGTTTGTGGACTGGGTATTATCAAAAGAAGCGCAGGAACTGGCGTGGAAGAAAGGAAAGTCTTATCAGATCCTGACCAATACCACCGCCGAAACGTCGCCAAACTCGCTGAAGCTCGATGACCTGAAATTAATCAACTACGACATGGACAAATACGGTTCCACGGATGTTCGTAAAGCATTAATTAATAAATGGGTCAGCGAAGTGAAGATGGGTAAATAAACCCGCATTAGGTGAATTGCCGGGTGCGGCACAGACGCCTGCCCCGGCCAACCATACCGGAACTACTATGTCACAGACACTTGCACTCCATCCCGTGAAAAAGCGGGATGCGATTTTCCTTTGGGTTTTGCTGGGCTGGCTGGCATTTGCCCTGTTGCCGAGCTGGAGCCTCGATTATGGCCTGCTGGAATCCACGAGAGATGAGATCCTCGAGGCTTATGGCTGGTCGCATTTTAATATCAGTTGGCTGTGGTATTTACTCCCGAGTCTGTTGCTGGTTCGCCCGTTTCGTGAAGCCGCACGCGAACAGCGTAGCCGTCATTATTTTGATGCCGCCTGGGCATTGCTCTGTATGGCGTTTATCGTCATCAGCGCCACCATCGTTGGACGCGGTTTAGGCTACGCCGCCATCGTGCTGTTTGTCGAATTAGGCGCAATTATGACGCTGGCCTTAACCCGCCTCGAATGGCTGGGTGGCGACCGCTTCGTGATCGGCTCACTGATTGCAATTGTGGCGCTGATTGGTATTTTTATCGTCTGGCCGAGCATCGCCATTTTCATCCCGATGTTCACCAATGACGCGGGAGAGTTCACCCCGCTGGCGTTTATGAACGTGCTCTCGCAGGCACATATTGTTCAGGTGATCGTCAATTCTATCGCCTTATCGATAGCGGTGGGCATTGGCTGTACTTTCTTTGGCCTGGTGCTGGCAATTTATACAACGCGCATCGCCAAACGCAGCGCCATTATTGGCCGCATCTTTTCCATTCTGCCCATCGTTACGCCACCGTTTGTGGTCGGCTTAGGCGTTACGCTCATGATGGGGCGGTCCGGCTACATCACAGAATTTATGGTGGAGTGGTTTGGGCTGACCAACACCAACTGGCTGTATGGTTTTACCGGGATCTGGTTGGCACAGGTTCTGGCATTCACGCCAATGGCATTTATGATCCTCGACGGGGCCATTAAAACCATTCATCCCTCGCTGGAAGAGGCCTCCTACACCCTGCGCGCCAGCCGCTGGCAAACTTTTAACGGCGTGTTTGTGCCGTTGCTGAAGCCCGCGTTGGCCAATGCTTTTTTAATCGTGGTGGTGCAATCACTGGCTGATTTCAGTAACCCGCTGGTGCTTGGCGGTAACTTCGACGTACTGGCGACGCAAATTTACTTCTACATTACCGGCTCGCAGCTGGACTATCAGGCCGCCAGCACGCTTGGCGCTTTCCTGCTGCTGTTCTCGCTGCTGGTGTTCTGCGTCCAGTATATGTGGATTGGTAAACGCTCTTACGTCACGGTTTCCGGCAAATCCTACCGTGGTGATGTCCAGCCGCTACCGGTGACTCTGGTGTGGAGCGTGGTCGCTATTCTTGCGATATGGATTGCCTTTAACGCCCTGCTCTATGGCAGTATTTTCTACGGCAGCTTCACTGTGAACTGGGGCGTGGACTACACCCTGACGCTGGATAACTTTATCAAGCTATTTGGTCAGGGGATGAGCGACGGCGCGTGGCCATCGCTGTTGGACACCCTTCTCTACGCCGGAATTGCCGCCCCCATTACCGCAATCTTCGGCCTGCTCATCGCCTGGGTGGTGGTACGTCAACAATTCAAAGGCAAAAAGACCATCGAATTCACGACCATGCTGTGCTTTGCCGTACCCGGTACGGTGGCGGGGGTCTCGTATATTCTTGCCTTTAACAGCGCTCCGGTCTATCTCACCGGAACGGCGGCAATTGTGATTATCTCGATGGTGATGCGTAACGTACCGGTTGGCATTCGCGCCGGAATTGCAGGCCTGGGGCAGATTGACAAATCGCTGGATGAAGCGTCACTCAGCCTGCGCGCGGGTTCCCTGCGAACCATTACGCACATTTTGCTGCCGCTGTTACGCCCGGCCATTCTCTCGGCCCTGATCTACAGCTTTGTGCGGGCCATCACGACGGTCAGTGCCATCGTCTTTCTCGTCACGCCGGACACCCGCGTGGCAACCGCCTACATCCTTAACCGCGTAGAAGACGGCGAATATGGCGTTGCCATCGCCTACGGTTCGATTCTGATCGTGGTGATGCTGGCAATTATTTTCCTCTTTGACTGGCTGATCGGAGAAGCGCGAATCTCCCGTTCTAAAGCCAAAAACCAGGCGTAATGGAGCGCACTATGAGTCAGAAAAATTTTGTTGAACTGCGCAACGTCACTAAACGATTCGGCAGTAATACGGTAATCGACAATATCAATCTCACCATCCCGCAAGGGCAAATGGTGACGCTGCTCGGCCCTTCCGGTTGTGGCAAAACCACCATTCTGCGTCTGGTTGCCGGGCTGGAAAAACCAAGCGAAGGGCAAATCTTTATTGATGGCGAAGATGTTACGCATCGTTCCATTCAACAGCGCGATATCTGCATGGTCTTTCAGTCATACGCTCTGTTCCCGCATATGTCGTTGGGCGAAAACGTCGGCTATGGGCTGAAGATGCTTGGCGTATCGCGTAGTGAAGTGAAGCAGCGGGTGAAAGAGGCGCTGGCAATGGTGGATCTGGAAGGATTCGAGGACCGCTATGTCGACCAGATTTCCGGTGGTCAGCAGCAGCGAGTGGCACTGGCCCGCGCGTTAATCCTCAAACCAAAGGTGCTGCTGTTTGATGAACCGTTAAGTAACCTCGATGCCAACCTGCGTCGCAGTATGCGCGATAAGATCCGCGAACTGCAAAAGCAGTTTAATATCACTTCGCTCTACGTGACTCACGACCAAAGTGAGGCCTTCGCGGTTTCCGACACCGTGTTGGTGATGAATAAAGGTCACATCATGCAGATTGGCTCACCGCAGGATCTCTATCGTCAGCCTGCCTCCCGCTTTATGGCAAGTTTTATGGGCGACGCTAACCTGTTCCCGGCAACCTTTAGCGAAGAGTATGTCGATATCTACGGTTATCGCCTGCCGCGCGCGGCGCATTTTCCGCCGCAAGGTAGCGGCACCGTTGGCGTTCGTCCGGAAGCCATTACCTTAAGCAATCACGGTGAAGAAAGTCAGCGTTGTGTCATTCGCCATGTCGCCTACATGGGGCCACAGTACGAAGTGAACGTAGAGTGGCATGGGCAGGAGATTTTATTGCAAGTCAACGCCACCCGTTTACAGCCCGATATTGGTGAGCAGTATTACCTCGAAATCCATCCGTACGGGATGTTTGTCTTAGCTGATGCGGCATAAAAATAGCGCATAAACGGTCTCCTCTTGTCTTG
>NZ_JAATUR010000033.1 GCF_011881725.1 Escherichia coli | reverse complement strand
CGCATAAATGCAATATATTGAATTTGCATACTTGTGTAGGCCTGATAAGGCGTTCACGCCGCATCCGGCATGAACAAAGCGCACTTTATCAACCATCTGAATGCTCCCCAAAGTCGGGGAGCGTTTTTTATTTCAGCAGACGACGCGCCGCTTCCACCACGATTTTCACCGCATGGCTTTCGGTTTGTTTCATCGTCTCAGCATTTGGGATCTCTTGCTGGGTGCGGTTAACGATAACGCCCGCCACCATACCCGCGCGCAGGCCCTGGCTTGCACACATGGTCAGCAGCGTTGCAGATTCCATTTCATAGTTCATTACACCCATTGCCTGCCACTCTTCCATAGAACCTTTAAAGTGACGGACTACGCGACCAGAGTATGTGTCATAACGTTCCTGGCCTGGGTAGAAGGTGTCAGAAGAAGCAGTCACACCAATGTGGGTAGTCGCGCCAATGGATTTAGCGGCTTCTACCAGTGCAGTAGTACATTCGAAATCAGCTACAGCCGGGAACTCCAGCGGAGCGAAGTGCAGGCTCGCGCCATCCAGACGTACAGATGCAGTAGTAACCAGTACATCACCAACATTAATATGCGGCTGAATAGCACCCGTTGTACCGATACGCAGGAAGGTGCGAATGCCCAGCTGTGCCAGCTCTTCAACTGCAATAGAGGTCGACGGGCCGCCGATACCGGTAGAGCAGACGATAACCGGTTTACCATCCAGCTCTGCACGCCAGGTGGTGAATTCGCGGTGAGATGCCAGCTTAACCGGCTTATCCATCAGCGCGGCGATCTTTTCCACACGATCCGGGTCGCCAGGGACGATGGCAAGCGTAGCCCCTTGTAAATCGTTTTTAGTGAGGCCGAGATGAAAAACATCAGACTTGGACATATACAACTCCTCTGTGAATCGGTTTAGTCAGAAGAAGCAAAAAGACACTTTACCGAAGGATTTAACATTTTTTCGTGACAGCCATCACCATGATGCAAATGCGTTGCATAAAATTACCCATCAAAAGTGACACCAATCACATAAATCACTCTTAATTCTGCATGGCTGCATAAAAGATGAGCCGATTCAGGCAATGTGATTTGTTGCATGCTGACTATAGTTAACAATGCGCAACATTTTCATAAGGGTACGGAGAATACCATGGCAACAACACAACAATCTGGATTTGCACCTGCTGCATCGCCCCTTGCCTCGACCATCGTTCAGACCCCGGACGATGCGATTATGGCAGGATTCACCTCTATCCCTTCGCAAGGGGATAACATGCCAGCTTACCATGCCCGCCCAAAGCAGAGCGATGGCCCACTGCCAGTGGTCATTGTAGTGCAAGAAATTTTTGGCGTGCATGAACATATACGCGATATTTGTCGCCGTCTGGCGCTGGAGGGGTATCTGGCTATCGCACCAGAACTCTATTTCCGCGAAGGCGATCCGAATGATTTTGCCGATATCCCCACGTTGCTTAGCGGTCTGGTAGCAAAAGTGCCTGACTCGCAGGTGCTGGCCGATCTCGATCATGTCGCCAGTTGGGCGTCACGCAACGGCGGCGATGTCCATCGTTTAATGATCACCGGCTTTTGCTGGGGAGGACGTATCACCTGGCTATATGCCGCACATAACCCACAGTTAAAAGCCGCAGTGGCGTGGTACGGCAAACTGACGGGCGATAAGTCGCTGAATTCACCGAAACAACCTGTTGATATCGCAACCGATCTTAACGCGCCGGTTCTCGGCTTATATGGCGGTCAGGATACCAGCATTCCGCAGGAGAGCGTCGAAACCATGCGTCAGGCGCTGCGGGCAGCGAACGCGAAAGCAGAAATTATCGTGTACCCGGATGCGGGGCATGCATTTAATGCTGATTATCGCCCGAGCTATCATGCCGAGTCTGCAAAAGACGGATGGCAGCGAATGCTGGAATGGTTTAAGCAATATGGTGGGAAGCGGAGTTAGTTTCCTCTTAGTCTATATTTGAGATGGTGAGTGAACGAGTGCGTTTTGCTGCCATCTCTGTCCCCCAAAAAATAATCAGTATGAATTGATTGGAGAGTACGACTCCGCTATTTGACCTTAAGAAAGTCGGCAAGTCATAGTCATAAATGAGTCTCTTCACTGGCAGATACCTTAGAGATTTACCATCAACTTCCATTCTCAAACAAACATTAATTATTATCAACACATTCACATTAATTATAAACCATCTCAGACCTTCCTGATAAAAAGACACTAAAGTGAAACATTTTGTTTTTCACATTTTAGTTCATCACTTTTAGGCGTAAATAAAGGTAAAAAATAACAATACTATTTTTCTTTCACAAAAGAATTAACAAAAGGTTTTTCAAGGATGAGTGATATTATTTACCTAACCATAACCGGAGAACAACAAGGGTGTATTTCCTCTCGTTGTGGAACGAGCGCATCAATAGGTAATCGCTGGCAGATTGGCCATGAAGATGAAATCTTCGCGTTCTCGCTCTCTAATAGTATTACGAATACAGGCAAAGGATCACAATTGCATGGCCTTAGTTTCTGTAAGTTGATTGACAAAAGTTCTCCGTTACTTATTAATGCTATTAACAATAACGAGCAGTTGTTCATGGAGTTTGATTTCTATCGGATCAATAGATTTGGTCGATGGGAGAAATATTACAACATTCAACTCCGCGGCACATTCTTATCAGCAATCAATCATCTGATTACTGAAAACAATCTGGATACAGAAACTATCACAGTCAGTTATGAATATATACTCTCCAGGCATCTGATTGCTAATACTGAATTTAGTTATTTGGCATTTCCCGATAACTATAACCGTCTGTTTATACCACGCCCAAAAACTAAAACTGGTAATGGTCTCAAAACACTTAATAGTAAAGCAGTTGGCAGACTGCTTGCTGCGGGCGGTATATACAATGGAAATATAGAAGGATTCAGGGAAACAGCAGACAAGTTGGGGGGAGATGCACCTGCTGGTTACGATCAAGTTATGGATAACAAAGGGTTACTCATCGCTGGTGCTTCAATAATTGCTGGAGCAGTTCTGGGGAGAATGAGATTCCCTGATTTGGAATCACTTGAGCATTTCGGAGCCAGAGGTGCAGTATCAGGAAGACCATTTAATCCCGACCTTGCGGGTGGTCCAATAGAAAACCTGACGACAGATGGCGTAACAATCAACAGGGAAGGTATCGCTATTGTTGAAAAACATATAGCCAGATTTGGTCATGATCCTGTAAATGAAGTGATGATCAATAGACTGAAAGACATTGAGAAAGGAAAAATTCCCCCAGAACAAGTAGATCTTAACTTCTATACTCATGAGTGTCGGGAATATCAGCGTTACTGTAATCTTGGTTGGGAAACAGGACAACCTGATGGTGACGCAGGCTATGCACTCTGGAATCATACGCATACTGCTACTCTAGAAGAGTATAAACTTAAGGGAGAACTTAATGACTTATACCACCAGGATGCACTTGACTATGATGACTGAAACTGAAATTAACGTACTGAAAGTTATGGCTGAGAAAGATATAAACTGGAACTGGATGAATCTCGATCGCACACTATCCATAAGGCAAATTCCAGGATTCGGTAATGTTGTTAACATTGTTAACAAATTAGCTAACGAGGGTTTGGTTATTATTGAGGATAGCGGACATAAGTCTATGCCTCACTACCACGTTACTGAAAAGGGATACAATCTCGTGAAAAGTGAGAATAAATAACGTAGCGTTGATTACTGAACAAATCGCTCAGGATTATATTTTGCGAAAAAAATGATTCGGTTATTTCTGTGTCTGAACGGGCGCAGATAGCAAAATGGCTTCCGGTGATGGAAGCCATCAGATTATTGGCAAAGTGCGTGTTGTTCATGCCGGATGCGTCGTGAACGCTTTATCTGGCCCACAAAATCTTGAAAATACAATAAATTGAAGAAATCATGTAGGCCTGATATCAGGCAGTTTAGCCTCTTTCATCGTACTGCAATTTACAGTGACTCGTTAATATTCATCACCCCCGACGCAAGTTCTGCGCCGCCTGCACCATGTTCGCCAGTGCCGCGCGGGTTTCTGGCCAGCCGCGCGTTTTCAGGCCGCAGTCCGGGTTGACCCACAGGCGCTCTGCCGGAATGCGTTTTGCCGCTTTCTTAAGCAGAGCTTCAATCCATTCCACGCTCGGTACGTTTGGTGAGTGAATATCATAGACGCCTGGACCGATTTCATTCGGATAATCAAACTCTTCGAACGACTCCAGCAACTCCATGTCAGAACGCGAGGTTTCGATGGTGATGACGTCAGCATCCAGCGCCGCAATCGAATCCATGATGTCGTTGAACTCGCAATAACACATGTGAGTGTGGATTTGCGTGTCATCTTTCGCTACGGCGGCGTTGATACGGAAAGCCTCAACGCCCCACTGAAGATAGGCATCCCAGTCGCTGCGACGCAGCGGTAAACCTTCGCGCAGTGCCGGTTCGTCAATCTGGATGATGCCAATTCCAGCCGCTTCCAGATCTGCAACTTCATCACGCAACGCCAGTGCAATCTGTTTAGCGATGGTTTCACGACTGACATCTTCACGCGGGAACGACCAGCATAGAATGGTCACCGGCCCCGTCAGCATCCCTTTTACCGGTTTGTCAGTCAGCGATTGTGCATATTTCGCCCACTCAACGGTAATCGGTGCCGGGCGGCTCACGTCACCAATAACAATCGGCGGCTTCACGCAGCGGGAACCGTAGCTCTGTACCCAACCATTTTGCGTAAAGACAAACCCGTCCAGGTGCTCGCCAAAGTATTCCACCATGTCGTTACGCTCAGCCTCGCCATGTACCAGTACATCCAGACCTAAACGTTCCTGCTCAACAATGGCCTGCTTGATATGTTCCGCAATGCCCGTGCGGTAGTTGTTGGCGTCGAGATTACCCTTTTTGAAATCCAGACGCAGGGTACGAATTTCCGTGGTTTGCGGGAAGGAACCAATCGTGGTGGTCGGCCACGCTGGCAGTTTAAAACGCGCACGCTGGGCTTCGGCACGCACTTCATAGACATTCGCACGCTGACTGTCCTGGGCGGTAATGGCTACCAGACGCTTTTCTACTGCCGGATTATGTACACGAGTAGAGTGACGACGCGCCTGAATCGGAGCGCTCCACTCTGCCAGAGCTGCCGTGTCACCGCTGTTAAGCGCATCGCGCAGCAGTGCCAGTTCGTGACATTTTTGCAGGGCGAAGGCAAACCAGCTTTTCACTTCTGCATCAAGACGTGTTTCCACGCTCAGGTCAATGGGGCTGTGCAGCAGTGAGCAGGAAGATGCCACCCACAAATCACGTTTGCCGACAATGTCCTTAATTTGCGCATATTTCTCGGTAAGATCGGCACGCCAGACGTTACGACCATTGATCAGACCAGCAGACAGTAGCCAGTCTGAAGGCAGGCGATTGTGCAGTTCAGCAACGTCATCTTTACCATGTACAAGGTCCACATGCAGACCCTGAACAGGCAGCGCAGTAATCGTGTCGAGATTTGGCGTAACGCCTTCAAAATAAGTGGTCAGCAGCAGTTTTACCTGGCCCTGGAGTGCCTCGTAAGCGGGTTTATACGCATCCAGCCACGCCTGCGGCAATTCCAGTACCAACGCCGGTTCGTCGATCTGTACCCACTCAATACCGCGTTTTGCCAGTTCTGCCAGCACTTGCTGATAAACCGGCAGAATGTCGTTCAGCAGGCTCAGGCGGTCAAACTGTTCACCTTTCACTTTACCCAGCCACAGGTAGGTAATCGGCCCCAGCAGCACAGGCTTGACCTTGTGGCCCTGCGCCAGCGCCTCGTCCACTTCCTCCAGCAACTGTGTCCAGGTCAGTTTGAACTGTTGGCCTTTCACGAACTCCGGCACCATGTAGTGATAGTTGGTGTTAAACCATTTGGTCATTTCCGCCGCCGCAGCAGGTTCGCCAGTCGGCGCACGCCCACGACCAATACGGAACAGGGTGTCGATATCTACAGAACCATCTTTGTTCTGATGACGTGCCGGAACGTTACCCAGCAGCAGGCTGGTGGTCAGAACATGATCGTACCAGGCAAAATCGCCTACTGGCAGCAGATCGATACCGGCCTGCTTTTGTTGATCCCAGTGACGGGCACGCAGTTCACGCCCTACTACCAGCAGTTCTTCACGCGTGGAGTTCCCCGCCCAATAACTCTCTTGCGCTTTTTTCAGCTCGCGACGCAGGCCAACGCGAGGAAAACCGAGGGTGTGATTAAGAGTTGTCATTATATGCCCCTTGTGGAATTTTTAGTATTTAGCCATCCAGATGTTTACACATCCATAATTGGCGGTTACTGTATATTCCTCAAGCGCAAATTATTCATGCCGAAGTGAAGGACTTTCATGATCGAAGTAAAACACCTGAAAACGCTACAAGCGTTGCGGAACTGCGGCTCGCTCGCAGCCGCTGCGGCGACATTGCATCAGACGCAATCTGCCCTGTCTCACCAGTTTAGCGATCTGGAACAACGCCTTGGCTTCCGGCTATTTGTGCGTAAAAGCCAGCCACTACGCTTTACACCGCAGGGTGAAATTCTGTTGCAACTGGCAAATCAGGTACTGCCGCAAATCAGTCAGGCACTGCAAGCCTGCAATGAACCGCAGCAGACGCGCCTGCGCATTGCCATTGAGTGCCATAGCTGTATTCAGTGGCTGACGCCCGCGTTAGAAAATTTCCACAAGAACTGGCCGCAGGTGGAGATGGATTTTAAATCGGGCGTGACGTTTGACCCGCAGCCCGCGTTGCAACAGGGCGAGCTGGATCTGGTGATGACCTCTGATATTCTGCCGCGCAGTGGCCTGCATTATTCGCCGATGTTCGATTATGAAGTTCGCCTGGTGTTAGCACCTGACCATCCACTGGCGGCTAAAACGCGAATCACGCCGGAAGATCTCGCCAGCGAAACGCTGTTGATTTATCCGGTGCAGCGTAGCCGACTGGATGTCTGGCGGCATTTTCTCCAGCCCGCAGGCGTCAGTCCGTCGCTGAAAAGCGTCGATAACACCTTATTGTTGATTCAGATGGTTGCCGCGCGGATGGGTATTGCCGCCCTGCCACATTGGGTGGTAGAGAGTTTTGAGCGCCAGGGTCTGGTGGTGACCAAAACCCTGGGCGAAGGATTGTGGAGCCGACTGTACGCCGCGGTGCGCGATGGCGAGCAGCGTCAACCAATTACAGAAGCATTTATTCGCTCAGCGCGCAATCACGCCTGCGATCATCTGCCGTTTGTGAAGAGCGCGGAGCGACCCACTTACGATGCACCCACAGTGAGGCCAGGATCACCAGCGCGCCTGTAATAAACGTTGGCCAGTGCGGCTGTTGGTGCCAGATAGCCAGGTTAACCAGCAGACCTGCCGGAACGTGCATATTATTCATAATGCCCAGCGTTCCGGCGTCCACCTGCGTTGCGCCGTAGTTCCACATAAAGTAGCCAATCCCGGAAGCCACCACGCCAAGAAACACCAGAATGCCCCATTGCAGTGTGGTTTCCGGCATTTTCTGCGTATTGCCCAGCAATGACCATGCAATTACCGCCACCAGGAAAGCGCCGAGATAGAACCACGCAAAGGCGTTATGCTGTGGCATCGGGCGGGTTTCCATCAGGCGTTTATAGCCCACCATGCCGATGGCAAAAGTGATATTGGAGAGTTGTACCAGTAGCAGGCCCGTCCAGAAATGGTCGGTGACCTGATCGTAGCGAATAATTCCGGCGCCAATCACCGCCAGCAAGGCGCTAAAGGCATAGCCCCAGCGCAGTCGACGCTTGCTCATGATGTCATAAATCAGGGTGATATAGAGCGGCGTCAGCACGGTAAATAACAGCAGTTCGGAGACCGTCAGGTAGAGATAGGCGCGGAAGCTGAGCATATACATCACGCCGAGCTGCATCGCGCCCACCAGCATATACAGGCCGACCGTTTTCAGGCTATTACCACGGGTGCGCAGAAACGGCAGAAAAACGAGTGCCGCAAGGCCAACGCGCACCAGCACCGCAAAATAGCTGTCGACGTGGCCCGCAAGATACTCGCCATAAAAGCTAAAGGAGAAGGCCCACAGAATAGTGGTGATAATAAGTAGCGCCACAATGGAAAACTCTTTGATTAACGAGTATCCATTGTAGCGAAGTATTAGGTTGACAACTGACCAAATAAAGAACGATTACGCTAAATAAAGCTTACGCAGATAATGCGGCACAGCATCTTCGGCATTAGTACCAATCACTTCCAGTTCCGGATGCAGATCTTTCAGGCGCTGGTGCGCGCTGCCCATAATGCAGCCTTTACCCGCCATCGACAGCATTTCGGCGTCGTTCATTCCATCACCAAAGGCAATGCAATCCTTCAGACAGTAGCCCAGCTTCTTCGCCACCGCTTCCAGCGCATGGCCTTTCGACACGCCGCCCGCCATCACTTCCAGACAGGTTAAGGTAGAGAAGCTGACGTTGACGCGATCGCCCCAGCGAGCGTTGATTGCCTGCTCCAGTGGCAGCAGTTTTTCATGGGAGTCACTGGTGAAGAACACTTTGCTGACGCCTTCCGGCTCCAGCAAACCCGGCTCATACAACGCATATTTGAACACCGCTTCTTTGAAAAATCGCATCTCTTCCGGGCGGTGGCGATTCATAAACCATTCGTCGTCGCGATAAACATTAGTAATGATGTCCGGGTTGTCGTTGACTACGCCAAACAGATCGCTGGCAATGTTGCGATCCAGGTTATGAGCAAAAATCAGATTGCCATCCAGATCGTGAACGCGCGCACCATTGGAGGTAATCATGTAAGACTTAATCTCCAGATTATCGCGAATTTGCCCCACATCAACGTGGTGGCGACCGGTCGCAAACACAAAGTTGATGCCGCGCGCGGTGAGCAGCTTCAGGGTTTCTTTGGCGTAAGGGGATAACGTATGGTCGGGGGAAAGCAACGTGCCATCTAAATCAGACGCAACAACCTGGTACATAAGAAATTTAAACCTCTGTAGAGCGGTTTCCGCTGGGTGAGTTATGCCTGTTGAAAAAATCAACGATGGCGTTGAGCGCGACTGAGCGCATTGCGTCCTTTTCAAAAAGGATCTCATGGTACGCACCTTTAATTACCAGCGGTCGTCCCCCTTCGACAGGATGGCCCGCGGCGGTGCGGAGTTCACAAAAACGGTCGTGCATGCGGTTATCCACCACGCGCTCTTCTTCAGCCTGCAAAAGCAGCGTTGGCGTGGCGTCATCACCTGCTCCGGCCAACACCTGTTCGCCGGCCAGAATACTTTCGCGTACCCAATGGTATGTCGGCCCACCGACGCGAATCGTTGGGTCATCAGCATAGAAGCGTAGATTGCGCCGATATCGCTGCCTGCTGTGGGTAAGCACGTTGATGGCAAACGGCAAGGCGCGCCAGCGCCCGGTGCCTATTGCA
The DNA here is from genome assembly GCF_011881725.1 of Escherichia coli. Taxonomy (GTDB): domain Bacteria; phylum Pseudomonadota; class Gammaproteobacteria; order Enterobacterales; family Enterobacteriaceae; genus Escherichia; species Escherichia coli_E. Next base: position 44,647 of record NZ_JAATUR010000033.1, on the reverse strand, counting down.
TAGCCATCGCGAAAACGTGGGTGCGCTTCGGCCCAGTTCAGGATCTGCCGCGCCATAAATGACGGCATGCGAATCACAATGCCGAACATAGGCGCGGTTAGTGCAATGGCATCGCACACGCCAGGATGGCGTTGCAGAAACAGTGTGGAGATTGCACCGCCCATCGAGTGGGCCAGTATATAGCGTTTACGCCACGGACCGGGCTGGACTTCTTGTTGCCAGAACGCCGCCAGATCATCAACATAATCATCAAAGCGATTAACATGCCCGAGATGCGGATCGGCTAACAGACGACCAGAACGCCCTTGCCCGCGATGGTCGACGATTAAGACATCAAACCCCAAATGGAACAGATCGTAGGCCAGTTCCGCATATTTCACGTAACTCTCAATACGCCCCGGACAGATGACAACCACCCGATCATGGTGCTGCGCCCGAAAACGGACAAAGCGTACTGGAATGTCGTCCACGCCGATAAATTCTGCTTCATCACGCTGACGCCAAAAGTCTGTCAGCGGTCCCATGGTAAAAGCAGCAAACGCTTTTTCTCTTGTTTCCCAGTCTTTTTGCTGCTGAAACATCGGGTAATCTGCCTCTTAAACCACGTAAAATCGTTTTTTTAAGCGTGCGTGACACAACGCTGCGACAGTAGCGTATTGTGGCACAAAAATAGACACACCGGGAGTTCATCATGACTTTAGAATGGTGGTTTGCCTACCTGCTGACATCGATCATTTTAAGCCTGTCGCCAGGTTCTGGCGCAATCAACACCATGACCACCTCGCTCAACCACGGTTATCGCGGCGCGGTAGCGTCTATTGCTGGGCTTCAGACCGGACTGGCGATTCATATTGTGCTGGTTGGCGTAGGGTTGGGGACGCTATTTTCCCGCTCGGTGATTGCGTTTGAAGTGTTGAAGTGGGCAGGCGCAGCTTATCTGATTTGGCTGGGGATCCAGCAATGGCGTGCTGCTGGTGCAATTGATCTTAAATCACTGGCCTCAACCCAATCGCGCCGACATTTGTTCCAGCGCGCAGTTTTTGTGAATCTTACTAATCCCAAAAGTATTGTGTTTCTGGCGGCACTGTTTCCGCAATTCATCATGCCGCAACAGCCGCAAGTTATGCAGTATATCGTGCTCGGCGCCACCACCATTGTGGTCGATATTATTGTGATGATCGGTTACGCCACCCTCGCCCAACGGATCGCACTATGGATAAAAGGGCCAAAACAGATGAAAGCGTTGAATAAGATTTTCGGTTCACTTTTTGTGCTGGTGGGAGCGCTGTTGGCAGCGGCGAGGCATGCGTGAAAAATAATGTCGGATGCGGCGTAAACGCCTTATCCGACCTACTCTGATGATGCGTCTGGCATCAACGCGAAATAATCAAATGAATGCCAAATCCGGCAAATAACGCTCCGGCAAAACCATCGATCCACTTCGCCAGACGTTGATAACCACGGCGCATTTGCGGCAGGGCAAACAGACTGGCAACGACAGTAAACCACGCCAGCGTTTCGACAATAATCAGTACGAAAATGCCCCAGCGTGCGGTCGTGCCGACGTTATCCCCGACAAACAGCGAAAACACCGAACCAAAATAGATAATCGCTTTCGGATTGGCGAGATTGGTCAGTAAACCTTTCAGGAAACTGCGACCGCTTTTCGCCAGCTCGACCTGTGGCGCAGGTGCAGAAACAACGTCTTTTTTCAATGCGCTACGAAGCATCTGGTAGCCCATCCAGCAAAGGTACAGGCCACCACCTACCATAATCAGCGTATGCAGCCAGGCCATTTTTTCAATAATCAAATGCAGGCCAAGCAGCGCGATCCCTGCCCAGACCATGACGCCGCAGGTAATACCGAGTACGCCCATCATCGCTTCTTTACGGGAACGACTGACAGCGGTCTGAGAGACAAAGAAGAAATCGGGACCAGGGCTCATAAGCGCCACAATGTGCACCATGGCAACGGTGAGGAATAACATCAACATACAATTGACTCGCGGGGATAACGTTTACGGAATCTTCATCCTGGCACTTTTTTATGCCGCTGACTACTCTTCGTCGTCGCCGTCAACATGCGCGCGGATAAGCGTCATAAACGGTTTGCCAAAGCGTTCGAGCTTACGCATCCCGACACCGTTAACGCTCAACATTTCGCTGGCAGTGATTGGCATTTGTTCCGCCATCTCAATCAGCGTTGCATCGTTAAACACGACATATGGCGGAACATTGCTTTCATCGGCAATCGATTTACGCAGTTTGCGTAATTTAGCGAACAGTTTACGGTCGTAATTGCCGCCGAACGATTTCTGCATCGCCTTCGGTTTGAGCGCCACAATACGCGGCACGGCAAGTTGTAAAGAGGATTCGCCGCGCAACACCGGGCGTGCGGCTTCTGTCAGTTGTAATGCCGAATGCTGGGCGATGTTTTGTGTCACCAGACCGAGGTGGATCAACTGGCGGATTACGCTCACCCAGTGCTCATGACTTTTATCACGGCCCATGCCGTAAACTTTCAGTTTGTCATGACCATAGTCACGGATACGCTGGTTATTGGCCCCGCGAATCACTTCCACCACATAGCCCATCCCAAAGCGCTGGTTTACGCGACCAATGGTGGAAAGCGCAATCTGCGCATCGGTTGAACCATCGTACTGTTTCGGCGGATCGAGGCAGATATCGCAGTTACCGCACGGCTCCTGACGACCTTCGCCAAAATAGTTCAGCAACACCAGACGGCGGCAAGTTTGCGCTTCGGCAAACGCGCCCATAGCGTTAAGTTTATGGCGCTCGATATCCTGCAACTGCCCTTGCGGCTTTTCTTCCAGACAACGGCGCAGCCACGCCATATCTGCCGGATCGTAAAACAGCATCGCTTCCGCAGGCAGGCCATCACGCCCGGCGCGACCGGTTTCCTGATAATAGGATTCGATATTGCGCGGGATATCAAAATGCACCACGAAGCGGACGTTCGGTTTGTTGATACCCATGCCGAACGCCACCGTTGCCACAACAATTTGCAGGTCATCGCGCTGAAATTTTTCCTGCACGTCGGCGCGGACATCGTTTTCCAGTCCGGCATGATACGCCGCTGCGCTAATCCCCTTGCTTTGCAGACGCGCGGCGGTGTCTTCCACTTTCGCCCGACTATTACAGTAAATAATCCCCGACTTACCGCGTTGTTCCTGCACGTAACGCATCAACTGATCGAGCGGTTTGAACTTCTCCATCAGCATGTAGCGAATATTCGGACGGTCAAAACTGCTGATTTGAATCAGCGGATCGTTCAGCCCCAGCAGGCGCACAATATCCTGACGCGTGGTGTCATCGGCAGTGGCGGTTAGCGCCATAAATGGCAGCATCGGGAAACGCTGGCGCAACTGACCGAGCGCGGCATATTCCGGACGGAAATCATGGCCCCATTGGGAGATACAGTGCGCTTCATCAACGGCTAATAACGCCGGATTCCAGTGCGCCAGGTGCTCAAGGAAGTTATCCAGCATCAGGCGTTCCGGAGCGATATACAGCAGACGTATTTGCCCGGTGCGGCAGCCCGTCATTACTTCAAGCTGCTGCTCACGGGTTTGCGTTGAATTCAGGCACGCCGCCGCCACACCGTTGGCTTGCAGTTGATCCACCTGATCTTTCATCAACGAAATCAGCGGTGAAACAACCACGGTAAGGCCGTTTAGCAATAAGGCAGGAATTTGATAGCAAAGGGATTTTCCGCCACCAGTGGGCATGACGACGAGACAATCGCGACCGGAAAGTACGGTATCGATAATTTCTTCCTGGCCGGGGCGAAACTGTTGGTAGCCAAAGGTTTCTTGTAAAACCTGCTTAGCTCCGGACTCCAGATTCAACACTTCCGCCTGCGCCACATTCACCCCGATTGCCTGAAATAAAAACAGGCGCTATTTTCAGCGCCTGAGCGATAAACTGCAATGCTTTTAGTCTCGGAGAGGGTAATCCTGGATGCTGGATTCCAGTTTTGCCTTTCAATCAACTCGCATTAAAACAGGTCGTTTAGCATAACCCCCACACCGACGCGGGTCTGGTTAAAGTTATAGTCGATGAGCGATTCGCCATAACCGCTGTAAACCTGGGTATAAAGACGCACATGTTTGGTGATTGGGTAACTTAAGCCTAACTCCGCACCACCGTAACCGGTGTTCCAGTTATACTGCCCTTTCGCGCTCAGTACTGCATCGCCAAGGTGATAACCGATTTTAAGCTGGTAGTAACCCATATATTTGGTGATATCCGGGTTATCGTCCGTATTACCCACTACATACCACGGCTTCACTTCTACCAGCCAGTTACCGTTTTCCGCCATCAGGCGAGTATAAAGGCGGTTCCAGCTGCGGGAGGTCGGGTCAGAACGTCCGTTAGAGTCGTGGTTGTAGCCCATTTCCACATCGCGCAGCGTCCAACCAGCAAAACTGTAATCGGTGGCAAAGCCGAGGAACAATTGTGGTTCGTAGTTAGTTTCACGAAACGGTGAAGACTCATCACTATTAGAAAGCTGCCACCAGGATTTCTGGGTGTAGGAAGCGCCCAGTACAGAGTTTGGTCCCAAAATTCCTCGCCACAGCGGAAAGGCCAGGCTCAACTGGAATTTCACTTCATCCTTACGCGCGTTTTCTGCCCAGTCGTAACTTGCAATCGCTTCTTTATTCAGATCGCTGGTCTGGGTGTAGATGATGTAGTTGGTGTCATAAGGATAGAGTGTGAAAGGATTGTCATGCTCCTGCAGCATATTCGCGATAATACTGCCACGCACAGCGGGTACATCCTTCACCGTAACCTCTTGTGCATGTACCGCCAGCGGCAGCATATACACAGGCAACAACCAGCCCAGAAGAGTCCGCATTGGTCATGTTCTCCGTAACGAATTATTGATTAGATGAATATTTCTGCAGGCTATTCTACATACTTAACTCAATTGCCGTTAGTTATCCCTTCCTAAAGTAGAAACCAACAAAGAAGAAGCATAAAATCAACATTCCGTTAACCATTGAAGTGTAAGGATGATATGTCTGCCGTACTGACTGCTGAACAAGCCCTGAAATTAGTGGGTGAGATGTTTGTTTATCACATGCCCTTTAACCGCGCGTTAGGGATGGAGCTGGAGCGTTACGAAAAAGAATTTGCGCAGCTGGCCTTTAAGAATCAGCCAATGATGGTCGGTAACTGGGCGCAAAGTATTTTGCATGGCGGGGTCATTGCGTCGGCGCTGGACGTCGCCGCTGGTCTGGTATGTGTGGGGAGTACCTTAACCCGCCACGAAACCATCAGTGAAGATGAACTGCGCCAGCGGCTATCGCGGATGGGGACAATTGATCTTCGCGTCGATTATCTGCGCCCTGGCAGAGGCGAGCGTTTTACTGCTACCAGTAGTCTGTTGCGTGCAGGCAATAAAGTCGCCGTCGCCCGCGTTGAATTACACAATGAAGAACAGCTTTATATTGCCAGCGCCACCGCTACCTATATGGTAGGTTGAAAACGTAAAAACAGGTAAACTGCTGAGACTGATGACAAACGCAAATTTTCATGATGCGCGACGCTTATCAGGCCCACCAGAGAAATGCAATATATTGAATTTGTATGCTTTTGTAGGCTGGAGAAGACGTTGTCAGCAATCTGAGCAGGCAAACTGCTATTAACAACAAAAATGAGTTTTTCCAATGGATACCAAACAAACGCGGCAGGGCGTATTACTCGCTCTTGCCGCTTATTTTATTTGGGGTATTGCGCCAGCGTACTTCAAGCTGATTTATTACGTACCTGCTGATGAGATCCTGACGCATCGCGTGATCTGGTCGTTTTTCTTTATGGTGGTGCTGATGAGCATTAGCCGCCAGTGGTCCTATTTAAAAACGCTGATTCAGACGCCACAGAAAATTTTTATGCTGGCAGTCTCCGCCGTGCTGATTGGCGGCAACTGGCTACTGTTTATCTGGGCGGTGAACAATCACCATATGCTGGAAGCGAGCCTTGGTTACTTTATTAACCCGCTGGTGAACATTGTGCTGGGGATGATTTTCCTCGGTGAGCGATTCCGCCGGATGCAATGGATGGCGGTGATTCTGGCGATATGTGGCGTGTTGGTCCAGCTCTGGACTTTTGGTTCGCTGCCGATCATCGCGCTGGGGCTGGCGTTTAGTTTTGCCTTCTACGGCCTGGTACGCAAGAAGATTGCCGTTGAAGCGCAAACCGGCATGTTAATCGAAACCATGTGGTTGCTGCCCGTGGCGGCGATTTACCTGTTTGCTATTGCCGACAGCTCAACCAGCCATATGGAACTAAACCCGATGTCGCTGAATTTACTACTGATCGCCGCCGGTATTGTCACTACCGTACCGCTGTTGTGTTTTACCGCAGCAGCTACACGCTTACGACTCTCTACGTTAGGCTTTTTCCAGTACATTGGCCCGACGCTGATGTTCCTGCTGGCTGTGACGTTTTATGGTGAAAAACCGGGTGCCGATAAGATGGTGACCTTCGCCTTTATTTGGGTGGCGCTAGCAATTTTTGTGATGGATGCGATTTATACGCAGCGTAGAACACGCTTAGGCAATTAAATCAGAAAGCCGGAGAAGAGATTCTCCGGCTTTATATTTACAACCAGTTTCTCCGCTTAAAGTACAGATACGGTGCCAGGCCTGCGAGAATCATAAAGATAATCGCTGCCGGGTAGCCGAAACTCCACTTCAACTCTGGCATAAATTCAAAGTTCATCCCGTAGCTGGAAGCCACCAGCGTTGGCGGCAGGAACACGACGGATACCACCGAGAAGATTTTGATGATGCGGTTCTGCTCGATATTGATAAAGCCCATCGCCGCCTGCATCAGGAAGTTCACCTTCTGGAACAGGGATTCATTATGCGGCAGCAGAGATTCGATATCGCGCAGGATTTCACGCGCCTGCTCCAGTTGCCCGCCTGGTAAACGCGCCTTGCGCACCAGGAAGTTGAGCGCACGCTGGGTATCCATCAGACACAGGCGAACTTTCCAGCCGATATCTTCCAGTTCTGCCAGTGTGGAGAGCGCCTCGTCGTACTCATCGCCCTGATGCCCTTCCATAATCACCCGGCTAAGCTGCTCCAGGTCGCTGTAAATGTTTTCAATTTCATCCGCCAACTGTTCGATTTTGGTTTCGAACAGATCCAGCAGTAGCTCGTAGGCGTTACCGTCTACCATCGACTGGCTACGGGCGCGCATACGATACAAACGGAATGCTGGCAGCTCGCGCTCACGCAGGGTAAATAAGCGACCATCACGGATGGTAAATGCCACGGTGGAGTTACCGGCGTGATCTTCCGCATCTTCAAAGAAGAAGAAGGAGTGAATATGCAGGCCGTCATCGTCTTCAAAGAAACGCGCCGATGCTTCGATGTCTTCCAGTTCCGGGCGGGTTGCCAGGCTCTGACCAAGTTCAGATTGTACGCGCAGTCGCTCGTCGTCGTCCGGTTCGACAAGATCAATCCATACTGCATTTACAAGGGGTTGTGACTCTTCGACTTCCAGCCGGGTCAGTCGGTTATTTTCCAGTTGAAATGCGCTCAGCATGACCGGGACTCCCAATGCTTAAAATATCGGACAGTTCGGTGGGCACACAGAAACAAATTGGGTTTCAGACCATTAAACAGCCTGACTCAGCGCGACGGGAAATATTGAGGTCGCTGACAACCGCTAAGGCTATCAGCAAAAAGGGATAGCCTTAGGAGTTGATCCTGGATGACAGGATAATGAGCCAGTATCTACTGGGTGTGTCCAAGGCGAATGTCCTCTTAGAGTGATCGTGCGCGCATGTTACGCCAGCAAAATTTTGCCGTCAACACGCAACGGAACACCACCGAACAATAGTTGAACTTCGCGCTTTTTGGTACTCGTCAAGGTCGTTAACAGGATAAAAAAATCACACATCCAGGACCTATAATGGCGCATCGGCTACTCATTGGTAAAGAAATGATCATCTTGAATCTCAAACGGATTTTTCTCGCCCTCACCTTGCTCCCATTGTTTGCCGTTGCCGCAGATGACTGCGCGCTCTCTGATCCGACGCTGAATGTACAAGCGTATACCGTTAATCCTCAAACCGAACGAGTGAAGATGTACTGGCAAAAAGCTAATGGCGAAGCGTGGGAAACGTTACATGCGCTGCTGGCGGATATTAATCGTCATGGGCAGGTGCAGATGGCGATGAACGGCGGCATCTATGATGAAAGCTATGCGCCGCTCGGTTTGTACATCGAAAATGGTCAGCAGAAGGTGGCGTTAAATATTGCCTCGGGGGAAGGTAATTTCTTTATCCGTCCTGGCGGCGTGTTTTATGTCGCGGGAGATAAAGTCGGCATCGTTCGTCTGGATGCATTTAAAGCCAGTAAAGAGATTCAATTTGCGGTGCAGTCAGGGCCATTGTTGTTGGAAAATGGCGTCATTAATCCGCGGATTCTCCCCAACGTCGCCTCGCGCAAAATTCGTAATGGAGTAGGGATTAATAAACAAGGGAACGCAGTGTTTTTACTTAGCCAGCAAGCGACCAACTTTTATGATTTTGCCTGCTATGCCAAAGCGAAACTGGACGTCGAGCAATTACTTTATCTCGATGGCACTATCTCACATATGTATATGAAAGGCCGAACGATACCCTGGCAACGTTATCCCTTCGTCACCATGATTTCCGTCGAGCGCAAAGGTTAAACATTGTACACTCGAGGATGCCAGGAAAATCAGATCTGGCTACACAGCAGGAACATCATCAGATAAATGAAGGGAAACAAAAATGAAAAAAACACTCGCGGCGTTATTTTTATTAACGTGCCTGGGATCATCATCCGCTTATGCGGATAACGCTTTGATTTTACAAACAGATTTTAGCCTGAAAGATGGGGCAGTCTCGGCAATGAAAGGCGTCGCTTTCGGCGTTGACCATGATCTTAAAATCTTTGATTTAACCCACGAAATTCCACCGTATAACATCTGGGAAGGCGCTTACCGCCTGTATCAGACTGCCAGTTACTGGCCGCAAGGTTCGGTATTTGTCAGTGTGGTCGATCCGGGCGTAGGCACTGACCGTAAATCGGTGGTGCTAAAAACCAAAAACGGTCAGTACTTCGTTTCACCAGATAACGGTACGCTCACTTTGGTGGCACAAACTCTGGGTATTGATAGCGTCCGGGAAATCGATGAAAAAGCTAACCGCCTGAAAGGTTCTGAAAAGTCATATACCTTCCACGGTCGTGACGTATATGCCTACACTGGTGCGCGTCTGGCTTCTGGCGCGATCACTTTTGAACAAGTGGGACCAGAACTTCCCGCAAAAGTTGTCGAACTTTCTTATCAGAAAGCAAAAGCAACAAAAGGTGAAGTGAAGGGCAATATCCCGATTCTGGATATTCAGTATGGCAACGTCTGGAGCAATATCAGCGACGAGTTATTGAATCAGGCGGGAATCAAACTCAACGATACGTTGTGTGTGACCATTTCCGAAGGTTCGCAGAAAAAGTACGAAGGAAAAATGCCGTATGTCGCCAGCTTTGGCGATGTGCCGGAAGGCCAGCCGATGGTATATCTGAACAGCTTATTGAATGTTTCCGTGGCGTTGAATATGGATAATTTCGCGCAGAAACATCAGGTTGCGTCTGGTGCTGAATGGAATATTGATGTGAAGAAATGCGCTAAGTAAGGTGCTGATGCCGGATGCGGCGTAAACGCCTTATCCGGCCTACCTGTGTCATTTCAGTAGCCCGGATAAGGTGCGCAGCACCGCATCCGGCAACATAATCGTAAATTACACCGTCTCCAGCCGGGCGTAAGCCGCCACCAGCCATTTAATACCCTGGCCCTGAAACGCCACCTGTAAACGGCTGTGTTCACCGCTACCTTCCATATTGACGATAGTCCCTTCGCCAAACTTGGCGTGGCGCACGCGCTGACCGAGTTTGTAACCGCTGTCGTTCTCAACCATCGGCGTACCCAAACGCTGATGGCTGACCGGGCGGCTTACCGTAGCGCGCAGGCGCACCTCTTCCACACACTCTTCCGGCAGCTCGCCGATAAAGCGTGACGGGCGATGGAAAACCTCTTTGCCATACAGACGGCGGGTTTCCGCGTAGGTCAGCGTCAGTTTCTGCATCGCGCGGGTTACGCCAACGTAGGCCAGACGGCGCTCTTCCTCCAGACGCCCGCCTTCATCCAGCGACATCTGGCTTGGAAACATCCCCTCTTCCATACCGACAATAAACACCTGCGGGAACTCCAGACCTTTCGCCGAGTGAAGCGTCATCAGTTGCACCGCATCCTGCCAGGTATCCGCCTGCCCTTCACCTGCTTCCAGCGCCGCATGGGAGAGGAACGCCTGCAACGGCATTAAATCTTCGTCTTCTTCGTTGTAGCTGAACTGGCGCGTTGCCGTCACCAGTTCCTCTAAGTTTTCGATACGCGTCTGGCCTTTTTCGCCCTTCTCCTGCTCGTACATGGTGCGCAGGCCGGAGTCTTTAATTACCCGGTCAGTCTGTACATGCAGCGGCATATCAGCAGTTTCCTGCGCTAAGGCGTCGATCAATTCCATAAACCGCTGCAAGGCGCTGGCGGCACGTCCGGCGAGCGCTTTTTCCTGCAACAGTTCACGACATGCCTGCCAGAGGGTTAACTGACGATCGCGCGATGTCTGACGCACCACGTCCAGCGTCCGGTCACCAATACCCCGCGTTGGTGTATTCACCACACGCTCAAATGCCGCGTCGTCGTTACGGTTGGCAATCAGGCGCAGATACGAGAGCGCATCTTTGATTTCCTGACGTTCGAAGAAGCGCATCCCGCCGTAAATACGGTACGGCATACTCGCCTGCAATAATGCCTCTTCCAGCACACGCGATTGGGCGTTGCTGCGGTAAAGAATGGCGCACTCAGCGAGCGCCCCGCCGTTGTCCTGCCAGGTTTTGATACGGTTAACCACAAAACGCGCTTCATCGAGTTCGTTAAAGGCGCAATAAAGGGAAATTGGCTCACCGTCCGCGCCATCGGTCCACAATTTTTTACCCAGACGCCCGTTGTTGTTTTCAATCAGGGCGTTAGCGGCGCTCAGAATATTGCTGGTAGAGCGGTAGTTCTGCTCCAGACGGATAGTTTCGGCACCGGGGAAATCATTGAGGAAACGCTGAATATTCTCGACTTGCGCCCCGCGCCAGCCGTAGATTGACTGGTCATCGTCGCCGACGATCATCACTTTGCCGGTGTCACCCGCCAGCAGGCGGATCCACGCGTACTGAATGTTGTTGGTGTCCTGGAATTCGTCCACCAGAATGTTGGTAAAACGTTCGCGGTAGTGTTGTAGAATATGCGGCTTGTTGAGCCACAGTTCGTGGGCGCGCAGCAGCAGCTCGGCGAAGTCCACCAGGCCCGCGCGATCGCACGCTTCCTGATACGCCTGATACACCTTCTGCCAGGTCTGCTCCACCGGGTTACCGTAGCTCTGAATATGATGCGGGCGCAGCCCTTCATCTTTCTGGCTGTTGATGTACCACATTGCCTGGCGCGGCGGCCACTGCTTCTCGTCAAGGTTCATCGCCTTGATCAGACGCTTAAGCAGGCGCAGCTGGTCTTCGCTATCGAGGATCTGGAAATCCTGCGGCAGGTTGGCGTCCATATGGTGCGCACGCAGCAAACGGTGTGCCAGCCCGTGGAAGGTGCCGACCCACATGCCGCCCTGGCTGGTGCCCATCAGTTGCCCGATACGATGACGCATTTCCGCCGCCGCTTTGTTGGTAAAGGTCACCGCCATAATCGAGTACGGCGAGCAGTTTTCTACGCTCATCAGCCAGGCGATACGATGTACCAGAACGCGCGTCTTACCACTGCCCGCGCCCGCCAGCACCAAAAGGTTGCTGCGTGGCGCGGCCACCGCTTCGCGCTGTTTGTCATTAAGGCTGTCGAGCAGGTAAGAAACGTCCATTGGCACCGCCGCGTAAAAATAGGTTGGGTGGAGAAGCGCAACGCCCTCCGCCAAAAAGCTGGGTATATATACAGATTTGCTGATTATATCAGCGAGGTCAGAGATGCCAACCGGGAAATTTCCAGATGCGGCAGTAAACGGCTGTCCCAGGTTTGCATCAGATCGCCATTTTCCGGCCTGATCCAACAAGCCTGCATTCCGCTGCGAATTGCCCCGCCAACGTCGGTGGTGAGATCGTCACCGACATGTAAGATCTCGCCGATCGGCACGTTGAGTTTTTCCGCCGCCAGGAAGTACATATCGCTGAACGGTTTCGAGCGCCCGTGCGGGCCAGCGCGCAGCACAAATTCAAAGTAGTCGCCCAGGCCAAACAGTTCTGGCTGGGCGTTACCGTTGGTGATCGCCACCAGCGGCCATTTCTTCGCCAGCTGCTTTAAGGTGTCGTGCGTTTGCTGCGGGACATCGATCCGGCTGCGCCATTTGGCAAAGTTGATCATCGCCGCATGTGCGCCTGCACTGGCTTCTTCCGCGCTTAGTCCGGCATCAAGCATCGCCTGTTCAATCGAACGAAAACGCCAGCGCGTCACGTCGTGGTATATCTCTGGTTCCGCTTCCCGCACCGCCTGGCGCAAGCGTTGCAGATCTTCATTCTGGAAGCTGCGCAGCGCCGGATGGTAATTTTGCACAAAGGAAAGCGCCTCCTGCTCGGTGCGCAAAATCACCGGACGGTTATCGTAAAGGGTGTCATCCAGGTCAAAGGTGAGCGCCGAGATGCGCCCCAAAGGCCGGTAAAAACGCATTATTTCCCCCGTTTGGCGCGTGGATGCGCCGCATCGTACACCGAGGCAAGGTGTTGAAAATCAAGATGAGTATAGATTTGCGTGGTGGAGAGGTTGGCATGACCCAGCAGCTCCTGCACACCACGAAGATCGCCGCTCGACTCCAGCATATGGGTGGCGAATGAGTGGCGCAATTTATGCGGGTGAACGTGGTTATTCAGCCCTTGTTTTATGCCCCATTCGGCAAAGCGTTTCTGCACATTACGCGCGGAGATACGCTTGCCCAGTTTCGACAGGAAAAGCGCATCGTCTTCGCTACCAAACAGGTCGCGCAAATCAAGCCAGTGCTCAATCCACGCCACGGCGTTACGACCAATCGGCAGGCGGCGCTCTTTGCTGCCTTTCCCCATCACCCACACCTCGCCGGACTCCAGGTCGAGGTGTTTGATGTCCAGCCCCACCAGTTCGGAAAGACGCAGGCCCGCGCCGTACATCACTTCCAGCATTGCACGGTCACGCACGGCGAGGGGATCGTTGATATCAATATCCAGCAGCCGATTCATATCATCGACATCGATATTTTTCGGCAGATGACGCGGCGCTTTCGGTGCCGAAACACCTTTTGCCGGGTTGGCTTTAAGTTCGTTCTGGCTGACCAGCCAGTCAAAAAAGCTACGTAGCGCAGAGAGGCGTAATGCGAGGCTTGCCGCTCCCAGCCCTTTACGGCGACTGCGTACAGCAAAATTGCGCACCATCGCAGCATCGCATTGTTGCCAGTTTTGCAAACCGTTTTCGCTGGCAAAATTGATGATCGCCTCAAGCTGGCGCTGGTAGTTAAGCAGGGTTATTGGGCTAAGCTGACGCTCCACACTCAGATAACGTAGGTAGCGTTCTACATCGGTGTGTAAATCGGTCATACGCGTTCAATCCAACGCTCCAGAAGCTCCGGCAACATCAGCGCAATTTCATGAAGTAACTGCGTTCCCTGCCCTTGTTGATAGTGACTGGCATCGCGGCTGGTGAACAGCACTACACCCAAATCAGCATCGCTTCCCAGCATCGACATCGCCACCGATCCCACGGCTTTCGCTTCCGGTAGCACCACCAACAACTCCGGCCCGTTAAGCGGTCCAAGATAATGCTGTTCCTGGCCCAGACGCTGAATACGCAGTGATTCGAAAGCCTGACGGTTTAATGCCAGATGAGTATGGTTCGACGGCGCGCCTAAGCGCCAGCGATCCGGAAACAGGCGCACACTCGCGCCCGCCAGCCCTAAATCACGCGCCCAGCGGTGAAAGCGCATCAGCATATCGTCGAGACTGCTGGCGGCGGTGAGACTGCGCTGCAGGTAGAGTAGGCGATAAAACAGGCCTTCGTTGGCGATAGCCTGTTCCATCAACAGCGCCATGTTCTCTTCCAGAACATGAATATGATTACGTGCGCGGGCCATGTGCCACTCGACCAACGAAACGGTGCCGCGTACCGGATGCGGCACACGTATCGCTTCTACTGCGCGCGCATTGCGGATAAAAAACTCAGGATTTTTAATCAGATAATCGACAACCGCCCGGTCATCAAGCTCCGTGAGTGTATCCTGCAGTTCTTCCCCTGGTTGCTTCATAGATGAATAAATCCGTCGTAGACATGTACCGCCGGGCCAGTCATATATAACGGGTGACCCGGACCTTTCCAGGCGATATCAAGACGACCGCCGGGAAGTTCCACGCGTACTTCTTCGGCCAGCAAACCTTGCTGGATCCCTACCGCCACCGCCGCACACGCGCCGCTGCCGCAGGCCTGGGTTTCTCCTGCCCCACGCTCATAAACGCGTAAACGAATATGCTCGCGCTTAACCACTTGCATAAAACCGATATTGGCGCGCTCAGGAAAGCGCTCGTGGCTTTCCAGAACAGGGCCTAGCGTTTCTACCGCCGCAGTATCGACATCATCGACCTGAATCACGCAATGCGGGTTTCCCATCGACACCACGCCACATAAGATTGTCTGCTCGGCGGCACGCATAATATAGGTCTTTTCCGCTTTGTTCGCTCGAAACGGCACGGCGGAAGGTTCGAAGTTGGGCTCACCCATATTTACGCGGACCAGATCATCATCGGTGACGGTCAGAATCATCCGCCCGTTGGCGGTGCTGACGCGGATATCACGCTTATTGGTCAGCCCTTTCAGACGCACAAAACGGGCAAAGCAACGTGCGCCGTTACCACACTGCGCCACTTCACTACCATCGGCATTAAAAATGCGGTAGTGAAAATCCAGTTCGGGATCGTAGGGAGGCTCAACCACCAGCAACTGGTCAAACCCCACCCCCAGATGCCGATCCGCCAGGCGACGAATCAGCTCCGGTGAAAAAAAGACATTCTGCGTTACCGCGTCGACGACCATAAAATCGTTGCCAAGGCCATGCATTTTCGAGAACTGCATCATTTACTCCAATCACGCGGGTACAGAAACTGACTTTTAGTAATTCACCTGAGATGGGCCATCGCCTGTGGCGCGGTCGTTTTTATCCGGCAATGTGGATTGTGTTTGAGTCTCTACCGGTTTGGTCGGCGGCGGCGCGTTTTTATCTGCGGGCGGAAAATAGAGCGGACCTTTCAGACCGCAGCCCGTCAGGCTGAAGAGAGTAAGTAATACAGTGAGTGCCTTAAACACGTTTTTCATTATGGATTGCCTGTAAAGTTCATCGCTTTCTGCTTTCTATCATCGCAGGAGAAGGCGTAAAAGCAAGCATTTAGCGACTCTTTATGAAGTCTGAAAAGTGAGGAATTGCTGCGAGTATAACGCTTGCACGCGGGGATTTATGTTTTGCTGATAGTTTCGTGATCGGCACCTCGCGCCAGGATGGCTTCATGTACTATCGCAATGTGGTTTGTTTGTTGTCTTGTTCGTTGTTCTTATCATCGGCATGGGGATGTCGGCTTGATGAGCCGGAACATAATATTTACCAGCAACAGGGAAAAGGCGTGGTGTACCTGCGCCCTTATGAAAATACCAATCTTTCGCTACCGCAGATTAACTACCAGCGTCTGCGTCTGTTACCGAATTTGTTAATTGACCTAACAAAACTGGAGGGTTGGGAAACGGTGCCACCGGCAACCGATCTCACAACAGACGTTGTCTACAGCGGCGCAAACGCAACACTTCCCCATTACTCTTACTATAGCGATGGTCGCGCTATTCTCTACGCTGGTGAGGTGGTGCAAAACCCTCCAGGCACGCCGCCAGTCGATATCTCGTCGTTTCAGGCATGGGGTGATTTTGCCGCAGATAAGTACAGCCTCTATTACGAAGGTAAACGCACCGACAGTAACCAGCAACTAAACCGCCGAACGTTACGTGAGGTAGAATTTAACCCGCCATGGAAACCAGACCAACTGGGGGTGATTCTCCGTGACAAGCACTATCTTTACGCAAATGGTCAGCGCCTTGATGATCCAGACACCTTTACGGTACTGGCACAAAAGTCATGGGATCAACGCGGTAAATTCTCTACAGCATTCAATCCCTGCCTTCCTGCCCCATTTGGTCCCTGGGATACCCTGGCTCGTACACGGACCAAAATCCTGATCAACGGCGAACAACTGGATGCCGATCCGGACACCTTTTCCGTCGTGCGCTGGATGCCCGGCTCACTCTTGACCTGGCGTGATAAAAACGGGCTGCAGCGTAAAATCCTCGACAAGGAAAATCTGGCGTGGGATGAGGATTTAACAAAGCACTGTCTGGATTTTTCTCTACTGGAAAAGAAAGTGTTCTGGCGTAAGGGGCCTGACTGTAAACAGGAGGAATTACCGGGACTCGATCCTGAACAGTTCCACCCCATCAGTGATGCTGTCGCACAGTATCAGGATTCGCTTTATACCATCATCGAAACAGAGTCTGGTGACCGCCAACTGGATATCGTGAAACTTGATGATCCTACTCTTATTATCAACAAACGTTTCAACGCCGGGAAACGCCACGGCTATTTACTTACGCGTGCCGAAGGGTGGCCATACCATTCCGGTTTACACGTGTTTGAATCTGACGGACCGCTGATCTTACTGGATAACCGTTCTCCGGATGAACGCGAAGCCCATCTTAATGACCATCCCTTTTTGCGCAGATGGTATGCCCGCGATAACCGCTACGTTTACAGCTTTGATGGCGCGCAACTCTGGCGATACCGCACCGCTGATCCGAAACAAGTTCGCTTAATCTGGAAGGAACAACATTCGGGATATGGCTATGGCGTAAATTACAAAACGGGATATCTGGACGGAAAAATTACCGATGACGGCGAATTTATTCCTGCCCCGCGCAATGAGGCGACAAAATGAATGGTCAAATAATCACAGTTTCACTCATCCTGTTGGGGTACACATTTCTGACACCTGCCGTACAGGCCATAGGGTTCGACTATTACAATGATCACGGTGTTATGTCTTACGGTAAAGGTTATGGGGAGGATGAGAAAATCATTGCCCAATTTCCGAAGATGAACAGGGCCGATTTGCGCCTTGTGACAAATATATCCGGGGAGCGGGAGTTGGTGGAAGGCTATATACCCACCGATGAAATAAGCATAAAAAATGAGGAATACCACTGGGTGACAGACGGCCACGTTATTCTCTGGCGTGGCAAAATCGTTAGCAATCCACCGGGAACACCCACTGTCGATATTGCCAGCTTTCAGGCTATGGGCCGCTTCGCGGTCGATAAATATAGCCTCTATTTTGACGGACAGCGCACCGAAAGTAATAGCGGCGCGTCACGTGTTGATCTGGCGACACTAAAAGCTATCGAAGGTAACTCTACCACGCTGGTGGATAGTAAAAATCTCTACTTGTCCGGTCGACGTCAGGGGAGCAGCAGTAATGTTACTGTATTAGAAAAAAGATGGTGGGGTATTAATCCACGTCTTATGAGTGTAAACAGAAATTTGTATTCCAATGATCTGCTTATCCGCAGTGGGCAGAATATTTATTTAAATGGCGTTCACCTTACGGCGAATGCAGACTCATTTGAGATAATTCGCTGGATACCTCATTCACTGCTGGTTTTTCGCGACAATAAGGGTATGCATCGTTATCCCTTTGGGCAATTGTCTGGCAAAGCGATACCCGTAGATGATGACGTCTCTTTTGAAGTAGGGGAAAGTCGCGTTCGCTGGCGTAAACAGCTCACGCCCGACCGTCAGTGGAGCAAGTGGATAGACCTACCAGGTATTGAACCTGAACAATTCCATCTGATTACTGACAATATTGCGCAGTATAAAGATCGACTGTATGTAACAAAATTATCGACTTTTGGTGAAGACCAGCTTGAGATAATCCCGCTGGATACGCCAGACCTGGTCATTGATGACTCATTTAATAGCGGCAAACAACATGCTTACTTTTTCCGCCAATTACGGTCACGCAAGAGCGTGCAAATTATTCCAGTTAACGGTCCGCTAACTAAAAACGATCGCTTCGCTTATGACGATCGCAATGTTTATACATGGACCGATACAGAGGTAAGGATTACGCCCTCCCCCTGCCCGGCGAAAACACGCGTCAGAGAAGAGAATGTGCGTGAACTTCACAACAGAGACATTATTATTCCGTTGACGGATGAATCATGCCGTAACGCAGCCGCAGAGGTGCAAACTTTGAAGCCCTGACCCCATGCCGCTATACTGCCGCCATCACTTAAAAACAGGATACAACAATGAACGACAGTGAATTTCATCGCCTGGCTGATCAACTCTGGCTGACCATTGAAGAACGCCTGGACGACTGGGATGGCGACAGCGATATCGACTGCGAAATCAACGGCGGCGTGCTGACCATTACCTTTGAGAATGGCAGCAAAATCATTATCAACCGCCAGGAGCCGCTGCACCAGGTATGGCTGGCAACCAAACAAGGCGGCTACCATTTTGATCTGAAAGGCGATGAGTGGATTTGCGATCGCAGCGGCGAAACCTTCTGGGATTTGCTGGAACAGGCGGCGACGCAGCAGGCGGGTGAAACAGTCAGTTTCCGCTAAGATTGTATGCCGGATAAGCCTCGCTTTCCGGCACGTTCATCACGAAAAATACTGCTGTAACAGCGGCGTCTCATTGTCCTGATTGGCAGGCGGCATATTGCCGATAGATTTGGTACGGAACGGGATCACCTGTTCGCGACCATCGATCTTCACAATCTGATAGAACTGCGGCAGGTTGAAGTTGATGAAGCTTGAGCCGTAGGTGAAACGGTCGTGTGATGACGAGTAGAAGCGGCTGACGTCACGCACCAGCTCCTCTTTGCTACCTTCGCAGTGGTGATACACCTCAACACGGTTACTCTCGTCGAGAATGTAGATATTAAAGCCATTCTCGTCTTGCGTCTCTTCGAAGAAGAACTGGATGATCCCTTCGCTGGCAAAGCCGTCCACCACCGCCGGTAATTTGACGTGATTGGTTTCAACCTGCACTGACAGGCCGTGCAGTTTGTTATGCGAAATAGCGCCATAAAACTCGATGGCGTTTTCCAGTTTCTGTACCGATACATTCAGGCGTTCAAAGAACAACCCCCAGGTTTGACCAGAAACGCGCAGCGCCTTGAAACGCCCGGTTTCCTGGCGGGTGCTGGAAAGGCGCAGTTCAATACACTCAGAAACCAGTTGCTGCACGCGAGTACGGATTAACCCGCGCAGATGCTGGCTATAACAGAAGACTTCCACGCTATCTGGCGGTGCGGCGTCCTGATGCATTTTGCCGAGAATAGTTTTCAGGGCTTCGATCATCGATTGCTCGCCGTTGAAGTGCAGCGTACGCACTTCGTTCCACGAGTTGCGGTACAGCAGATCAACGCTACCTACCAGGCAATTTTGATTCTCGCCAAAGCTGAAGACATCCAGCTTACGGAAATCAAAATGCACCACCTGATTGCGGAACGCAGCTGTAGGGTCATATTCCAGGTTAACGATAATCGCCAGATGACGAATCTCACATGGGCTGTAGAGCGCTTTTGGTGTCGGTGCAGGCAGGCGCAGCGGGAAATGGTGCGACACATCAGCGACCATCTCCTGCAACTTCGGCAGATCAACAATGCCATTGCCCTTAATATACAAGCGAGTGCGCGAGGTCAGCAGGCCGTTAAACCAGGCCCACGCCACCAGTTTATTCAGGTAGCGGTTATATTCCAGCGGCTGATGGCTGATGATCGATTCAATCGTTGGCGCACGGTTGTACAGATACCAACCTGAACGGTTAGCACGGCCCGGCGGCACATAAATAAAGGTCAGATTCGGTTCCGAGAGATCGGGTGAAATCTGCGGGTTTACCAGCGTCACTTTACCTGGCAATGCTTCAAACGCGGCATACAGTTTACGCGTCAGCACGCCGATATCCTGCGGACTGGCAGAGACGCTAAGGTTATTGCGACGCGCAAAGCGGATCAGATTGCGGTAGCTCTGCATCATTGCATCGAGCAGTTCGTTGTGCGCCTCACGCACCTGATCAATCTTCCAGTTAGCGCGGTTATCGAGCATTGCCAGACGAGCATCGTCCCATTCCCACTCTTTCACTAACTGGGTTAGCACTTCACGACGCCAGCCTACGCAAGCGCGTTCGCGACTGAGTTTTTCGCACACTTTTAAATAGAAGCAGCGGCGTACTAAATCCAGACGGGTGAAATCTTCAATCGCCGTCAGGTACTCAGTAACACGCTCCAGCATCATGCAGTACGGATCGAGGCCAAACGACACAATCTCGCCGTCGTGCAAACGCTGTTTGATATCTTTCGCCAGCAGGCGTGGGTTTGGGTATTCCCAGGAATAGGCTTCCAGCAGCAGTGTTTTCAGCACCGCTTTGTAGGGAGAATCGATACTCTTATAGAGCTGCCAAAGGCTGGCACCAAAATACTCTTCAGCAGAAAGCGAGCTTAAGCCACCGAGATCCAGCCATTCATTAGGAGTGAGCACGCCCTGCGCATAGAGCGTCATCACGTAGTCGTCGTAATGCTCTTCTTCGTCGCACGGCACCATATTCCACAGAATACGCTTACCGGCGAGACGCACGGCGGTACGATAAAATTCATCAAGTAGCAGTATATGTTGGGTGGAGCCACAATCTTCGCCCCCCAGACTGCCACTTTCGTTGTGGCGGAAACGGTTTTCATCAATCAGGAAGAAGCTAACTTCCACGCCCAGCGAGGCAGCCCAGCTTTCCAGCAGGCTGCATTTACGTTGTAGTAACTGGCGCTCTTCGCTATCTAGCCAGGATTGATGACAGACCCAGATATCCAGGTCAGAAGAACAGCTTTGCCCTACGGACGAAGTGCTGCCCATGGTGTATACACCAGTAATCGGAAGCTCGCCTTTCGGCGGATCCTGTACTGACATTCCACGATACAGTTCAAGTTCGTTCAGGTAGTGGCGTTGGGTTTCATCAGGCGTGTAAAGGCAAATGCCTTTGGGAACGTTACCATCAAGGTAACCCGGCATTAGCGGATGGTGATAGTGCAACAATGTCGGCAGCAGACTGTAGACCTGTTGGAATGCAGGCCCCATGGCAGCAAGCGCGCGATCCACGCGCAATTGATTTATGGCATCCAGTCTCTGTTTCAGAGTCTCAATATAGAGGTACAAGACGTATCGCCTGATTTGCTACCCGTCATGTCTGTGATTCCGCCAACATCAACGGTAACACGCGGCATTCGGGATATTTCGTATGTCAAAGGTAACCGTTACCACTTTTCGCGCCTGGTTTTTTTAGTTTCACGACGAAAAAATGGTCTAAAACGTGATCAATTTAACACCTTGCTGATTGACCGTAAAGAAAGATGCGCTACATACAAGTGTAACACCGTTTATTCTCTGTAAATTCCTTATTACGACGGCGTGAAGCGCCTGTCAGGATCCACTACCAGACCTCATTTTACGGTTTGCACGGGGGCCTACGTTTCACCACAACACTGACATCGCTCTGGCAAGGATGTTAGGATGGACCACGGATGATAATGACGGTAACAAGCATGTTAGACAATGTTTTAAGAATTGCCACACGCCAAAGCCCACTTGCACTCTGGCAGGCACACTATGTCAAAGACAAGTTGATGGCGAGCCATCCGGGCCTGGTCGTTGAACTGGTACCGATGGTGACGCGCGGCGATGTGATTCTTGATACGCCGCTGGCGAAAGTAGGCGGAAAAGGCTTATTTGTTAAAGAGCTGGAAATCGCGCTCCTGGAAAACCGCGCCGATATCGCCGTACATTCGATGAAAGATGTACCGGTTGAATTCCCGCAAGGTCTGGGGCTGGTCACTATTTGCGAACGCGAAGATCCGCGTGATGCCTTTGTGTCCAATAATTATGACAGTCTGGATGCGCTACCGGCTGGCAGTATCGTCGGAACTTCCAGCTTACGCCGCCAGTGTCAACTGGCTGAACGCCGCCCGGATCTGGTTATCCGCTCTCTGCGTGGTAACGTTGGGACACGCCTTAGCAAGCTGGATAACGGCGAATACGACGCCATTATTCTTGCCGTGGCTGGATTAAAACGTTTAGGCCTGGAGTCACGAATTCGCGCTGCGCTGCCCCCTGAAATTTCTCTTCCGGCAGTCGGACAAGGTGCCGTAGGTATTGAATGCCGCCTTGATGATACGCGTACCCGCGAGCTTCTTGCCGTACTTAATCACCATGAAACCGCGCTACGCGTCACCGCCGAACGTGCAATGAATACCCATCTGGAAGGGGGTTGTCAGGTGCCAATTGGCAGCTATGCCGAACTTATCGACGGTAAAATCTGGTTGCGTGCGCTGGTCGGCGCGCCGGACGGTTCGCAGATTATTCGTGGTGAACGCCGTGGTGCGCCGCAGGATGCCGAACAAATGGGGATTTCGCTGGCGGAAGAGCTACTGAATAGCGGCGCACGGGAGATCCTCGCGGAAGTCTACAACGGAGACGCGCCAGCATGAGTATCCTGGTCACCCGCCCGTCTCCCGCTGGAGAAGAGTTAGTGAGCCGTCTGCGCACACTGGGGCAGGTGGCCTGGCATTTTCCGCTGATTGAGTTTTCCCCAGGTCGGCAATTACCGCAACTTGCCGACAAGCTCTCAGTACTTGGTGAAGGTGATCTATTGTTTGCCCTTTCGCAACACGCCGTTGCTTTTGCCCAATCACAACTGCATCAGCAAGGTCTTAAGTGGCCATTAGTTGCTGATTATTTCGCCATCGGCCGCACCACTGCGCTGGCGCTGCATACCGTGAGCGGACACCAGGTTCGTTATCCGCAGGATCGGGAAATCAGTGAAGTCTTGCTACAATTACCTGAATTACAAAATATTGCGGGCAAACGTGCGCTGATATTACGTGGCAACGGAGGTCGTGAGCTGATTGGAGAAACCCTGACGGCGCGCAGTGCTGAAGTCGCTTTTTGTGAATGTTATCAACGGTGCGCCATTCATTATGACGGTGCAGAAGAGGCGATGCGTTGGCAATCCCGCGAGGTGACGACCATCGTTGTTACCAGCGGTGAAATGTTGCATCAATTCTGGTCATTGATCCCACAATGGTATCGTGAGCACTGGTTACTACGCTGTCGACTTTTGGTCGTCAGTGAGCGTTTGGCGAAACTCGCCCGGGAACTGGGATGGAATGACATTAAAGTCGCCGATAACGCTGACAACGATGCGCTATTACGGGCATTACAATAACTCTCATAACAGGAAGCCATAATGACGGAACAAGAAAAAACCTCCGCCGTGGTTGAAGATACCAGGGAGGCCGTGGACACCACTCCACAACCTGTCGTTGCAGAAAAGAAGAGTAAGAACAGTACCGCTCTGATTCTCAGCGCGGTGGCTATCGCCATTGCGCTGGCAGCAGGCGTTGGTTTGTATGGCTGGGGTAAACAACAGGCCGTCAGTCAGACTGCCACCAGCGATGCCCTGGCGAGCCAACTCACGGCTCTGCAAAAAGCCCAGGAAACCCAAAAAGCGGAGCTGGAAGGCATTATTAAGCAACAGGCTGCACAGTTAGAGCAGGCGAATCGTCAGCAAGAAACGCTGGCAAAACAGCTGGATGAAGTTCAACAAAAGGTCGCTACTATCTCTGGTAGCGATGCCAAAACCTGGCTTCTCGCACAGGCGGACTTCCTGGTAAAACTCGCCGGACGTAAACTCTGGAGCGATCAGGACGTCACCACCGCAGCGGCGTTACTTAAAAGCGCTGATGCCAGCCTGGCAGATATGAATGACCCCAGCCTTATTGCCGTTCGTAGGGCTATTACCGATGATATCGCCAGCCTTTCTGCGATATCGCAGGTGGATTATGACGGTATTATCCTCAAGTTGAATCAGCTCTCTAATCAAGTGGATAACCTGCGTCTGGCCGACAATGATAGCGACGGGTCGCCAATGGATTCCGATAGTGAAGAGCTTTCCAGCTCCATTAGCGAATGGCGCATCAATCTGCAAAAAAGCTGGCGGAATTTTATGGACAACTTCATTACGATTCGCCGTCGTGATGA
The DNA here is from genome assembly GCF_011881725.1 of Escherichia coli. Lineage (GTDB taxonomy): Bacteria > Pseudomonadota > Gammaproteobacteria > Enterobacterales > Enterobacteriaceae > Escherichia > Escherichia coli_E. The sequence goes on along the minus strand of NZ_JAATUR010000033.1, from coordinate 20,404 downwards.
TACTGCCGTACCGCTGTTAGCGCCGAATCAGGATATCTATCTGCGCGAAAACATTCGTTCCCGTCTGCTGGTCGCCGCACAAGCTGTGCCACGTCATCAGGAAGAGACTTACCGTCAGGCGCTGGAGAATGTCTCCACCTGGGTTCGTGCTTATTACGATACTGACGATGCGACGACTAAAGCATTCCTCGACGAGGTGGACCAGTTAAGTCAACAGACTATTTCGATGGATCTCCCGGAAACTCTGCAAAGCCAGGCGATGCTGGAAAAACTGATGCAGACCCGCGTGCGTAACCTGCTGGCACAACCGGCAGCGAGGGCAACGGAAGCCAAACCTGCACCTGCACCTGCACCTGCACCTGCACCTGCACCTGCACCACAAGCTGATGCTCCGGCAGCTGCGCCGCAAGGAGAATAACCATGCTAAAAGTGTTATTGCTCTTTGTGTTGCTGATTGCGGGGATCGTAGTTGGCCCGATGATCGCTGGTCATCAGGGTTACGTGTTGATCCAGACCGACAACTACAATATCGAAACCAGCGTCACTGGCCTGGCGATCATTTTGATTCTGGCGATGGTGATACTGTTTGCGATCGAATGGCTACTGCGGCGAATATTCCGCACCGGCGCACACACCCGAGGGTGGTTTGTTGGACGTAAGCGTCGCCGCGCACGTAAGCAGACAGAACAGGCGCTGCTGAAACTGGCGGAAGGCGATTATCAGCAAGTAGAAAAGCTGATGTCAAAAAATGCCGATCACGCTGAACAACCAGTGGTGAACTATCTTCTGGCTGCCGAAGCCGCACAACAACGTGGTGATGAAGCGCGCGCCAACCAGCATCTGGAACGCGCCGCAGAGCTGGCAGGCAACGACACTATCCCGGTGGAAATTACCCGTGTACGTCTGCAATTAGCACGTAATGAAAATCATGCGGCGCGCCACGGCGTGGATAAGCTGCTGGAAGTTACGCCACGCCATCCGGAAGTGCTGCGTCTGGCGGAACAAGCGTATATCCGTACCGGCGCGTGGAGTTCACTGCTGGATATCATCCCGTCGATGGCGAAAGCCCACGTTGGTGATGAAGAACATCGTGCAATGCTGGAACAACAGGCATGGATTGGCCTGATGGATCAGGCGCGTGCCGATGACGGTAGCGAAGGTTTGCGTAACTGGTGGAAAAACCAAAGCCGGAAAACGCGTCATCAGGTGGCGCTGCAGGTGGCAATGGCGGAACATCTTATTGAGTGTGACGATCATGATACTGCCCAGCAAATTATCATCGACGGCCTGAAACGCCAGTATGACGATCGCCTGCTGCTGCCGATCCCGCGTCTGAAAACCAATAACCCGGAACAACTGGAAAAAGTGCTGCGCCAACAGATCAAAAACGTGGGCGATCGCCCGCTGTTGTGGAGCACCCTGGGTCAGTCACTGATGAAGCACGGCGAATGGCAGGAAGCATCCCTTGCCTTCCGCGCAGCGCTGAAACAACGTCCAGACGCCTACGATTACGCATGGCTTGCCGACGCGCTGGACAGACTACATAAGCCGGAAGAAGCCGCCGCGATGCGCCGAGACGGTTTAATGCTGACCTTACAGAATAACCCGCCGCAATAGTTCTTTCTCACCCGGAGGCAAGCACCTCCGGAGTCTTTCTAATGCATAAAAAAACGCCTGCTCTTATTACGGAGCAGGCGTTAAAACAGGTCTGTATGACAACAAGTAGGTGCTTCACTCAACGTTGTGTCCATGGTGTCTGATGAGGCATAAGCGACATCTGTCAGTGGACGATAAGCACCGTAAACGGCTCTGCGTCATTCCTAAGTTTATGAGGCACTAAGGCGAACATAAGAGATGGAATGAGCATCTACCCAATTATTATGCCACACAGGGCCGGGAAATAACATCCTTTAATACTTGTTATGAGACAATTCTGCAATCAAGGTTTCTCTCGCTCGCAATAATTACCTGAGAAAATATCATCCAGAATCTTACTCTCTTTAATTATAAACACTGTGAATTGTTAAAGGTATTCAATAATAAATATATATATTAATTACACTTCTAATCAAAAATAGCATCAATAATCAACACTATACAATAAACCTGCCTTACATATTCCCTACACCAGGGGTAGGATTGAAAACGCTCTCCTGATCTTTCAATTTATTCTCATGGAAAATAAATAATATATTTTCATCATAATTATTTATGTACCCATTCTATCAAGGAGAGGGATCTCAATTATCAATGCTTAATTACGTCATCCATTTAATGACATGAAACCGGAGCATTTTGCATGGAAATTTCCTTTTCACCCAAACTTCTTGTGGTCGCAGTCGCTGCGGCTATACCTTTACTGGCCAACGCTGCAGATACCCCGTCAACCGCCACCGCGCGCGAAGGTTTTGCTGGTTATGATCACCCAAATCAATATCTGGTTAAACCGGCAACCAAAATTGCCGACAACATGATGCCGGTGATGCAACATCCTGCACAGGACAAAGAAACTCAGCAAAAGCTGGCAGAACTTGAGAAAAAAACAGGTAAGAAGCCCAATGTCGTTATTTTCATACTGGATGACGTGGGCTGGATGGACGTCGGCTTTAACGGCGGTGGCGTAGCAGTGGGTAACCCTACACCAGACATTGATGCCGTTGCCAGCCAGGGGCTGATTTTAACCTCTGCGTATTCACAGCCAAGCTCTTCCCCGACCCGCGCAACCATTATGACCGGGCAGTATTCTATCCACCACGGTATTCTGATGCCGCCAATGTACGGGCAACCGGGCGGGCTACAAGGGTTAACCACCCTACCGCAGCTATTGCATGATCAGGGCTACGTTACCCAGGCCATCGGAAAATGGCATATGGGAGAAAACAAAGAGTCGCAGCCGCAGAACGTCGGTTTCGATGATTTCCGTGGCTTTAACTCGGTGTCTGATATGTATACCGAATGGCGCGATGTTCACGTAAACCCGGAAGTTGCCCTGAGTCCGGACCGTTCTGAATACATCAAAAAACTGCCGTTCAGCAAAGATGATGTTCATGCCGTGCGCGGCGGTGAACAAGAAGCGATTGCCGACATTACACCGAAATATATGGAAGATTTGGATCAACGCTGGATGGAATATGGCGTTAAGTTCCTCAACAAGATGGCGAAGAGCGATAAGCCTTTCTTCCTCTACTACGGCACTCGCGGCTGTCACTTCGATAACTACCCGAACGCCAAATATGCGGGAAGTTCTCCGGCCCGTACCTCTTACGGCGATTGCATGATAGAGATGAACGATGTGTTCGCCAACCTGTACAAAGCACTGGAGAAAAACGGTCAGTTGGATAACACGCTGATTGTCTTTACCTCCGATAACGGCCCGGAAGCCGAAGTACCGCCACATGGTCGCACTCCGTTCCGTGGATCGAAAGGTTCGACCTGGGAAGGTGGCGTTCGCGTACCGACTTTCGTTTACTGGAAGGGCATGATCCAACCGCGTAAATCTGACGGCATCGTTGATCTGGCGGATCTCTTCCCAACCGCACTGGATCTGGCGGGATATCCTGGGGCGAAAGTGGCGAATTTAGTGCCGAAAACCACCTTCATCGATGGTGTTGATCAGACATCGTTCTTCCTGGGAACAAACGGTCAATCTAACCGTAAGGCCGAACACTACTTCCTCAACGGTAATCTTGCCGCTGTGCGTATGGACGAGTTCAAATATCACGTATTGATTCAGCAACCTTACGCTTATACTCAAAGCGGGTATCAGGGAGGATTCACCGGTACGGTAATGCAAACAGCGGGTTCTGCTGTGTTTAACTTGTACACCGATCCGCAGGAAAGCGATTCCATCGGCGTGCGCCATATTCCGATGGGCGTACCGCTACAGACTGAAATGCACGCGTATATGGATATCCTGAAAAAATATCCGCCACGCGCGCAGATTAAATCTGATTAAGCCGGCGCTTGCACTGTTCTTGCCGGATGCGGCGTGAACGCCTTATCCGGCCTACTGGACAACAATGTGGTGTTCTGTAGGCCGGATAAGATGCGCCAGCATCGCATCCGGTAATCAATCGCAGGTAGCCCAAAAATGGTCACCTTTTACTTATTCACCACCATCAGATGCGCCTGCATAATGTCGCTGGCTGGACGACCGTGCGCCAGCAAATCAGCCATTGCTTTAAGATACGGCGGTAGATGGCGGAAATAACGCTGATACCCGGCACACAAATAATTTAACCCCGGTTTGCCGCTGGCATCGAGCATAAAGCGGTGTTTCGGGCAACCACCCCAACACGCTTTTAACACGTTGCAACTACGACACTGCGTCGGTAACTGCTTAAATTTATCTTCACCAAAAGCCTGCTGTTGCGGGGAATCGACCATTTCTGCAATCGTCTGCTGATGCATGTTCCCCAGTCGATAGTGCGGATAAACAAAGTGATCGCAGGCATAAACATCGCCGTTGTGCTCAACAATCACCGAACGCCCACAAGTCGGCTGATGATGGCAAACCGCGCCAGGTGCGCCAACAAAATTGGCGAACGCCCATTCAATATTCATCACGAAAATCTTGCCGACGTCACGTTTGATCCAGTGGTCGAAAATCACCACCAGAAAATCACCGAACGCATCGGGGCGTACCGACCATTCCGTCAGTTCGCCCTGAATATCGCCAGGCGCATGCAGTTTCAGTCCATCGCGGGCAGCTGTTTCATCAGCCAGGCGCTCCACCAGCGGAATAAACTGGATGAACTCCACACCCGCATCACGCAAAAAATCGTAAACCTGCAACGGTTGCTGCGCGCTGGTGCGGTTGACGCAGACCAGCACGTTATAGTCGACATGATGTTTTTGCAGCAACGTTAAGGCACGCATCACCAGCTTGTGCGTGGGTCTCCCGCCTTTGGTCACACGATATTGATTGTGGATCTCAGCAGGGCCATCCAACGACAGTCCGACAAGGAAATGATGCTCCGCGAGAAACGCACACCATTCGTCATCGAGCAGCACGCCGTTAGTCTGGAAACTGTTACTGATCTGCCTGCCTGCGCCATATTTCCCCTGTAAGGCCACTGCGTGACGGTAAAAATCCAGCCCCAGCAACGTTGGCTCACCGCCTTGCCAGGTAAACGCGACTTCGTTTTGCGGCTCACTGGCGGCGATATAGTGACGGACATACGCATCCAGCGTGTCATCGTCCATATGCGTGACAGGTTGTTCTCGGTAAAGGGATTGTTTTTCGAGATAAAAACAGTAGTCACAGTCCAGATTACAATCGGAACCACTCGGTTTCGCCATAACGTGAAAAGCACGCGTTGGAATCTGTTGCAGCATGGTCGCTCCTTGCCTGAAGTCATCCTTCAATAAGTTAAGGGCGAAATCATACCGTGGGGTAATGAGTTATTACGGGCGTTTATTGCGAAGGGAAAGTGACGAAATGCACAGAAAACAAAAAACCCCGCCGAAGCGGGGTTCAAAATTGGTCGGCGAGAGAGGATTCGAACCTCCGACCCACTGGTCCCAAACCAGTTGCGCTACCAAGCTGCGCTACTCGCCGAAATACTGCTTTTTGAATTTTTAGTTCAATTCTTTAAAGTCGTGGTGCGAGGGGGGGGACTTGAACCCCCACGTCCGTAAGGACACTAACACCTGAAGCTAGCGCGTCTACCAATTCCGCCACCTTCGCATTGTCACAACTTCTAATAATGGGGTGGCTAATGGGATTCGAACCCACGACAACTGGAATCACAATCCAGGGCTCTACCAACTGAGCTATAGCCACCACTACAAATCTTGTTACGCGGTATTACTACCACCGCAGCTCAAGCGCCGGGACTAAATGGCGCGCCCGACAGGATTCGAACCTGAGACCTCTGCCTCCGGAGGGCAGCGCTCTATCCAGCTGAGCTACGGGCGCTTAGCGCCGTTGCGGGGGTGGATAATACGGACTTCCCACCCCTCTGTCTAGTCCCTTTTTAAATAAAATGCGCGTTTGATTACTGTTTGTGCGCTTTGCTGCTTATTTCTCCAGTTTATGCGCTTTACCGTGGCGATTAAGCCCAAAAACTTTATAAATCGCCGTCACCGCCAACATGAAGACGATGCCGACAAACAGCGACATACGAGTATCTTCATTAAAGTACATACCGATCAAAACGCAAATCAGGAATGCCATTGTTACATAGTTGGCCCACGGGAACAGAATGGAGCGGAACGGATGGCTGGCAATCGCCGCTTTGTGCGCACGACGAAAACGCAGCTGACTTATCAAAATCACAAACCATGGCACCATCCCCGGAAGCACGCTGGCGCTGTAGACGTAAACAAACACACGCTGTGGATTAGGAATGATGTAGTTCAGACATGAACCAATTAACAAGATGGCAATGGATACTGCCACACCCGCAACCGGTACGCCATGACGGGAAACTTTCGCCATCGCCGCAGGTAACTGACGGTTTTTCGCCAGCGCGTAGAGCATACGTCCGCAACTGTACATGCCGCTGTTACAGCCAGAGAGCGCAGCCGTCAGCACCACAAAGTTGATAATGCCCGCCGCTGCGGTAATGCCGATTTTGGCGAAAGTCAGTACGAATGGACTGCCGTTGCTGCCTATTTCATTCCACGGGAAGATGGTGACGATAACGAAAATCGCGCCTACGTAGAAAATCAGGATCCGCCACAGCACTTTGCCTACCGCACTGCGCAGCGTGACCTGTGGATTTTTGGCTTCACCGGCGGTGATGCCTATCAGCTCCACGCCCTGGTAGGACGCCACCACGATACACAGCGCGGTCAGGAACCCTTTCCAGCCACCCGCAAAGAAACCGCCATGCTCTGTAAGATTGCTAAAACCAATCGACTGCCCGCCATTGCCAAAGCCAAAGAAAATCACGCCCAGACCAATGACAATCATCACGATAATCGTGGTGACTTTGATCATCGCGAACCAGAACTCGATTTCACCGTACAACCGCACCGCTGCCAGATTCGCCAGCGCTACCAGCGCCACCGCGATCAATGCAGGTATCCACTGCGCCATCTCCGGGAACCAGAACTGGACGTAAACACCAATGGCGGTGATTTCCGAGATCCCCACTGCCATCCACATAAACCAGTAAGACCAGGCGGTGAGATAACCAAAGAACGGACTCATGTAACGGTGCGCGTAAACGGCGAACGAACCGGTAACCGGCTCGAGGAACAACATTTCGCCCATTGAACGCATGATGAAAAAGACGAACAGCCCGGCAATGATATAGGCCAACAATACGGATGGCCCCGCCCATTTCAGGGTGCTGGCGGCCCCCATAAACAGGCCGACGCCAATAGTGCCCCCTAAGGCGATGAGTTCGATATGTCGAGCTTCCAGCCCACGCTGTAGCTCAGGTTTGTTATCTGCCATAAATCCTCGTGTTGTGTTTGCATGCTTTCCGGTGTTACCGGTTATCGTTATGGGTACATCAAGTGTTGCGAATGTTTTCGTAATTCAGGAGAAATGGCAAATAAAGCATTAAAAATTTGAATGCTTTGTGTAATTAAAAAGCAGACAGGCGACGGAGTGACCACTCCGCCGCTTTACAGAGAGAGGAAAATCAGAGGTTGCCGGTGTAGTGCCAGCGTAAATAACGCAGCAAACGTAACTGGCGTTTAATGCGGCTCGGCTGCGAAAGCAGTCTATAAAGCCACTCCAGCCCCAGCGTTTGCCAGATTTTCGGTGCGCGTTTCACATGGCCGGTGAAAACATCGTAGGTCCCGCCAACGCCCATATACAGCGCATCAGGATGAACCAGACGACAGTCGCGCATAAAGATCTCCTGTTTTGGCGATCCCATCGCGACGGTAACGATTTGCGCTCCGCTGGCATGAATGCGTTCAAACAGCGCCTGACGCTGCTCGGGTTTAAAATAACCATCCTGGCTGCCAACGATATTCACATTCCACTGGTCGCGCAGTTTAGCTTCGGTCTGCGCCAGCACTTCAGGTTTGCCGCCGACAAGAAATACTGGCGTCCCTTCCTTTCCTGCGCGCGCCATCAGCTCTTCCCAGAGATCGGCCCCGGCAACGCGGGAAACCTGCGCCTGCGGGTACTTTTTACGCACTGAACGTACAACGCTGATGCCATCAGCATATTTAAATTCGGCAGCGTTAATTAACTCCCTGACCTCGGCGTTATCTTCAATGGTCAGCATTTTTTCGGCATTAATGGCAACCAGCGTTCCCTGCTTAAGCTGCCCATCAGCGAACAGATAATCGAGGGCATGCTGCATATCACGCCAACCGATCAACTGTAAGCCACGCAGCGTATAGGTCGGTGCCGTGGTAGTGTTGTTCATTGTTATCCTTCAACCTGCGTCCGGAGCGATGATTTTATTCGTTTATGAATGAGTCCGGCGCTATCAAAAAGCCAGTACAGCAGTTTTGCGATCATCAGACATGCCCCGAAGACCACGATAAAAAAGACTACGCGTGAGACAAATGAATCCAGCCCTTCACGCGCCAGCACGATCATATTGAAGATTGCCCCGAAGCAGAAACTGTGCAATATCGCGGCCTTATAGCGATTAGTTTCGCGGTTGCCCAGCTCATACAGCCAGTCGAACCATTTGATGATCATACCAACCACAATCGCTCCCAGAGGAATAAACAGCGCGCCGCCCATCACAACAAGTGAGCCTATAAGCGTAGGTGAGATCGCCAGCCCGGAGTGGTTATTCAGCACTTCCCAGGTAAAGTAGTTGGCGGAGTTCAGCACCATACTCGGTCGACCCGGCCACAGCCAGGAAGGGATAAAGACATAGAAATCGCGAACAATCGGTGCCAGCCCCTGGAAGTCGATGTTGTCGTAGTTCTGCAACAACAGCGCCAGATTCTCCCATGGCGAGAAGGTGTCGCGGGTGAGATAGAGAAATGTGTAGAACGCTTCATCGCCGCTCACGTTCATTCCGTAACGTTTGAGCGCCAGCCAGAACATACCCACAATCCCCAACACGCCCGCCGCAGCCAGCATCCACAGCGAAATCCAGCCGCGAATAATGCCGATAAACAAGAAGATGGCGAACGCGATAATGATATTGGCGCGAGTGCCGCCGACAATCATATAAGTCAGCAGGCCAAAGGCGACCGTACTGACGAGGAAAAACAGCCACGCTTTACTGTCCTGGCGCAGAAAGTAGACCACCAGCATCGCCGGGATGAAAAAGTAAAAGAAGCGTTTTAACGCCACGCCGGAGACTTCGCTGGAGAAGATCTGACTGTAGGAGTTAAGCCGGAACAGCAAAAATCCGTTGTGCATGAAGAAGATGCCGACGCTCACCAGTGCGATGCCCATCAGAATCACCCATGTGAGATTGGTCTCCACGCGGTTCATGGTAAACAGCGGACGACGCGGTGCATCTGCAACGTGTTTGCGTAGGCGGGTTTTGTAAGTGACGTAGTAAACCGCATAGAAGCAGCCCGCAGAAAGCAACGCCTGCAACAAGATCTCTGGCGGCGCGACACCAACATCAAAGCGAAACACCAGTACGCTGGTCAACGGGAAGCCGAAGAAAAAGGTCAGCAAAAACAGCAATGAAAAGAAGACATTGAAGTTAAAGCGTACACGGCGAAACTCAAACCAGGTCAGCGTGGCGATAAACAGCGTGCAGAGCAGCCAGACAACAAATAGACCGCTAAATTGCAGCAGACTCATGCGACCTCCCCGGCGGCAATAGCCAACGCCCGCTGCCAGCCTTGAAGATAGTTCGGGCTAAAGAAGGCAATGTTGTTTTTATCCACGGACGCCAGCTGGCGCTGTGCTTCACGCACAACATCCTCGTTGAGATCGTCAGTGGTAAACAGCACCGGCAAATGTTGCTCTGTCATATCCTGCCAGAACGGATTTTCCCGGTTAAGCACACAAGGAATGCCAGCCTGAATCAGCAAGCACAGAGTACCAATGCCCTGCTGGCGAGCAAAAATAAAGTAGCCAAGATCGCACTGGCGAAGTAGCGCCAGATAGGCATCAAACTCCAGTTTTTCGCTCAGAACTTGCAGATTTTCATCGCTGAATAACTCCAGCCCCGCCTGACGAACTTCGTTGATGTACGCTTCGTTATTTGGCGGATAGCCCATCGGTACAACCACTTTTACCGTATCGCCAAACTGCTGATGAATCGCGCGCAAGGCAGCGATATGCTCATTGCTGCGATCGCCGGAGTTCCCTACCAGAATGGTCATTTTCCCTTCACGTTGACGATCGTTTGCCATTGTATTGAGAGAAGGATCCATCCGGGTTGGAAAGTACAGCAGTTCGCCTCGTACCTTAGGATGCGTTTTGGCAAAGAAACTTAAGTCTCCCCGAGTGGCAAACACACAGCCCACTCGCTTTTGTGCCAGTCGGCGCAGAGGATAAAAGAGTTTATATTTCAATCCACGGGAAACTTCATAGAGATCTGCCCCCCAGATATGCCAGTAAAACTGGTTGGGCTTGATTCCACCATGAAGCAGCGCCAGCCACAGCTTTGGATTGAACTGACCGTGGAAGAAAAACCGCTGCTGGCGGTTAGCTTTCGCTTTAGCGATAACAGCTTCTGCCAGTGATCTTTTCCCCGCAAAAAAGTGGATAGTGAGTGCCGGACAACTATCACTTAAGCCGTCGTCCTTGCCTACAACCATAAACTCACGCGCGTGCTCGCTCGTCGCGGCCAGCGCGTCATTGAAAAACCGCAGAACGGTTTGGTTATGGTGAGGGATATCCGATCCCAGTACGTGAATCAGTACAGTCATGCCCGCCTACGCCAGAGTAAAAATACGCCACAACAAAGAGAAAAATAGACGATATAGGTTGCCATATAGGCCTGCGCCGCGCCCAGGGCACCATGCGCGGGGATCAACCAGTGGGCAAATACCATCAATAAAGTGAACTGGCTGACTTCCGCCAGAATATAAAACCGCAGCGACGCTTTGGCGATCACCAGATAACCAAAGACATAGGCGCCCACTTTCAACACATCGCCCACCAACTGCCAGGCAAAGAGATCGCGCATGGCGGTAAATTTATTCGACAACAGTAGCCAGATGGCAAAATCACGCAGTAGCCAGACGGTAAAACTCGCCGCCGCCACTGCCGGTAAGACAAATTTCAGCGACTTCACCACTTCCCGGGTGATATCGCGCTTTTCCGTCAATCTCGACAACGTGGGCAGTAAATATACGCTGAACGATGCCGTAATAAACTGCAGGTAGGCGTCGGAAATACTGCTCACCCCTTGCCAGATCCCCACTTCATCCCAGCTATACTGCGCTGCCAACAGTTTACGCATCATGATGTACGCAACGGGCAAGGTCACCGACGTAATCAGCGCCATAAGCGTGAACTTACTTAACTGCCCCGCCAGACCGTTATCCCAGCAGGGTTTCAGATAACTTAACGGGATAGCGCCACGTTTAATTAACATGACGGCGGCAGGAATCACCACCAACGCGGGAATCAGCGCCAGCCCCAGCAACGCGCCTTGATAACCGCCAAAACGATAACTGACATAATAAGCGATTACGCCAATCAGGCTGCCGACAATCAGCGATAACGCATTACCCGCGGCATCGCGAAAACCTTTCATTAGCGCCAGTAACAGGTTGCCCCAGGCGATCCCCATTTGCACCAGCGCCACTAAACGGACCAGCCCCTGATAGTCAGTATTACCAAACAAACCCTGACTGATTGGCGCAGCCGCCAGTACAAAGACCAGGGCCATCAGCGTGGAGAAGCCAAGCACCATCGCTGATGAAGTGCCGACCACACGGCGCAGCTGCTGTGGATTATCATGGTACTGGGCAACGTATTTGGTTACGCCGTTAAAGATGCCCGCCCCAGCAAGCACGCCGAGCACGGTAATCAACTGGCGGAAATTTGCCGCCAGCCCTAGTCCTGCCGGACCAAATGACACTGCCAGTAATTTACCAACCAGTAATCCAGCGCCAATCTTGACCAGTGTACTGGCCGCCGTCCACAAGGACGCTTTTGCCAACGACATATCAGGATAAGTAGTTCAACAAGGTCGCAATTACCGTGCGCTGATTGACGGGCGACAGGTTGTAGAACAACGGCAGGCGCAGCAATCGCTCGCTCTCTTTGGTGGTGTAGCGATCTTCACCGTGAAACTCACCAAAGCGTTCACCCGCAGGGCTTGCGTGAAGTGGAATGTAATGGAACACCGCCATGATTTCCGCTTCCTTCAGGAAACCAATCAATGCGCTCCGGTCATCAATATCCCGCAGCTTAATGTAGAACATATGCGCGTTCTGCACGCAGCCATCCGGAATCGATGGCAGTTCGATACGCCCGGCTTGAGCCAGCGGCATCAGTGCATCGTAGTAATTTTGCCACAGCGCCAGACGTTGCTGATTAATACGATCAGCCGCTTCCAGTTGCGCCCACAGATACGCGGCTTGCAGATCGGACATCAAATAGCTGGAGCCAATATCGCGCCAGGTATATTTATCGACCTGACCACGGAAGAACTGGCTGCGGTTAGTGCCTTTTTCGCGAATGATCTCTGCACGTTCAATCAACGCTTTATCATTAATTAGCGTCGCGCCGCCCTCACCGCCCGCCGTGTAGTTTTTGGTTTCATGGAAGCTAAAGCAGCCAATATGACCAATGGTTCCCAGCGCACGACCTTTCCAGGTGGACATCACGCCCTGAGCGGCATCTTCCACCACAAAGAGGTTGTACTTTTTCGCCAGCGCCATAATGGTGTCCATTTCACAGGCCACGCCCGCGTAATGCACCGGCACGATAACACGCGTTTTGTCGGTGATCGCCGCTTCAATCAGCGTTTCGTCGATATTCATGGTATCCGGGCGGACATCAACAAAGACGATTTTAGCCCCACGCAGCACGAAGGCGTTGGCGGTGGAGACAAAGGTATAGCTTGGCATGATCACTTCATCGCCCGGCTGGATATCCAGCAGCAACGCCGCCATCTCCAGAGAAGCGGTGCAGGACGGCGTCAGCAGCACTTTGGCGCTGCCAAAACGTTGCTCCAGCCACTGCTGGCAGCGACGGGTAAAACCGCCATCGCCGCACAGTTTGCCGCTACCCATTGCCGATTGCATATAGTCGAGTTCGGTTCCCACCACCGGCGGTGCGTTAAATGGAATCATGTGATCACCTGTATAACCAGTACGCGGTGCTTTCTACATTCGCACCACTTTGTATGTATCTTTTAAGCGCGGCGGTGTTGCCCATCTGGGTCGCCACGCGCAATGTTGTTTTACCGCGAGCATACGCCCAGTTTAGCGCTGTTTGCATCAGTTCAGCACCTGCACCACGTCCAGCCAGCAGGCCAATACGCGCATCTGTCGCATTGAGTTCCCGTAAAGAGACATAGCCGCGAATATCACCGGACGCCGCACGTAACACCAGGCATTGATGGTCAAAGGTGCCGCGCACGGCGTTTTCAATCCACTGCGCATAAAAGCGACCGCTGGCGTCAGGCGCATACCACGGCGCACGAAAACGGCTTTGCGCAAATGCGGCGCTGGCTAACTGGCGTAATGCCGGAATATCAGCCTCTTGCGCCACTTCCGCACGGCTTTCACTGACATTGTTCACGGGTAATGCCAAATCAACTTCACCTTCTACCAGCGAGAATCCCAACTGTTGCAGGGCATCCAGTTCACCCGTATTTGATGCAGCAATTTTGGCCTGCACCCGTGACCACGGCGCCAAAACGTCTGGCGTCAGGAACGGGGCGTCAGGACTGATGCGCACGATGGCGCTGTTAACGCCAAAGAAGGCGTTTTCCCAGGTTAGTGGTTCAATACTGGCGCGGACGGGCACGGAGTAACTCCAGCAGATATTGGCCGTAGCCAGTTTTCGCTAATGAACTGGCGGCACGCTTCACGCCTTCGTCATCGAGCCAGCCATTACGCCAGGCAATCTCTTCCAGGCAGGCAATCTTAAAGCCCTGGCGTTTTTCCACCGTCTGCACAAAAGTGCTGGCTTCAATCAGGCTGTCGTGTGTGCCTGTATCCAGCCATGCAAACCCGCGCCCGAGCAGTTCAACGGTCAGATTGCCCGCCTCGAGGTACATCTGGTTGATGGAGGTAATTTCCAGTTCACCACGCTCCGACGGCTTCACCTTTTTGGCGTATTCCACCACTTTACTGTCGTAGAAATACAGTCCGGTCACCGCCCAGTTTGATTTCGGCTGTTTTGGCTTTTCTTCCAGCGAAATAGCACGGAAATTATCGTCAAACTCCACCACGCCAAAGCGTTCCGGATCCATCACCTGATAGCCAAAAACCGTAGCCCCTTCTGTGCGCGCCGCAACATGGCGCAGTTTCGGACTGAAGCCCTGACCGAAGAAGATGTTATCACCCAGTACCAGACAGGATGGCTCACCATTGAGGAAGGTTTCACCGATGATAAAAGCCTGCGCCAGACCGTCCGGGCTGGGTTGTTCGGCATATTCCAGTTGGATACCGAACTCGCTACCATCGCCCAGCAGGCGCTGGAAATAACCTTTATCTTCCGGCGTGGTGATGATGAGAATTTCGCGGATCCCCGCCAGCATCAACACCGACAGCGGATAGTAAATCATTGGCTTATCGTAAATCGGCAACAGTTGCTTCGACACGCCGCGCGTAATCGGATGCAATCGGGTGCCGGAACCGCCCGCCAGGATAATACCTTTCATGTTTGCCTCCGCTGAAAATTAGCCTTTCAGACCTAAACGCTCGCCCTGATAGCTACCGTCCTGCACCTGCTTCCACCAGCTTTCATTAGCCAGATACCACTGCACCGTTTTACGCATTCCACTTTCAAAGGTTTCCTGCGGCAGCCAGCCAAGTTCACGGGCAATTTTTGCGGCATCAATGGCATAGCGCAAGTCATGCCCCGGGCGATCAGCAACAAAAGTGATCAGGTCACGATAGTGCGCCACGCCGTGCGGTTTGTTCGGGGCCAACTCTTCCAGCAGCGCGCAAATAGTTTCCACGACTTCAAGATTCTTACGCTCGTTGTGACCACCAATATTATAGGTTTCACCGACTTTTCCGGTGGTCGCCACGCAGTACAACGCACGGGCATGATCTTCAACAAACAGCCAGTCACGAATTTGCTGCCCGTTGCCATACACCGGCAGCGGTTTACCCGCCAGCGCGTTGAGGATCATCAGCGGGATCAGTTTTTCCGGAAAATGGTAAGGACCGTAGTTATTCGAGCAGTTGGTGATAAGCGTCGGCAGGCCGTAGGTACGCAGCCAGGCGCGCACCAGATGGTCGCTGCTGGCTTTCGACGCAGAATAGGGGCTACTCGGCGCGTATGGTGTGGTTTCGGTGAAGAAATCATCCGTGGAGTGCAGGTCGCCGTACACTTCATCGGTAGAAATATGATGAAAACGGAAGGCTGATTTTTTATCTTCTGCCAGTGTATTCCAGTAAGCCCTCGCCGCTTCAAGCAGTGTGTAAGTCCCCACAATATTGGTTTCAATAAACGCTGCCGGGCCGTCGATAGAGCGGTCAACGTGGCTTTCTGCTGCCAAATGCATGATGCAGTCTGGCTGATGCTCAATGAAAACGCGCGCCAGTTCTGCCCGATCGCAGATATCCACTTTCTCAAAGGCAAAACGATCACTTTGCGCGACTGGGGCCAGCGACATCAGGTTCCCGGCATAAGTCAGTTTATCGACCACCACCACCGCATCATTCGTTTCGTCGATGATGTAACGCACCAACGCCGAGCCAATAAATCCCGCACCACCTGTTACCAGAATCTTTCTCATCAGCGCCAGACTCCTTTGGTATCTACCACATACTGCTGATGAACAGCATCACCGCTAATGGCTTTAAACTGGCTGTGATCGACCAGCATCACCAGCACATCTGCCGTTGCCAGCGCCTCGTCAAGCTGCGCCAGCGTGCAAAATCCGGTCAGTTTTTTCGGCAACTGGTGGATGTTAGGCTCAACAACCAGCGTTTCGCCGCTGTGCCACTGGGCGATCAGTTCAGCGATTTCCATCGCCGGGCTTTCGCGCAGATCATCAATATTTGGTTTAAACGCCAGACCAAAGCAGGCAATTTTGAGTTCGCTGGCGCGTTTATCGTTAGCGGCCAGGCAATCAGCGACCGCTGCTTTCACCTGATCAATCACCCAGAAAGGTTTGTGATCGTTCACTTCCCGCGCGGTGCGGATAAGCTGCGCCTGCTGGGGATTCTGTGCCACGATAAACCACGGGTCGACGGCAATACAGTGTCCGCCCACGCCTGGGCCAGGCTGGAGTATATTGACACGTGGGTGACGATTCGCCAGACGAATCAGTTCCCAGACATTAATTCCCTGATCGGAACAAATCAGCGACAGTTCGTTCGCAAAAGCGATATTCACGTCGCGGAAGCTGTTTTCGGTAAGCTTGCACATTTCCGCCGTCCGCGAGTTAGTGACGACACACTCACCTTCGAGGAAAATTTTGTACAGTTCGCTGGCGCGTGCCGAACAAACCGGCGTCATACCGCCAATCACGCGATCGTTTTTAATCAGCTCGACCATCACCTGTCCCGGCAACACGCGTTCCGGGCAATAAGCAATGTTGACGTCCGCCTGCTCGCCCACCTGCTGCGGGAAACTCAGGTCAGGACGCATCTCTGCTAACCATTCTGCCATCTTCTCGGTTGAGCCCACCGGCGAGGTGGACTCAAGGATCACCAACGCGCCTTTTTTCAGCACTGGCGCAATGGAGCGGGCAGCCGATTCAACGTAGGTCATATCCGGCTCATGATCGCCTTTAAACGGCGTTGGTACAGCAATCAGCCAGGCATCCGCTTCAACCGGCGTCGTGCTCGCCCGCAGAAAACCGCCTTCTACGGCAGTTTTTACCACACTCGCCAAATCAGGTTCGACGATATGGATTTCGCCACGATTGATGGTATCAACCGCGTGTTGGTTGATATCGACACCAATCACCTGTTTTTGCCGCGAGGCAAACGCAGCTGCTGTAGGCAGCCCGATATAACCCAGTCCAATAACAGAAATGGTCGCAAAACTCATAGTGATATCCGATTATTTTTTAACGCTTCCAGAATGCGAGAGCATGCCTGACCATCACCATATGGGTTATGGGCGCGGCTCATAGCTTGATATTCGTTTTCGTCTTTTAAAAGACGCGTTACTTCCTCGACGATTCGCTGCTTATCCGTGCCTACCAGACGCACCGTACCCGCAGTCACCGCTTCCGGACGTTCAGTGGTATCACGCATCACCAGTACCGGTTTCCCCAGCGAAGGCGCTTCTTCCTGAATACCGCCTGAGTCGGTCAAAATCAGCCAGGCGTGGTTCATCAGCCAGACAAACGGTAAATACTCCTGGGGATCGATCAGAATGACATTTTTCACATGCCCCAGAATGCGATTGACCGGCTCTCTGACATTCGGGTTGAGATGCACTGGATAGACAATCTGGATGTCCTGGTGAGTGGTGGCGATATCTGCCAGCGCATGACAGATTTCTTCAAAGCCACGACCAAAACTCTCACGTCTGTGACCGGTCACCAGAATCATCTTTTTATCGGGATCGATAAACGGGTAATTTGCCGCCAGCTCTGAACGCAGCGTATCGCTACTCATCACCCGGTCACGCACCCATAACAGCGCATCAATAACTGTATTACCGGTAATGAAGATTCGGCTGTCAGCAACGTTTTCGTGCAACAAGTTTTGCCGGGAAGTTTCGGTTGGAGAGAAGTGATACATCGCCAGATGCCCGGTCAATGTACGGTTAGCCTCTTCCGGCCACGGCGAATAGAGATCGCCCGTGCGCAATCCAGCCTCAACGTGACCAACTGGAATACGCTGATAAAACGCCGCCAGGCTGGTTGCCAGTGTGGTGGTGGTATCACCGTGAACCAGCACGACGTCTGGTTTGAACTCGGCAAGAATAGGTTTTAGCCCTTCCAGAATCCGACAGGTTATCTCTGTCAGACCCTGTCCTGGCTGCATTATGTTGAGATCGTAGTCAGGTACAATGGAAAAGAGTTTCAGCACCTGATCGAGCATCTCCCGATGCTGCGCAGTGACGCAAACTTTAGCCTCAAAAAAAGGATCTTTTGCCAACGCATGCACCAACGGCGCCATCTTGATGGCTTCCGGGCGCGTACCAAATACAGTCAGTACTTTCACATCGATTCTCTTCGAATAAGCGGCGAGCGCATTTGCGCTCACCGCAGCTGTGTTGCTATTTCGAGCAACGGCGGGTTAATGCGATACCAGCCCCGATCAGCCCCCCGACAATGCCCCACATAATCATCAGGAAGGCACGACGTGGGCTATCGCGTTTTACCGGCTCTTCCGGCGTACGCAAATAGCGATAGGTCTGAAAACGCGGATCCAGGGTTGGACCAACATTCAGGGTGTTTAACATGGCCCGATTCTGATCATAGTCGAGATCAAAGGCCGGACCGACAGCCTGTAAATTTTCCAGGCGCGCCTGGAGCATTGGACGCCCAAGCAGGAACATTTCTGAATCAGGTAATTCTTCGGCAGGCACATCTGTCGCACTGCGCGAAATATTATGCTGCTCAGCAATTTTCAGCGCCTGTTCAATACTGTTCATCCGGCGGTCGTAGATGGCTTTCGCCACCTCTTCCTGACGCTTCACCTGGGCTTTCATCTGGATGGTGCGCGCCGCCCATGCACCTTTCAGCTCATCATTCAGATGGCTGGCTGCACGCTGGCTGGCAAAAGCAACATACTGACGTAACAGGTTATTAGCGTCAGGCGCAGTTTCGGCAATCAGCTTAACGCTGTCGTTGACCGCGCGAGTGAAGTCACCGGGAATAAACACGATGTTGTTGATCATTTCATCCAGCATCGCCGCATCGGCTTTGCTGTTCCCGACCATCCGCTGTTTGTAATAGTCTGTCTGCAACCAGAAATCGCGGCGGGTATCCCACGAGGCCAGTTGCATAACAAATTCTTTATAGGCTTCGTCCATGACCGACGGTTGATCGACAGGAGCCATGTTCGAACGAACATCCAGATTACGCAAAAATTGCTGCTGCGAGTAGTATCCCCCCAGCATATTCACTGTTGGACGATCGGTAATCGCCGTCGCGCTCCACTCCTGTCGAGCAAAAAAAGTATATGCCAGCGCGATTAACGCAAACGCCAGCCCCATGCCAATAATCCACAGCTTCCCAGCCCACAAGGTACGAAACAACCCACGAATATCCAGTTCATTTTCAGCGTCTTCGGCCGGTTTCCCGGGCATTGGTTGTGTCATCACATCCTCATTTATTTGGTTAAATTGGGGCTGCCACCACGATTTCTACGCAGTCTGCGTTTTACGCGCTTAATAAAGCGAGCCACTTTCCAGGCACGCTTAATGCAATATCCATAGAGGAAGAATGCTAGCAAAAAGAGCACCAGCATGACCCATTCCGGAACAAAATGAGAATATTCTGCCAGCACACCAATTGAGGCGAGCAGTGCCGCAGCGAGGGTAATCAGCACAAATGCCTGGCGGGAAGTAAACCCGGCACGCATGATCAAATGGTGAATATGCTGACGGTCAGGAGAGAATGGGCTCATGCCTTTACGCAGGCGACGGTACATAATCGCCACCATATCCATTAGCGGAATGGCGATAATCCATAATGCGGTAACCGGGCTTATTGGGTGCGTTTTTCCCTGAGTCGTTTCCAGCAGGATCCAGATAACGGTAAAACCAATCAGCGTACTGCCCGCATCGCCCATAAATACTTTGTAGCGACGCCCCAGAATACCAAGGTTGAGCATGATATAAGGCAGGATGGCGGCGATCATCGCAAAACACCAGATAGCGAGGCTGGTTTGACCGTCAAACCACAAAATCATCCCGATTGCTGCAAACGAGACGCAGGACAACCCCCCCAGCAAGCCATCAATGCCATCAACCATATTGAATGCATTAATTGCCGCCCAGACGGCAAATAGCGTCAGGAAGTAGCCAAACGGTCCGAGCACCATCTCCCAGGAGCCAAAGATATAACCCAGGCTACTGAGATAAAGTTTGCCGAACACCATCATAACAATGCCAACAGCTGCCTGTATGGTGGCACGGATTTTTACGCTGATATCAAAACGGTCATCCAGCGCGCCGATGAACACAAGCACACCGGCACAAGCAAGATAGAGAGATGCATGCGGAATATAATAGTCGACAATTCCGAACGTGAAGCAAATCCCTGCGTAAACCGAAATACCCCCAACGAGAGGTATCAATCCCTGGTGACGTTTGCGGAAGTTTGGTTTATCCACTAAACCGACTTTTTTTGCTACCTTACGGGCAAAAAACAGAAACAGTGTCGTGAATAAAAAAATACTGATGAGATCAGTACTCACTGTCAGTAAATTCACAATGCATGCTCTCAGAGAAAATTAT
>NZ_JAATUR010000032.1 GCF_011881725.1 Escherichia coli | reverse complement strand
CATGCCTGCAATCCGGGAGACTGGGCCAGGAAAAAACTTGCAGGCTATAACAGTATCTACATCACTCCTGCAATATATGATTTTTCGCGATTTTGTAGGCCGGATAAGACGGTCACGCCGCATCCGGCATGAGCAACGCGCACTTTGTCAGCAATCTCGGGGGCGGATAAATACCGCCCCTTTCGTTATTACCCTACCGCAGGCGTCGGATCGTCGCCTTTGTAGTCACGTTTCACTTCCGTCACTTCATCGCCCTTCTCGTTGTGCAGATGCACTTCAAGCTGGTTAAAGGCAATGTTGATATCATTTTCACGACACAACTGATCAATGGTACGGTTCAGTTCATCGACGGTGCGGCTACGATCGCGCAGTTCACGCACGTACAGACGCAGCTCATGATCCAACGTGCTGGCGCCAAACGCCGTAAAGAAGACTTCCGGCATTGGTTCGTGCATCACCCTTGGGTGCTCAGACGCCGCCTTCAGCAACACTTTACGAACTTTTTCCAGATCGGAACCATAGGCCACGCCCAGACGAATCACCAGACGCGTAGTGGTGTCGGTTAATGACCAGTTGATCAGACGCTCAGTAACAAACGCTTTGTTCGGGATGATCACTTCTTTGCGATCGAAGTCGGTAATGGTGGTAGCACGAATACGGATCTTGCTGACCGTTCCGGAGAAAGTCCCGATGGTTACCGTATCGCCAATGCGCACCGGACGTTCGAACAGGATGATCAAACCGGAGACGAAGTTACCGAAGATCTCTTGCAAACCAAAACCAAGACCTACGGATAATGCCGCCGCAAGCCACTGGAGTTTATCCCACGAGACGCCCAGCGATCCGAACACCGTCATCGCGCCAACGGCAATAATGATGTAGTTAAGGATGGTAGTAATGGCATACGACGCGCCCTGACGCATATTCAGTCGCGAGAGCACCAGCACTTCCAGCAAACCAGGCAGGTTGCGAATCAACGCCCAGGCCACCATTGAGGCGATAATCGCAAACAGCAGGCTGCCCATGGTGACGCTTTTCACCACCGCAGCGCCGGCTTCAGTGCCGTTGTAATGCCAGAGCGTGATGCTGTCGAGATAGCTGAACACGGTGATCAAATCGGACCAAATCGCCCAGAACATGACACCGAACAGCGCAAACATCAGCAGCATGGTAATACGCAGCGTCTGCTGGTTAACCTGTTCCAGTGCAATGGTGGGTTCTTCCGGCGGTTCAGCACCTTCAGCGCCCTCTTTCACCAGATTCTGTCGACGTGCCAGCGCACGACGCCAGGCGATACGCCGCGCCGCTACGCTTAATCCGCGCAATACCGTCTGGTACAGCAGGTTCCAGATGATCACCAGATAAACGGTTTCAATCCAACGCCCGGAGAGCCGCAGCGTAGTGTAGAAGTAGCCTGTAGCAGTCAGTACCATCAGCGCAATCGGGATAATCGACAGCACAGTAATGGTGACCAGCCGCATGGTGTGCGACTCTTTATCACGCCAGCTTTCGCGGCACATCGGCCACACCAGGAAGGCAATCAGCAGCAGGTTGAAGAAAATCATCGCCTGCCCCAGTACATCATCCATCAGATGCAGCGGGGAAAGTTCTGCCACCACAGACCAGAAATGGATAGGCAGCAACGCGAGACTGATGCGGACAATTTGCCGACGCCAGTGGCTGGTCTGCTGTTCCGGCATGCCAAAGTGACGCACAGCAACGCCGTTTTTCTCCAGCACTTTCCAGCACAGGCCAAACACCAGCCAGAAGATTGCCAGTTTTTTACAGAACGACCACAGCAGTTCGCTGATGTTGAGCTGCATGGTCAGCAAAATCAGGCCAACTGCGAGAATAATCAGGCACACCGGCAGCGCGCGGATCAGATCGATAAGAATCGCTTTTGGTGTGTTGAGCTGACTATCGTTACGCAGGGAACCTACCGCCGAAGCCAGTTTTTGTTGATATGCTTTCAGCCAGCCTAAACGCCAGTGGATCAGCCCAGCAATCAGCAGCAGCGGCAAACCGGCGAGAAAAGCGATAAATACGGCAGGCCAGGCTTTTTCCCAGTTCACCGTGATTTTCATCGACTTAAACTCATCTTTCAGCGTTTGCGGGAACGCTTTGATCCAGTCCCAGTCCATTGGACGGTTACTGTTCACCCAAAAGATTTGCTGAGTCAGGATGGATTTCAGGTTTTTCGATACGCTCATTAACTGCTGCTGGTTGATTTGCAGGTTAATGGCCATCATCAGCTGGTTACCCAACTGTTTGTTAAGCTGATCCAGTAATTCGCGACGCATATCAACCACTTGTAATAGAGCATCGTGAACTTCGCTGTTGACTTCGTTGGCGTGACCTTCTTCCAGCTTGCTAACGAACGCATCGCTCTGGAACAGCGCGTCACGCTGCTGGTTGATTTCAAACTGTTCGAGACGCAAGTCCGCGATGCGGTTGGTCATATTTTCCAGTTCATCCGCCGAGGGCAGCGTTTGTTGTTGCTGGTAAAGGATACGAGACAACAGCAGGCTGCCCTTCAGGACAGAAATCTGCTCTTTGATGTTACGTTCCGATTGCAGCGCCCGCTCCAGCCAGTTTTTGACTTTGATGTTTTGCTGCATCAGGACATTACCGTTTTCGGTGGCGGTAATCAGACGCTGGCTTAATTGCTGGTTTATTTCCAGCTCTTGCTTCACTAGTGGGTTAGCCTGAATACGTGCGGCTTCATCCGGGGTGACGGCTTCCTGCGCCGTTTTTTCGGTTAATGTCAGGCGCTTGCTGTTCACCGCCTCTTGCAATAGTTGCAACTGATGTTCCAGACGGGCGCTGTTCGCCGTCACGTAATCACGCTGCTTTTGCAAGGTATCCTGCAGGACGGTGTTCCCTTCCAGGCTTTTACGCTGCTGGTCTATCTCAGCATTCAGCAAAGCCTGCTGAGCCTGCATTAACACTTTCTGGCTGGGACGTAAGGCAGTCTCGCCGACATCAGTGCCATCCAGACGATTGCGAATTTGTTGCAGCTGCTGAGAAGCGTTATACATCGCATTTTGCACGCGTTCGGGCTGCGTCTGTAACGAAACCAACTGGCTGTTATAAGACGCCAGATCGTTTTGTGCGTTTTGCAAATCATCCAGCGCTTGGGCAACCCGAGTTTCCAGCTGGCGCAACGAAAGCGTGCTCAGAATTTTGCGCGTTTCTTCGTCGTTATCTACATCGCTAAGTGCTGTTAACGCCGCGGTCGCCTGGCGCATTTTTTCAGGCGCTTCAGCTACTTTTTGCCGTAGCTGAACCGTCTCTTCTTTTATGCGATCGATTTTATCGAGGGTGGCTAATGTGTCTGTCAGATCCTGTTGCACCAGCTTGTCCTGGGCAGAAAGATCTTTTTGTTTATTAAGCGAGTCAAGTTGTGCCTGCAGGTCTGCTTTCGTCGGTAGATCACCATTCGATGGCGCCCGCGCAAACGCCGTGTTCTGGCATAACAAGACAAAAACAAAAGCAATAAATGCTGAAAAAACAAAATGCCGTGATCGTTTGTAATACTGGAACATAGTCATGATGAATGAAGGTTTCTGAACCTGAAGAACGACCTGAAAAAGTCAAACGACAAGAATATCACGACGTAGTGAGCCAGAATAGCAACAGCGAAAATGTCCAGGATAAATCCTGGAGTCTGATTGAGGATTATTCGTTGGCGGTGGGAGTGCGTAGGGTCGGGCATAGGAGATACATTTCCAACAAGATGGCAACGTAATCGCGCGCTTCTTTTTTAAGATCAAAAGATTGCGGGGCAAAGAGCCAATTTTCCATCAGACCGGAAATATATCCTCGCATAATAATTGCTGCGCGACGCGTCATTAAATCCGCAGGCAACATTTTTGCTTCAATACAATGTTTTAACGTTTGTTCTATACGGTCATAACTTTCCAGACAGAGATTACGTTGTGCCTGTTGCACAACAGCCATTTCTCCGACAAATTCGCATTTGTGGAATATAATCTCCATCAATAATCGACGCCGTTCTTCTGTCACCGTGGATTCAATAACATGAATTAATACCTCTCTTAATACTGAGAGTGGATCGCCAGGGAATTTTGCCTGATACTCAAGCTCTAGTTCACCAATATTGGATTCTGACAGTTCCCAGATCTCACTGAACAAATCTGATTTGTCTTTAAAATGCCAGTAGATTGCACCGCGCGTAACGCCAGCTGCTTTTGCAATCTCACCCAGTGAGGTGGATGATACCCCCTGCTGTGAGAAAAGACGTAGAGCCACATCGAGGATGTGTTGGCGCGTTTCTTGCGCTTCTTGTTTGGTTTTTCGTGCCATATGTTAGTGAATTTACAGGCGTTAGATTTACATACATTTATGAATGTATGTACCATAGCACGACCATAATATAAACGCAGCAATGGGTTTATCGACTATTGACCATTGACCAATTTGAAATCGGACACTCGAGGTTTACATATGAACAAAAACAGAGGGTTTACGCCTCTGGCGATCGTTCTGATGCTCTCAGGCAGCTTAGCGCTTACAGGATGTGACGACAAACAGGCCCAACAAGGTGGCCAGCAGATGCCCGCCGTTGGGGTAGTAACAGTCAAAACTGAACCTCTGCAGATCACAACCGAGCTTCCGGGCCGCACCAGTGCTTTCCGGATCGCAGAAGTTCGTCCTCAAGTTAGCGGGATTATCCTGAAGCGTAATTTCAAAGAAGGTAGCGACATCGAGGCAGGTGTCTCTCTTTATCAGATTGATCCTGCTACCTACCAGGCAGCGTACGACAGTGCAAAAGGTGATCTGGCGAAAGCGCAGGCTGCAGCCAATATCGCGCAACTGACTGTTAATCGTTACCAGAAACTGCTGGGTACTCAGTACATCAGTAAGCAAGAGTACGATCAGGCGCTGGCTGATGCGCAACAGGCAAATGCTGCCGTCACTGCGGCGAAAGCGGCTGTTGAAACCGCACGGATCAATCTGGCTTACACCAAAGTCACCTCTCCGATTACTGGCCGTATTGGCAAATCGAACGTGACGGAAGGCGCATTGGTGCAAAACGGTCAGGCGACTGCGCTGGCAACCGTGCAGCAACTTGATCCGATCTACGTTGATGTGACTCAGTCCAGCAACGACTTCCTGCGTCTGAAACAAGAACTGGCAAACGGTACGTTGAAACAAGAAAACGGCAAAGCCAAAGTCTCGCTGATCACCAGTGACGGCATTAAGTTCCCGCAGGACGGTACGCTGGAGTTCTCTGACGTGACTGTCGATCAGACCACCGGCTCTATCACTTTACGCGCTATCTTCCCGAACCCGGATCACACCCTGCTGCCGGGCATGTTCGTGCGCGCACGTCTGGAAGAAGGGCTTAATCCAAACGCCATTTTAGTCCCGCAACAGGGCGTAACCCGTACACCGCGTGGCGATGCCACCGTACTGGTGGTTGGCGCAGATGACAAAGTGGAAACCCGTCCGATCGTCGCAAGCCAGGCTATTGGCGATAAGTGGCTGGTGACAGAAGGTCTGAAAGCAGGCGACCGCGTAGTAATAAGTGGGCTGCAGAAAGTGCGTCCTGGTGTCCAGGTAAAAGCACAAGACGTTACCGCTGATAATAACCAGCAAGCCGCAAGCGGTGCTCAGCCTGAACAGTCCAAGTCTTAACTTAAACAGGAGCCGTTAAGACATGCCTAATTTCTTTATCGATCGCCCGATTTTTGCGTGGGTGATCGCCATCATCATCATGTTGGCAGGGGGGCTGGCGATCCTCAAATTGCCGGTGGCGCAATATCCTACGATTGCACCGCCGGCGGTCACGATCTCCGCCTCCTACCCCGGCGCTGATGCGAAAACAGTGCAGGACACGGTGACACAGGTTATCGAACAGAATATGAACGGTATTGATAACCTGATGTATATGTCCTCTAACAGTGACTCCACGGGTACTGTGCAGATCACCCTGACCTTTGAGTCTGGTACTGATGCGGATATCGCGCAGGTTCAGGTGCAGAACAAACTGCAGCTGGCGATGCCGTTGCTGCCGCAAGAAGTACAGCAGCAAGGGGTGAGCGTTGAGAAATCTTCCAGCAGCTTCCTGATGGTTGTCGGCGTTATCAACACTGACGGCACCATGACGCAGGAAGATATCTCCGACTACGTGGCGGCAAATATGAAAGATGCCATTAGCCGTACGTCGGGCGTTGGTGACGTTCAGCTGTTCGGTTCGCAGTACGCGATGCGTATCTGGATGAACCCGAATGAGTTGAACAAATACCAGCTCACGCCGGTTGATGTCATTACCGCTATCAAAGCGCAGAACGCCCAGGTTGCTGCCGGTCAGCTCGGCGGTACGCCGCCGGTGAAAGGCCAGCAGCTTAACGCCTCTATTATTGCTCAGACGCGTCTGACCTCTACTGAAGAGTTCGGCAAAATCCTGCTGAAAGTGAATCAGGATGGTTCCCGCGTTCTGCTGCGTGACGTAGCGAAAATAGAGCTGGGTGGTGAGAACTACGACATCATCGCGGAATTTAACGGACAACCGGCTTCTGGTCTGGGTATCAAGCTGGCAACCGGTGCGAACGCGCTGGATACCGCTGCCGCAATCCGTGCTGAACTGGCGAAGATGGAACCGTTCTTCCCGTCGGGTCTGAAAATCGTTTATCCGTACGATACGACGCCGTTCGTGAAAATATCTATTCACGAAGTAGTGAAAACTCTGGTCGAAGCAATCATCCTCGTGTTCCTGGTAATGTATCTGTTCTTGCAGAACTTCCGCGCGACGTTGATTCCGACCATTGCCGTACCGGTGGTATTGCTGGGGACCTTTGCGGTACTTGCCGCCTTTGGCTTCTCGATAAATACGCTAACAATGTTCGGGATGGTGCTCGCCATCGGCCTGTTGGTGGATGACGCCATCGTTGTGGTAGAAAACGTTGAACGTGTGATGGCGGAAGAAGGTCTGCCGCCGAAAGAAGCCACACGTAAATCAATGGGGCAGATTCAGGGCGCGCTGGTCGGCATCGCAATGGTACTGTCGGCAGTATTCGTTCCGATGGCTTTCTTCGGCGGTTCTACTGGTGCAATCTATCGTCAGTTCTCCATTACCATTGTTTCAGCAATGGCGCTGTCGGTACTGGTGGCGTTGATCCTGACTCCGGCTCTTTGTGCCACCATGCTGAAACCGATTGCCAAAGGCGATCACGGGGAAGGTAAAAAAGGCTTCTTCGGCTGGTTTAACCGCATGTTCGAGAAGAGCACGCACCACTACACCGACAGCGTAGGCGGCATTCTGCGCAGTACGGGGCGTTATCTGGTGCTGTATCTGATTATCGTCGTCGGTATGGCCTATCTGTTCGTACGTCTGCCAAGCTCCTTCTTGCCGGATGAAGACCAGGGCGTGTTTATGACCATGGTTCAGCTGCCAGCAGGTGCAACGCAGGAACGTACGCAGAAAGTGCTCAATGAGGTAACGAATTACTATCTGACCAAAGAAAAGAACAACGTTGAATCGGTGTTCGCCGTTAACGGCTTCGGCTTTGCGGGACGTGGTCAGAATACGGGTATTGCGTTCGTTTCCTTGAAGGACTGGGCCGATCGTCCGGGCGAAGAAAACAAAGTTGAAGCGATTACCATGCGTGCAACACGCGCATTCTCGCAAATCAAAGATGCGATGGTTTTCGCCTTTAACCTGCCCGCAATTGTGGAACTGGGTACAGCAACCGGCTTTGACTTTGAGCTGATTGACCAGGCGGGCCTCGGTCACGAAAAACTGACTCAGGCGCGTAACCAACTGCTTGCAGAAGCAGCGCAGCATCCTGATATGCTGACCAGCGTGCGTCCAAACGGTCTGGAAGATACGCCGCAGTTTAAGATTGATATCGACCAGGAAAAAGCTCAGGCACTGGGTGTTTCTATCAACGATATTAACACCACCCTGGGTGCTGCATGGGGTGGCAGTTACGTGAACGACTTTATCGACCGTGGTCGTGTGAAGAAAGTTTATGTCATGTCCGAAGCGAAATACCGCATGCTGCCGGATGATATCGGCGACTGGTATGTTCGTGCTGCTGATGGTCAGATGGTGCCGTTCTCGGCGTTCTCCTCTTCTCGTTGGGAGTACGGTTCGCCGCGTCTGGAACGTTACAATGGCCTGCCATCCATGGAGATCTTAGGCCAGGCTGCACCAGGTAAGAGTACCGGTGAAGCAATGGCGCTGATGGAACAACTGGCGAGCAAACTGCCTACCGGTGTTGGCTACGACTGGACGGGGATGTCCTATCAGGAACGTCTCTCCGGCAACCAGGCGCCGTCGCTGTACGCGATTTCGTTGATTGTCGTGTTCCTCTGTCTGGCAGCATTGTATGAGAGCTGGTCGATTCCGTTCTCCGTTATGCTGGTCGTTCCACTGGGGGTCATCGGTGCATTGCTGGCAGCCACCTTCCGTGGCCTGACCAATGACGTTTACTTCCAGGTGGGCCTGCTCACAACCATTGGGTTGTCGGCGAAGAACGCGATACTAATCGTCGAATTCGCCAAAGACTTGATGGATAAAGAAGGTAAAGGTCTGATTGAAGCAACTCTGGATGCGGTGCGAATGCGTTTACGTCCAATCCTGATGACTTCACTGGCATTTATCCTCGGCGTTATGCCGTTGGTTATCAGCACCGGTGCTGGCTCTGGCGCACAAAATGCGGTAGGTACTGGCGTAATGGGCGGGATGGTGACCGCAACGGTACTGGCGATCTTCTTCGTTCCGGTGTTCTTCGTGGTGGTTCGCCGCCGCTTTAGCCGCAAAAATGAAGATATCGAACATAGCCATACCATCGATCATCACTGATTAACTTCATAATCACTAAGGCCGCGCAAGCGGCCTTTTTTATACCCGTAATCTTAATGTCAAAATGTTTATAGTTAATAATTTCAAACGTAAATTAGTTTTAACACCGCATAAAATTCATAAAAAATACTTATTGTTAGTTAATTTATATTAAGTAGCACCGATGGATTTAATAACCCATAGGCATCTAGAGGCTATTCTTAATTATTTGCGGCAATGCCTTATTTGTTCATGTCAATTACATCATAATCAGAGCAATCCTGGGTATTAGGTGTGGCAAATCGTCAGACCATTTTATCACCCTCAAACATCATGATTACGTTATGTTATGAATAGCATCAGACAAAATGCTTTATCATTACGTAGCCAACGCTGGAATGAGGAAGAGTCTCTTTTCCCTCTCTTCATCCTAATTGTAATTTTTCGTAATAATACGATGAAAACCGCCAAAGAGTAGCTTATAGTTAATCTAACAAGTGAGAGGCAAGGCCCGGTCTGTAAGTTTTCCATCCCAAAAGGTGTCCGTTAGTTCAACCGCTAAGAAGGGGGACGCGTTATGGATGAATACTCACCAAAAAGACATGATATCGCGCAACTTAAATTTCTCTGCGAAACCTTGTATCATGACTGTCTTGCAAACCTTGAAGAAAGTAACCATGGTTGGGTTAACGACCCTACCTCGGCCATCAATCTGCAGCTTAATGAACTCATTGAGCATATAGCGACCTTCGCACTTAATTACAAAATTAAGTATAATGAAGACAATAAGCTCATTGAGCAGTTAGATGAATATCTGGACGACACCTTTATGTTGTTCAGTAGTTATGGTATTAATATGCAGGATCTCCAGAAATGGCGGAAGTCAGGTAATCGCCTGTTCCGTTGTTTTGTGAACGCTACTAAAGAGAATCCTGCGAGTTTATCTTGTTAGAATTATTACAACCATGGGTAGAAGTATGTCCGATAAACCTTTAACGAAAATCGATTATTTGATGCGTCTGCGTCGTTGCCAGACAATTGACACGCTTGAGCGTGTTATCGAGAAAAATAAATACGAATTATCAGATAATGAACTGGCGGTATTTTACTCAGCCGCTGATCACCGCCTCGCAGAATTGACCATGAATAAACTGTACGACAAGATCCCCTCCTCTGTGTGGAAATTTATTCGGTAATTAAATAGCAGACGTCGAAGATCTAACCGTCTGTTTATTAACGTTATTATATTATTCGTAATAAAAGCATACTGCATGTGATCTTCGTCACACTCAGGAGACGTGAACGTACTCTTAACTGACTTTTCGCTTTACCGTGTTGCCGCATTTTCAGCAACAGGAGGTCAGTCATGAGCACAGAAAAAGAAAAGATGATTGCTGGTGAGTTGTATCACTCGGCAGATGAGGAGTTATCTCGCGATCGCCTGCGCGCTCGTCAGCTTATTCACCAATACAATCATTCCGCACCGGAAGAACAAACATTACGCCAGAAAATTCTCACCGATTTATTCGGTCAGGTAGCAGATGCTTATATCGAGCCCTCTTTTCGCTGCGACTATGGCTATAACATATTTTTGGGCAAAGGGTTTTACGCCAACTTCGATTGCGTGATGCTCGATGTCTGCCCAATTCGTATCGGTGACAATTGCATGTTGGCACCAGGTGTTCACATTTATACCGCAACGCACCCTGTCGACCCAGTGGAACGTAATAGTGGCGCTGAATTGGGAAAACCTGTGACTATCGGTAATAACGTCTGGATTGGCGGACGTGCTGTCATTAATCCTGGTGTGACCATTGGCGATAACGTCGTGGTGGCCTCTGGCGCAGTCGTCACAAAAGATGTTCCGGCTAACGTTGTCGTGGGCGGTAACCCGGCCGCTGTTATTAAAAAACTGTAACCACAGTTGCAACTGTTATGCAAAATTGTGGTTAATCTGTTACTTTCATCATATGATTCCCACGTTAAAATAGGGTGTTCCTTGAAAAGTTGCAGATACCACAAAGGCAAAAGATGACTGAAATACAACGCCTGCTGACCGAAACAATTGATGCACTGAATGTACACGAAAAACGTGATAACAAACCTCGCTTTAGTATCAGTTTTATCCGTAAACATCCGGGGCTGTTTATCGGCATGTATGTCGCTTTTTTTGCCACTCTGGCTGTGATGTTGCAGTCTGAAACGCTGGTTGGTTCAGTCTGGCTCCTGGTGGTATTGTTCATCCTGCTTAACGGTTTCTTCTTTTTTGACGTTTATCCGCGATACCATTACGAAGATATCGACGTTCTGGATTTCCGGGTTTGCTACAACGGCGAATGGTACAACACACGCTTTGTTCCAACTGCATTGGTTGAAGCTATTCTGAACTCGCCGCGTGTCGCGGACATTCACAAAAAACAGCTGCAGAAAATGATCGCTCGTAAAGGTGAGTTGTCTTTTTACGATATTTTCACTCTCGCCCGTACCGAAGCGACATCATAAGTTGTATCGCTCTCACCAGGCGTAAACATCCCAGCCTGGTGAATTGACAACAATCGTTGCCACATACTCATTTCACGAAAATCCCCGCATCACTTATCTTTTTGCATGCCTTTTTCGCTATTGGATATACTTTGCCTACGCTGCGTAAATAAGGACATGCTGGTGAGAATACGACATCTGGTCAGTCTAATTTCAGGAGTACTGATCCTTTCCGTTCTTTTGCCTGTGGGCTTAAGCATCTGGCTGGCTTATCAACAGGTAGAAACGTCATTTGTTAAGGAGCTGCATACCTACTCATCCCGCGTCGCTATTCGTGCCAATAAAGTGGCGTCGCAAGGTAAGGATGCACTACAAGAACTGGAAAAATGGCAAGGCGCAGCCTGTAGCGAGGCTCACCTAATGGAAATGCGCTGGGTAGCTTATAGCTATCGATACATTAAGGAAGTGGTCTATGTCGATAACAACGTTCCTCAGTGCTCTTCTCTGGAACATAAAAGTCCGCCGGATACCTTTCCCGAGCCAGATACAATATCGAACGATGGTTATCGGGCATGGTTAACCTCGCATAACGATTTAGGTATTATCCGCTATATGGTCGCGATGGGAACCGCACATTATATAGTGATGATTGACCCCGCCTCATTTATAGATGTGATTCCTTATAGCGCATGGCAAATCGATGCCGCGATTATTGGCAATGCGCATAACATTGTCATTACCAGTAGTGACGAAATAGCCCAGGGAATTATTACCCAGCTACAAAAAACACCGGGTGAACACATCGAAAAAAATGGCATCTTTTTCGATATCCTGCCTCTCCCTGAGATGAACATTTCCATCATTACCTGGGCTTCGACGAAAACGTTACAAAAAGGTTGGTATCGGCAGGCCTTTATCTGGTTGCCTGTAGGATTGTTAATTGGCCTATTGGCGGCAATGTTCGTCCTGCGGATTTTACGCCGTATCCAATCACCTCATCATCGCCTGCAGGATGCAATCGAAAACCGGGATATTTGCGTGCACTATCAGCCTATTATTTCCTTATCGAATGGAAAGATAGTAGGAGCCGAAGCACTGGCGCGCTGGCCGCAGACAGACGGTAGCTGGTTGTCACCGGACAGTTTTATCCCGCTGGCGCAACAAACTGGCCTGTCAGAATCTCTGACTCTGCTTATTATCAAAAAGGTCTTTGAAGATATGGGCGACTGGTTGCGTCAGCATCCGCAGCAGCATATTTCGATCAATCTTGAATCCACCGTACTCGCCTCAGAAAAAATTCCGCAATTGCTGGGTGAAATGATCAATCACTACAAGGTTAATCCCAGGCAGATCGCTCTTGAACTCACTGAACGCGAGTTTGCCGATCCGAAAATCAGCGCCCCGATAATTTCTCGCTACCGGCAAGCAGGTCATGAAATTTATCTGGATGATTTTGGTACTGGTTATTCCAGTTTAAGTTATTTACAGGATCTTGATGTCGACATTCTGAAGATTGATAAATCTTTCGTTGATGCGCTGGAATATAAAAATGTCACACCACATATCATCGAAATGGCAAAAACACTGAAGCTGAAAATGGTGGCTGAAGGTATCGAAACCAAAAAACAAGAAGAGTGGTTACGTCAGCATGGTGTGGATTACGGTCAGGGATGGTTATACAGCAAAGCATTGCCGAAAGAGGAATTTTTACGCTGGGCAGAACGCCATATGTGAACTTTGGGGCTGGCGGCACGCCGCACAGTCCGTCACGCTACTCGTCGATGATTGACTCGAATCCGCCATAAATCATTCGTTTACCATCAAACGGCATGGACTCACCAAACTCTTTCATCCGTGGGTCCGACATCATTTTCTGGTTGGCAGCGTCGCGGACCTCTTTGGAAGGATATTCAATCCAGCTAAAGACCACCTCTTCATTCTCTTCCGCTTTCACCGCCATACGAAAATCTGTCACTTTGCCATTCGGCACATCGCTGGCCCAGCATTCGACTATTCGAAGTGCGCCAAATTCTTTAAATAGTGGTGCCGCCTTAGCGGCCATTTCCCGATAAGCATCCTTTTTGTCGGCGGGAACAGCAACCACAAAACCATCAACATACTTCATCAGACATACCTCCGAAGCGTACTGCGTAGCCAGACAATTCTTGCGACGTCAGTTGTGGTTAAAGTTTAGCCATATTGGGATTTTTTGACGAAACGGTGGGAGGCAGAAATGGGTGGGGGCCCTGCCAGCTACATCCCGGCACACGCGTCATCTGCCTTGGCTGCTTCCTTCCGGACCTGACCTGGTAAACAGAGTAGCGTTGCGGGAGAACCAACAGAGCCCCCATTGAGAGCGTTGAGAACCAACGCGCAGGCGCATTATCACTGCTGCCCCTGCTAATTGCAACCCATTGCGTGCCAGATGCTGGTTTCTTGCGCAATGCGGCTTCACTCGGACGTTTTTCCAGATTATGCTGAAAAATTACCTCAGGAAGAAAAGATGGAAAAAGAAGATTCATTTCCCCAACGCGTCTGGCAAATCGTAGCCGCTATTCCCGAAGGCTATGTCACCACTTACGGTGATGTCGCAAAACTGGCGGGATCACCCCGCGCCGCGCGCCAGGTGGGCGGTGTGTTAAAGCGTCTCCCCGAAGGAAGCACTTTACCCTGGCATAGGGTGGTTAATCGCCATGGCACAATTTCGCTAACTGGACCGGATTTACAACGTCAACGGCAGGCATTGCTGGCAGAAGGTGTGATGGTATCAGGAAACGGGCAAATCGACTTACAACGTTATCGCTGGAACTACTAACCCTCTCCGGGCGGAGAGGGTTAACTTCGCTTAATATTGCGTAGGAGCAGGAACTGCCGAAGACGGATTCACCTGGGTGGGTGAAGTCGAAGGTACGGTAGTCGTTGCGCCACCGCTGGCCTGGACCGGCACGGCGGTTTGCTGTACCGGCACCAATGTCAGGTCAGCTTTGGTCCCGCCCTGGTTGATCACCGGCTGAACGGTATCGGTGATAAATACCAGTTTATCGTTCACGGTAATCGCCGCACTCAACAGAATACGCGCGTTCGGCTGAACGTCTGCCGGGTTAAATGGCAGAACAAAGCTGAATGGCGACTGTTTACCTTCGGTGCGCACCGCTTTCTGCGCCAGCACTTTTGACGGTGCATCGGCTAATGACGCGTCAGAAAGTGTCACGGTCAGCACGGCATCAGGCGGCAATGCGACTTTCTGACGGATCCAGACGGTACCGGAGACATTCGGTTGCTGGATAGCAGGTTGTTGTGTTGCTGAAATAGACGTATTTGCAGCCGGTGCTGGCGTCTGAATATCCGCGCTTTTATCTGCGCAAGCCGCCAACGCAATCGCAACGGCTAAACCACTGGCCATGTGCACGAGTTTCATTCACTTCTCCTTATTATCAATGCACCAGCGGGCTAACTTTCCTCGCCGGAAGAGTGGTTAACAAAGTAGTAACATCACAAGTGTGGCACACATCACGCATTTCCGCCTGTAATTAGCCCGTAATTCAGACTATTGCACCCATCGGACCAGTGGCAAAATTGCGTTATACTCAACTCACTTTGGCTTGCTGCGGCAGCTTTGTTACTGGAGAGTTAATATGAGTCAGGCCTTAAAAAATTTACTGACATTGTTGAATCTGGAAAAAATTGAGGAAGGACTCTTTCGCGGCCAGAGTGAAGATTTAGGTTTACGCCAGGTGTTTGGCGGCCAGGTCGTGGGTCAGGCATTGTATGCAGCAAAAGAGACGGTTCCAGAAGAGCGGCTGGTACATTCGTTTCACAGCTACTTTCTTCGCCCTGGCGATAGCAAGAAGCCGATTATTTATGATGTCGAAACACTGCGCGACGGCAACAGTTTCAGTGCCCGCCGTGTGGCAGCGATTCAGAATGGCAAACCCATTTTTTATATGACAGCGTCATTCCAAGCGCCAGAGGCTGGATTCGAACACCAAAAAGAGATGCCTCCATCCCCAGCGCCTGATGGTTTACCTTCGGAAACACAGATCGCCCAGTCGCTGGCGCACCTGCTGCCGCCAGTGCTGAAAGATAAATTTATCTGCGATCGTCCGCTGGAAGTCCGCCCGGTAGAATTTCATAACCCGCTGAAAGGGCACGTCGCAGAACCGCATCGTCAGGTGTGGATCCGCGCAAATGGTAGTGTGCCGGATGACCTGCGTGTTCATCAATATCTGCTCGGTTACGCTTCTGATCTTAACTTCCTGCCTGTTGCCCTACAGCCGCACGGCATCGGTTTTCTCGAACCGGGAATTCAGATTGCCACCATTGACCATTCCATGTGGTTCCATCGACCATTTAATTTAAACGAATGGCTACTGTATAGCGTGGAGAGCACCTCGGCTTCCAGCGCCAGAGGATTTGTGCGCGGTGAGTTTTATACTCAGGACGGAGTGCTGGTTGCCTCGACCGTTCAGGAAGGGGTAATGCGTAATCATAATTAAAAAAACAGCCGGAGGTGAAAACCGTCCGGCTATTTTTTTGCAGTAATGTTTATGCGTTATAGGCATTTTCGCCGTGACTGTTGACGTCCAGCCCTTCGCGCTCCTGCTCCTCTGGCACACGCAAACCAACTGTCAGATCCGCCAGTTTGTAGCCGATAAATGCCACCACACCAGACCAGACAATAGTAATTGCAATGCTTTCCAGCTGTACCAGTAACTGATGGCCCATCGTCACACCTTCAGCGAAGCCTACGCCACCCAGCGAGCTGGCGGCAAAAATCCCGGTCATGATACAGCCGACAATGCCACAAACGCCGTGCACCCCAAAGACATCGCAGGGATCATCCACCCGCAGCAGGCGTTTCAACATGGTAACGCCCCACAAGCCCGCCAGACCAGCCACCACGCCGATAATCAACGCGCCGCCAACACCAATGTAGCCACAGGCTGGCGTCACGCCGACCAGACCGGCAATCGCACCAGAACACGCCCCCAACAGTGAAGGCTTACCGCGCAGCGCCCATTCCCCGAAGATCCAGCCAAGAATTGCCGCCGCCGTTGCCACTACGGTATTCACAAATGCCAGTGCCGCGATTTCATTTGCCGTGCCCGCTGACCCGGCGTTAAAGCCAAACCAACCGATATAGAGAATGGCAGTACCAGTAAAGACCATCGGCAGATTGTGTGGTTTAAATGCCTCTTTGCCGAAGCCCACACGCTTACCAACCAGATACGCCCCCACCAGACCAGCGATTGCAGCGTTAATATGCACCACCGTACCACCCGCGAAATCCAGCGCACCGTGAGAAGCCAGCAAACCGCCGCCCCATACCATATGCGCAATTGGAATGTAGGAGAGCGTCAGCCACACCACCACGAAGATAAGCACAGCTGAGAAGCGGATCCGTTCCGCCAGCGCCCCAACGATCAAGCCGACGGTAATGCAGGCAAACGATCCCTGAAACGCCACGTGGATGTACTGATAAATACTGCCCATCACCGCCGTCAGTTCGATATTTTTCAGCATCAACCAGTTAATGTTGCCAAAGAAATTGTTGCCCTCGCCAAACGCCAGCGAGTAGCCGTAAACAACCCAGAGAATACAGACCAGCGCAAACGTCACGGTCACCTGCGTCAGCATCGACAGCACGTTTTTACCGCGAATCAACCCACCGTAAAACAGGGCAATCCCCGGAATAGTCATAAACAGCACCAGCGCAGTGCAAATCATCATAAACGCATTGTCGGCTTTATCGGCCACCGCAGGTGCAGCCATTACCAGTCCCGGCAGCATCGCCAGTGAAGCAAGCCCAGTTTTTATCGTCGCTATCTTCATTTTTCGTTCCTGTTGCTGTGTGCCAGAGATTACAGCGCCGCTTCGTCGGCTTCGCCGGTACGAATACGAATGACGCGTTGCAATTCAGCGACGAAGATTTTGCCGTCGCCAATTTTCCCGGTGTAAGCCGCCTTGCTGACGATATCGATCACTTCATCGAGTTGGTCATCAGCAATCGCCACATCAATTTTTACTTTTGGCAGGAAGTTGACGCTGTATTCCGCCCCCCGGTACAGCTCGGCATGCCCTTTCTGACGCCCGAAACCTTTCACTTCGGTGACGGTCAGGCCCTGAATACCAATGGAAGATAACGCTTCACGAACGTCTTCCAGCTTGAATGGTTTGATTATCACGGTCACCAGCTTCATAGATCCCCTCCGGTCAGAATTCGGTAATGGTTCTGCTACACGAAAAAGGTATTGCAAGCGGTGTGCCAGAAATGAAAAACGAGAAGGAGAGCAGGAAGTTAGGAAGATTGAAAACAAAAACGCACTATGACAGTGCACAGTGCGTTACATTTTTGCACCAACGATGAAATATTGCGCTATTCAGGCGCTCAATGATTCATCTTCACGCACGCTGGCTGCCAGCTCTTCACCCGCAAGTTGCAGTTGATACATCTGCCAGTAGCGCCCCTGGGCGGTTAGCAATTGCTGGTGCGTGCCCTGTTCCACAGCCTGACCACGATGAAGCACCAGAATGGTGTCGGCATCGACAATGGTCGATAAACGGTGGGCAATCACCACCAGTGTGGTATGTTCACGCACCGCCGCCAGAGCGTGCTGAATCGCCTGTTCAGTACCGGAGTCAATACTGGCGGTTGCCTCATCAAGGATCAGTATTTGCGGCGTCTCCACCAGCACGCGCGCCAGTGCCAGCAGTTGTTTTTGTCCAACCGAGAGATTATTTCCCTGCTCGCCCAGCGGCGTATTAATACCATCGCTCATGCTGCGCGCGAGTTCTGCCAGTTGTACCGTTTCCAGCGCCTGCCAGACGCGTTCTTCGGAGATATCACGCCCCAGAGTCACATTGGCCAGGAAGGTATCCGCCAGCACCACAGGATCTTGCTGCACCATCGCCACGCCCTGGCGTAATGCGCTATGGCTTAGCGAACTTAACGGACGACCATCAAGGCGTATCTCGCCTTCTGTCAGCGGGTAATAGCCCATCAATAAACTGGCGAGGGTACTTTTGCCACTGCCGGTATGCCCGACCAGCGCCACAAAGTTACGCGAAGGCACAGAGAGATTAATGTTCTTTAGCACCAGATTGTCATCGCGATAAGCAAATGACACGTTATCCACCTCAATAGTGCCACTGCGTAACGGGCGATCATCATTGCCATATTGCTGGCGTGGACCATCCATCAGTTCAAACACGCGCTCGCCTGCAACCACAGCCTGTTGCAGCATCGCCTGTTGCGTGGTTAGCTCTATTAATGGTTCGTTTAGCCGCCCCAGATAGCTGATAAACGCATAAAGCACGCCCACTTCAATGGTGCCGCTGGCGGAGAAGCCAAACAGCATCAACAAGCCACAAAGAATGAGCGACGAAAACAGACTCAGCAATGGTCGCAGTAAAAAGCCGTCGAGACGCAGGGTTTGCATCCGCGCCATATAATGCGAACGGCTGGCTTCGCCCATACGTTCGCCAAATCGTGCCTGCTGGCGGAACTGCTGGATGACGCTCATGCCGTTAATAACTTCGTTAAAGCCGTCGTTGATATCCGCCAGATAGGCGCGTACTCGGCGGACAATCGGCGTGCTGTAACGCTGGTATATCATCATCACCACCAGCACGACCGGAAATATCATTATCGCTACCAGCGCCATTCGCCAGTCGAGGCTGAACATCGCTACCAGCATCGCCCCTATCAGAGCGGCGCTACGCAAAACGGTCGCGACCACGGTAACGTAGAGATCGCGGATAACTTCAGTGTCATTGGTGACGCGGGAAATCACCT
Organism: Escherichia coli; assembly: GCF_011881725.1. GTDB lineage: Bacteria > Pseudomonadota > Gammaproteobacteria > Enterobacterales > Enterobacteriaceae > Escherichia > Escherichia coli_E. Next base: position 39,942 of record NZ_JAATUR010000032.1, on the reverse strand, counting down.
GCCCGACAGGCTGGGTATCAAACTCGCTTAATGGCTGGCGCAATGCGGCATCCATCACATCTGTGCGCAACTGTTGTACCACGCCAACCGCCGCACGGTTAAACAGCAGCGACTGCGCGTAATGTAGCCCGGCGGCAAACAGTTGCAGCCCAACATACGCCGCAGCCAGTCCGGCAACCACTTTCAACGGCAGGTTATTTTTCGCTACCATATTGTCGATAAAATAGCTGATAAGCAGTGGCCCACTGACTTCTGCCGCCGCCGCTATCCACATCATCACTACTGCGATACCCAGCGGTTTACGCCACGGCGAACCGTACGCTAACAGACGCTTAAGAGTCGGCCAGAGTTGGCTAAAACTACGCATCAACAGCCTCCTCGTGATTTTCCGGAGCGTCGTCGAGCGCCGCCTCCAGTTGTTGATAGCGATACATATCACGATACCAGCCGCTTTGCTGCGCCAGCGCATCATGATTGCCGCGCTGGGCGATATGTCCGTGCTGCATGACAATAATTTCACTGGCTTCGGTCAGGGCAGAAAGGCGATGGGCACTGATGATTACCGTTCTTCCCTGCCCCCACTGGCGCAGGTTATGCAGGATCTGGTGCTCTGTACGTCCGTCCACCGCCGAAAGCGCATCATCAAGGATAAGGATTTCCGCGTTGACTAATAACGCGCGAGCAATAGAAATACGCTGCTTTTGTCCACCGGAAAGCATCACGCCGCGCTCGCCGACTTCTGTGTCGTAACCTTGCGGCAGGCGAAGAATATCCTCATGCACGCTGGCTAACCGCGCCACATGTTCAATCTCTTGCTGGGTGGCATTCGGGCAACCCAACGCGATGTTATTCGCCACGGTATCGGAAAAAAGGAACGGCGTCTGACTAACTACCGCCAGGCGGCTACGCCAGCTATCGAGTTGCAGCTGCGTCAAGGGAATATTATGAAAACGAATATCCCCCGCGGTGACATCAAAATGACGTTGAATTAATGACAGCACAGTGCTTTTGCCGGAACCGGTCGGCCCGCAAATCCCCAACATCTGGCCAGGTTTAAGTGCAAAACTGACGTTTTCCAGCGCAGGATGGTCAGTTTGCGGATAGGTAAACTGGCGAATATTTACATCCAGTTCGCCACGCCCTTCCGGCACGGCTTCATGACCATCATTCACCACCGGCGCTTCGGCTAACATTGCGCGAATACGGCTATACGCCGCGCTGCCGCGCTCCACAATGTTAAACATCCACGCCAGCGCCAGCATCGGCCAAATCATCAAACCAAGGTACATCATAAAACTGGTGAGCTGGCCCAACGTTAAACTGCTCTGCACCACCATCCAACTACCACCGCCAATCGCCAGCAGGTTAGCCATACCGATAGCAATATAGATGGTCGGATCGAAACGAGCATCAATGCGGGCTACTCGCATGTTTTTCTTGCCGGTATCTTCGGCATCTGCTGCGAACAGTGCAGACTGGCGATCCTCCAGACCAAAGGCTTTGATCATGCGGATACTGGTGAGGCTCTCCTGGGTGCGGTCATTAAGACTGGAAAACGCCGCCTGCGCCAGCTTAAAGCGTTCATGCAACGCGTCACCATTACGTTTAATCATGATTGCCATCACCGGCATTGGTAATAGTGCGAATAAGGTTAACTGCCAGCTAATCTGCGTTGACATCATTATCAGCACTGCGCAGCCCATCACCAGCGAATCCACCAGCGTCAACACCCCTTCACCGGCGGCAAATACCACACGATCGACGTCATTTGTCGCACGGGCCATAAGGTCGCCCGTGCGATGACGCAGGTAAAACTCTGGATGCTGGCGGCTTAGCTGGCGGTAATAATCTTCACGTAGTTCAACAGCCAGTTGATAAGACGCGCCGAACAACAGTACGCGCCAGACGTAGCGCAGGAGATAAACAACGACTGCAATCAACACCATGGTGGCGATCCACATCAGGATCTGTCCGGGAGTAAAGTGTTTTTCTGTCACGCCATCGACAACAATACCAACGACTTTTGGCGGGATCAGTTGCAGCATCGCAATAATGACAAGCAAGGCGACAGCCCCGAGATAGCGGCGCCATTCCCGGCGGAAATACCAGCTTAGTTGAGCAAATAATCGCACGCGTTATGTCCTGACCTGATCCTGGATAATTATTCGATAGGTAACGAGGTGGTGTACTTAATCTGTTCCATTGCAAAGCTGGAAGTGACGTCCGAAAGCCCCGGTACGCTGTTAACCAGACGCTTATAAAACTCATCGTAGCGCTTCATATCAGCAACCTGGACTCGCATCAGATAATCGTATTCACCGGCCATGCGCCAGAAACCGAGAACTTCCGGCATTTCCGTGACGACCGTAACAAAGCGACAATACCATTCACTGCTGTGATGTTGCGTTTTAATCAGCACAAAAGCAGTCAGACTCAGGCCAATTTTTTCCGGATCCAGCAACGCGACTTTGCCGATAAGAATACCGTCATCTTCCAACCGTTTCAGACGCTTCCAGCAAGGCGTGGTTGTCAGATTAACGGCTTCTGCCAGTGCCTGCAAAGAAAGGGTACAATCCTGCTGTAATAAGGCCAGCAGCTTACGGTCAATTTTATCTAACATAGCCAATCCACAGAGAATTATTTTCTCTCGGGATTCTATTTTAAAGGCCAAATAGCGACAATTTATTCTGTGCGATTTCGCAGAGAATGCACAAAATGACAAATTCGAGGCGAAAAAAAACCGGGCAGTTGCCCGGTGCTGGAAGAGATCTCGTTATTCGGGGGAATAAGGTAGATGTGGATTATCCAGCCAGTGCGTCAAAAAGTGAGAGACAGCCTGATTACGGCAGTGTCCAATCACTGGTAAATGAGGGAGTTCCGCGCGCAATTGCGGCATCGCATTGCCCATAATGAAGCCTCTACCGACGCTGCCTAACATTTCACGATCGTTCATCGCGTCACCAAAGGCCATACAGTCACGCAACGAAAAACCTAAATGTTGGGTCAGTACCGTCAATGCTGCGCCTTTATTGCACCCCACCGGCAGCACTTCGAGGCAATCAGTCGCGGAAAAACACAAATGTGCACGCTCACCTAATGCTTCATGTAGTTGGATCTGCAAGCGCGTAAGATCGTCGTGATCGCCACAGAAACAGATCTTGGTGACGCGGTCGAGTGGCATTTTTTTGACGTCGATTATCTGATAACGAAAACCGCTATAGACAAATGCCTGCAACAACGCCGGGATCTCTTTCCCGGTAAACCAACCATCGTCATTAAAAATATGCATGCTGGCTCGGGTATCCCATTGCTGGTACAGCACCAACTCCGCCACATCCGCAGGTAAATCATCACGATGTAAAAGTTCGCCATCCAGAGAGTGAACACGCGTACCGTTGCCAGTAATCAAATACGCATCAAGCGATAGTGCCCCGAGAATATGCTGCATCTCCAGCGCATGACGCCCCGTAGCAAATGTGAGGGTAATATCGCGTTCACGCAGGCGCGCCAGAGTAGAGAGAGTTTTCTCACCTAAATGATGGTCTGGCATCAATAGAGTGCCGTCCATATCAAATGCAGCCAGACGAGCCATTTCTTTCTCCACTCTGTGACACGGTTAATGGTGATTGAGTATCACCTGATATATACGGAAGTAATAGTGAATAGTTAAATAATATTGTTCCGGGTTTATATGCGACTGCTTAACCGTCTTAACCAGTATCAACGTTTGTGGCAACCTTCCGCTGGAGAACCACAATCTGTGACCGTCAGCGAACTGGCAGAACGCTGTTTTTGCAGCGAACGCCACGTACGCACGCTGTTACGTCAGGCCCAGGAGTCGGGATGGCTGGAGTGGCAGGCGCAGTCAGGACGAGGAAAGCGCGGGCAACTGCGCTTTCTGGTCACGCCGGAATCCCTGCGCAATGCGATGATGGAACAGGCACTGGAAAGCGGAAAACAGCAGGATGTGCTGGAATTGGCGCAACTGGCTCCTGGAGAACTGCGTACCCTGTTACAACCGTTTATGGGCGGGCAATGGCAAAACAATACTCCGACTTTGCGTATTCCCTATTATCGCCCACTCGAACCGTTGCAACCGGGCTTTTTACCCGGTCGTGCCGAGCAGCATCTTGCCGGACAAATATTTTCCGGCCTGACCCGATTCGACAATGATACACAATGCCCGATTGGTGATTTAGCGCACCATTGGGAAATATCCACTGACGGGTTACGCTGGAATTTTTATCTTCGCTCAACCCTACACTGGCATAACGGTGATGCAGTAAACGCGACACAACTGCATCAGCGATTGTTGATGCTTTTACAAATGCCAGCATTGAATCAATTATTTATTAGTGTGCAGCGTATTGAAGTCACCCATCCGCAGTGTCTGACCTTCTTTTTGCATCGCCCCGATTACTGGCTTGCACACCGACTGGCGAGTTATTGCAGTCATCTGGCTCACCCGCAATTCTCACTGGTAGGAACCGGTCCTTTCCGCTTAACACAATTCACACCGGAACTGGTGCGACTCGAAAGTCATGATTATTATCATTTACGTCATCCGCTACTAAAAGCGGTTGAGTACTGGATAACCCCTCCGCTTTTTGAAAAAGATTTGGGGACGAGTTGTCGGCATCCTGTCCAAATCACCATCGGCAAACCTGAGGAGTTACCACGGGTCAGCCAGGTCAGTAGCGGCATCAGTTTAGGTTTTTGCTATTTAACGTTGCGCAAAAGCCCCCGACTGACTCTCTGGCAGGCACGAAAAGTGATCACCATTATTCATCAATCCGGTTTATTACAAACGTTAGAAGTCGGAGAAAACCTGATCACCGCCAGTCATGCATTACTGCCAGGCTGGACTATTCCGCAATGGCAAGTACCGGAGGAAGTCAAGCTACCTGAAACGCTGACGCTGGTTTATCACCTACCAGTGGAACTTCATGCCATGGCAGAACGGTTACAAGCGACACTGGCAGCGGAAGGCTGTGAACTTAAAATTATTTTTCATAATGCGAAAAACTGGGATGCCGCTTTGGCCACATGTTTTCGATGCCCGAGCATATGCGCATCTGCAATCGACGCTGGATGCCGTGCAAGTAATGTCTGATGAAAAAAACCGATCAAACGCCCTGAAAAAGGTATTTAGCCAGTTAATGGCTGATGCGACGCTGACACCACTGTTCAACTATCACTATCGCATTAGCGCACCGCCCGGAGTGAACGGTGTGCGACTGACACCGCGCGGCTGGTTTGAATTTACCGAAGCCTGGCTGCCCGCACCGTCGCAATGAAGAGCTGGTCCGTGTTAACCGCAGGGGTTACCATAACGTTTTATCGATTTAGCAGGATGATTTATGAAACGTGCTGTCGTTGTATTCAGTGGGGGCCAGGACTCTACAACCTGTCTGGTGCAGGCATTGCAACAATATGATGAAGTCCATTGCGTGACGTTCGATTACGGTCAGCGCCATCGCGCGGAGATCGACGTCGCGCGCGATCTGGCGCTGAAACTGGGGGCACGTGCGCATAAGGTGCTGGATGTCACCCTGCTTAACGAGCTGGCGGTCAGCAGTCTGACGCGTGACAGCATTCCCGTGCCTGATTATGAACCTGAAGCCGATGGCATCCCGAATACGTTTGTCCCAGGGCGTAATATTTTGTTCCTGACGCTGGCGGCGATATATGCGTATCAGGTGAAAGCAGAAGCGGTGATTACCGGTGTCTGCGAAACGGATTTCTCCGGCTATCCGGATTGCCGTGATGAATTTGTGAAAGCATTGAACCATGCCGTCAGTCTGGGTATGGCGAAAAATATTCGTTTTGAAACACCGCTGATGTGGATTGATAAAGCGGAAACCTGGGCGCTGGCAGATTATTACGGCAAGCTGGATTTAGTACGTAACGAAACGCTGACCTGCTATAACGGCATTAAAGGCGATGGTTGCGGCCATTGCGCAGCGTGTAATCTACGCAGTAAAGGGTTGAATCATTATCTGTCCGATAAACCAGCGGTTATGGCGGCAATGAAGCACAAGACCGGGTTGAAGTAATTATTCCGAGTGTTGCCGGATGCGGTATGAGCATCCGGCATGACAAAACGTTTACTTAACCATCTGCTCCAGCTTTTCACGCAGCTCCCCTTCCAGCGCTAAAGCCTTCTGCGTTTTGAGATCGATACAAACAAACGTAATGAGCGCGTCAGCCACCACCTGCCCTTCCGGCTCAAGCGTGATGACCTGACTTAAAATGCCGCTCTTTCCATTTAATTGCTGCAACTGACTGGTGATAGTTAACAGGTCACTCAATACTGCCGGACGACGATAGTTAATATTGATATTCACCACCACGAAGGCGATGTTATGGGCGGTCATCCACTGAAAACTGTCGCTGTTTTCCAGCCCATCCCAGCGGGCTTCTTCGAGAAACTCAAGGTAGCGGGCGTTGTTCACGTGCTGGTAAACATCGAGATGATATCCACGAACTTTGATTTGTGTTTGCATAGCGCAATAACCTTACATTGTTGTTATAAGAACTATTATAAGTACAGAGGTCATAACTGGTATGACCTCTTCAGTCTGGCAAAAAATTGCCACTATGCAAATTAATTACAGGGTTATTACTGCCAGATTACGTTGCACCAGCGAATTGCCCATCCCCGGCACCTGTTTTAAATCCTCCACTGTTTTAAACGGGCCGTACTCTTCGCGATAACTGACAATCGCCTGCGCTTTCTTCAGGCCAACGCCATTCATCGCGCGGGCTAACTCTTCCGCGCTGGCATTATTGATGCTAACCCTGGTGCCTTCTTCATCGCTGGCTTTCGCCGGTAGTGCCGCTTTGCTTTGTGCTGCAGGTTCTTCCGCTTTGGTTTCCACCGCCGTCGGTTTCGCCGCAGGAGGCGCCGCCAGCGCACTATGAGACATTCCGGCGCAGGCCAGGGAAAGGGTAATGAGCAGTGCTTTAATTCCGTGTTTCATACTGTTTTCTCCTTGTTTGTTAACAGTGGAATCACCTTAACGGCAGTGAAAACAGTAAACAAATGGCAATGTTCAGAAATGGAAAAGGCCGCGAAAGCGACCTTTTCTTGTTACAGTTGCAAAGCATTTTTTTGCGAAGCGGCTTCAGGATTATTGCTGTTCCAGCGCATCGCCAATTTTGATTTTCGCCTCTTTACGCAGGTTACTCATCAGAGCTTCAAAGACGATTTGTGCGTTGTTTTGGGTAATACCCTGCACCATCGCTTTTTTCTGATCTTCCGGCATTGAACCTTGTTTCACTTCTTCCAGCGCCAGAAGAACCACATTGCCTTGCATATCGGTTGCCATACCGTAGCTCGGTTTGTCTTTCGCTGGCAGAGGCAGTGCAAACGCAGCCTGGCTAATCGGGTCACGACCGGAACGGCTTAAGGTTTTCGGCTCGCCAAATTTCAGACCAGCTGCCTGCATAGCTTCCGCGCCTTTGCCCGCTTTCAGATCAACCAGCAGTTTTTCAGCATCCACTTTCGCTTGCTGTTCAGCTTTGTTGTGCTGAACTATCGCTTTAACCTGCTCCTGAACATCTGCCAGCGGTTTCACCGCTTCCGGTTTATGTTCGCTGATACGCAGAACGAATGCACGATCGCCGTCTACGGTGATGATGTCAGAGTTGATGCCCGGCGCGCCGTTTTCACCAATCAGACCACCGTTAAAAATAGCATCCGCAACCGGTTTGAAGTTTAACTCTTCCGGCAGCTTATCTTTGCTGAACCAGCCAGTCTGAGTAGCTTTAACGCCCGCAACCTGCTCTGCACCTGCCAGAGATTCAGTGTCGTTGTTTGCTGCATCGCTTATTTTCTGTTGCAGCGCGTAGTATGCATCCAGCGCTTTTTCGTGTTTCACTTTCGCTGCGATATCGTCACGCGCTTCGTCTAACGACTTCACTTTTGCTGGCTGAATATCATCCAGACGGATGATCAGGAAACCTACCGAGGATTTGATCACGCCAGAAAGCTGGCCTTTTTCTTTCAGACCGGCATTTTTCAGTTCGTCTGGGGTGGTGGAATCTTCTAACCAACCCATATCGCCGCCGTTACGGGCAGAGATAATATCGGCAGATTTTTCTTTTGCTAACGCGGCAAAATCACCGCCTTTGCTCAGCGCATCAAGTATGGCTTTCGCTTCATCTTCCGTTTTGGTCTGGATGATGCTGTAGCGCGTGCGCTGCGGCTGGGTGAATTGATCCTGATGCTGATCGTAGTAACTCTGGATATCTGCATCGCTAACCGGTTGCTGCATCGTTGCAGCATCCAGCTTGATGTAGCTCACGCGAAATTGTTCCGGAGTCATGAAATTGTTTTTGTTTTGCTCGTAGTAGCTGGCAATTTCCTGTTCGGTCACAGCCTGCTTCGCCGCGAGCGCATTAACATCGATAGTCGCTTCACGCACCACGCGTTGTTGGGCTACCAGTGCGGCCAGCTCGTCGGTTTCACCTTTCAGCATAAAATCGGTACCGGCAATGCCGTTAATCAGCTGTTGGGTGGTGAGCTGGTTACGCAGCGCCTGCGCGTACTGATCGGCGCTCATCCCCATCCGGTTGAGAATGTCGTTGTAGCGGCTATTATCGAATTTGCCGTCAACCTGGAAGGCTGGGGTCGCAAAAATCGCCTGTTTAACCTGCTCATCGCTGATACCCAGATTCAGTTCGCGGGCATACTGATCCAGCAACGCCTCGTCGATCAGACGATTCAGCACCTGTTGACGCAGGGTTTTCATATAGCCTTCGTTCGCCGCCAGCTCGGAGTATTGATCGCCCAGCTGTTGCTGCATGCGATTACGCTCGCTATTGAAGGCGTTCTCAAACTGCCCACGGCTGATTTCCTGGTCATTCACTTTTGCGGCGTAGTTGTTGCCTCCGCCAATCAGGTAACCACTCACGCCGGTCAATATGAACGACACGATAATGATACCGAAAATAATCTTGAGCACGAGACTGTTTGCAGCCGTGCGTAAGCTGTCCATCATGGTGTAACAACACTCCGCTGTAGATGACTGTATACCTCACGCAACTTATCGCTGCGCGCAAAGGCCTATTGTGACAAGAAACGGGGGCAATTGTCAGCCCACAATGCGCAGAAAGTCACGGAATACAAATAAAAAAGGCACATCAGTAGATGCGCCCTTGAACTTCGTCACATCCCCACTGGGGACAACACTTAGTTTACCGCGTCTTTCAGTGCTTTACCTGCACGGAAACTCGGTACTTTAGCGGCAGCGATGGTGATCTCTTTACCGGTCTGCGGGTTGCGACCAGTACGGGCAGCACGCTCTTTAACGGCAAAAGTACCAAAACCTACCAGTGCTACATCATCCCCTTCTTTCAGGGATTCAGTTACGGAAGCAATAATAGCATCTAACGCACGGCCAGCCGCAGCTTTAGAGATATCAGCCCCTGCAGCAATCTTGTCAATCAATTGAGATTTATTCACTCTTCTCTTCCTCTTTATAATTTATCTCGCACTTGAATCCTTCAAGGTGCGAACGCGCAGCAAGTTATATCAGGCCAGCCATCCCCTTACAACACCCCTTAATAAGGGCAAGCCTAATCCGCCCTCTAACTTAACGAGACAAAAAAAGGCTGGCAAGTCCGAATTTACCTGCCAGCCCTGTTTTTATTAGTGCATTTTGCGCGAGGTCACTATTTTGCGGTTACAACCTGCATGCCAGACGGTTCATTTTGCAGCGCCAGAGTCAGAACTTCCTCAATGCGTTTCACCGGATGGATGTCCAGATCGGCAATTACGTTATCTGGAATCTCTTCCAGATCGCGTTTATTTTCGTACGGAATTAACACAGTTTTAATTCCACCACGATGCGCCGCCAGCAATTTTTCTTTCAAACCGCCGATAGGAAGAACCTGACCACGCAAAGTGATCTCACCGGTCATTGCCACATCGGCCCGAACCGGGTTACCGGTCAGACAAGAAACCAGCGCGGTGCACATAGCAATACCAGCACTCGGACCGTCTTTCGGCGTCGCCCCTTCCGGCACGTGGACGTGAATGTCACGTTTTTCGTAAAAATCAGGATTAATCCCCAGTTTTTCCGCACGTGCACGAACTACAGTTAACGCTGCCTGAATGGACTCTTGCATCACTTCGCCCAGCGAACCGGTATAAGTGAGTTTGCCTTTGCCAGGTACACACGCAGTTTCGATGGTCAGCAAGTCGCCGCCAACTTCTGTCCACGCCAGACCCGTTACCTGACCAACGCGGTTTTCGTTATCCGCGCGACCATAGTCGAAACGCTGTACGCCGAGGTAGTCATGCAGGTTATCACCGTTAATTTCGATATGTTTTAATGACTTATCGAGAAGTAACTGCTTAACCGCTTTACGACACAGTTTGGAGATTTCACGCTCCAGACCACGTACGCCTGCCTCACGAGTGTAGTAACGAATAATGCCGATAATGGCGCTATCGTCGACGGTCAGTTCACCTTTTTTCAGCGCATTACGTTCAATCTGCTTCGGCAGAAGGTGACGTTTGGCGATGTTCAGTTTTTCATCTTCGGTGTAACCGGAGAGACGAATCACTTCCATACGATCCAACAGCGGAGCAGGAATATTCATAGAGTTCGACGTTGCGACAAACATCACGTCGCTCAGGTCGTAATCCACTTCCAGATAATGGTCGCTGAATGCCACGTTCTGCTCTGGATCCAACACCTCAAGCAGAGCGGAAGCCGGATCGCCACGCATGTCAGAAGACATTTTGTCGATCTCATCGAGCAGGAACAGCGGGTTTTTAACGCCCACTTTCGCCATTTTCTGGATCAATTTACCCGGCATTGAACCTATGTAAGTACGACGGTGACCGCGGATTTCCGCTTCGTCACGCACGCCGCCCAGCGCCATACGAACATATTTACGTCCGGTGGCTTTGGCGATGGACTGACCCAGGGACGTTTTACCAACCCCCGGCGGCCCTACCAGGCAAAGGATTGGCCCCTTGATTTTGTTTACACGGCTCTGAACCGCAAGGTACTCAAGGATGCGATCTTTCACGCGCTCCAGACCGTAATGGTCGGTATCGAGGATCTCTTGCGCCTGACGCAGGTCTTTTTTGACCTTGCTACGCGCATTCCACGGCACCTGAACCATCCAGTCAATATAGCCACGCACCACGGTTGCTTCAGCCGACATTGGAGACATCATTTTCAGCTTCTGCAGTTCTGCTTCTGCTTTTTCTTTTGCCTCTTTCGGCATTTTCGCCGCATCGATTTTACGCTTCAGGGCTTCGTTTTCGTCCGGCGCGTCGTCCATTTCGCCGAGTTCTTTCTGAATGGCTTTCATTTGCTCGTTCAGATAGTACTCACGCTGGGATTTCTCCATCTGCTTTTTAACGCGGTTGCGAATGCGTTTCTCAACCTGCAGCAGATCGATTTCCGATTCCATCATCGCCATCAGATATTCCAGACGCTCGTTAACGTCAGACATCTCAAGAACGGACTGTTTGTCAGCCAGTTTCAGCGGCATATGCGCGGCAATGGTATCCGCCAGACGCGCAGGATCGTCGATGCTGTTCAGCGACGTCAGCACTTCTGGTGGGATTTTCTTATTCAGCTTGATGTAGCCTTCGAACTGGCTGATTGCAGTACGCACCAGCACTTCCTGTTCCCGCTCCTCAATGGTCGGCGATTCCAGATACTCCGCCTTCGCAGAAAAGTGTTCGCCATTGTCAGAGAGCGCAGAAATACGCGCGCGCTGTAACCCCTCGACCAGCACTTTGACGGTGCCGTCAGGCAGTTTCAGCATCTGCAATATAGAGGCCACGGTCCCGACGGTGAAAAGATCGTTTACACCCGGCTCATCCGTTGAAGCTTCTTTCTGCGCGACCAGCATAATTTTTTTATCATGGTCCATCGCCGCTTCCAGACAACGGATAGATTTTTCCCGCCCGACAAATAAGGGGATGACCATGTGCGGATAAACCACCACATCGCGCAGCGGCAATACGGGGATTTCAATGCGTTCAGAACGCTCAGGATTCATAGAGCTCTCTCTTAGTTTAATTTCCGCCAGGTAATCAGATGACACGACTGTGCTTCACGTCATCTATTAACATGTACGTCAGTATATGGGGATGTTTTCCCCACATTCAACGTCGAGAATAGAGGAAAAATGAAAGGGGAGATAAAATCTCCCCTTTTTGGTTAACTGACTGTATGGAAATGGTTAATTATTCACCAGATGCCTGTTGCGCTTCCGGCTTACCATAAATCAGCAGCGGTTTGCTCTGGCCGTCAATTACCGATTCGTCAATAACCACTTTTTCGACATCTTCCATGGACGGCAGATCGTACATGGTATCGAGCAGTGCGGCTTCTACGATGGAACGCAAACCACGTGCACCGGTTTTACGCGCCATCGCTTTCTTAGCGATAGCATCCAGCGCCTCGTCACGGAATTCAAGATCAACGCCCTCAAGATTAAACAACGCCTGGTACTGCTTGGTCAGGGCGTTTTTCGGCTCTTTGAGGATCTGAATCAAAGCTTCTTCGCTCAGTTCATTCAGCGTTGCAACTACCGGCAGACGACCGATGAACTCTGGGATCAGACCAAATTTGATCAGATCTTCCGGTTCAACCTGCGCCAACAGTTCGCCTTCACTTGCTTTGTCGGACTTCGCTTTTACCGTCGCGCCAAAACCAATGCCGGAGCCGGTTTCTACTCGGTGAGAAATCACTTTATCCAGACCGGCAAACGCACCACCACAGATAAACAGGATTTTAGAGGTATCTACCTGTAAGAATTCCTGCTGCGGATGTTTACGCCCACCTTGCGGCGGAACAGCAGCAACCGTACCTTCGATCAGTTTCAGCAGTGCCTGCTGTACGCCTTCGCCGGAAACGTCTCGGGTAATGGACGGGTTGTCAGACTTACGAGAAATCTTGTCGATTTCATCGATGTAGACAATACCGCGCTGCGCTTTCTGTACGTCGTAATCACACTTCTGCAACAGCTTCTGAATGATGTTTTCAACGTCTTCGCCCACATAACCGGCTTCGGTCAGTGTAGTCGCATCGGCCATAGTGAACGGAACATCCAGCAGGCGTGCCAGCGTTTCAGCCAACAGTGTTTTACCGGAACCGGTTGGACCGATCAGCAGAATGTTACTTTTGCCCAACTCGACGCCATTGCTGGTATCGCCATTGCGCAAACGTTTGTAGTGGTTGTATACCGCGACCGCCAGCACTTTTTTCGCCTGTTCCTGACCGATTACGTAATCGTCCAGATGGTTGCGAATTTCATGCGGCGTTGGTAGAGCACTGCGTTCACGATGCGGTGCAACTTCTTTAATCTCTTCGCGAATGATGTCATTACATAAATCAACACATTCGTCGCAGATATACACGGATGGTCCGGCAATCAGCTTGCGCACTTCATGCTGGCTTTTGCCACAAAAAGAGCAGTACAACAGTTTGCCTGAGCCATCTTTGCGTTTATCTGTCATGGGTCAAAACCTCTTCTTTGTTCTTTGTGCCGCACACGACGACGCAAATGCCATTCTCAGGCGCAAGTCGCTTATAGCGTTGTGCCGCCCTGGATAAGTATAGCGGCACAGTTGCGCCTCTGGCATCAATTACGATGGGTCAGAATCGAATCGACCAGACCGTATTCCACCGCTTCAGGGGCGGACAGGAAGCGATCGCGCTCGGTATCTCGTTCAATCTGTTCTAATGATTGACCCGTATGGAGCGCCATAAGTTCATTCATGCGCCCTTTAACTTTCAAAATTTCACGGGCATGAATTTCGATATCGGTCGCCTGGCCCTGATAGCCGCCCAGCGGCTGGTGAATCATCACGCGCGAGTTCGGCAGGCAGAAACGTTTACCTTTGGCCCCTGCGGTCAGCAGGAATGCGCCCATCGAGGCCGCCTGGCCCATACAGATGGTGCTGACATCAGGCTTGATAAACTGCATGGTGTCATAGATAGACATCCCGGCAGTGATCACCCCGCCTGGAGAGTTAATGTATAGATAGATATCTTTTTCTGGGTTTTCCGCTTCCAGGAACAGCATCTGCGCCACAATCAGGTTAGCCATGTGGTCTTCAACCTGGCCAGTCAGAAAAATGACGCGTTCCTTAAGTAGACGAGAATAGATATCAAAAGAGCGCTCACCGCGTGAGGTCTGTTCAATGACCATCGGCACCAGCGCCATATGGGGTGCAAAATTATCTCGTTCGCCGCTGTATGACATTTCCGTCTCCTGGATAAAATTGAAAAAACCTGCTGTACCGATTGTAACCTTATGGACGGATTATCAGCTAGTCCCTGTGTTATGGGTACGGCATCATCCTATTTCAAGCATAACAATCTTTTGTTGTTACGCTAACACCGAAAGAGCGTTTTCGCACGGTTGCATGCAAAATTCATGACAAAAAAAAGCCCACCACCTGGCGGTGACGGGCTTTTGAACGAATTTAGCGCGTTATGCTGCGTAAATTACGCCTGCTGGTTCATCAGCTCGTTGAAAGTAGTTTCTTTTTCAGTCACTTTCGCTTTCGCCAGTACAGCTTCAACAGCCTGTTCTTCCAGAGCAACATTGCGCATGTTGTCCATCAGTTCTTTGTTTTTGCTGTAGAACTCGATAACTTCTTTCGGATCTTCGTACGCAGAAGCCATCTCTTCAATCAGACCTTTCACGCGCTCTTCGTCAGCTTTCAGCTCGTTGGTGCGGATAACTTCGCCCAGCAGCAGGCCAACAACTACGCGGCGTTTAGCCTGTTCTTCGAACAGTTCACGCGGCAGTTCCAGCGCTTGCTTCTCGTTGCCGCCGAAACGCTGCGCAGCCTGACGACGCAGAACGTCGATTTCGCTGTCGATCAGCGCAGCCGGAACGTCGATGTCGTTAGCTTTTACCAGACCTTCGATCGCCTGAGACTTCACGCGGTTACGAATGGCGCTCTTCAGTTCGCGCTCCATGTTTTTACGCACTTCAGCGCGCAGACCTTCTACAGAACCATCTTCAACGCCGAAACGTTTGATGAATTCAGCAGTCAGTTCCGGCAGTTCACGCTCTTCAACTTTCTTCAGGTTGATAGCGAATTTCGCTGCTTTACCCTTCAGGTTTTCTGCGTGGTATTCTTCCGGGAAGGTCACGTCGATGGTGAACTCTTCGCCAGCTTTGTGGCCTTTGATACCGTCTTCAAAGCCCGGGATCATGCGACCCTGGCCCATTGCCAGTACGAAATCAGACGCTTTACCGCCTTCGAACTCTTCGCCGTCTACAGAACCGGTGAAGTCGATGGTCACACGGTCTTCAGCTTCAACAGCGCCGTCTTTTTCTTTCCAGGTCGCCTGCTGTTTACGCAGAGTATCCAGCATGCCGTCAACGTCAGCCTCAGTCACTTCAACGATCGGTTTTTCAACTTCGATCGCTTCCAGACCCTGCAGTTCAACTTCCGGATAAACTTCAAACTCTACAGAGTAAGTGAAGTCTTCACCCAGCTTGTATTCGCCCGGAACATAGGTCGGTGCGCCAGCCGGATTAATTTTTTCTTTAATGATGGCGTCAATGAAGTTACGGCTCATCAGGTCGCCCAGAACGTCCTGACGTACAGACGCGCCATAACGCTGAGCAACGATATTCATTGGCACTTTGCCTTTGCGGAAGCCGTCAATACGTACTTTTTTCGCAACGTTGACCAGCTCGCTTTTAACAGCGGTCTCGATGCTGTCAGCAGCGATAGTAATCGTTACACGGCGGCCAAGGCCTTGAGTGGTTTCAACTGAAACTTGCATCTTGTTACCTCAAAAAATCACAGTGCTCGGTCAACTCTTACCCCGCAAGCACAGGTTGTTGGCTTCGCGGAACCGGGATGTTCTTATAATCAATCACATTCCCTGTTACCAGAATCATCCCGAAAGCATTCAAATAGGACGCGGCATTATAGCGGCATCACTTTTATGAGTCGAGAACGGTTATTGCGCGCTGTCGCGTATTTTTTCACAATTCCCGGGCAATTTTCGTCTGAATGCTGGGCAATAAGCGCAAAATCCAGACAAAACAAAACGGCCCGCAGGCCGTTTTTCATAAAATCTTTAGCAACATACTGGAAAAGCGCTGACGGTTGCAAATGCGTTTTTACGCGATGCTTCCTGCTCCACGACAAGGAGGAGAGGCAAAAATGGTATCCTGCAACCCTTCCCATTCCTTAATAGTGTAAGTATGCAGAGCCAGCGCATGAACGGTAGTAGAGAGTTCCTCCGCTAAAGTACTGTAAATCATTCGATGACGATTCAGAAAACGTTCACCCGTAAAACGATCGCTGACCAGCACAACTTTAAAATGGCTTTCAGAGCCGGCTGGGACATTGTGACGATAGCTTTCATCCACAACTTCGAGGAATACGGGTTGGAACGACGCCCTTAATTTTTCTTCTATCCGCTCACGTATCATCATGAAATATCTCCTCCGACAACGCTGAGATGTCACCCATCCCTTTAAATACTAGCCGCTTTTACCGTTTCCATTACAGCTTAGCAACAAATATTTAGCTTCCATCCCAATTTTTCAGTCAAACGTATGAAGTTTACTGATTTAAAGATTAATTATTTGGCTACGCACGAGTGATTCTTTTACTCAAGGTGATTATTTCGTCAACATGATGAATTTACATGCCTTACCCACTTCCCCTCGTCGTTGGCAATGTTATGATGGCGGAAATTTTTACTAAACACGCTTAAGAGTCTCTGAGAGCCCGAACATGTTCAAAAAAATCCTCTTCCCGTTAGTTGCTCTGTTTATGCTTGCAGGATGCGCAAAACCACCAACAACTATTGAAGTTTCCCCGACGATAACGCTGCCACAGCAGGATCCAAGCCTGATGGGCGTTACCGTAAGCATTAATGGTGCCGATCAGCGTACCGATCAGGCTCTGGCAAAAGTTACCCGCGATAATCAAATCGTTACCTTGACCGCTTCCCGCGATCTGCGCTTCCTGCTGCAAGAAGTGTTGGAAAAACAGATGACTGCGCGCGGTTACATGGTTGGCCCGAATGGCCCGGTTAATCTGCAAATCATTGTTAGCCAACTGTATGCCGACGTGTCCCAGGGCAATGTGCGCTACAACATTGCTACTAAAGCAGATATTGCCATCATCGCCACCGCGCAGAATGGCAACAAAATGACGAAAAACTATCGTGCCAGCTACAACGTTGAAGGTGCGTTCCAGGCCTCTAACAAAAATATCGCTGATGCGGTTAACAGTGTGCTGACCGACACTATTGCTGACATGTCTCAGGACACCAGCATTCACGAATTCATCAAGCAGAATGCGCGTTAATTTCTGCCCTCTGGCCCGGTGCAAGCCGGGCCTGTAGACGCCCATGTCCAGTCAATATTTACGTATTTTCCAACAGCCTCGTTCAGCCATTTTGCTGATCCTGGGTTTTGCTTCCGGGCTACCACTCGCCCTGACATCCGGCACGTTACAAGCGTGGATGACCGTTGAGAATATCGATCTTAAAACCATCGGTTTCTTCTCGCTGGTGGGCCAGGCTTACGTCTTTAAATTTCTCTGGTCCCCACTGATGGACCGCTATACCCCACCGTTCCTCGGACGTCGGCGCGGTTGGCTGCTCGCTACACAAACTCTATTGTTACTGGCCATTGCGGCGATGGGTTTTCTCGAACCTGGCACCCATTTACGCTGGATGGCGGCACTGGCAGTGGTTATCGCTTTTTGCTCCGCCTCCCAGGATATCGTTTTTGATGCATGGAAAACTGATGTGCTCCCGGCTGAAGAACGTGGCGCAGGCGCGGCAATCAGCGTGCTGGGGTATCGTCTGGGGATGCTGGTTTCCGGCGGTCTGGCTTTATGGCTGGCGGATAAATGGCTGGGCTGGCAGGGTATGTACTGGTTGATGGCCGCACTGTTGATCCCCTGTATTATCGCAACGCTACTTGCACCAGAACCCACTGATACCATTCCTGTGCCAAAAACGCTGGAACAAGCGGTTGTTGCACCTTTGCGAGATTTCTTTGGTCGCAATAATGCATGGCTGATTCTGCTGTTAATTGTTCTGTATAAACTGGGCGATGCTTTCGCCATGAGCCTGACAACCACCTTTTTGATTCGCGGCGTCGGATTTGATGCGGGTGAAGTGGGCGTGGTTAATAAAACGCTCGGTCTACTGGCAACCATCGTCGGCGCATTGTTCGGCGGAATTTTGATGCAGCGCCTGTCATTGTTCCGTGCGCTAATGATTTTCGGCATTTTACAAGGCGCGTCCAATGCAGGTTACTGGCTGCTTTCCGTAACTGATAAGCATCTCTACAGCATGGGGGCGGCCGTCTTTTTCGAAAACCTGTGTGGTGGAATGGGGACATCAGCGTTTGTAGCACTGTTAATGACCCTGTGTAATAAGTCATTTTCCGCCACCCAGTTTGCCCTGCTCTCAGCGCTTTCTGCTGTAGGACGGGTTTATGTAGGACCAGTAGCCGGTTGGTTTGTTGAAGCTCACGGCTGGCCAACGTTCTATCTATTCTCTGTTGCCGCTGCCGTACCTGGACTTATTTTGCTGTTGGTTTGCCGACAGACGCTGGAGTACACGCGGGTCAACGACAACTTTATCCCACGTACCGAGTATCCGTCAGGTTATGCCTTCGCCATGTGGATCCTTGCGGCAGGCTTCAGTCTGTTGGCCGTTTGGCTATTGCTTTTAACGATGGACGCGCTGGATTTGACCCACTTCTCTTTCCTGCCTGCTCTGCTGGAAATCGGCGTTTTAGTCGCCCTGTGCGGTGTGCTGCTTGGTGGTTTTCTGGATTACCTGGCGCTACGAAAAACGCATCTGACGTAATCTGAAAATATTATTTAGCTGTAGTAATCACTCGACGTAATTATTACGGCTAAATAAACATCAGCATCGCTTATTAATATTTGTTCTTTTGTGCGACTTAGCTTTTGGAAATTATTGACGCCATTTATGAATTCTATTTTTCTTACACGATTCAGCTAATGGCTCTTTATTTTCTCACCTCTCGATTGTCATTTTAATGATAATTACTTGTTAAATAATTGTTTTATTTTTTCATTGGTTATACCAATTGCCCGCCCGGGCTCCTTCTGTACTCCCCTTTCGTTATAACGCCCTTTTGCAACAGCTTCTTAAAATCAACTTGATATGTTTTGCAACATATGTGACCTGACAGCCAAATCCAAGTAACAGGAATTTAATCATGTTTACAGTAATGTAACCTTCCCGTAAAATGCCCACACACTTTAAACGCCACCAGATCCCGTGGAATTGAGGTCGTTAAATGAGACTCAGGAAATACAATAAAAGTTTGGGATGGTTGTCATTATTTGCAGGCACTGTATTGCTCAGTGGCTGTAATTCTGCGCTGTTAGATCCCAAAGGACAGATCGGTCTGGAGCAACGTTCACTGATACTGACGGCATTTGGCCTGATGTTGATTGTCGTTATTCCCGCCATCTTGATGGCTGTTGGTTTCGCCTGGAAGTACCGTGCGAGCAATAAAGATGCTAAGTACAGCCCGAACTGGTCACACTCCAATAAAGTGGAAGCTGTGGTCTGGACGGTACCTATCTTAATCATCATCTTCCTTGCGGTACTGACCTGGAAAACCACTCACGCTCTTGAGCCTAGCAAGCCGCTGGCACACGACGAGAAGCCCATTACCATCGAAGTGGTTTCCATGGACTGGAAATGGTTCTTTATCTACCCGGAACAGGGCATTGCTACCGTGAATGAAATCGCTTTCCCGGCGAACACTCCGGTGTACTTCAAAGTGACCTCCAACTCCGTGATGAACTCCTTCTTTATTCCGCGTCTGGGTAGCCAGATTTATGCCATGGCCGGTATGCAGACTCGCCTGCATCTGATCGCCAACGAACCCGGTACATATGACGGTATCTCCGCCAGCTATAGCGGCCCGGGCTTCTCAGGCATGAAGTTTAAAGCTATCGCCACACCAGATCGCGCCGCATTCGACCAGTGGGTCGCAAAAGCGAAACAGTCGCCGAACAACATGTCTGACATGGCCGCGTTCGAAAAACTGGCCGCGCCTAGCGAATACAACCAGGTGGAATATTTCTCCAACGTGAAACCAGATTTGTTTGCCGATGTGATTAACAAGTTTATGGCTCACGGTAAGAGCATGGACATGACCCAGCCAGAAGGTGAGCACAGCGCACACGAAGGTATGGAAGGCATGGACATGAGCCACGCGGAATCCGCCCATTAAAGGGGTTGAGGAAGAATAAAGATGTTCGGAAAATTATCACTTGATGCAGTCCCGTTCCATGAACCTATCGTCATGGTTACGATCGCTGGCATTATTTTGGGAGGTCTGGCGCTCGTTGGCCTGATCACTTACTTCGGTAAGTGGACCTACCTGTGGAAAGAGTGGCTGACCTCCGTCGACCATAAACGCCTCGGTATCATGTATATCATCGTGGCGATTGTGATGTTGCTGCGTGGCTTTGCTGACGCCATTATGATGCGTAGCCAGCAGGCTCTTGCCTCGGCGGGCGAAGCGGGCTTCCTGCCGCCTCACCACTATGATCAGATCTTCACCGCGCACGGCGTGATTATGATCTTCTTCGTGGCGATGCCTTTCGTTATCGGTCTGATGAACCTGGTGGTTCCGCTGCAGATCGGCGCGCGTGACGTTGCGTTCCCGTTCCTCAACAACTTAAGCTTCTGGTTTACCGTTGTTGGTGTGATTCTGGTTAACGTTTCTCTCGGCGTAGGCGAATTTGCGCAGACTGGCTGGCTGGCCTATCCACCGCTATCGGGAATAGAGTACAGTCCGGGAGTCGGTGTCGATTACTGGATATGGAGTCTCCAGCTATCCGGTATCGGTACGACGCTCACCGGTATTAACTTCTTCGTTACCATTCTGAAGATGCGCGCACCGGGCATGACCATGTTCAAGATGCCAGTATTTACCTGGGCATCACTGTGCGCGAACGTACTGATTATCGCCTCCTTCCCAATTCTGACGGTTACCGTCGCGTTGTTGACCCTGGATCGCTATCTGGGCACCCATTTCTTTACCAACGATATGGGTGGCAACATGATGATGTACATCAACCTGATTTGGGCCTGGGGCCACCCGGAAGTTTACATCCTGATCCTGCCTGTTTTCGGCGTGTTCTCCGAAATTGCGGCAACCTTCTCACGTAAACGTCTGTTTGGTTATACCTCGCTGGTATGGGCAACCGTCTGTATCACCGTGCTGTCGTTCATCGTTTGGCTCCACCACTTCTTTACGATGGGTGCGGGCGCGAACGTAAACGCCTTCTTTGGTATCACCACGATGATTATCGCCATCCCGACCGGGGTGAAGATCTTCAACTGGCTGTTCACCATGTATCAGGGCCGCATCGTGTTCCATTCTGCGATGCTGTGGACCATCGGCTTTATCGTCACCTTCTCGGTGGGCGGTATGACTGGCGTGCTGCTGGCAGTACCGGGCGCGGACTTCGTTCTGCATAACAGCCTGTTCCTGATTGCGCACTTCCATAACGTTATCATCGGCGGCGTTGTCTTCGGCTGCTTCGCAGGGATGACCTACTGGTGGCCTAAAGCATTCGGTTTCAAACTGAACGAAACCTGGGGTAAACGCGCGTTCTGGTTCTGGATCATCGGCTTCTTCGTTGCCTTTATGCCGCTGTATGCGCTGGGCTTCATGGGCATGACCCGTCGCTTGAGCCAGCAGATTGACCCGCAGTTCCACACCATGCTGATGATTGCAGCCAGCGGTGCGGTGCTGATTGCGCTGGGTATTCTCTGCCTCGTTATTCAGATGTACGTTTCTATTCGCGACCGCGACCAGAACCGTGACCTGACTGGCGACCCGTGGGGTGGCCGTACGCTGGAGTGGGCAACCTCTTCCCCGCCTCCGTTCTATAACTTTGCCGTTGTGCCGCACGTTCACGAGCGTGATGCATTCTGGGAAATGAAAGAGAAAGGCGAAGCGTACAAAAAGCCTGACCACTATGAAGAAATTCATATGCCGAAAAACAGCGGCGCCGGTATCGTCATCGCGGCTTTCTCCACCATCTTCGGTTTCGCCATGATCTGGCATATCTGGTGGCTGGCGATTGTTGGCTTCGCAGGCATGATCATCACCTGGATCGTGAAAAGCTTCGACGAGGACGTGGATTACTACGTGCCGGTGGCAGAAATCGAAAAACTGGAAAACCAGCATTTCGATGAAATTACTAAGGCAGGGCTGAAAAATGGCAACTGATACTTTGACGCACGCGACTGCCCACGCGCACGAACACGGGCACCACGATGCAGGCGGAAACAAAATCTTCGGATTTTGGATCTACCTGATGAGCGACTGCATTCTGTTCTCTATCTTGTTTGCTACCTATGCCGTTCTGGTGAACGGCACCGCAGGCGGCCCGACAGGTAAGGACATTTTCGAACTGCCGTTCGTTCTGGTTGAAACGTTCTTGCTGTTGTTCAGCTCCATCACCTACGGCATGGCGGCTATCGCCATGTACAAAAACAACAAAAGCCAGGTTATCTCCTGGCTGGCGTTGACCTGGTTGTTTGGTGCCGGATTTATCGGGATGGAAATCTATGAATTCCATCACCTGATTGTTAACGGTATGGGTCCGGATCGCAGCGGCTTCCTGTCAGCGTTCTTCGCGCTGGTCGGCACGCACGGTCTGCACGTCACCTCCGGTCTTATCTGGATGGCGGTGCTGATGGTGCAAATCGCCCGTCGCGGCCTGACCAGCACTAACCGTACCCGCATCATGTGCCTGAGCCTGTTCTGGCACTTCCTGGATGTGGTTTGGATCTGTGTGTTCACTGTTGTTTATCTGATGGGGGCGATGTAATGAGTCATTCTACCGATCACAGCGGCGCGTCCCATGGCAGCGTAAAAACCTACATGACAGGCTTTATCCTGTCAGTAATCCTGACGGTGATTCCGTTCTGGATGGTAATGACAGGTGCTGCCTCTCCGGCCGTAATTCTGGGAACAATCCTGGCAATGGCAGTGGTACAGGTTCTGGTACATCTGGTGTGCTTCCTGCATATGAATACCAAATCAGATGAAGGCTGGAACATGACGGCGTTTGTCTTCACTGTGCTAATCATCGCTATCCTGGTTGTAGGCTCCATCTGGATTATGTGGAACCTCAACTACAACATGATGATGCACTAAGAGCGGCGGTTATGATGTTTAAGCAATACCTGCAAGTAACGAAACCAGGCATCATCTTTGGCAACCTGATCTCGGTGATTGGGGGATTCCTGCTGGCCTCAAAAGGCAGCATTGATTATCCCCTGTTTATCTACACGCTGGTTGGGGTGTCACTGGTTGTGGCGTCGGGTTGTGTGTTTAACAACTACATCGACAGGGATATCGACAGAAAGATGGAAAGGACGAAGAATCGGGTACTGGTTAAAGGCCTGATCTCTCCTGCTGTCTCGCTGGTGTACGCCACCTTGCTGGGTATTGCTGGCTTTATGCTGCTGTGGTTTGGCGCGAATCCGCTGGCCTGCTGGCTGGGGGTGATGGGCTTTGTGGTGTATGTCGGCGTTTATAGCCTGTACATGAAACGCCACTCGGTCTACGGCACATTAATTGGTTCTCTCTCCGGCGCAGCGCCGCCGGTGATTGGCTACTGTGCAGTGACAGGTGATTTCGATAGCGGCGCAGCAATCCTGCTGGCTATCTTCAGCCTGTGGCAGATGCCTCACTCTTATGCCATCGCCATTTTTCGCTTTAAGGACTATCAGGCGGCGAACATTCCGGTATTGCCGGTGGTAAAAGGCATTTCGGTGGCGAAGAATCACATCACGCTGTATATCATCGCCTTTGCCGTTGCCACGCTGATGCTCTCTCTCGGCGGTTACGCTGGATATAAATATCTGGTGGTCGCCGCAGCGGTAAGCGTCTGGTGGTTAGGTATGGCCCTGCGCGGTTATAAAGTTGCTGATGACAGAGTCTGGGCGCGTAAGCTGTTCGGTTTCTCTATCATCGCCATCACTGCCCTCTCGGTGATGATGTCCGTTGATTTTATGGTGCCGGACTCGCATACGCTGATGGCTGCTGTGTGGTAACACAAACTATCTGTTAAAAAGGTGCTACGGCACCTTTTTTTATTGGCATTTCAGACATGTCTCCTCCCGAAATATTTACTAAAAAATCCGCATGTTTACCCTATTCGTTTACCGCTTTACACTAGTCGCGAATTTAAAATAGAGGTGGGAATGAACGATTATAAAATGACGCCAGGTGAGCGGCGCGCGACCTGGGGTTTAGGGACCGTATTCTCATTGCGCATGCTGGGCATGTTTATGGTTCTGCCGGTTCTGACCACGTACGGTATGGCTCTGCAAGGCGCCAGCGAAGCGTTGATCGGCATTGCGATTGGCATTTATGGTCTTACTCAGGCCGTTTTTCAGATTCCGTTTGGCCTGCTTTCCGACCGCATTGGTCGCAAGCCATTAATTGTTGGCGGGTTAGCCGTATTTGTCGCCGGTAGCGTTATCGCTGCGCTTTCAGACTCCATCTGGGGAATTATTCTGGGCCGCGCGTTACAAGGATCCGGTGCGATTGCTGCCGCCGTTATGGCGCTACTTTCCGATCTCACTCGCGAACAAAATCGCACCAAAGCGATGGCGTTTATCGGTGTAAGTTTTGGTATTACTTTCGCCATTGCGATGGTGCTTGGCCCGATCATCACCCATAAACTTGGGCTGCACGCGCTGTTCTGGATGATTGCTATTCTGGCAACGACCGGCATTGCATTGACCATTTGGGTTGTACCCAACAGCAGCACGCACGTACTCAATCGTGAGTCCGGGATGGTGAAAGGCAGTTTCAGTAAAGTGCTGGCGGAACCGCGACTGCTGAAACTCAATTTTGGCATTATGTGCCTGCATATTTTGCTGATGTCGACCTTTGTCGCTCTTCCCGGGCAACTTGCTGGCGCGGGTTTTCCGGTGGCTGAACACTGGAAGGTCTATCTGGCGACGATGCTAATCGCCTTTGGTTCGGTCGTGCCGTTCATTATCTACGCCGAAGTTAAACGCAAAATGAAGCAGGTCTTTGTCTTCTGCGTCGGGCTGATCGTGGTTGCGGAAATCGTGCTGTGGAACGCACAAACGCAGTTCTGGCAACTGGTGGTCGGCGTGCAACTTTTCTTTGTGGCGTTTAATTTAATGGAAGCCCTCCTGCCCTCACTTATCAGTAAAGAGTCGCCAGCCGGTTATAAAGGTACGGCAATGGGCGTTTACTCCACCAGCCAGTTTCTGGGCGTAGCGATTGGCGGTTCGCTGGGCGGCTGGATTGACGGCATGTTTGACGGTCAGGGGGTATTTCTCGCTGGTGCAATGCTGGCAGCTGTGTGGCTGGCAGTCGCCAGTACTATGAAAGAACCGCCGTATGTCAGCAGCTTGCGCATTGAAATCCCGGTGGACATTGCCGCAAACGATGCGTTAAAAGTGCGTTTGCTGGAAACCGCAGGCGTCAAAGAAGTGTTGATTGCAGAACAGGAACATTCGGCTTACGTGAAAATCGACAGCAAAGTGACAAATCGCTTTGAGGTTGAACAGGCAATTCGCCAGGCGTAAAAAACGAGGGTAAATTGCCTGCTGCGCTACGCTTATCAGGCCTACAAAGTTCCTGAGTGACAAACCTTTGTAGGCCGAATAAGGCATTCATGCCGCATCCGGCATGAAAAAGCGCACGTAGTCGCGATTAATCGCGGAAGTTTTTGAACTGGAACGGCTGACCGAGATCGCCACCGCGCACCATCGCCATCACTGACTGCAAATCATCACGAGATTTGCCCGTTACGCGGATCTCATCGCCCTGAATTTGCGCCTGCACTTTCAGTTTGCTGTCTTTGATCATCTTGACGATTTTCTTCTGGGTCGCGCTCTCAATGCCCTGCTTCAGCTTCGCTTCCACAAACCAGGTTTTACCGCTATGAACGATATTTTCCGGCACATCCAGCGAACTGCCTTCAATGCCACGTTTCAGCAGCTTGGCACGCAGAATATCCAGCAACTGATTGACCTGGAAATCGGACTCGCTCAACACTTTGATGGTTTTGTTGGCGTCGTTCAGCTCAAACGAGGCTTCAACGTTACGGAAGTCAAAACGGGACTCCACTTCGCGGCTCGCGTTATCTACCGCGTTACGCGCTTCCTGAAGATCAACTTCAGAAACAATATCGAAAGATGGCATCTTTTCCTCTCCCTTCATTTTTGATGCGAAGCATAATACCTGCAAAGTTAATTAACCAACAGTCCTGCACCAGGACGTATCCCTTAATTGTGCATAGTCGCAACAGCATGCACAATTAAGGGATAGCCTTATTGAACACCCGGAGTGGTTGCGGGTGAGGAGGAACAATGAAAATTACCGTATTGGGATGCGGTGCCTTAGGGCAATTATGGCTTACAGCATTTTGCAAACAGGGTCACGAAGTTCAGGGCTGGCTGCGCGTGCCACAACCTTATTGTAGCGTGAATCTGGTTGAGACTGACGGTTCGATATTTAACGAGTCTCTGACCGCTAACGACCCCGATTTTCTGGCCACCAGCGATCTGTTACTGGTAACGCTGAAAGCATGGCAGGTTTCCGATGCCGTCAAAAGTCTCGCATCCACACTGCCTGTAACCACGCCAATACTGTTAATTCACAATGGAATGGGCACCATCGAAGAGTTGCAAAACATTGCGCAGCCGTTACTCATGGGCACCACCACCCATGCCGCCCGCCGCGACGGCAATGTCATTATTCATGTAGCAAACGGTATCACGCATATTGGCCCGGCACGGCAACAGGATGGCGATTACAGTTATCTGGCAGATATTTTGCAAACTGTATTACCTGATGTCGCCTGGCATAACAATATTCGCGCCGAGCTGTGGCGCAAGCTGGCGGTAAACTGCGTGATTAATCCGCTGACCGCCATCTGGAATTGCCCGAACGGTGAATTACGTCATCATCCGCAAGAAGTTATGCAGATATGCGAAGAAGTCGCGGCAGTGATCGAACGCGAAGGGCATCATACATCAGCAGAAGATTTACGTGATTATGTGATGCAGGTGATTGATGCAACAGCGGAAAATATCTCGTCGATGTTGCAGGATATCCGCGCACTGCGCCACACTGAAATCGACTATATCAATGGTTTTCTCTTACGCCGCGCCCGTGCGCATGGGATTGCCGTACCGGAAAACACCCGCCTGTTTGAAATGGTAAAAAGAAAGGAGAGTGAATATGAGCGCATCGGCACTGGTTTGCCTCGCCCCTGGTAGTGAAGAGACTGAAGCCGTCACCACTATCGACCTGTTGGCTCGTGCTGGCATTAAGGTCACCACTGCCAGCGTCGCCAGCGATGGCAACCTGGTGATTACCTGCTCACGCGGCGTGAAGCTGCTAGCGGATGCGCCGCTGGTCGAAGTGGCTGATGGCGAATATGACGTGATAGTGCTGCCTGGCGGCATCAAAGGCGCAGAATGTTTTCGCGATAGCACCCTGCTGGTTGAAACTGTTAAACAGTTCCACCGTTCCGGGCGTATCGTCGCCGCGATTTGCGCCGCGCCAGCCACCGTGCTGGTGCCGCACGATATCTTCCCGATTGGCAATATGACCGGCTTTCCGACGCTGAAAGACAAAATTCCCGCCGAACAATGGCAGGACAAACGCGTCGTCTGGGATGCACGGGTAAAATTGCTGACCAGCCAGGGGCCAGGTACAGCTATCGACTTTGGTTTGAAAATTATTGACCTGCTGGTTGGGCGCGAGAAAGCCCATGAGGTGGCATCACAACTGGTGATGGCGGCAGGGATTTATAATTATTATGAATGATGTAAGTCGTGTCGGATGCGGTAAACGTCGCATCCGGCACGATGCGACGTCACTACAACAAATTACGGGCGATATACCTTCACATTTTTAAAGCCCTGCTCGCGCAGATAGAGCGCCTGCAGGCGGCTCATCACCCCGCGCTCACACCACAACAGCCAGGTTTTGTTCTGGTCGAGATCGCCAAATTTGGTGCTCAGTTTATAGAACGGCAGAGAAACCACGTCGATACCTTCGACTTTTAGCGGCTTATCTTCCTGTTCATCGACAGAACGGATATCGAGGATCACGTCGTTCGGGCCGAAGCCATTGACGGTTTCCACTTCCACCACTTCCTGCTCGGTTTGCTGGGCGATTTCGCGGATATCAACGTTATTCGCTTCCTCAACCACTTTATCGAGAATACTGAAGTCGAACTTCTCCTCTTCCGCTTCAATCTTCGATTTAACCGCTTTCACCGTCGGACTTTTGGAGATCACGCCGCAGTATTCCGGCATAGTACGGGCAAAATCTTCGGTGCCAATCTGGCGGGCCAGGTTGATGATGTGCTCTTTGTCGTAAGAGATCAGCGGACGCAGGATCAACGTATCGGAGACGTTATCAATCAGGCGCAGGTTGGTCAGCGTTTGGCTAGACACCTGACCCAGAGCTTCGCCGGTTACCAGCGCCTGCACGCCGTAACGTTCAGCCACTTTAGACGCGGCACGCACCATCATACGTTTGAGGATAACGCCCATCTGACCGTCGTCGATTTTCTCAAGAATTTCACCGACTACCGGCTCAAAGTTAATGGCGACAAAACGCACGCGGTGGGAGCTGCCAAAGCGGTTCCACAGATAATGCGCCACCTGGCGAACACCGATTTCGTGCGCCGCGCCGCCGAGATTAAAGAAGCAGTAATGCACACGGCAGCCGCGACGCATCAACATATAGCTGGAAACCCCGGAGTCGAAACCACCGGAAATGAGCGACAGGACATCTTCCTGGGTGCCGATCGGGAAACCGCCAATACCTTCGTAGCGGCCTTTGATCAGCAGGAGACGATCGTCTTCAACTTCCAGATGGACAGTCACATCCGGATTGGTCAGCTTCACGCGCGCGGATTCAATATGCTGATTTAAACCGCCGCCGACGTAACGTTCCACATCAATCGAGCTAAACTCATGTTTACCACGGCGCTTCACGCGTACGCAGAAGGTTTTACCTTCCAGCTGATCGCGATACTGAACCAATGCTTTCTCGAAAATATCGTGCATGTCGGTAAACGGCACGTCTTCGACTTCGAGAATATGGTGAATACCAGGAATACGGGTCAGGGCATCGCGAATAGCCAGACGCTGGTCTTCATCTTTCGCGCGAACTTCGATGTTATCCCAGTGGCGGACGACAGCGAGCGTCTCATCATAGTGCTTTAAAACGTTACGAATGTTCCCGGTAAGGATTTTTATAAAGCGCAAGCGCACAGATTGGCTTTTGATGGTGATTTCCGGGAACAATTTAATGATAAACTTCATGGCGGCAATGGTTCGTTGGCAAGTCTTAAGCGACTTGTATAGGGAAAAATACAGCAGCCCACACCTGCGGCTGCATCCAGGCGCGGAAGTATACCACTAACATCGCTTTGCTGCGCACATCACCTTACCATTGCGCGTTATTTGCTATTTGCCCTGAGTCCGTTACCATGACGGGGCGAAAAATATTGAGAGTCAGACATTCATTATGCCGAAGAAAAATGAGGCGCCCGCCAGCTTTGAAAAGGCGCTAAGCGAGCTGGAACAGATTGTAACCCGTCTGGAAAGCGGCGACCTGCCGCTGGAAGAGGCGCTGAACGAGTTCGAACGCGGCGTGCAGCTGGCACGTCAGGGGCAGGCCAAATTACAACAAGCCGAACAGCGCGTACAAATTCTGCTGTCTGACAATGAAGACGCCTCTCCAACCCCTTTTACACCGGACAATGAGTAATGGACTTTCCGCAGCAACTCGAAGCCTGTGTTAAGCAGGCCAACCAGGCGCTGAGCCGTTTTATCGCCCCACTGCCCTTTCAGAACACTCCCGTGGTCGAAACCATGCAGTATGGCGCACTATTAGGTGGTAAGCGCCTGCGACCTTTCCTGGTTTATGCTACCGGTCATATGTTCGGCGTTAGCACAAACACGCTGGACGCACCCGCTGCCGCCGTAGAGTGTATCCACGCATATTCATTAATTCATGATGATTTACCGGCAATGGATGATGACGATCTACGTCGCGGTTTGCCGACCTGCCATGTGAAATTTGGCGAAGCGAACGCGATTCTCGCTGGCGACGCTTTACAAACGCTGGCGTTCTCGATTTTAAGCGATGCCGATATGCCGGAAGTTTCGGATCGCGACAGAATTTCGATGATTTCTGAGCTGGCGAGCGCCAGTGGTATTGCCGGAATGTGCGGTGGTCAGGCATTAGATTTAGATGCAGAAGGCAAACACGTCCCTCTGGACGCGCTTGAGCGTATTCATCGCCATAAAACAGGCGCATTAATTCGCGCCGCCGTTCGCCTTGGTGCATTAAGCGCCGGAGATAAAGGACGTCGTGCTCTGCCAATTCTCGACAAGTACGCAGAGAGCATCGGCCTTGCCTTCCAGGTTCAGGATGACATCCTGGATGTGGTGGGAGATACTGCAATGTTGGGAAAACGTCAGGGTGCCGACCAGCAACTTGGCAAAAGTACCTACCCTGCACTTCTGGGTCTTGAGCAAGCCCGGAAGAAAGCCCGGGATCTGATCGACGATGCCCGCCAGTCGCTGAAACAACTGGCCGAACAGTCGCTCGATACCTCGGCACTGGAAGCGCTAGCGGACTACATTATCCAGCGTAATAAATAAACAATAAGTATTAATAGGCCCCTGATGAGTTTTGATATTGCCAAATACCCGACCCTGGCACTGGTCGACTCCACCCAGGAGTTACGACTGTTGCCAAAAGAGAGTTTACCGAAACTCTGCGACGAACTGCGCCGCTATCTACTCGACAGCGTGAGCCGTTCCAGCGGGCACTTCGCCTCCGGGCTGGGCACGGTCGAACTGACCGTGGCGCTGCACTATGTCTACAACACCCCGTTTGACCAATTGATTTGGGATGTGGGACATCAGGCTTATCCGCATAAAATTTTGACCGGTCGCCGCGACAAAATCGGCACCATCCGTCAGAAAGGCGGCCTGCACCCGTTCCCATGGCGTGGCGAAAGTGAATATGACGTATTAAGCGTCGGGCATTCATCAACCTCCATCAGTGCCGGAATTGGTATTGCGGTTGCTGCCGAGAAAGAAGGTAAAAATCGCCGCACCGTCTGTGTGATTGGCGACGGCGCGATTACCGCTGGCATGGCGTTTGAAGCGATGAACCACGCGGGCGATATCCGACCTGATATGCTGGTGATCCTCAACGACAATGAAATGTCGATTTCCGAAAATGTCGGCGCGCTCAACAATCATCTGGCGCAGCTACTTTCCGGTAAGCTTTATTCTTCACTGCGCGAAGGCGGGAAAAAGGTTTTCTCTGGCGTTCCGCCAATTAAAGAGCTGCTCAAACGAACCGAAGAACATATTAAAGGCATGGTAGTGCCGGGCACGCTGTTTGAAGAGCTGGGCTTTAACTACATTGGCCCGGTTGATGGTCACGATGTGTTGGGGCTTATCACCACGCTGAAAAACATGCGCGACCTGAAAGGCCCGCAGTTCCTGCATATCATGACCAAAAAAGGTCGTGGTTATGAACCGGCAGAAAAAGATCCAATCACCTTCCATGCTGTTCCTAAATTTGACCCTTCCAGCGGCTGCCTGCCAAAAAGCAGCGGCGGTCTGCCGAGCTATTCAAAAATCTTTGGCGACTGGTTATGCGAAACCGCGGCGAAAGACAACAAGCTGATGGCGATTACACCGGCGATGCGTGAGGGTTCCGGCATGGTCGAGTTTTCACGTAAATTCCCGGATCGCTATTTTGATGTAGCGATTGCCGAACAACACGCGGTGACCTTTGCCGCTGGTCTGGCAATTGGGGGTTACAAACCGATTGTGGCAATTTACTCCACCTTCCTGCAACGCGCCTACGATCAGGCGCTGCATGACGTGGCGATTCAAAAACTCCCGGTTCTGTTCGCCATCGACCGCGCGGGTATTGTTGGTGCAGATGGTCAAACCCACCAGGGCGCTTTTGATCTCTCTTACCTGCGCTGCATTCCGGAAATGGTCATTATGACCCCGAGCGATGAAAACGAATGTCGCCAGATGCTCTATACCGGCTATCACTATAACGATGGCCCGTCAGCGGTGCGCTACCCGCGCGGCAATGCAGTCGGCGTTGAGCTGACGCCGCTGGAAAAACTGCCGATTGGCAAAGGCATTGTTAAGCGTCGTGGTGAAAAACTGGCGATCCTTAACTTCGGTACACTGATGCCGGAAGCAGCGAAAGTCGCTGAATCGCTGAACGCTACGCTGGTTGATATGCGTTTTGTGAAACCGCTTGATGAAGCGTTAATTCTGGAAATGGCCGCCAGCCATGAAGCGCTGGTCACCGTTGAAGAAAACGCCATTATGGGCGGCGCAGGCAGCGGCGTGAACGAAGTGCTGATGGCACATCGTAAACCCGTGCCTGTGTTGAATATTGGCCTGCCGGACTTCTTTATTCCGCAAGGAACTCAGGAAGAAATGCGCGCCGAACTCGGGCTCGATGCCGCCGGAATGGAAGCCAAAATCAAGGCCTGGCTGGCATAATCCCTACTCCACTCCTGCTATGCTTAACAAATTATTCATAGACTCTAAATAATTCGAGTTGCAGGAAGGCGGCAAACGAGTGAAGCCCCAGGAGCTTACATAAGTAAGTGACTGGGGTGAACGAATGCAGCCGCAGCACATGCAACTTGAAGTATGACGAGTATGGCAGGAGTGGCAGCATGCAATACAACCCCTTAGGAAAAACCGACCTTCGCGTTTCCCGACTTTGCCTCGGCTGCATGACCTTTGGCGAGCCAGATCGCGGTAATCACGCATGGACACTGCCGGAAGAGAGCAGCCGTCCCATAATTAAACGCGCGCTGGAAGGTGGCATAAATTTCTTTGATACCGCTAACAGTTATTCTGACGGCAGCAGCGAAGAGATCGTCGGTCGTGCATTGCGGGATTTCGCCCGCCGTGAAGATGTGGTCGTTGCCACCAAAGTATTCCATCGTGTCGGTGATTTGCCGGAAGGACTATCCCGTGCGCAAATTTTGCGCTCTATCGACGACAGCCTGCGTCGTCTCGGTATGGATTATGTCGATATCCTGCAAATTCATCGCTGGGATTACAACACGCCGATTGAAGAGACGCTGGAAGCACTGAACGACGTCGTAAAAGCCGGGAAAGCGCGTTATATCGGTGCGTCATCAATGCACGCCTCGCAATTTGCTCAGGCGCTGGAACTGCAAAAACAGCACGGCTGGGCGCAATTTGTCAGTATGCAGGATCATTACAATCTAATTTATCGCGAAGAAGAACGTGAGATGCTGCCGCTGTGTTATCAGGAAGGTGTGGCGGTGATTCCGTGGAGTCCACTGGCGCGGGGCCGCCTGACGCGTCCCTGGGGAGAAACCACTGCGCGGCTGGTATCTGATGAAGTGGGGAAAAATCTCTATAAAGAAAGCGATGAAAATGATGCGAAGATCGCAGAGCGGTTAACAGGCGTCAGTGAAGAACTGGGGGCGACACGAGCGCAAGTTGCGCTGGCCTGGTTGTTGAGCAAACCGGGCATTGCCGCACCAATTATCGGTACATCGCGGGAGGAACAGCTTGATGAACTGCTGAACGCTGTGGATATCACCCTCAAGCCAGAGCAGATTGCCGAACTGGAAACACCGTATAAGCCACATCCGGTGGTAGGTTTTAAATAAGAACGTCGGCCTGATAAGGCGCGGCAAGCGTCGTATCAGGCCGTTGTCGGATGCGGCCTACGACAGAATACCCAGCGGCCAGTGATGACCGATAAAGTACAGTATACCTGCGGAAATTACCCCGGCGACAATATCGTCGATCATGATCCCCATTCCGCCATGCACATTGCGATCAAACCAACGGATCGGCCACGGCTTCCACATATCAAGAATACGGAAAATCACAAACCCAGCAGCGACCCACTGCCAGTCATTGGTCGGCAGTGCCATAAGCGTGATCCACATGCCGATAAATTCGTCCCAGACGATACTGCCGTGATCGTGCACGCCCATGTCTTTCGCCGTCTGATGGCATAGATAGACGCCGATACAGATCCCCAACATCACCACCAGCGAATAGAGTTGCCAGGGTAAAAAGGTCATCAGATACCAGAAGGGGATCGCCGCCAGCGATCCCATCGTGCCAGGAACGATTGGGCTTAATCCACTCCCGAATCCGACAGCAAGCAGGTGCCACGGATTACTCATCTTCAGGCGACTTTTCGCAACATCTTTATGGCGTGGCAAAATGGTCATATCCTTTCCAGTCTAACGTGACAGGTTCGCCGTCACGAATAAAACAAAGCCCTTCAATATCGGAGGTCATTTGCCCGATACAGGTAAACGGTACGCCCAGATATCCCAGAGCCACATCCAGCGCGCCGCGGTTAAGTTCTGGCACAGTAAAACATAACTCGTAATCTTCACCACCAGAGAGCGCCCAACGCAGCGCCTGCTCCGGTTCAACATGACGTGAAAGTGCGTCAGAGAATGGCAACAATGCCAAATCAATACGCGCGCCGCAGTCGCTGGCTTTCACGATATGCCCGAGGTCGGAAATCAGGCCGTCAGAAAGATCGATAGCTGAATTCGCCAAATCACGCAGTGCCTGCCCCTGTAAAATACGCGGCAACGGACGGAGATGACGTTTGATTAAGTAGTTCGCATCTTTGGCATCAGCCACATGGAGACGATTTTGCAAAATCGCCAGCCCGGCGGCGCTATCACCCGGCGTACCAGTCACATAAATCCAGTCCCCCGGTTTCGCACCTGAGCGCGTTAAGGCACGTCCCATCGGGACAAAGCCGTGGATACCCAATGTCATTGATAGCGGCCCACGCGTAGTATCGCCGCCAATGAGTTGCATATCGTAATAATTGAGAAGATCAAACAAACTGTCGCTGAAGGACTCAAGCCACGCTTCGTCGACGTCCGGTAAGGTCAATGCCAGCGTTAGCCAGGCCGGATTGGCGCCCATTGCCGCCAGATCGCTTAAGTTTACCGCCAGTGCTTTATACGCCAGATCCGCAGGATCGATATCAGGGAGGAAGTGGTTTCCCGCCACCAGCGTATCAGTGCTGATCGCCAGAGTCTGTTTCTCGGGGATATTGAGAAGTGCGCAATCATCGCCGATGCCCAGTTCGACATCAAGACGAGAGCTTCTTACTCGGTCAAAATAACGGGCAATCAGGGAGAACTCGCCACATGCCATACGTTATGCCTCAGCAGGTAAAAAAGAAAAGGCCGGCGAGTGCGGAATTATTTTTCCGTTACTCTGCCGGCCTGGATATCACTTTTTGTTAGGGCGAATCACAGGTGCTGCTTTATCCAGTACGCCGTTGACGAACTTATGGCTGTCTTCTGCGCCGAACGATTTCGCCAGTTCGATCGCTTCGTTAATGGCCACTTTGTACGGCACATCGCTACGTTTAGACAGCTCGTACAGCGCAATGCGCAGTACCGCTTTTTCTACCTGACCCAGCTCTTCCAGCAGGCGGGACAGGTATGGCTTCATCAGTCCGTCGAGGTATGCGGTGTTAGTCGCCACCCCGGCCAGCAGCTCACGGAAGTACAGGACGTCAACGTCTTTTACATCCTGTTCAGCCAGGAACTGGTATTCAACATCAGCGATGTCGTTCTGGGACAACTGCCAGGAGTAGAGCGCCTGGACGGCACACTCACGAGCGCGGCGACGAGCAGCAGGTTTCACGGATTTCCCCTTACTAATTTCAGGCCTTGATGGCTTTCAATACATTAATCATTTCAAGCGCGGTCAGTGCAGCTTCTGCACCTTTGTTGCCAGCTTTGGTGCCAGCACGTTCGATCGCTTGTTCAATGCTTTCAGTGGTCAGCACCCCAAAAGCAACCGGAATTTCGCTATCCTGGGCAACATGCGCCAGGCCGTTGCTTGCACCACCAGCCACGTATTCAAAGTGGGCAGTGCCACCACGAATAACCGTACCCAGCGCAATCACCGCATCGTATTTACCGGTTTTAGCCAGTGCGCCCGCCGCCAGCGGCAGCTCATAGGCACCCGGCACCCAAACGACGGTAATGTTTTCATCTTTTACCTGACCGATACGTTTCAGTGCGTCAATTGCACCTTCCAGCAGGCTGTCATTGATAAAGTTGTTGAAACGCGCGATGGTGATGGCGACGCGAGCGTCCGGGGTAGCAACGTTAGCTTCAATAATGTTCATTTTTTTCCTTCGGGTTCGAGTATGGCCCCGCAGGGGGGCGGATTTTAGCATAATATTTCGTGCGCTGCTTCCCTTTCGAGCCGGGAGATCATGCACCCACTAAATGCAGGCAAACATCCGGGCCTACATGACGTATCTCTTTGAATTTAAATTGGGGGGCGTCGGCTAATTTCTCAAGCCCCGGCAGCGTACATAATCCACGGGCGTCGCTGCCTAATAGTTTAGGCGCGATATAGACAACCAGCTCATCAACTAAACCCGCTTGTAGCAATGCACCAGCGAGCGTTGGCCCCGCTTCCACCCAGATGCTGTTGATCTGTTGCTTGCCGAGTTGCATCATCAGCACAACCAGATCCAGATGACCTTTATGTTCTGGAATCAGCAAGCTACGCACTGTTTCAGGCCATTCACGAGAATCAGCCTGAGTACGCGCAAACCAGGTTTCGCCCGGCTGTTGTACGATGCGGTGTTCCGGCGTTACGCGATTTTGGCTATCAATCACAATACGTACCGGCTGGCGGAGATTTTGTTGCGGATAGAGCGCCTGAGTTTGTTCATCCAGTTCGGACCAACGCACCGTTAAAGCCGGATCGTCCGCCAGTACCGTAGCGCTGCTGGTTAAAATGGCATGACTTTGCGCACGTAGACGTTGAACATCTCGCCGCGCCTGAGGTGAGGTGATCCACTGGCTTTCACCGCTGGCCATCGCTGTGCGGCCATCTAGCGACGCGCCAAGTTTCAACTGTATATAAGGAAAGCCGGTGCGCATACGCTTGAGGAAGCCTTTATTCAATTGCTCAGCTTCACTCATCATCAGGCCGTGGCTGACGTCAATGCCAGCCTGTTGCAAACGATAAAGTCCACGCCCGGCTACCTGTGGATTAGGGTCCTGCATCGCGGCAACCACGCGCGCTACGCCAGCAGCAATTAATGCGTCACAACACGGTGGCGTACGACCATGATGACTACAGGGTTCGAGTGTCACATACGCCGTTGCGCCTTTGGCTTTTTCACCAGCCATGCGCAACGCGTGTACCTCGGCATGCGGTTCGCCCGCACGATGATGGTAACCTTCACCGACAATTTCGCCATCTTTTACAATGACGCAACCGACATTCGGGTTAGGGTGAGTGGTGAAGCGTCCTCGTTGCGCCAGCTTTAGCGCCCGCGCCATGTATAACTCGTCCTGCACGGTTTAATCCTCCAGGCGCGCAATCTCTTCGCCAAATTCTTTGATATCTTCGAAACTGCGATAGACAGAGGCAAAACGGATATAGGCGACTTTATCGAGCTTTTTCAATTGCTCCATCACCAGATTGCCAATCATCTTGCTCGGCACTTCACGCTCACCGGTGGCACGGAGTTGCGATTTAATATGGTTGATCGCCATTTCGACGTCATCGGAACTCACCGGACGTTTTTCCAGCGCCCGCAGCATTCCGCTACGCAATTTTTCTTCATTAAACGGTTCGCGCACGTCGTTGCTTTTTACGACACGCGGCATAACCAGTTCCGCCACTTCAAAAGTAGTGAAACGTTCATTACACACCAGACACTGCCGACGGCGGCGTACGGAAGAGCCCTCGCTCACGAGACGAGAGTCAATTACCTTAGTGTCCACGGCGAAACAGAATGGGCAATGCATACGGCGTCCTGACCAGGTGGTTAAGAGAAATCTATTTTACCCTGAACTGACGATACAACAAAGGCGCAACGCTTTTGAGATAAAGGATCGATGCTTTCACAGCTTTAAGCCTCTACCATTAGAGTCATTGTGACGAGAAAGGGACTGCCTATGAATATTAAAGTATGTTTTCGACTACTCCTGCTGGGAAGCCTGTTCAGCCTGAGCGCCTGCGTACAGCAAAGCGAAGTGCGCCAGATGAAACACAGCGTCAACACGTTGAATAAAGAGATGACTCAGCTCAACAAAGAAACGGTCAAAATCACCCAGCAAAATACGCTGAACGCAAAATCCAGCAATGGGGTTTACTTGCTGCCTGGCGCAAATACACCGGCACGGCTGGAAAGCCAAATTGGCACGTTACGCATGTCACTGGTGAATATTGCGCCAAATGCAGATGGCACCACGCTGACGCTACGGATTCAGGGCGAGTCCAATGATCCCTTACCCGCGTTCAGCGGAACCGTTGAATATGGACAAATTCAGGGAACAACTGACAACTTTCAGGAATTTAATGTACAGAATCAATTGGTTAACGCACCTGCCAGCGTCCTTGCTCCGAGCGATGTGGACATTCCGTTACAGTTAAATGGCATCTCAACAGATCAGTTAGATTTTGTTCGCATCCACGACATTCAACCTGTTATGCAGTAAACGTTTTCCGGGGCGTTTTGTGCGTCCCGCAACATCTTTCCCCTTCATTTTGTTACTCCGCTTACATCACCCGGATTGATAGTAAAAGTTTGCAACAACGGTGAAAGTCAGTACAATCCCCGCCCGAATGTGTGTAAACGTGAACGCAATCGATTACGTAAATGATAGAACTGTGAAACGAAACATATTTTTGTGAGCAATGATTTTTATAATAGGCTCCTCTGTAAACGAAATATTTAGAAACGCAATTTGCGCCTTTTTCACTCCCGTAAGGGATTTCAAACAGTGGCATACATATGAAAAAAACATTACTGGCAGCCGGTGCGGTACTGGCGCTTTCCTCGTCTTTTACTGTCAACGCAGCTGAAAACGATAAACCGCAGTACCTTTCCGACTGGTGGCACCAGAGCGTTAACGTAGTTGGTAGCTACCACACCCGTTTCGGACCTCAGATCCGTAACGATACTTACCTGGAGTATGAAGCATTCGCTAAGAAAGACTGGTTCGACTTCTATGGCTACGCGGATGCGCCGGTATTCTTCGGTGGTAACTCTGATGCCAAAGGTATCTGGAACCACGGTTCTCCGCTGTTTATGGAAATCGAACCACGTTTCTCCATCGACAAGCTGACCAATACTGACCTTAGCTTTGGTCCGTTCAAAGAGTGGTACTTCGCGAACAACTACATTTACGACATGGGTCGTAACAAAGATGGTCGCCAGAGCACCTGGTATATGGGTCTGGGTACCGACATCGACACGGGTCTGCCGATGAGCCTGTCCATGAACGTCTATGCGAAATACCAGTGGCAGAACTACGGCGCAGCGAATGAAAATGAATGGGACGGTTACCGTTTCAAAATTAAATACTTTGTGCCGATTACCGATCTGTGGGGCGGTCAGCTGAGCTACATCGGTTTCACCAACTTCGACTGGGGTTCCGATCTGGGTGACGACAGTGGTAACGCAATCAATGGTATTAAGACGCGTACCAATAACTCCATCGCTTCCAGCCATATTCTGGCGCTGAACTACGATCACTGGCACTACTCTGTCGTTGCACGTTACTGGCACGACGGTGGTCAGTGGAACGACGATGCAGAGCTGAACTTCGGCAACGGCAACTTCAACGTTCGCTCTACCGGCTGGGGTGGTTACCTGGTGGTAGGTTACAACTTCTGATTATGAAAATGCCGGGATTTATTCCCGGCATTTCAGAGTGTTGACAACGTGCGCTTTGTTCATGCCGGATGCGGCGTAAACGCCTTAACCGGCCAGCAAAAGCACGTAAATTCAATACATTGCTGAGATTAC
>NZ_JAATUR010000031.1 GCF_011881725.1 Escherichia coli | reverse complement strand
ATATATAAACAGTATAAATTCAGGCGGATTATTATGTTGTTTATCAAGCCTGCGGATCTCCGCGAAATTGTGACTTTTCCGCTATTTAGCGATCTTGTTCAGTGTGGTTTTCCTTCACCGGCAGCGGATTACGTGGAACAGCGTATCGATCTGAATCAATTGCTTATTCAGCATCCCAGCGCGACTTACTTCGTCAAAGCGAGCGGTGACTCCATGATTGACGGTGGGATTAGTGATGGTGATTTATTGATTGTCGATAGCGCCATTACCGCCAGCCACGGCGATATCGTCATCGCTGCTGTCGATGGCGAGTTTACGGTGAAAAAATTGCAGTTGCGCCCGACGGTACAGCTTATTCCCATGAATAGCGCGTACTCGCCGATTACCCTCAGCAGTGAGGATACGCTGGATGTCTTTGGCGTAGTTATCCATGTAATAAAGGCGATGCGCTGATGTTTGCCCTTTGCGATGTGAACGCGTTTTATGCCAGTTGTGAAGCGGTGTTTCGCCCTGACTTATGGGGTAAACCGGTGGTTGTGTTATCGAATAATGACGGTTGCGTTATTGCCCGAAACGCTGAGGCAAAGGCGCTGGGCGTTAAAATGGGTGCTCCCTGGTTCAAAGAAAAAGAACTGTTTCGCCGCTGTGGCGTTGTTTGCTTTAGCAGCAATTATGAGCTTTATGCAGACATGAGCAATCGGGTGATGTCGACGCTGGAAGAGCTGTCTCCTCGCGTGGAGATTTACAGTATTGATGAAGCGTTCTGCGATTTGACGGGGGTACGTCACTGCCGCGATCTCACTGACTTTGGCAGAGAAATTCGCGCAACGGTATTGCAACGCACCCATCTCACCGTGGGGGTGGGTATTGCCCAGACCAAAACGCTGGCAAAACTTGCCAACCATGCGGCAAAAAAATGGCAGCGGCAGACCGGTGGGGTGGTGGATTTATCGAATCTGGAACGCCAGCGTAAATTAATGGCTGCTCTACCCGTGGATGAAGTCTGGGGTATTGGACGGCGAATCAGTAAAAAGCTGGAGGCGATGGGGATTAAAACCGTTCTCGATTTAGCGGACACGGATATCCGGTTTATTCGTAAACACTTTAATGTTGTACTCGAAAGAACGGTGCGTGAACTGCGCGGCGAACCCTGTTTGCAACTGGAAGAGTTTGCACCGACGAAGCAGGAAATCATCTGTTCCCGCTCGTTTGGTGAACGCATTACGGATTATGCTTCGATGCGACAGGCCATTTGTAGTTATGCCGCGCGGGCGGCGGAAAAGCTCCGCAGTGAGCATCAATATTGTCGGTTTATTTCCGCGTTTATTAAAACGTCGCCATTTGCGCTCAACGAACCTTATTATGGCAACAGCGCGTCGGTAAAACTGCTGACGCCCACTCAGGATAGCAGGGATATTATTAACGCAGCAACGCGATCTCTGGATGCCATCTGGCAAGAAGGCCATCGCTACCAAAAAGCGGGCGTGATGCTGGGCGATTTCTTCAGTCAGGGAGTAGCTCAGCTCAATTTATTTGATGACAACGCACCGCGCCCCGGGAGTGAGCAATTGATGGCGGTAATGGATACGCTGAATGCTAAAGAGGGTAGAGGAACGCTCTATTTTGCCGGGCAAGGAAGCCAGCAACAATGGCAGATGAAACGTGCCATGCTTTCACCACGTTATACAACGCGAAGTTCTGATTTACTGCGAGTCAAATAAACATAGCGGCAGGCAAAAGGCGCTCCCGCAGGAGCGCCGAATGGATTAGCGACCAAACAGGTCACGTTTTTTCGCTTTAAACGGCTGAGAAATCACCACCAGTACCGCAACAATCAGGTAAGCGACAAAGATACCGAGCAGCCACTGCGGCATTCCCAGACCTAAAAACTCCCACTGACGCTCGGCGCAATCGCCAGAGGCGACAAACACTTGCGGCACCCATTTATCCAGCGGCAGCCAGTCCGGGAAACGAACCATGAAATCACAGGTCGCAAACGGCGAAGGATAGAGCTGAAGTATGGTGTGTTCGTAAGTTAATTGCACACCACGGAACGCACTATACAACCAGATAATCATCGCTACATAACGCAGCGGAGTTTTCGGGGCGATAGCGCCAATCAGCGCAGCACCCAGAACGCCGAATAATGCGCAGCGTTCATAAATACAGAGCACGCAAGGTTTTAGTAACATCACATGCTGGAACCACAGCGCCGTCAGTTCCAGTGCCAGAGCGGTAAATGCCATTAACAGCCACGCCCCCCGGCCCTGTGAACATTGGTTCAAAAATCGCAACATAATCATTTCCCTGCAATAAGCATAGAGTGCGCAGTTTAAACCAATTCATTCGCTGCGCCACCTGGGGGAATCAAAAAACGATCGTAATCGAACAATTATCGGGCGAAAAGGCAAACCGGGCATCAATATGCCCGGTCAGTTGTTATCAAAGCGCGGCTATCCACCCCATCTGCATAAACCATTCGGTTACAGGGGCAAGAGTAAACTCGACACAGAGCAGTCCGACGAGAGTCAGTACGATGGTGTAAGGCAGGGCCATCCATACCATGCGGCCATAAGAGAGACGAATCAATGGCGCGAGTGCGGAAGTCAGCAGGAACAAGAATGCGGCCTGTCCATTCGGCGTGGCGACGGAGGGCAGGTTGGTCCCGGTATTAATGGCTACCGCCAGCAGCTCGAATTGCTTCAGCGTAATCGCGCCGCTCTCCATTGCTGCCTTCGCCTCATTGATATAAATCGTCCCCACGAAGACGTTGTCCGAAATCGATGACAGCAACCCGTTGAAAATATAGAACAACGACAGTTGGGCATGCTCTGATGCTTGTAACACAAACTGGATAATCGGCGAGAACAGTTGCTGATCGATAATCACCGCGACTACCGAGAAAAAGACTGTCAACAGAGCGGTAAACGGCAACGACTCGGTGAACGCTTTACCGATAGCATGCTCATCGGTTACTCCGGACAACGAAGTGGCCAGAATAATGACCGATAAACCAATCAGCCCCACTTCTGCGAGATGCAACGCCAGCGCAGTCACCAGCCAGACGCCGATAATCGCCTGGACAATCAGACGAGTTTTATCCTGACGTGTACGCTGGCGGCGGCTCTGATCGTCAAACTGTTGCAGCACTTCGCGGACTTTCTCCGGCAGTATTTCACCGTAGCCAAACCAACGCATTTTCTCTACCAGCAGGCAGGTTAACAGGCCAAAGATC
Source organism: Escherichia coli (assembly GCF_011881725.1). Lineage (GTDB taxonomy): Bacteria > Pseudomonadota > Gammaproteobacteria > Enterobacterales > Enterobacteriaceae > Escherichia > Escherichia coli_E. The sequence goes on along the minus strand of NZ_JAATUR010000031.1, from coordinate 56,708 downwards.
AGGACCGGAACGGTCACTGGCGACATGCGCAGGAAGAAATCGCCAAAATGCCAGCCAGCGGCTTTGGCGATAATCAGGTTTTGCGGCTCACCCACCATGGTCATCACGCCACCTAGTGCGGTACCGACGCCTGCGTGCATCATCAGACTACGCAGGAAACCACGGAATTGCTCCAGAACAATTTTGTAATGCTGGTCGATATGACTATCGTCTTGCAGGTCGCTATCTTCGGGACGGGAAGAGGCTACGCGATGATAAATGCCATAAAACCCAACCGCGACGCTGATAACCACTGCAACGACGGTTAAGGCATCAAGGAATGCGGAGAGAAATGCCGCCGCCATGCAAAAAGAGAGCGACAGTAGCATTTTGGAGCGAATGCTTAATAGCAAGCGAGTAAAAATGAACAGCAACAGCTGTTTCATAAAATAGATGCCCGCCACCATAAACATCAGTAGCAGTAAGACTTCAAGATTCGCCGCCACCTCTTCACGGACGTGCTCCGCACTGGTCATCCCGATGAAGACGGCTTCGATAGCCAACAGACCGCCGGGGAGCAGCGGATAGCATTTAAGGGCCATCGCCAGAGTAAAAATAAATTCCGCCACCAGCAGCCAGCCTGCGACAAAAGGACTGATGAGGAAAATTAACGGATTTACAATTAAGAAAATGATGAGGGCGAGTTTGTACCAGTCGGGGGACTGGCCCAAAAAATTGCGCCATAGTGCGCGGCCCCAGGAGATTTCCATGATGGTTTCCCTTACCTTAGAAATAATCAATGATGTTTTTATGTTTAAGCGCAAAGCTTAACGGCCTGACAGGAGTGAGGCAAGCATTGATAGTCAAAGTGATGACTTGCAGAAAATGAAGCCTTGATCCCTTTTTTCTTCTTTTTGTCTGCTATCAGCGTAGTTAGGCCTCTGGTATGATGAGTACAACTTTGTTTTGCTGTGTTATGGAAATCTCACTATGGTCATTAAGGCGCAAAGCCCGGCGGGTTTCGCGGAAGAGTACATTATTGAAAGTATCTGGAATAACCGCTTCCCTCCCGGGACTATTTTGCCCGCAGAACGTGAACTTTCAGAATTAATTGGCGTAACGCGTACTACGTTACGTGAAGTGTTACAACGTCTGGCTCGTGATGGCTGGTTGACCATTCAACACGGCAAGCCGACGAAAGTGAATAATTTCTGGGAAACCTCCGGGTTGAATATTCTTGAGACGCTGGCGCGACTGGATCACGAAAGTGTGCCGCAGCTTATTGATAATTTGCTGTCAGTGCGTACCAACATTTCGACTATTTTTATTCGCACCGCGTTTCGTCAGCATCCCGATAAAGCGCAGGAAGTGTTGGCAACAGCCAATGAAGTGGCGGATCACGCCGATGCTTTTGCCGAGCTGGATTACAACATTTTCCGTGGTCTGGCATTTGCTTCCGGTAACCCGATTTACGGTCTGATCCTCAACGGGATGAAAGGGTTATATACGCGTATTGGTCGTCACTATTTCGCTAATCCGGAAGCGCGCAGTCTGGCGCTCGGCTTCTACCACAAGCTGTCGGCGTTGTGCAGTGAAGGCGCACACGATCAGGTGTATGAAACCGTACGTCGCTATGGGCATGAAAGTGGAGAGATTTGGCATCGGATGCAGAAGAATCTACCAGGTGATTTAGCCATTCAGGGGCGATAATCCTTCCAGACTGATGACAAATGCATAATTGTCAGATGCGTTATGCTTATCAGGCCTACGTAGTTCTTACAATATATTGAATTTTCGATACTTTGCCAGCCGGATAAGGCGTGTACGCCGCATCCGGCAAAAATGAGCGGTTCATTGTCAGAAACTGCCCTCCTCAAATGAGGAGGGCTATTTATAGATTTCCCATTCTTGGCGGGCAGCGTTCCAGCAACTCGACGCTACCATCTTCGTTTTGCTGTTCCAGCATCACATCAAATCCCCACAGGCGATGCACATGCTTCAGCACCTCTTTACGCCCCCGATCCAGCGGAGCGCGGTTATGCGGAATGTAGCGCAGCGTCAGTGAACGGTCGCCGCGCAAATCCACATTCCAGATTTGAATATTCGGTTCCAGATTACTTAAGTTATATTGCGATGATAGTCGGTTACGGATCTCCCGATAACCTTCCTCATTATGAATGGCAGAAATTTCCAGATAATTATGCCGATCGTCGTCCAGCACGGTGAAGAAACGGAAGTCACGCATCACTTTAGGTGACAGGAACTGGCTGATAAAGCTCTCATCTTTGAAATCACGCATCGCAAAATGCAATGTTTCCAGCCAGTCTGAACCAGCGATATCCGGGAACCAGTATTTGTCTTCTTCCGTCGGCGACTGACAAATCCGTTTAATATCCTGGAACATGGCGAAACCAAGCGCATACGGATTTATTCCGCTGTACCACGGGCTGTTATAGGGCGGCTGGAAAACCACATTTGTGTGGCTATGCAAAAATTCCAGCATAAAGCGTTCGGTCACTTTCCCTTCATCATACAGATGGTTAAGGATGGTGTAGTGCCAGAAGGTCGCCCAGCCTTCATTCATCACCTGGGTCTGTTTTTGCGGATAGAAATACTGGCTTACTTTACGCACAATACGCAGGATTTCACGCTGCCATGATTCCAGTAGTGGCGCATTTTTCTCCATAAAATAGAGCAGATTTTCTTGTGGCTCGGAAGGATAACGGCGCGCTTCAGCAACTGTTTTCTCTTCCTCGCGTTTCGGCAGCGTACGCCACAGCATGTTGACCTGGCTTTGCAGATACTCTTCGCGACTTTTCTGCCGGGCTTTCTCTTCTTGCAGCGAGATTTTTTGCGGTCGCTTGTAACGATCCACACCGTAGTTCATCAGGGCATGACAGGAGTCCAGCAGCCGTTCGACTTCATCAACGCCATACCGCTCTTCGCACTCGGTAATGTATTTTCGGGCAAAAATCAGGTAATCGACAATCGAACTGGCGTCGGTCCAGCTACGGAACAAGTAATTGTTTTTGAAGAAAGAGTTGTGTCCATAGCAGGCATGAGCCATCACCAGCGCCTGCATGGTAATGGTGTTCTCTTCCATCAGGTAAGCGATACAGGGGTTAGAGTTAATGACGATTTCATAGGCCAGCCCTTGCTGACCGTGCTTATACAGACGTTCAGTTTCGATAAACTTTTTACCGAATGACCAGTGCGGGTAGTTAATTGGCATACCGACGCTGGAGTAGGCATCCATCATCTGTTCCGAAGTGATCACTTCAATCTGGTGCGGGTAGGTATCCAGCCGATAGAGTTTCGCCACCCGGTCTATCTCTGCCAGATAAACATCCAGCAGGTCGAACGTCCAGTCGGGTCCATCGCTCAAACGTGTGGTGTCCTTATTCATAGAATCGATCGTCGCCATACGCGCACCTCATTGTTGTCGGCGCTCTCTGTGTGGAACGCCTCATTTCAAGCATAGAACACCTGTTAAAAACCGCGTCACCGGAGAATTTTTTTCTTTGCGATTTCTTATTATCGGAGTGCCAATAATTAGCTTCTCAACGGAATTTTCTGCTGGATAAAAAGCGCGTTCAGCAGGAGATACCAAAGACAGCATATTCCCGCCGTATAAGGGAGATGTGAGCTAGCTCACCATAAAAAAGCCATATGTTGAATAATATTTTCAACTGAGTTATCAAGATGTAATTAGATTATTATTCTTTTACTGTATCTACCGTTATCGGAGTGGCTATGCGAGTTGTCATACTGGGAAGTGGTGTGGTAGGCGTTGCCAGCGCCTGGTATCTGAATCAGGCTGGACATGAGGTCACCGTCATTGATCGGGAACCAGGGGCGGCTCTTGAAACCAGCGCCGCGAATGCCGGGCAAATCTCCCCCGGATATGCCGCGCCTTGGGCGGCGCCAGGCGTGCCTTTAAAAGCGATTAAATGGATGTTTCAGCGCCATGCACCGCTGGCCGTTCGTCTCGACGGTACGCAGTTCCAGTTGAAATGGATGTGGCAAATGTTACGTAACTGCGACACCAGCCATTATATGGAAAATAAAGGGCGGATGGTGCGCCTGGCGGAATACAGCCGTGATTGCCTGAAAGCATTACGCGCAGAGACAAATATCCAGTATGAAGGACGGCAGGGCGGGACGCTGCAATTGTTCCGAACTGAACAACAGTATGAAAACGCCACTCGCGATATCGCCGTGCTGGAAGATGCTGGGGTACCGTACAAATTACTGGAATCCAGCCGCCTGGCGGAAGTGGAACCCGCACTGGCAGAAGTGGCGCACAAACTGACGGGCGGTCTGCAGTTACCCAATGATGAAACCGGAGATTGTCAGCTCTTTACCCAGAATCTGGCGCGAATGGCAGAGCAGGCGGGGGTTAAATTCCGCTTTAATACGCCAGTTGATCAGCTGCTTTGCGACGGTGAGCAAATCTATGGCGTGAAGTGTGGCGACGAAGTGATTAAGGCCGATGCGTATGTGATGGCGTTTGGTTCTTACTCGACGGCGATGCTCAAAGGCATTGTTGATATTCCAGTATATCCGCTGAAGGGGTATTCCTTGACCATTCCGATTGCGCAGGAAGATGGTGCGCCGGTATCCACCATTCTTGATGAAACCTACAAAATCGCCATTACCCGTTTCGATAACCGCATCCGCGTCGGCGGAATGGCGGAAATTGTTGGCTTTAACACTGAACTGTTACAGCCGCGGCGTGAAACGCTGGAGATGGTGGTTCGCGATCTCTATCCGCGCGGTGGTCATGTTGAGCAGGCTACATTCTGGACCGGTCTGCGCCCGATGACGCCAGACGGCACGCCGGTTGTTGGTCGCACTCGCTTCAAAAATCTGTGGCTGAATACCGGTCACGGCACGCTCGGCTGGACGATGGCTTGCGGTTCCGGTCAGTTGTTAAGCGATCTGCTCTCTGGTCGCACACCCGCTATTCCGTATGAGGATTTAAGCGTAGCGCGCTACAGCCGTGGATTCACGCCATCACGCCCGGGCCATTTACATGGTGCGCACAGTTAAGGAGTCGAGATGACCAGACCGATACAGGCCAGCCTCGATCTACAGGCATTAAAACAGAATCTGAATATTGTCCGCCAGGCCGCGCCGCACGCGCGCGTCTGGTCGGTGGTAAAAGCGAACGCGTATGGGCACGGTATTGAGCGTATCTGGAGTGCGCTCGGGGCGACTGATGGTTTTGCCTTACTTAATCTGGAAGAGGCTATTACTTTACGTGAGCGTGGCTGGAAAGGGCCGATCCTCATGTTGGAAGGCTTTTTCCATGCACAGGATCTGGAGATTTATGACCAGTATCGTCTGACTACCTGCGTTCACAGTAACTGGCAGCTCAAAGCGTTGCAAAACGCGCGGCTAAAAGCACCACTGGATATTTATCTTAAAGTAAACAGTGGAATGAATCGGCTGGGCTTCCTGCCCGATCGCGTGCCCACCGTCTGGCAGCAACTGCGGGCGATGGCGAATGTTGGCGAAATGACTCTGATGTCGCATTTTGCCGAGGCCGAGCATCCTGATGGGATTACCGAAGCGATGGCGCGTGTTGACCAGGCGTCGGAAGGGCTTGAGTGTCGGCGCTCGTTATCTAATTCGGCGGCAACGCTGTGGCATCCGGAAGCGCATTTTGACTGGGTGCGGCCGGGGATTATTTTGTATGGTGCTTCGCCGTCCGGTCAGTGGCGCGATATCGCCAATACCGGATTACGTCCGGTAATGACGTTAAGTAGTGAGATTATTGGTGTCCAGACGATAAAAGCGGGAGATCGTGTGGGCTATGGCGGTCGCTATACCGCGCGTGATGAACAACGAATTGGCATTGTCGCCGCCGGATACGCTGACGGTTATCCGCGTCATGCGCCAACCGGAACACCTGTTTTAGTGGACGGCGTACGCACCATGACGGTGGGGACTGTCTCGATGGATATGCTGGCGGTTGACTTGACGCCTTGTCCGCAGGCGGGAATTGGTACACCGGTTGAGTTGTGGGGCAAAGAAATCAAAATTGATGATGTTGCCGCTGCTGCCGGAACCGTTGGCTATGAGTTGATGTGCGCATTGGCGTTACGTGTGCCTGTTGTGACGGTGTAACTTATATCGGCGGATGCGACCAGCGTCGCATCCGCCGATACAAGACGTATCAAACTTAAGATTCGGCTTCTTCCTCTGCTACCCGAACGCCAATCTTCAGCACTTCATTATCTTCTTTCTCGGCCACCGTCCAGATCATCCCGGCAAACTCGACCTGGTCGCCAACAACTGGTGCCGCGCCTAACAACTGTTGGACAATTTCCCCCAGCGTTTGCTGTTTATCGCGATACTCTCGCCCGTCTTCCAGACCATATATCAGCGCCACATCGGCGTATTTGGCACTGGCTTCAAGAATGAAGTCACCAAAGAAGCGTTGATCCAGCGCGATCGGCGGTGACTGGCTGAACAATTTACCGAGCGCCGGGAGATCGCGTTCCCGACCAATCACGCACAAGACGTCGCCTTCACGCAGTCGGGTGCTGCCGGTGGGATGAAGCAACTGGTTATCACGAAACAGTGCCGCAATACGCGTCTCTTTTGGCATATGCAGATCGCGCAGTGCCGCACCTACACACCATTTATCGGCACTCAGCTGATAAACAAACTGCTCCCACGGATTTTCTGGATGAATATCCAGCCCAACGCGCGACACCGGACGTCCGACGGGCGGAACCACCACTTTGGCTTTTTTCGCTGCCCACGAGAGCGACGTTCCCTGTAACAACAATGAAACCAGAACCACAAAGAAGGCGACATTAAAGAACAGGCGCGCATTCTCCAGGCCCGCCATCATCGGGAACACCGCCAGGATAATTGGCACCGCGCCGCGCAGTCCGACCCAACTGATAAATAAGCGCTCGCGCAAATTGAAGCCACGGAACGGCAGCAATCCAGCAAATACAGAAAGGGGACGGGCGAAGAAAATCATCCATGCGGACAAAATAAGCGCCGGAATGGCAATAGGCAGTAAGTCACTCGGGGTAACCAGCAGGCCCAGTACGAGGAACATGGCGATTTGTGCCAGCCAGGCGAGGCCGTCGAAATTCTGCAGAATGCCGTAGCGATTGCGAATAGGGCGATTACCCAGCAGAAAACCGCACAGATAAACCGCCAGAATACCGCTGCCTTCCAGCGCAGTGGTTAATGAGAAAATCAGAATACCGCCGCTTAATGCCAGCAATGGATATAATCCGGCGGGCAGTGCGATGCGGTTGATCATTTGCAGCAGTAAATAACCACCGCCAAGACCGATCAAAATTCCCAGCCCAAATTGCTGCAGAATATCGACCGCGAACATCCAGCTGATAGTGCTTTCATGATGCTGGATCATCGCTATCAACGTAATAGTCAGAAAAACTGCCATCGGATCATTACTACCGGATTCTATTTCCAGAGTTGAGCCAACACGTTCGTTAAGCCCCTTGCCGCCAAGCAGAGAAAATACCGCTGCGGCATCGGTGGAGCCGACAATTGCGCCGATTAATAAGCCTTCAATCAAATTGAGATTAAACAGCCACGCCGCCATCATACCGGTTAAACCGGAGGTGATAAGCACGCCCAGCGTCGCCAGTGACAGCGCCGGACCTAACGCCACGCGAAATGAACTGGCCTGGGTACGCATCCCGCCATCGAGCAAAATAATTGCCAGTGCGAGGTTACTTACCATGTAGGCAAAGGGGTAATTATCAAACGGGATGCCGCCGACGCCATCAACCCCCGCCAGCATGCCGATCGCCAGAAAAATAACCAGAATGGGAATGCCAAGACGGGAAGAAAATGAACTAAGTAAAATACTGCTGGTGACAAGGATGGATCCTAAGATGAAAAGGCTAATTATTGTTGTGGCATCCAACGGTCGGTTACTCCTGATTACGCTGTCTCTTATATAAACCCTACCATATTAGCGGCAGAAACAGCGTTTTACTTAGTCCTGAAGCGTAATTTTTTTACATTTTAAGAACAGGATGACCGCTAATCGTCAACTGAGTGCCTTCCTGGGTATGATGAAGAGTGGCAAGTGCGCCCAACGGCAGCGTAACCGTGCGTTGTTCATGACCAAAATCGAGACCGGTAATGAGTGGAATCGACAAGCGGGAACGCAAAAACGCGTACACTGACTCCAGGTTGTAACCCGCGTCATAATCATTTGGTGAGCTGCCGCTAAAGCTACCGAGAATAATCGCCTTCTGACGCGGTAAAATTCCGGCATGATAGAGCTGTAACAGCATACGCTCGACACGGAAAGGGTGCTCATTAATATCTTCCAGTACCAGAATGCCGTTCTCAATTTGTGGCATCCACGGTGTACCGATCAGCGAAATCAGCATCGCGAGATTGCCCCCCCAAAGCGTGCCTTCGGTCTGACATGTCGGGCCTTCCCCTTGCCATTCAAGGGTGAAGGTTTCATTGCGTAACGCCAGCCAGAAGTGGTGCTCGGTAAAGGCGTTCAACTCTTCCGCGCCAAAATTCGCCACCAGCATCGGGCCGCTAAAGGTGATGACATTACCCTGGGCCAGTAGTCCACACTGGATGGCTGTGAAATCGCTATGCCCGCAGATCAGCAACGGATCATGTTGTTGTCGGGCAACCAGCGCCTGCCAGTCAATATCCGCCAGTAAGCGGCTGGCACCGTAACCGCCGCGAACCGCCAGTACGATAGTGTTGGGTGATGTCAGCCCTGCAAGGGAATTAATATCCGCCAGACGCTCCGTTTCCGTACCTGCAAACCGCTCACAGCGACGGGCAATGACCTCTACGTTATTGACCTGATGACCCGCATCCATCAGGCGTTGAATACCGCGCTGCGCGGCGTGCTGATTAATGCAGTAACCCGACGGGGCGATTAAGTGAAACTGAGACATGGCAATTCCTTGCTGACAACAGAAACGAATTGTATATCATGCCGCTTAGGTGTGCCGTTGTCACCTCAACGGCGATTCCAGGCTATAAGGATTGATGAAGTGAAATTGAGATGGTTTGCCTTTTTGATTGTGTTATTAGCGGGTTGTTCATCAAAGCATGACTATACGAATCCGCCGTGGAATGCGAAAGTTCCGGTACAACGTGCGATGCAGTGGATGCCAATAAGCCAGAAAGCCGGTGCGGCCTGGGGCGTCGATCCACAATTGATCACGGCGATTATTGCTATCGAATCGGGTGGTAACCCGAACGCGGTGAGTAAGTCGAATGCGATTGGTCTGATGCAGCTAAAAGCGTCAACGTCCGGGCGTGATGTTTATCGTCGCATGGGCTGGAGCGGGGAACCGACAACCAGTGAGCTGAAAAATCCGGAGCGTAATATCTCAATGGGGGCGGCTTACTTGAATATTCTCGAAACCGGCCCGCTGGCAGGCATTGAAGATCCAAAGGTACTGCAATATGCGCTGGTGGTGTCATACGCTAACGGGGCTGGTGCGCTGCTACGTACTTTCTCGTCAGATCGGAAAAAGGCAATCAGCAAAATTAACGATCTGGATGCTGATGAGTTCCTTGATCACGTAGCGCAAAATCATCCTGCACCGCAGGCGCCGCGCTATATCTACAAACTCGAGCAGGCACTTAACGCGATGTAACTCAGTCGCGCACTTTGTCCGCTTTCTCCCGGGCTTCCCGCTCTAGTGAGAAAATAATCCGCTGTAATTGCCGCTCCACCGTCGGGCTAACGTTAAGAAAACGAAAGCTCAGACGGGGAGTGGAGATGGTTTCATTTTTACCATCAATCAATTTGCGCTCGCTGATGGAGAGTAACTGGGCGTCAAAGTGAAAAACGCCCCATTGTCCCATATTGACTTCAATCTGAGCGAAGCGCATGCCTTCGTGCAATCCGACAGGCTTTGCCGTTTCCAGTAATGCGCCCATGCCGCCTAACGACAAATCATACAGGCGAAAACGTAACGTACTATTATCCGCCAGTTTGGTCTGGCAAAAATAAGGCGGATGGAGTGGGGCGGAGATGCGGAAATATCGGCGTCGTTGTACAAACCACAAGGTGGGAGGCGGTGCGGTAATAAATGCCGGAAGCTGCAAGTATTCACTCTGCTGTAGTTGTTCAACAGTAAACTCGACTTTTGCACCCTGGGTTTCGGCGGTTATGGTAATGTGCTGCGCCTTTAGCACGGCGTTGTTGTCTTCGGCTTGACTGCCGAAATCCAGCACCAGTTTATCCGGGGTTATTGCCAATATTTTGCTGATCAGCTGCCCGCCATTCCAACCGATACGCAAAGAAATTGCGGCTTTGTGCAAATCGCGTAAAACGCCCAGCACTGCTAAGGGATTTTGTTTCAGGAACTGCTCATGGTAGTGACTCACGCGGAAAAACTCCTGATCGATAAACTGTCTCTGGTTTATCGGTCGCAATTAATAAAACTTAATACAAATGCGTGAATATTTTTTACATGTTGTTCTTAAATCAGCCGACATACGCCCAGCATCGATCCTGCCCTTGCCTATACTTAGAGCGTTGACGTAAGTATTTCTTGCGTCCGATTCATCGAAACGAGGGCCTGAACATGGGAATTATTGCCTGGATTATTTTTGGCCTGATAGCCGGTATTATCGCCAAGCTGATCATGCCAGGGCGAGATGGTGGTGGATTTTTCCTGACCTGTATTCTCGGGATAGTCGGTGCGGTTGTCGGCGGCTGGCTGGCAACCATGTTTGGCATTGGCGGCTCCATCAGCGGTTTTAATTTGCACAGCTTCCTGGTGGCGGTAGTGGGCGCTATCCTGGTGCTGGGCGTATTTCGCCTCCTGCGAAGAGAATAAACGTATTCATTAAGGCGGATAGTGGAACTGACGCCGTTATCCGCCTTCAAATTATGATTAAATCTAACGGTATTTGAAAACCAAACAAAACGGCAACGTCATCCGTATAAGCAGAATGACGTTGTTGGGTAAAAGCAGGTTAATGCGAAGGTTCTGCGACTTTGGTGCCTGGCGGTGTTGTTGATTTGTTGGTCGGATGCGTTGCCGGAACATTGTCGCATGGTTGCTCTTTCGGGCAGATCAAATCCAGCATTTTCAGCGAGACACCGTTGGTCCAGCCAAAACCATCCTGCAATGGATATTCGCCACCGCCGCCTCCCGTACCGGTAGTACTGACATCATATTTTTCCACCAGCTTTTTCTCCCGGTCATAAGTGTGCTGAACATTGGTCAGGAAGTGCCAGCTAATGTCCATTGCCACCTCTTTTTGCCCGTAGTTTTGCAATCCTTCTGTCGCGACCCACTGCAACGGTGCCCAGCCGTTTGGCGCATCCCATTGTTGACCACTTTTCACCGACGTGGTGTTCAGGCCGCCTGGTTGCAGCAGATGTGTCTTCGTTGCCGTCGCCATTTTGCTGGCGCGATCTTTCGCTGCTGCATTGACATAAAGCGGGAACAGGGCGGCGGCAGTTAACTGATTTCGCACTTTATTGCTCTTCAGGTCGTAGTCGGCATACCAGCCGTGTTGATCGTTCCACAGGTATTTTTCGATCCCTTTCTGACGGGCATCGGCGAGCGTTTCATATTGGCTGGCCATCGCATTATCCCCGATGACTTTACTGGCGCGGGAGAGGATTTTCTCCATTTTATACATCAGGCTGTTCAGATCGACCGGTACGATGCTGGTGGTGCGTAACGTATTTAACTGCTGCGGGTTGTCCATCCAGCGCGAGCTGAAATCCCAGCCTGATGCGGCGGCAGAGCGCAGATCGCGATAAATTTCAGTGGCTGGGCGATTAGGATTGCTTTTGGCGGTGGCAATATCTTCTACCCACGACTCCGGACGTGGCGTATCGTGGTCATCCCAGTAGCGGTTAAGAATAGTGCCATCCTTGAGTTTAACAACGCGCTTTTCCTGTTGTCCGGCCTGCAGGTTTTCAATACCGTCCATCCAGTACGCGTACTCTTTTTGCAGTTGCGGAAAATACTGTTTCAAAGCGGCATCGTCTTCATGTTGTGCCAGTAATTCTACCATCAGAGCAAAGAAGGGCGGTTGGGAGCGGCTTAAATAATAGGTGCGGTTCCCGTTGGGAATGTGACCGTAAGTGTCTATTTCATGAGCAAAATTGTCCACCATATCCGCTACTTTATCCCAGTGACCACTTTCGGCAAGTCCCAACATGGTGAAGTAACTGTCCCAATAATAGACTTCGCGAAAACGTCCCCCTGGCACGACATAGGGTTTCGGCAATGGCAACAGAGAATCCCATTTTTCGGTACTTTCGGTAGAACGGGTTAATACCGGCCAAAGTCCCTCAATATGTTCGCGCAGTGACTGCCCTTTTGGAGGAACATATGTCTCTCCTTCTTTCGGCAGGGTGAAATTGACGTTAACGAAATGGCGCAGATCGAACCCGCTCTGATTCTGCTGCATCCGATAGTCTGCGAGGATCATCAACGGATCGCTGTTCGGCACGGCATCGGCAAAAGTTTTTTGATCAGGAAAAAGTTTGGCGTTTTGCACATCGTTAAACAGAGGGCCTAACAAAATATCAGGCGATTGTGGCATCACCGATGTTTCTTCGGCCTGTGCAGATAGCGCAGCGGCACACAATAATACGGTAGCAGGTATTAACGCCACTTTCTGCGAGCGACGAGGGGCAAGCGGTTTCATCAATCATTCTCCTTTGGCGACACCGAACAAAACGGTATTCAAGTATCAGAAAACCTTAGTTCAGGATCGCCGTAAGAGCATGATTGAAATCTTTTTCTGCGAACCGACAGACAAATCTGGGTTAACCCTGATGGCTGAAGCGTTGCGCTTTTACATCCAGCATTAACGTCTCTTCTGGTTGAATCGCATACAGCTTCTCTCCTTGCTGGCAAATCCAGCCAATGCCCAGTTCACGGGCAATTAAGGCGCTGTGGGATACCGGACTTCCGGCACTAAGACAGATGCCTTTCACGACCGCCGGATCCAGTTGCAGTACCGTGGAGGGATAAATGTTTTCCGCCAGTAAAATGGTCGGCGCGCTAAACTGAGGGAGTTCTTCTTTTGTCTGCGTCAGATGGACCAGGGTGCGATGCAGAAGATCGTCCACATCGATATAACGAGCTTGTAGATACTCGTCATCCAGCTGCTGATATTGCTGGCTAAGTTCTTTAAGAACCTGCTGACAGGCATACTCTGCAGTGCAATGTTCATGCTGAAGGAGTTCGCTTGCCGCCGCCAGCAGTTCAGGATCGTCTAACAGTGTATGGTGACCGGAAAAGATTGCGGCGATATCATCAAGGCCGCTTGCTTCCGCCTTTGCCGTTAACGTCATCAGATCTAACAACGTGAAGTCAATTGCCTGGCGTAAGCGTTCCTGTTCTTCTTCCACGCTCAGTGATGATTTCGCCTGTACTGTGCATAAAACCGGTTGATAATAAAAAGCTTTGCCCGAAACAGGCGGAACGGGACGCAGAAGAGGCGGAGCAACTTCTTCCGTTTCCCCAAAATTATCTTCAGCCAACTGACGGAAAGCGACCAGCGCCTCTTCAGCTTCAGGCCCTTTCGCAATCAGACGCAGCGTATCGTTATAGCGGACCTGTAACAGCGCAATCTGGTTAATACTCTCCGGTGTTACGCATTTACCGTTTTTCTCCAGCAACATGTCTGCATTAAATGCCGATAAGGTATAAACCAGTCGCGAGGCCGGACGTACGTGGAGGCCGTTACGGTTTTTTATCACCACCGCCAGAGAACGGGCTTCTTCATCGTACGGAGGACATGTGTCAGAGATTTCAGTATCGGAGGATGGTAAACCCAGTTGTTCACGTTTAGCTTCCAGCGCATGCATGGCATCATGGATAACTTTGTCGATATCAGCCCCTGAGGCTGCGCTAACCGTTGCTGCCAGTGTACCCTCGACTAATGGGGCTGCACATAAACGTACTTTTGTGGCTATCTCGGGTGCCAGCAACTCCAGCGCAGTTTCAGCACTCAGTAATGCGCTACCCATATCCATCATGACCAGCACATGGTCGGCATCGGCAACGGATTCGATGGCTTCCATCACTTTGAAGGCATCGGTACCGATGGGATTCTGCGGATCGTCAATTCCTGCGGCAATGGCGATTTTACAACTATCGCTCATTAACATCTGACGGGCTAATTCACCGACACCTTCTCCCAGTCGGGCGCTATGTGAAACTATGACCAGGTTTACCATTACCAATTCCTTACTCTTTTGCGGCTAAGGCCAGCATTTGCATCATAAACATCACGGAGGTTGCGCCGGGATCCTGGTGACCAATACTGCGTTCACCGAGATAACTGGCGCGGCCTTTGCGGGCTTGCATCGTAATTGTGCTTTGTGCGGCGGATTCCGCGACGCTACTGGCGGTCTCAAGCGCCGCCGGAACAGAAAGGGTTTGCTCGCTGGATTGACGTAATGACTCCACTACCGGCACCCAGACATCACACATGGTTTTATCGCCAGGTTCGGCTTTCCCACGACTGATTACGCCGTCTGCGCCATCGCGGAACATCTGATAAAGCTCTTCCAGTGTCAGGCTTTGTCGTGCCTGGGTCGCCTGTGCGGCTCGGATAAAGAAGGTCCCGAACAGCGGACCACTGGCACCGCCGACGCTGGAAAGCAATGTCATGCCGGTATTTTTGAGAATGAAACCGATGTCTTTATCCGCGATGGCAGGGAGTTTTTCCACCACCTTGCTAAATCCACGATTCATATTCAGCCCGTGGTCAGCGTCGCCGATTTCACGATCCAACCCGGTAAGATAATCGCACTCTTTGCTGAAAATTTCTCCACAGCGAGTGAGCCAGTTAACAATTTGAGTTCTGCTCAGTGACATGGTTATCTCCTTATTTACCCCAGTTAAGCGCCGGGGTATGAACCGGGGCGTCCCATAACGCCAGCGTTTCGTCATCAACTTTCAGTAATGTGATGGAAAAACCGGTCATGTCCAGTGAGGTGCAGTACGCGCCGATTAAATTGCGCTCGATGGTAAAACCAGCTTGCTGGCAACGCGTGGTGAGACGGTTATAGACACCGTACAGTTCAGAAAGCGGTGTCGCGCCAAGATTGTTGACCAGCGCAATCACGCGATCGCCACACTGAAGTGGTTGTTTAGTTTGCATCTCTTCCTGCCAGCTACCTTGTTGATAATCCCAGAAACGCAATGTGCGATGGTATGCGCCATTTTCCAGCAGTGTATCGAACATTTCATCGACGGTTTGATCAAGGGAAGAGAAGGGGCGGCGATCAATACCCGGTTCACCATGGATGCCGACGCCGAACTCCATCTCATTATCCGCCAGCGTAAAAGAGGGTTTACCCGCGGCAGGAACGGTACAGGCACCGAGGGCGATACCAATTGAGTGGCCCTGATTATTCAACTTACGCCCCAGTTGTGCGCAGGTGTCCAACGAGTCGCCACGTTCTGCCGCTGCGCCAACAATTTTTTCAATTAATACTGTATTGGCAACGCCGCGCCGCCCGGCGGTATAAAGACTGTCTTTAACTGCGACGTCGTCATCAATGACTACCGTGGTGACTTTTACGCCACTATCGTGCAGTAATTCGGTCGCTGTTTCGAAGTTAAGAATATCGCCGGTGTAATTTTTGATAATCAGCAGTACACCTTCGCCGCCATCAATTTGCATGGCGCATTCAAAGATTTTATCGGGCGTCGGTGAGGTGAAGATTTCGCCCGGACACGCCCCCGAGAGCATACCCTGACCAATATAACCACAGTGCATCGGTTCGTGTCCGCTGCCGCCGCCCGACAATAGCGCCACTTTTCCTGCAATCGGCGCATCGACTCGGGTGACATATACCGGGTCCTGATGCAGTGTCAGCGAAGGATGCGCTTTCGCCAGTCCCGCCAGTTGTTCGTTCAGTACGTCTTGCACATCATTGATCAATTTTTTCATTATTTTGCTCCAGCAATTACGGTAGGGCATGGATGATGTTCAACGATACGGCGACCACTGACTGCCGATGAATCCATTGTGCCTCAGGCAAGGGAAAAGAAAATTAACCCAAATTAGGTTTCATAATGAAACATATGCTTTAATAAATGTTCCATAACGGAACCATGCTGAGTCTGGATAAGTAAATTTGCGAGGCGGAACACCTTTTTGTCATAAGGGCGGCAAATATGAATGACGGTTTTAACAACCAGGAACAGAGCGTATCTCCCTTGATATCAGCGTCATGGGAGCGATGCCGCAAGCTGATGAAACGGGAGTCATGGAGCGTACCTCACCAGGCTCGGGGGGTAACATTTGCTTCGATCTATCGGCGTAAGAAAGCGATGCTGGCACTCGGGCAAGCCGCACTGGAAGATGCCTGGGAATATATGGAGTCGCGGGCGTGCGGACTGTTCATCCTTGATGAAACCGCCTGCATTCTTAGTCGTTATGGTGATCCGCAAACGTTGCAGCAGCTTAGTGTCCTGGGATTCAATGACGGCACGTATTGCGCAGAGGGAATTATTGGTACTTGTGCGCTATCGTTAGCGGCTATCTCCGGTCAGTCAGTGAAAACGATGGCCGATCAACATTTCAAACAGGCGCTCTGGGATTGGGCATTTTGTGCAACGCCACTGTTTGACAGCAAGGGCCGATTAACGGGAACGATAGCGCTGGCGTGTCCGGTTGAGCAAATTACCGCAGCCGATTTGCCATTGACGCTGGCAATTGCACGCGAGGTAGGAAACTTACTGCTTACAGACAGTTTACTGACTGAAACAAATCGGCATTTAAATCAGCTTAACGCCCTGTTAGAAAGTATGGACGACGGCGTGATTAGCTGGGACGAGCAGGGTAAATTGCAATTTATCAATGCTCAGGCGGCGCGTGTTTTACGTCTGGACGCGACAACAAGTCAGGGAAGGGCGATCACTGAGCTATTAACGCTACCCACCGTATTGCAGCAGGCAATAAAGCAGGCACATCCGCTCAATCATGTTGAAGCGACCTTTGAAAGTCAGCACCAGTTTATTGATACGGTCATTACCCTTAAACCGATAATTGAAACACAGGGAACCAGCTTTATTCTGTTGCTCCATCCGGTAGAACAAATGCGGCAATTGATGACCAGTCAATTAGGTAAAGTCAGCCATACCTTCGCCCATATGTCCCAGGACGATCCGCAAACTCGCCGGTTGATCCATTTTGGCCGCCAGGCAGCGCGCAGCAGCTTCCCGGTATTACTCTGTGGAGAAGAAGGCGTTGGCAAAGCACTGCTAAGCCAGGCAATTCATAATGAAAGCGAGCGTGCTGCGGGTCCGTATATCGCTGTTAATTGCGAGTTATATGGCGACGTGGCGCTGGCGGACGAATTTATTGGTGGCGATAGAACGGAGAATGAAAATAGTCGTCTGAGTCGGCTGGAACTGGCGCATGGTGGCACGTTGTTTCTTGAAAAGATTGAATATCTGGCGGTGGAGTTACAGTCAGCGTTGCTTCAGGTCATCAAACAAGGCGTCATCACGAGACTGGATGCGCGGCGTTTAATACCCATTGATGTCAAAGTGATAGCCACTACAACAGCGGACCTGGCGATGCTGGTGGAACAAAATCGCTTTAGTCGCCAGCTTTATTACGCGCTGCATGCATTTGAAATTACCATCCCGCCTTTGCGTATGCGGCGCGACAGTATTCCGGCGCTGGTGAATAATAAATTGCGCAGTCTCGAAAAACGCTTCTCCACCCGCCTGAAAATTGATGACGACGCGCTCACCCGTCTGGTTTCTTGCGCATGGCCTGGCAATGATTTTGAACTGTATAGTGTTCTTGAGAACCTTGCTCTGAGTAGCGACAACGGACGTATTCGCGTCAGTGATTTGCCTGAACACCTGTTTACGGAACAGCCGACAGATGATGTTAGCGCTACACGCCTTTCTACCAGTCTGTCATTCGCGGAAGTTGAAAAAGAGGCGATTATAAACGCGGCCCAGGTCACTGGCGGACGTATTCAGGAAATGTCGGTATTACTCGGGATTGGTCGCACTACGCTGTGGCGAAAAATGAAGCAACATGGCATTGATGCGAGTCAGTTTAAGCGCCGTGGATGATCCGCTGAAACAAAAAAGCCATTATGTGGGCCCACATAATGGCTTTTTTAGTGCCAGCAAAGAGACTTCTGTGCTGGTTTTAACGTATTAGACGTTGAACAGGAAGTTCATCACATCGCCATCTTTAACGATGTAATCTTTACCTTCTGCACGCATTTTGCCTGCTTCTTTCGCGCCTTGTTCACCTTTGTAAGTGATGAAGTCTTCAAACGCGATCGTCTGTGCGCGGATAAAACCTTTTTCGAAATCAGTGTGGATTTTGCCAGCCGCTTGCGGTGCAGTTGCACCAACCGGAATGGTCCATGCACGCACTTCTTTCACACCAGCGGTGAAGTAAGTTTGCAGGTTCAGCAATTTATAACCAGCACGGATCACACGATTCAGGCCCGGCTCTTCCAGTCCCAGCTCCTGCATAAACTCGTCACGCTCTTCGTCGTCCAGTTCGGCAATGTCTGCTTCAACAGCAGCACAAACCGGAACCACAACAGAACCTTCTTTCGCCGCGATTTCACGCACCTGGTCAAGATACGGGTTGTTTTCAAAACCGTCTTCGTTGACGTTGGCGATGTACATCGTCGGTTTCAGCGTCAGGAAGCTCAGGTAACGAATAGCTGCTTTTTCTTCTGCGCTTAAATCCAGCGCGCGCAGCATGCCCGCGTTTTCCAGCTGTGGCAGGCATTTTTCCAGTACTGCCAGCTCGGCTTTCGCGTCTTTATCGCCGCCTTTGGCTTTCTTCTGTACGCGGTGAATCGCGCGCTCGCAGGTGTCGAGATCCGCCAGGGCCAGTTCGGTATTGATAACCTCAATATCGTCCGCCGGGTTAACTTTGCCGGAAACGTGAATGATATTGTCATTCTCAAAGCAGCGAACAACGTGGCCGATCGCTTCGGTTTCACGGATGTTGGTCAGGAACTGGTTACCCAGACCTTCACCTTTGGACGCACCCTTTACCAGACCGGCGATATCGACAAATTCCATGGTAGTGGGAAGCGTACGCTGCGGTTTTACGATTTCAGCCAGTTGATCCAGACGAGGGTCAGGCATTGGTACGACGCCCGTGTTCGGCTCGATGGTACAGAATGGAAAGTTGGCCGCTTCAATACCGGCTTTGGTCAGCGCGTTGAACAGGGTAGATTTCCCGACGTTGGGCAAACCGACGATACCGCATTTGAATCCCATGATTTAAATCACCTTAATATCTTAATAACCAACCTGTTATCGCTAACAGATTGTAGAAATGGAAATAACTTTGCCTATTATACACGGCACTCGGCAAAAATGCCGCAGACAACGACTTATTGCGCTTTAAAGGCGTGCAATCGGTTCGTTGCTTTGGTCAAACCATCTGTAAACCACATTTCAGTACAACGCGCCGCTTCGTCGATGGCTTCATCAATTAACTTCTGTTCACTAACAGGCGGTTTGCCTAACACAAATCCGACAACTTTGTTTTTATCGCCCGGATGACCGATTCCGATGCGTAAACGGTGAAAGTTAGGGTTATTACCCAATTTACTGATGATGTCTTTCAGTCCATTGTGACCACCGTGGCCACCGCCCAATTTAAATTTTGCGACGCCCGGGGGCAGATCCAGTTCGTCGTGAGCGACCAGAATTTCGTCCGGATTTATGCGGAAAAAACTGGCCATCGCTGCGACGGCTTTGCCGCTGAGATTCATAAATGTGGTCGGTACTAACAGGCGGACATCTTCGCCTCCGAGGGTAACTCGCGAGGTATAACCAAAGAATTTAGCCTCTTCGCGCAGGGGGGCGCGTAAGCGCTCCGCCAGTAAGTCAACGAACCAGGCGCCAGCATTATGTCGCGTTGCGGCGTATTCAGCGCCAGGGTTCGCCAGGCCGACAATCAATTTAATCGTCACGTTTTTTTGTCCTGAGTGAGTACATAACTGGCGCGTAGTTTACTGGTTGCGGCCCCGCTTGACAAAAAACACCGTGTTAAACGCAGATAACGTAATAATTGCCTGTATCGACTATTAGAAAGTCAAGGTGTTCAGACGGTTATTTGTAAAGTTTTGTTGAAATACGAGTTGTAATTGTGATCACGCCCGCACATAACCCACAGGGTGTTGTCTATACTTTACACATAAGGAAGAGGGGTAATCCCTGTTACAACCCAGAAAGTTCCGGAGGTGACATATGAAACGCAAAAACGCTTCGTTACTCGGTAACGTGCTCATGGGGTTGGGTCTGGTGGTGATGGTGGTCGGTGTGGGGTATTCAATCCTCAACCAGTTACCACAGTTTAATATGCCCCAGTATTTCGCACATGGTGCAGTGCTGAGTATTTTCGTCGGTGCCATTCTCTGGCTGGCGGGAGCCCGTGTTGGCGGACATGAGCAGGTGTGCGATCGCTACTGGTGGGTTCGTCACTATGACAAGCGTTGCCGCCGTGTCGATAATCGCCGTCATAGCTAATGCATTGTTTAGTTTGCTGACCAGTCAGTTTGCGCTGACTGGTCAATCTATTGTCTGCTAATTTCTTTCTTACAGATCGGCCATCGCCGCGCTACGATTCGGGAAGAAAGCGAGACGACCCGGGATCGGTTGAATACCGGCACGAGCCATCGTGCGCAGTGGCTGGAATTCAACGTTACACACGCGCAGTTCACACCCTTCAGGCAAGCGCTTCACAAAACGCTGGAACGCATCAAGACCACCAGCATCAAGAACCGGAACGGCATCCCATTTCAGGATAACAATTCGTTTTCCTTCCAGACGTGATTCCAGGTCGGTGAACAGACCTTCAGCCGCTGCGAAAAACAGCGGGCCGATAACGCGCAAGACCAGCACATCGTCAGGAACGTCTACTGCCACCGGAGCCAGGCGAGTCATACGGGCGATACGGCGCATAAACAGCAGCGATGCCAGTACAATCCCCACGCTGATGGCAATAACCATATCAAACAGCACGGTCAGTGACATACATAGCAGCATGACGATGATGTCATCCTTCGGCGCATGACGCAGCAAATCGACCACTTTATGTGCTTCACTCATGTTCCATGCCACCATCAACAGCAGGGCAGCCATGGCGGAAAGCGGCAGCCATGAAAGCAGTGGAGCCAGTACCAGCAGGGCGAGAATAACCAGAATAGAGTGAATCACCGCCGAGATGGGCGAGGTTGCCCCTGCACGGACGTTAGCGGCAGAACGCGCGATTGCGGCTGTCGCGGTAATACCCCCAAAGAATGGGGCGATGATGTTCCCCAGCCCCTGACCGACCAGTTCACTATTCGCCTTGTGTTTAGTCCCGGTCATACCATCCAGTACTACGGCGCAGAGCAAAGATTCGATCGCTCCGAGCATTGCCATTGAGAATGCCGCAGGCAGCAGAGTACGAATTGAGTCCCATGTCAGCGTGAATTCCGAATTCGGCAGATCCCACGGTAGTACCAGTTGCGGCAGCAGTTGCGGAATACCATTACCCTGAGAACCATCGGCCAGAATGTAGTGGAATTGCGATCCAATGGTCGCAACATGTCCGCCGAACAGGTTAACAATCCCCATCACCGCGCAACCAGCCAGCAATGCCGGAAGGTGGCCTGGTAAACGAATACCCAGACGTGGCCAGAAAATCAGAATACCGAGTGTTACAATACCAATTGCGGCATCACCTACGTTAATGGTCGGTAGCGCCATAAATAATGCGCCGACTTTTTGTAGATAATGTTCCGGGACATGGGCCATTTGCAGACCGAGAAAATCTTTAATCTGCATCGTACCGATGGTGATCCCGATACCCGAGGTGAAACCTAAGGTGACGGAAACCGGAATATATTCAATCAGGCGACCAAAGCGTGCCAGCCCCATCAGGATCAAAAAGACACCTGACATTAGTGTTGCGACCAGCAGCCCTGCAAGGCCAAACTGTTGCGAAACGGGATAGAGTATTACCACAAATGCCGCAGTCGGACCGGATACGCTAAAGCGCGATCCCCCCGTCAGAGCAATGACAATCCCCGCAACAGCAGCGGTATATAAACCGTACTGTGGCGCCACACCACTACCAATAGCCAACGCCATCGCCAGCGGGATAGCAATAATCCCGACGGTTATCCCGGCAATCAGGTCACGGGTAAACCGTGCAGTAGTATATTTTTCTTTCCAGCAAGCGTCGATCAGAGCGCGGAAAGGCATCACATGTGAGGAAAATATTTTGTTCACAATAATGTTTCATCCGTGAGCGCATCATCTGTCAACTAAATGGCAGGTGAAGGAGGCATAGGTCATACAAATGGATATTACAGACAAAAAAACCCGCCGCAGCGGGTCTTTGAGCCGGGTTCGATTAATGTTCGAACATGGCAGAAATCGATTCTTCGTTGCTGATACGACGAATCGCTTCGGCCAGCATACCTGACAGGGTCAGAGTACGCACGTTCGGCAGTGATTTGATTTCATCGCTCAGCGGAATGGTATCGCAGACAACGACTTCATCAATTACAGAGTTACGCAGGTTGTTCGCCGCGTTGCCAGAGAAGATCGGGTGAGTCGCGTACGCAAATACACGTTTAGCACCACGTTCTTTCAGAGCTTCAGCAGCTTTACACAGCGTACCGCCAGTGTCGATCATATCATCGACCAGTACGCAGTCACGACCTGCAACGTCACCGATGATATGCATCACCTGGGAAACGTTCGCGCGCGGACGACGTTTGTCGATGATTGCCATATCGGTATCGTTCAGCAGCTTAGCGATAGCGCGGGCACGCACAACGCCGCCGATGTCCGGAGAAACCACAATCGGGTTATCCAGATTCAGCTGCAGCATGTCTTCCAGCAGGATCGGGCTACCAAATACGTTATCAACCGGAACGTCGAAGAAACCCTGAATCTGTTCAGCGTGCAGATCCACTGTCAGCACACGGTCAACACCGACGCTGGAGAGGAAATCTGCAACCACTTTCGCAGTGATTGGTACACGAGCGGAACGGACGCGACGGTCCTGGCGCGCATAGCCAAAGTAGGGGATAACAGCGGTGATACGACCTGCGGAAGCACGACGCAGGGCATCAACCATAACGACTAATTCCATCAGGTTGTCGTTAGTAGGAGCACAAGTGGACTGGATGATGAAAATATCACCACCGCGTACATTTTCGTTAATTTGTACGCTGACTTCGCCATCGCTAAAGCGACCTACAGCGGCGTCGCCGAGTGAAGTGTACAGGCGGTTGGCAATACGTTGTGCTAGTTCCGGGGTGGCGTTACCAGCAAAAAGCTTCATATCAGGCACGAGAAGAACCTCAGGCATGCGTCCATTGGTGGAAAGAATCTGCCGAAAACTGTGCGGGCCAGGCAACATTCTTTCCAGGCGGTGTATTAAAGAGCGCGATGCAACGTCTGGAACAAGGTGACGTTGTCACCGAAACTCAGCTTGCCCGGCTTAAAGCATGGCTCTGTGCAATGGGGAAAGGTTGACACCTTTCGCCACAAAGCCATTGAGCCATTCCGGGGCTTGCTCTAGCACCTGGCGGGCTTCAGGCTCTGTATCAAATTCAGCAAAGACACAGGCCCCTGTCCCAGTCAGGCGCGACGGGGCGTATTCTAACAGCCAGGAAAGCACCGCATCAACCTCGCGAAAACGTTTTCTTGCGATAACCTCGCAATCATTGCTGAATTCACATTTTAGCAACGTTTCTATTGACCTTTTTGGCGTATTGCGCGGGAGTTCGGGATCTTTAAAAATCACCGGCGTCGGAATACTTACGCCAGGGTGTGCGACCAGATACCACTTCTCTGGCGGATCCACCGGCGTTAATAGTTCGCCAACCCCTTCGGCAAAAGCGGCATGTCCACGGACAAAGACCGGAACATCTGCGCCTAGCGTCAGACCGATTTCTGCCAATTCATCAATACTCAGTCCGCATTGCCAGAGATGATTTAATGCTACCAGCACCGTTGCGGCATTGGATGAACCACCGCCCAGACCACCGCCCATAGGCAAACGCTTGTCAATGCTGATATTTGCACCGCTTCCCGCCGGAAGTCGTCCACTGGCGGTCGCTGTTTTCATTAGCAGCCGTGCCGCGCGAACGATCAGGTTATCTTCGTGTTCCACGCCTTCAACGGGCGTTAACAGGCGGATTACCCCATCGTTGCGAAGTTCAATGCTGATAGTGTCGCCGTAATCCAGAAACTGAAACAGCGTTTGCAGCGTGTGGTAGCCGTCCGCACGCTGACCGGTAATGTATAAAAACAGATTAAGTTTTGCCGGAGAGGGCCACTGAGTCCGCATTATTTCACTATCCAGTTATCCATTTTTAACTTGATACGTTGACCGCCGTCGGTGAGTTCCATATTGGCAGGCATCGCAGGTTGCGTTTTGGTGTCATAACCGCCGTAAACCACTTTCCAGTTTTTACCGTTCTGGCTGTAGGTGATTTCGCTCAGGCGATACTGGTCGTCCAGTTTGTAGTCAGTCGCATCACCCGGCAAACCTAAAATCCACTGGCGCAAACTGTTGAGCGGAATTGGCATTCCGGTCAATTTACCAATCATCTCTTCGGCGTCATCGGCGGTGTAACGCTGGCCTTTATTGTCTACTAACTGCACGTTACCCGGCTGAGCATTTAACTCCAGTTCAGTGCTGCCCAATGGGTTAGTCAGCAGCAGACGGTAGCGATCCTGGCCTGTTTGCTGCCAGAAGAAACGGGCATACACTTTTTGTTGGTCGGAAATATAGGCAAACGCGCCGCGTGTCTGGTACTGATTCAGGTTGCGCACGTCTTGCTGATGCTGACGCCACTGTGGCGAATCCGGGCTTTTGCCTGGACCTTTAGGTGTGGTAACAGAGCAGGCCGTGAGTACCAGGGCTGCCAGCGGCAACAGGCGGATTAAGCGAAAATCGGGCAGGGGCATAATGATGACAAGTCCTTGAGATACGTTGCAGTTATAACCCTTAATGCTAGCGTTACCGCCAGCCACCGTCTATGTTCAAGTTGTCTTAATTGCCAGAATATAACGGGTTCAGACAATTACTCCAAAAGGGGGCGCTCTCTTTTATTGAACCCGCGCATCCTGTATGATGCGAGCAGACTAACCATATCAACGTTGGTATTATTTCCCGCAGACATGACCCTTTTAGCACTCGGTATCAACCATAAAACGGCACCTGTATCGTTGCGAGAACGTGTATCGTTTTCGCCGGATAAGCTCGATCAGGCGTTGGACAGCCTGCTCGCGCAGCCGATGGTGCAGGGCGGCGTGGTGCTGTCGACGTGTAATCGCACAGAACTTTATCTTAGCGTTGAAGAGCAGGACAACCTGCAAGAGGCGCTTATTCGCTGGTTGTGCGATTACCATAATCTCAACGAAGAAGATCTGCGTAATAGTCTTTACTGGCATCAGGATAACGACGCGGTCAGCCATTTGATGCGTGTAGCCAGTGGCCTGGATTCGCTGGTATTGGGCGAGCCGCAAATCCTCGGTCAGGTAAAAAAAGCCTTCGCCGATTCGCAAAAAGGCCATATGAAGGCCAGTGAACTGGAACGCATGTTCCAGAAATCTTTCTCCGTGGCAAAACGCGTTCGCACTGAAACAGATATCGGTGCCAGTGCGGTGTCTGTCGCTTTTGCGGCGTGTACACTGGCGCGGCAGATCTTCGAATCGCTCTCTACGGTGACGGTATTGCTGGTTGGCGCGGGAGAAACCATCGAGCTGGTGGCGCGTCATCTGCGTGAACATAAAGTTCAGAAGATGATTATCGCTAACCGTACTCGCGAACGAGCACAAATTCTGGCGGATGAAGTTGGTGCGGAAGTGATTGCCCTGAGCGATATCGACGAACGTCTGCGCGAAGCGGATATCATCATTAGTTCCACTGCAAGCCCGTTGCCGATCATCGGTAAAGGTATGGTGGAGCGGGCATTAAAAAGCCGTCGCAACCAACCAATGCTGTTGGTGGATATTGCCGTTCCGCGCGATGTTGAGCCGGAAGTTGGCAAACTGGCGAATGCCTACCTTTACAGCGTTGATGATCTGCAAAGCATTATTTCGCACAACCTGGCGCAGCGTAAAGCCGCAGCAATTGAGGCGGAAACAATCGTTGCCCAGGAAACCAGCGAGTTCATGGCGTGGTTGCGTGCGCAAAGCGCCAGCGAAACCATTCGCGATTATCGCAGCCAGGCAGAACAGGTTCGCGATGAGTTGACCGCCAAAGCGTTAGCAGCCCTTGAGCAAGGGGGCGACGCGCAAACCATTATGCAGGATCTGGCATGGAAACTGACGAACCGCCTGATCCATGCGCCAACGAAATCACTTCAACAGGCTGCCCGTGACGGGGATAACGAACGCCTGAATATTCTGCGCGACAGCCTCGGGCTGGAGTAGCAGTACATCATTTTCTTTTTTTACAGGGTGCATTTACGCCTATGAAGCCTTCTATCGTTGCCAAACTGGAAGCCCTGCATGAACGCCATGAAGAAGTTCAGGCGCTGCTGGGTGATGCGCAAACTATCGCTGACCAGGAACGTTTTCGCGCATTATCACGTGAATATGCGCAATTAAGTGATGTTTCGCGCTGTTTTACCGACTGGCAACAGGTTCAGGAAGATATCGAAACCGCGCAGATGATGCTCGACGATCCTGAAATGCGTGAAATGGCGCAGGATGAACTGCGCGAAGCCAAAGAGAAAAGCGAGCAACTGGAACAACAATTACAGGTTCTTTTGCTGCCAAAAGATCCTGATGATGAACGTAATGCATTCCTCGAAGTGCGTGCCGGAACCGGCGGTGATGAAGCCGCATTATTTGCAGGCGACCTGTTCCGTATGTACAGCCGCTACGCAGAAGCCCGCCGCTGGCGAGTAGAAATCATGAGCGCCAGCGAGGGTGAACATGGTGGGTACAAAGAGATCATCGCAAAAATTAGCGGTGATGGCGTTTATGGTCGTCTGAAATTTGAATCTGGCGGCCATCGCGTGCAACGTGTCCCGGCCACGGAATCACAAGGGCGTATTCATACTTCTGCCTGTACCGTTGCTGTCATGCCAGAATTGCCTGACGCGGAACTTCCGGATATCAACCCGGCAGATTTGCGTATCGATACTTTCCGTTCCTCAGGAGCCGGTGGTCAGCACGTTAACACCACTGATTCGGCAATCCGTATTACTCACTTGCCGACCGGTATTGTTGTTGAATGTCAGGATGAACGTTCGCAGCATAAAAACAAAGCGAAGGCACTTTCTGTACTCGGTGCTCGGATCCACGCGGCGGAAATGGCGAAACGCCAGCAGGCAGAAGCCTCCACTCGTCGTAACCTGCTGGGCAGCGGCGATCGTAGCGATCGTAACCGTACCTATAACTTCCCGCAGGGGCGCGTTACCGATCACCGCATTAACCTGACGCTCTACCGCCTGGATGAAGTGATGGAAGGTAAACTGGATATGCTGATAGAACCGATTATCCAGGAACATCAGGCCGACCAGCTGGCGGCGTTGTCCGAGCAGGAATAATGGAATATCAACACTGGTTACGTGAAGCAATACGCCAGCTTCAGGCGAGCGAAAGCCCACGGCGAGATGCTGAAATCCTGCTGGAGCATGTTACCGGCAAGGGGCGCACTTATATTCTCGCCTTTGGTGAAACGCAGTTGACTGAAGAGCAATGTGAGCAACTCGACGCGCTTTTAGAGCGTCGCCGTGCCGGTGAACCTATTGCCCATTTAACCGGTGTGCGTGAGTTCTGGTCGTTGCCGTTATGTGTTTCGCCAGCGACCTTAATACCGCGCCCGGACACTGAATGTCTGGTGGAACAGGCACTGGCACGCTTGCCTGAACAACCTTGTCGCATTCTCGATCTTGGAACTGGCACCGGGGCGATTGCTCTGGCATTGGCCAGCGAACGCCCGGATTGCGATGTTACGGCGGTTGACCGTATGCCTGATGCTGTCGCTCTCGCGAAGCACAATGCGCAAAATCTGGCGATCAAAAATATCCACATTCTACAAAGCGACTGGTTTAGTGCGCTTGTCGGACAGCAGTTTGCGATGATTGTCAGTAACCCGCCGTATATCGACGAGCAGGATCCGCATCTTCAACAAGGCGACGTCCGATTTGAACCGCTTACTGCGCTGGTTGCGGCAGACAGCGGAATGGCAGACATCGTACATATCATCGAACAGTCACGTACCGCCCTGATATCCGGAGGATTTCTGCTTCTGGAACATGGCTGGCAGCAGGGTGAAGCGGTGCGGCAGGCATTTATCCACGCAGGTTTTTGTGAAGTCGAAACCTGTCGGGACTATGGTGATAACGAGCGCGTAACGCTCGGTCGTTATTATCGATGATAAGTTTTACTACGCTACTTAGCGTTCATATCATTAGCATCGCGCTTTCTGTTGGGCTATTAACCCTACGATTCTGGCTACGTTACCAGGGGCATCCACAGGCATTCGCTCGTTGGACGCGTATTGTGCCGCCGGTTGTCGACACGGTGTTATTGCTTAGCGGTATCGCGCTGATGGCTAAAGCGCACATCCTGCCATTTTCCGGGCAGGCTGAATGGCTGACTGAAAAGCTGTTTGGAGTTATCATTTATATTGTTTTGGGTTTTATTGCACTCGATTATCGTCGAATGCACAGTCAGCAGGCGCGCGTAATTGCCTTCCCGCTGGCGCTGGTGGTGCTGTACATCATCATTAAACTCGCCACCACAAAAGTACCGTTACTGGGGTAAGTCATGAGATCGTTAGCTGATTTCGAATTTAATAAAGCGCCACTGTGCGAAGGCATGATCCTGGCTTGCGAAGCAATCCGCCGCGATTTTCCCTCGCAAGATGTTTACGACGAACTGGAGCGTCTCGTTAGTCTGGCGAAGGAAGAAATTAGCCAGCTGCTCCCTTTAGAAGAGCAACTGGAAAAACTGATCGCGCTGTTTTACGGCGACTGGGGATTTAAAGCCTCACGCGGTGTTTATCGTCTTTCCGATGCATTATGGCTGGACCATGTGTTAAAAAATCGGCAGGGCAGTGCGGTATCGTTAGGCGCCGTTTTATTGTGGGTTGCTAATCGTCTCGATTTGCCGCTATTGCCGGTGATATTCCCGACGCAACTTATATTGCGCATAGAATGCCCGGACGGCGAAATCTGGCTGATTAACCCTTTTAACGGCGAATCGTTAAGCGAACATATGCTGGATGTGTGGTTAAAGGGAAATATCAGCCCGTCTGCTGAACTGTTTTATGAAGATCTGGATGAAGCCGACAACATTGAGGTTATCCGTAAACTGTTGGATACGCTGAAAGCGTCGCTGATGGAGGAAAACCAGATGGAACTGGCATTACGCACCAGCGAGGCCTTATTACAATTTAACCCGGAAGATCCGTATGAAATTCGCGATCGTGGGTTGATTTACGCGCAACTGGATTGCGAACACGTTGCGTTGAATGATTTAAATTATTTCGTTGAACAGTGTCCGGAAGACCCGATCAGCGAAATGATCCGTGCGCAAATTAATAACATCGCGCATAAAAATATTGTGCTGCATTAATTAATCGACATTTTACTTAAGATTAAGGCGATCCTATGAAACAAAAAGTGGTTAGCATTGGCGACATCAACGTAGCAAATGACCTGCCGTTCGTGCTGTTTGGCGGTATGAACGTGCTGGAGTCTCGCGATCTGGCGATGCGCATTTGCGAACACTACGTAACCGTAACCCAGAAACTGGGTATCCCTTACGTGTTCAAAGCCTCTTTTGACAAAGCCAACCGTTCCTCTATTCACTCTTATCGTGGACCAGGCCTGGAAGAAGGGATGAAAATCTTCCAGGAACTGAAACAGACATTTGGCGTAAAAATTATCACTGACGTTCACGAGCCAAGCCAGGCACAGCCCGTTGCTGATGTGGTAGATGTGATTCAGTTGCCTGCGTTTCTTGCTCGCCAGACTGACCTGGTGGAAGCGATGGCGAAGACTGGTGCGGTAATTAACGTCAAGAAACCACAGTTTGTCAGCCCAGGCCAGATGGGTAATATCGTTGATAAATTCAAAGAAGGCGGCAACGATAAAGTGATTCTTTGTGATCGTGGCGCTAACTTCGGTTACGACAACCTGGTCGTTGATATGCTGGGCTTCAGCATAATGAAGAAAGTCTCTGGCAATTCCCCGGTAATTTTTGACGTTACCCACGCACTGCAATGCCGCGATCCGTTTGGTGCAGCTTCCGGTGGTCGTCGCGCCCAGGTTGCCGAGCTGGCACGTGCCGGTATGGCTGTAGGTTTGGCTGGTCTGTTTATTGAGGCGCATCCGGATCCGGAACATGCGAAATGCGACGGTCCGTCCGCTCTGCCGTTGGCTAAACTGGAGCCTTTCCTCAAGCAGATGAAAGCGATTGATGATCTGGTTAAAGGTTTCGAAGAGCTGGATACCAGCAAGTAATTTTTTGTTTTAAAATCAAAAGCCTTGCCGTTTTATGGTAGGGCTTTTTTGTCTATCAGATACAGAAAGGCCGTAAGTTGTCATTACGGCAGCCTGATGTTCTTTTTTGCGTTATACGAACGTAGGTCGGTGCCTTATTGCAGATGAGATTCAGGCAGATATTAATGATCAGAAGTAGTTGTTGTAAGTTTAGTATTGTAACTCTGTACCTGGGAAAGCAGTATTTGCGTTACACTCCTTGCTGATAATTGAGCACTGTGGGTAAGCGCTGTTTGCATCGAGTGGATAAAGCGCCTGCTGGCTGCTAAAGAGAGCGTTTTAGCATTAGTATTATCTCCACCAGTTAATGGGCAGGTCATTTTACGATTCTTTTCTTGCACCCACAGTTGCCACTGATTTTTCCACCAGCCATGATACGTTACTCCCTGAAGAAACCACGGCGTATTAATGTCACTGTCATTTATTTCCTCTTCTACAAACCAGAGCTCCCCCTGCCGTTGACGAAATTGCTCTGCCCAGGCAGTAATGGCTGCACCTCTTATAAAGCATTCATGCGAAATGACGTGTATCTTCACCTCTGGATATAGGATGCTCAGTAAACGAAAATGCCCGTGAGTAGCGATAACCGGACGCAGAATCGCACCTCTGGCATTGCGTTTGAGCACAGCACTTCCATACTGAATTTCATCGAACTGACTACGACTTAGAAATTGTGTATTGCGCATATCAACGAGTTGTACGATGTCACTATGATGCAAATCAGGCTCAACATGTCCTTTCCAACGATAACGCAACGTTTCCCCGATCGGATGCTCAGTAAAATTAGTGGAGAGGTGAAGAATATTGCCTCGCGCGGTATCAAAGGTGAGCAAAACATACAGTTTCTGGCCCGCGCTCTTTCCTTGAAAAGGCACAATAAGAGGAACCGTTTCAATTCGATCTGGTGGGGCTATTTCCCTCTGTAAAAGTTGTTTTGGCGTCCAGACTTTTTTGCAGACGCGACACTGAATGCGCTGTGTTCCCTGTGGATTATGGCCATAGCAAATAATTTCTTTGCTGTAACATACAGGACAAAAAAGACCGCTTTTACAGGCATACGCGGTTAAGTATGTCGATAGCCAATCACGAAATTGTTGTCCATCAAACAGAGGAGGGTAACTCCCACATGCCTGACAGTGTAATGCTGGATATCCCAGCCTATAATCTGGCCAACTATAATCAGCAGATGTTGGTAACCCTAAATTGGGACAACCAAACGTTTTGCAGGTATTAATTGTAAATAGTGTCGACATAAGCCACCAACGATTTCAAGAGGTCGCTGATTCTGCCCCATAACTATTGATAGGTTGTGTGAGCATACTCACATAAAGAAACTTTTCAAAACGTAAAGTAACAAATCTTTATATAACTGAAAGGAACGGGTTATGAAGATAAAAATAATTACTGCGGGCATTCTGTTAGCATTACCATTTTTTTTCCGGTGCAAAGGATGTCACGATTATTTATACCAATGATCTCCATGCGCATGTGGAACCTTATAAAGTACCATGGATTGCTGACGGCAAACGGGATATTGGTGGCTGGGCAAACATCACCACACTGGTAAAACAGGAAAAAGAAAAAAATAAGGCAACATGGTTTTTTGATGCCGGGGATTATTTTACCGGACCATATATTAGTAGCCTCACAAAGGGCAAAGCAATTATTGATATCATGAATACCATGCCATTTGATGCTGTGACAATGGGAAATCATGAATTCGACCATGGCTGGGACAATACTTTATTACAGCTTAGTCAGGCGAAATTCCCAATTGTGCAGGGGAATATATTTTATCAGAATAGCAGCAGAACATTGTGGGATAAACCTTATACCATCATTGAGAAAGACGGTGTGAAAATCGGTGTAATAGGTTTACACGGTGTATTTGCATTTAATGATACTGTTTCCGCAGCGACACGTGTAGGTATTGAAGCCAGGGATGAAATTAAATGGCTGCAACATTATATCGACGAGCTAAAAGGTAAAGTTGATTTGACCGTGTTGCTGGTCCATGAGGGCGTGCCAGCTCGTCAATCTAGTATGGGGAGTACTGATGTGCGTCGTGCGCTGGATAAAGATATTCAGACTGCAGGACAGGTAAAAGGATTGGATATTCTGATTACCGGACATGCGCATGTTGGTACACCGGAGCCGATTAAAGTTGGTAATACACTGATTCTGTCAACTGACAGTGGTGGTATTGATGTCGGAAAACTGGTGCTGGATTACAAAGATAAACCGCATCACTTTACGATGAAAAATTTTGAGCTGAAAACCATTTATGCAGATGAGTGGAAACCCGACCCACAAACGAAGTCAGTTATTGATGGCTGGAATAAGAAACTTGATGAAATTGTGCAACAAACCGTAGCACAGTCGCCAGTTGAATTAACGCGCGCTTATGGTGAATCCGCGTCACTGGGAAACCTGGCTGCTGATGCTTTGCTGGCAGCAGCGGGTAAAGATACACAGTTAGCATTAACCAACTCTGGCGGTATCCGCAATGAGATCCCGGCGGGCGCAATTACGATGGGGGGAGTCATCAGTACGTTTCCGTTCCCTAATGAACTGACCACGATGGATCTCACTGGTAAACAATTACGCAGTTTGATGGAGCACGGAGCCAGCCTGAGTAATGGTGTTTTGCAAGTATCTAAAGGCATGGAAATGAAGTACGACAGCAGTAAACCAATCGGTCAGCGAGTCGTCGAGCTTACGCTTAATAATAAGCCGATTGAGGATGCAACGATTTACCATATTGCTACTCAAAGCTTCCTTGCTGATGGCGGCGATGGTTTTACCACATTTACTGAGGGTAAAGCGCGCAACACAACGGGCGGTTATTATGTCTACCATGCAGTGGTGGATTATTTCAAGGCGGGTAATGCTATTACGGATGAACAACTTAACGGTATGCGTGTTGCGGATGTGAAGAAATAAATACGTGTGATGTATTGTGTTCTTTATTACGGTATCTATTAATAAATAGAACTCACAGTATATTTATTATCTTTAGAGGTGATTTTTAAAATAAATTTATTATTATTCCTTAACCATCTCCAGGGTAGGTGGTGACAGGTATCATTTTAAATAAAAAAGGTATCTATAATGCGTAAAAAATTACTAATACCAGTAATATCTTCTCTGTTTTTTTCACAAGGATTATTTGCGGAAGAAATTACTCTTTTTTATACTAACGACTTACATGCACATGTTAATCCATGGATTAATACAGTTGTGGATAAAAGTCGTCCCGTTGGGGGATTTGCAACTATTGCTGGTATTGTCAATCAAGCAAAAAAAAATGATAAAAATGTTTTCTTCTTTGATGCCGGAGATTACTTTACAGGGCCATATATTAGTATATTGACGAAAGGCGAAGCTATAGTCGATATCTTAAACACTATGCCCTATGATGCAGTCTCTGTGGGTAATCATGAGTTTGATCATGGTACACCTAACATGGTCGCTCAATTAGCTAAAATCACGAATTTCCCCGTATTGTTAAATAATGTTTATTATAAAAATAGCGATAAGCGGGTCATTGATAGACCGTGGACGATCATTGAGAAAAACAATTTAAAAATTGGCGTTATTGGCATGCATAGCCGGTTTGCTTTTTACGATACCATTGCGGCAAAAATGATTGAAGATGTTGAAGCCAGAGATGAAGTACCAGAGTTAAAACAATCTATTGCAGAGTTAAAAGCAAAACATGTTGATCTAATTGTATTACTTGCTCACGAAGGTGTTCCGGGTAGACAATCTAGTTTTGGTAATAGTGATGTTGCTCGTTTGCTTCAGGCCGATATTGATACCGCTAAAAAAGTTGATGGCATAGACGTACTCATCACTGGTCACGCACATGTTGGTACACCTGTACCGCTTAAAGCTAATAATACTTTAATCGTGTCTACCGATGCCTATGCAACTGATTTAGGTAAATTAGTACTGAACTTTAACCCCGAAACGAAAAAAATCGAAAGTTATAACGGTAAATTAATTACTCTTTTTGCTGATCAATATAAACCAGATCCTAATGTACAAAAAGAAATTGATAAGTGGGAGAAAAAACTTAAAACAATTACCAGCCAGGTTATTGGTCACTCAGCGAATGTATTGACACGCTCTTATGGAGAATCATCCCCGCTTGGAAACTTGATGCTGGATGCGACAATGGCACAATCAACCGATGCTGTTGTTGGCTTCCAGAATAGTGGTGGTCTCCGCGCTGATATACCTAAAGGGGAGGTTACGTTTGGTGATGTAATCAGCACTTATCCATTTAATGACGAACTGGTTGAGATGGATCTAACGGGTAAAGATTTAATATCTCTCATGATTCATGCAACTAATCTTACAAATGGTGCATTGCAGGTTTCGAAAAATGTAAAAGTGACTTACAACAGCAAAAAGCCATTAAATGAAAGAATCATTTCCTTTACTATCGATGGGAAAACAATTCAGGACAGCAAAACGTATCGCGTCGTCACAAACTCATTTTGTGCCAGTGGGGGTGATGGTTATCAGGCGTTTGTCACGGGCAAAAATCGTAAAACAATACCTGGAAGCTCTAATTCTGGAGCATTGATTAGTTATTTTAAAGAACATGATATTGTCACTCCTGATGAAACTAAACGTGTTACAGATATTGCAAATACGAATAGCAAAAATTGAGTTATAGATAAAAATAAAATAGGGCTTATTTACCCATATAAGCCCTTTAATAAAACACTGTATTTTTCATAAAACCGAAAGGGATTGGTTATGAAGATAAAAACAAAGTTTAGTCTGATTACATTATGTTTGTCCGCAGCGTTAGTTTCGCCAGTTAATGCGAAGGATGTGACTATCTATTATACCAACGATTTACATGCTCATGTTTCTCCCGGAAAACTCCCCTTCGTCGATAAGGAACGTGCAGTAGGTGGCTTTGCTAATATCGCAACCATCGTGAATGATGCCAGGAAAAAGAGCAAAGATGTATTTTTCTTTGATGCGGGGGATTACTTTACTGGGCCATATATCAGCACCCTGACCAAAGGTGAAGCAATTATTGACATTATGAATACCATGCCTTTTGATGCGGTGTCGGTGGGGAACCATGAATTTGACCATGGCGTCGACAATATGGTTAAGCAGTTATCAAAAGCGAACTTCCCGGTTTTGTTGGGTAATGTTTTTTATACCAACAGTAATAAACCTGTCTGGAATAAACCCTGGACGATTGTCGAAAGAAATGGCACAAAAATTGGTGTAATTGGGATACATCAAAAATTTGCATTTTATGACACCGTTGCGGCTAAGGCTTACGCTGGTTCAGAAGCGCGTGATGAAGTGCCTTATATTCAAAAAGGGCTTGATGCGTTAAAGGGTAAAGTTGATATCATCGTGCTTCTTATCCACGAAGGTACGCCTGCACGGCAATCAAGCTATGGAAATAAAGATGTCGCCAGAATGCTGCAAGCCGATATCGATACCGCAAAGAAATTTAAGGGTATTGATGTTTTAATCACAGGACATGCTCATGTGGGGACGCCAGAGCCAATTAAGGTTAACGACACACTCGTTGTTTCAACGGATGCGTATGGTACTGATATTGGTAAATTAGTATTAGATTTTAATCCTAAGACTAAAAAAATTGATGGCTATGATGGTAAATTAATCACAGTATTTGCTGACGAATATAAACCCGATCCCAAAGTCCAGGCCAGAATTGATAAGTGGAATGCTAAGTTGAAAAGTATCACTAATCAGGTTATTGGGACAACAGCTGCGCCACTTACTCGTTCTTACGGTGAATCATCGCCTGTTGGTAATTTAGTCCTTGATGCAATGATGGCTAAAGCACCAGACGCAGTTATAGGATTACAAAACAGTGGCGGGTTGCGTGCTGATTTCCCTCAAGGGAATTTAACGTATGGTGATGTAATTACTACCTTCCCATTTAATAATGAACTTGTTGAGATGGATCTTACCGGAAAGGAACTTATCGATTTAATGGTTCACGCAACTAATCTCACTAATGGAATTTTACAAGTATCAAAAAGCGTTCATGTTGAATACGATAGTAAAAAACCTTTAGGGGAACGGATTATTAAATTCACTATTAATAATCAACCAATAGATCCAACGAAAACATATCGTGTTGCTACACACTCATTTTGTGCGACAGGTGGCGATGGATTTGAGACCTTCTTAAAAGGAAGGAATGTCAAAACTATTAGCAGCACCACCTCTGCAGAATCGATTATTGATTATATTAAGGCGCATAGTCCATTAAAACCTGATCTTGAAATGAGAGTAGTTGATGTAAGCGCAGCTAAATAGAGTCAATGAATTCGCAGTAGCATCAGTTATGATTGAGATATTAATATATCTCAATCATATTATAGCAAAGTATTAAAGATCGTGAAGTGTGTTATTTATTACAGGAATAGTATTTTTAATAAGCCTCAGTGGAAGGAGTTATACTTATGCAAAAAATAAAATATCTTTTATCAGGAGCATTTATATTGTTGCCCATGGTAACATTTGCCGATTCTGGAGATAATGAATATTTGTCTGGCTGGTGGCATCAAAGTATTAATATAGTAGGAAGTAATTCTACTCGCTTTGGGCCACAGAAAAGATCAGATCTATATCCAGAATATCGCGCATGGGCTCATGTGGATTGGTTTGATTTCTATGGTTATGCGGATTTACCTAAATTTTTTGGTTTAGGAAATGATAATGACATTGGCATTTGGGATAACGGCTCACCATTTTTTATGGAAATAGAGCCGCGTTTTAGTATCGACAAATTAACGGGATTAGACTTAAGTTTTGGTCCATTTAAAGAATGGTATTTTGCAAATAATTATATCTACGATGCGGGAACGAATGAAGGGCAGCGTCAGAGTACCTGGTATATGGGATTAGGGACTGATATTGATACAGGGCTGCCGATGATGTTGTCTGCAAACATCTATGCTAAATATCAAGGAAACAATTATAATGCTGCTAATGAGAATGAATGGGATGGTTATCGTTTCAAAGTAAAATATGTTGTTCCGATTACTACCTTTTTGGGTGGTAAATTAAATTATGTCGGTTTTACTAATTTCGATTTTGGTTCGGACTTAAAAGAAAAATCAGGTGGTAAACAACAGTTTTATTCTCGTACAAATAACTCAATAGTTTCCACCCATGTACTCAGTCTGGTTTATTCTCACTGGAGTTATGGCGCAACTCTTCGCTATTTTTATCATGGCGGGCAATTTGATGATGGGAGTAACGCATTTAATAGTAAAGGAGAAATGACCACGATAGATTCAACGGGATGGGCATATTATTTAACTGTTGGGTATGCTTTTTAAGTAACTTTGAAAGGGATTAGTTATGAAAATAAAAAATATTGCAGTGGGTATCCTGCTGACACTACCGCTCTGGGCTTGTGCAAAAGATGTTACTATTATTTATACTAACGATCTCCATGCTCATGTTGATACATACAAACTCCCGTATGTTGCAGACGGTAAACGAGCAATCGGTGGATTCGCTAATATAACAACATTAGTAAAAAAAGAAAAAGCAAAAAATAAAGCCACCTTTTATTTTGATGCGGGTGACTATTTTACTGGTCCCTATATCAGTAGTCTGACAAAGGGGCAGGCAATAATTGATATTATGAATACCATGCCCTTTGATGTGGTATCCATTGGTAATCATGAATTCGACCATGGTTCGGATAACCTTCTCCGACAGTTAAGTAAGGCAAATTTTCCCGTTTTATTGGGAAATGTCTTCCATAAGGATAGTGAAATACCGTTCTGGAATAAACCATACACCATTCTGGAAAAGGACGGTGTAAAGATTGGCGTTATTGGACTGCACGGTGTGTTTGCATTTAATGACACAATTTCAGAGCTCTCAATCCAGGGACTCGATAACGATAACAACAATCGCTTTGATAAATCAGCAGCTAGTCTCAAGAATCAGGGGATTGAGGCTCGCGATGAGGTGAAATATCTGCAGCATTATCTGGATGAACTACGAGGGAAAGTTGACATTACGGTCGCTCTCATCCACGAAGGTGTTCCGGCACGTCAGTCCAGTATCGGTAACACCGATGTCAGGCGTGCGCTGGATACAGATATTCAGACTGCAAGTAAGGTCAAAGGCCTTGATATTCTCATTACCGGGCATGCCCACGTAGGAACACCTGAACCTATAAAAGTGGGAAATACATTAATCCTTTCGACCGACAGCGGCGGTATTGATGTAGGGAAACTGGTGCTTAATGTAGATCCTGCCGCCCATACCCATAAAGTGAAAAGCTTTGAGTTGAAAACACTTTATGCGGATGAATGGAAACCTGATCCGACAACTCAGAAAGTTATTGATGGCTGGAATAAAAAACTGGCAGATATCGTGCGCCAGCCGGTCGGTGAATCACCTGTCACGTTAACGCGTGCCTATGGTGAATCATCACAACTTGGCAACCTGTTTACGGATGCAATGCTTGTTGCTGCACCGAATGCGCAGATTGCACTGATCAATTCTGGTAGTTTACGTGCAGATATCAATGCTGGCCCCATTACCTTTGGTGATATTACCAGCACATTTCCCTTTAAGAATGAACTTACGGAAATGGATCTCAGTGGCAAAGATCTGCGTAACCTGATGGAACATGGTGCATCTCTCACTAACGGCATATTACAGATGTCAAAGGGAGCTGAAATGCATTATATCCAGCAAAAACCAGTAGGCCAGAGAATAGAATCTTTCACAATCAACGGTAAAGCGGTTGTGGATACAGAGAATTATCATGTTGCAACAACGACGTTCCTTGCACTGGGGGGCGATGGTTTTCTGGCATTTAAGGAAGGAAAAAATGTACAAGTTCGTGCTGGACATAATATGTCCGATGTTGTGATTGATTATTTGAAATCAGGACACAAAATAGTTCCGGCACAGATTAATGAAATGCGAGTTAACGCCAGTAAATAATAAAAAATTAATCTTGATGATGCAATCCATTTTGTGGATTGCATCATTCCCTTACGCATTATAAAACAAAAAAACAGGACAACAAAAATGATAATGAAATGTGCCAGTACATCCTGTAATTTACGTTGTTCGTATTGCTATTTCGATAAGGTCCAGTCCTGCTCTGAATATACAACGTGCAACTCAGATGATGAGACGTTGCAGTTATTTATCCGTCAGCGAATCGATGCTCATAAAGTGGGTAATGCGATATTTTCCTGGCAGGTTCATGAACTAACGCCTGACAAACTTGACTTCTTTAATAAAATAATCAGGTTACAACAACAGATTGTGCAAGGTAATAAAATTATTAATACCGTGCTAATCAATGGCGTATTGCTGGATGACAGTTGGTGCAAATTTTTCAAAAGACATCAATTTATTGTTAGCATTTCAGTGAATGCTAATACTTCGTTGCACAATGATTTCTGCGAAACAATTTCTGATAAACCAACGATTCGCCAGATTGAGGCAGCGGTGAGATTATTACGAAAACATGATGTTGAATTTAACACTCTGACCGTCATTAACTCTATAAATAGCCAGCAACCTCTGCAGATATATCATTATCTTAAAAATCTAGGTAGTCGCCATATGCAGTTTATCCCTCTGTTTGAACCGCTTGCTCAAGAAGGGGGGGATACGCACAGTCTTGCGCCAGCAGCATTAGGGATATTTTTAAAAACTATTTTTTATACTTGGGTACGTCTGGATATAGGAACGATAACAATTCCTGTTTTTGAGCACGCTTTTGCATCGTGGTGTGGATTACCTACGCCGACTTGTGTTTTCACATCATTTGATGTTAGTGCGTTCACAACGCGGAAAAGTGCAAAGAATCAAATAGTCGAACAGTGTAAACCGCTACTGGCAGCAGAATGTATGAGTTGTAGTATAAAATTCGCCTGTCACGGCGGTTGCCCAAAACAGCGTATCGCGCTTTCCCTAAACGGTCTTCCTGCCCCCAATTATTTTTGCGAAAGCTATCAGTCTTTTTTCACTTATGTTGAACCTTATATGTTGATGATGAGAGCTCTTTGGGAACAAAATTATGTGCCTTCCGATATTCGCCAGTATTTGGCCTGATAGACTTTTATGTATGAGGGGAGGAAGAAAATACTTCCCCCGATTTCGTCATCGGGGGAAAGGTCTCCGTCAGGCAAATATTGTCATTAAATAAGCAGCAAACAATGCCAGATGTGCCGCACCGTTGAGTACGTTAGTACGTCCGGTGGAAAAGGAGATATGGCACAGCACTAAAGAAGCCACCATTACCACCATTTCTGGCGCACCGAGGGCAAACTGCAATTCATTGCCAGTCATAAAGGCAATCAGCGTTACGACAGGTACGGTAAGTGAAATGGTTGCTAGCACTGAACCAAAGAACAGATTCATCGCGCGTTGGACCTGGTTGTTTAAAACTGCTTTTAACGCACCTAAACCTTCCGGTGACAGAATCAACAGTGCCACCAGGAAACCAGTAAATGCAACAGGGGCATTCATGCTGTCGAGCAATGTCTCCAGCGGGCTGGCGTTCATTTTGGTGACCGCAATAACGGCAATCAGATGGATAATCAACCAGACTGCATGCCACAGGCTGCTACGGGCAGATGGTTTGCCGTGGTGCGGATCGTCATCATCGCTGTCATCTTCGTGCTCATAAACAAACAAACTCTGGTGCGTTTTGGTCTGAATCAGCAAAAATACGCCATACATCGCCGCGGAAATTAATGCCACAAGTAACGCCTGGCCGGTTGAGAAATTCGCTGCAGGCAGGGTCATCGGGAATACCAGTACGATAATTGCCAGGGGAAACAGGGCGATTAAATACTGTTTAATACCAAACAGATTCATATATTGGGTGGCAAATTTACGGCCCCCCAACAGTAATGAAAAACCAACCAATCCGCCGGTAACAATCATAATGATCGAATAGAGCGTATCGCGCATTAGTGTCGGCGCGGCGTCGCCGGTTGCCATTAAGGCTGAGATCAAACTGACTTCAAGAATAACCACCGAAAGGCTAAGGATAAGAGAACCGTAAGGTTCACCCAGGCGATGGGCTAATACATCCGCATGGCGGACAACACTAAAGGCACTACTTAAAATACCAATAAGCGCAAGAAGATTGATGGCTATGACCACTGGTAGTGTCTGACTGCTTCCCCACAGAAACAGCACCACCAGCGCCAGAACCGGGAAAATAAGCGAAGTCTCCTTGTGGCGGGTTTTTACCGCCTCGTGAGCATTTGTCATTATGGTTATCCTTTGCTGATAAATTTATCGAAAATGTAAAAAATAGGTGTAAAAAATAACAGAAAATGTCTGAGTGTCGGTAACATTTTACGAACTTTTACCCCGTTGTTGAATTTTTGCCCGCCAGGGAAAAATAATCACCGCATTTAGATATTGTTTGAATAAGCGTCTGATGAGAAGAGTCTTATGTGAACATTCTTATGTTTTGGCGAGAGTCGCTATTGTTGACCACACTTAATGTTCACCTTAAAAAAGGAGTCAACAATGCCGTATAAAGCGAAAAGCGATCTTCCGGAAAGTGTAAAACACGTTCTACCGTCCCATGCCCAGGATATCTATAAAGAGGCGTTCAACAGCGCCTGGGAGCAATATAAAGATAAAGATGCTCGGCGTGATAATGCCAGCCGCGAAGAGACAGCACATAAAGTGGCCTGGGCTGCGGTGAAACATGAATATGCCAAAGGGGATGATGATAAATGGCATAAAAAATAGTAAAACCCAGCGGTGAGTTAAAGCTATTCGTGCGGTGTTACCTTGCAAGTGGTCTGTGGATTGCATATTGTCCCGTTAGTGGTTTCAAAATGAGCAGTAAAAATGTCCGGAAGACACCAAAAAGTTGTTGCAGGGAAGTATGCAGTGGCGGAGGTATAAGGTGATAACGCGTGATTTCTTGATGAATGCCGATTGTAAAACGGCGTTTGGAGCCATTGAAGAATCACTCTTATGGTCGGCAGAACAACGGGCGGCCTCGCTGGCAGCGACGCTTGCTTGTCGACCTGATGACAGACCGGTGTGGATCTTCGGCTATGGATCATTAATGTGGAATCCGGCGCTTGAGTTTACCGAGTCGTGCACCGGCACGCTGGTTGGGTGGCATCGCGCTTTCTGTTTGCGGCTTACAGCCGGGCGGGGGACTGCGCACCAACCAGGACGAATGCTTGCACTGAAAGAGGGCGGACGCACCACAGGCGTCGCTTATCGACTGCCAGAAGAGACGCTGGAGCAGGAACTGACCTTGCTGTGGAAGCGCGAGATGATTACCGGCTGTTATCTGCCAACCTGGTGTCAGCTTGATCTTGATGATGGGCGTACAGTAAATGCCATTGTTTTTATTATGGATCCTCGGCATCCAGAATACGAATCCGACACTCGTGTCCAGGTCATCGCGCCGTTAATTGCGGCGGCGAGCGGTCCGCTGGGAACTAATGCACAGTACCTGTTTTCACTGGAACAGGAGCTTATCAAACTGGGTATGCAGGACGACGGGCTGAATGATTTGCTGATATCAGTGAAAAAACTGCTGGCTGATAATTTTCCGGATGGTGTGTTACGGCCGGGGTTCGCCTGAGTAAACATCCCTCATAGTGGGGCGTCAAGCGCCCCTCAGACATTAAAATGTTAGCACCTTATCGGCTGCCAGCGTCCATTGCGCCAGTTCCACCAGGGTACCAATTTCCACCCCATCAATCAGTGGAAGATGACTTATTCCGCGCCCATCAGTACAGGTTTTGCACAATTTCACCGGTGTATTCTGAGCGGTGAGGA
This sequence comes from Escherichia coli, assembly GCF_011881725.1. Taxonomy (GTDB): domain Bacteria; phylum Pseudomonadota; class Gammaproteobacteria; order Enterobacterales; family Enterobacteriaceae; genus Escherichia; species Escherichia coli_E. Next base: position 13,375 of record NZ_JAATUR010000031.1, on the reverse strand, counting down.
TCTCCAGCATTTGCTGAATGTTGTAGCCTTCCCCTGGTTTTTGGCCGCGTAATCCGGCAGTGACCGCATCAGACATCAGGAACAGGCGCAGATCCAGATTGCTCTCCTGCTCTCGTAGCGCAATGGCCAGCCGCAAGCTGTTGAACAAGGATTCACTCCCGTAAGGTGCGCCATTGGCAACGATCACGATTTTTTGCATTATTTACTCCTGTATTCAGGGAATTAGACACTCATCTTCTATCTTACTGCTTCTGCACCGTCTGACCAATCGGTCACATTTTTAAGGATTTTCCTGAAAGCACGAGAAAATATGACAAAAGTTTCCAGCAATCGTTATTCTTTAAGGCTGTGGTTGTTTATTTTTACCGGAAGTTACCGACGTTTTGAGCCGTTTCGTTCCTCGCATTATCCCGTTTTATTTACTCTTGCTGATGGCAGGCGGTACTGCTAACGCACAATCTACCTTCGAGCAGAAAGCGGCAAATCCCTTTGATAATGACAATGATGGGCTGCCGGATTTAGGTATGGCACCTGAAAATCATGATGGTGAAAAACATTTTGCTGAAATTGTGAAAGATTTCGGCGAAACCAGTATGAATGATAACGGTCTGGATACTGGCGAGCAGGCAAAAGCTTTCGCATTGGGAAAAGTCCGCGACGCGCTCAGTCATCAGGTTAATCAGCACGTAGAGTCCTGGTTATCACCGTGGGGAAATGCCAGTGTTGATGTCAAAGTGGATAACGAAGGACATTTCACCGGCAGTCGCGGAAGCTGGTTTGTGCCGTTACAAGATAACGAGCGTTATCTCACCTGGAGCCAGCTAGGTCTTACTCAGCAGGATAATGGTCTGGTGAGTAATTTTGGCATTGGGCAACGCTGGGCGCGAGGCAACTGGCTGGTGGGTTATAACACCTTTTATGACAACTTGCTGGACGAAAACCTTCAGCGTGCGGGTTTCGGTGCCGAAGCGTGGGGCGAATATTTGCGGCTGTCAGCAAACTATTATCAGCCGTTTGCCACATGGCATGAACAGACCGCTACCCAGGAACAACGGATGGCACGTGGGTACGACCTGACTGCCCGGATGCGCATACCGTTCTATCAACACCTCAATACCAGCGTCAGTGTCGAACAATATTTTGGCGATAGCGTCGATTTGTTTAACTCTGGCACCGGTTACCATAATCCTGTCGCCCTGAGCCTGGGATTAAATTACACCCCAGTGCCATTAGTCACCGTGACAGCCCAGCATAAACAGGGTGAAAGCGGTGAGAGTCAAAACAACCTGGGGTTTAATCTTAACTACCGCTTTGGCGTACCGCTCAAAAAACAACTTTCTGCGGGCGAAGTTGCTGAAAGCCAGTCGCTACGCGGCAGTCGCTATGACAATCCGCAGAGAAATAATCTGCCGACGATTGAGTATCGGCAGCGTAAAACCTTAACGGTGTTTTTGGCGACGCCACCCTGGGATCTTAAACCTGGTGAAACAGTGCCTCTGAAATTACAAATTCGCAGTCATTACGGTATTCGGCAATTGATCTGGCAGGGAGATACGCAGATGTTAAGCCTGACGCCGGGAGCGACAGCTAATAGTGCGGATGGCTGGACGGTGATCATGCCGGATTGGCAGTATGGAAAGGGGGCAAGTAATCAATGGCGATTGTCGGTGGTGGTGGAAGATAACCAGGGGCAGCGCGTCTCCTCCAATGAGATCACGCTAACGCTTGTCGAACCTTTCGACGCATTGTCGAACGACGAACCGCTCTGGGAACCCTAATCAGAAAATACGTTCCTGATGCACCCATACCGCGGCTTCTACACGAGATTTGAGCTTCATTTTTTTCAGCATGTGTTTCACATGCACTTTAACTGTGCTTTCGGTGATGTCCAGACGGCGGGCAATCATCTTGTTCGGTAAGCCCTGGGCAATCAGCTTGAGAATATCGCGCTCGCGCGGGGTCAACTGGTTAACGTCGCGTTCCGTAGTGGCGCGGTTAGCGCGCAGGCTGGCGGCCAGAACAGGAGTTAATGCTTCGCTTAATACCATTTCGCCAGCAGCAGCCTGATGTAACGCTTTCAGCAGATCTTCCGGCTCCATATCTTTTAACAGATAGCCATCCGCGCCGCGTTTCAGTGCGGTGACCACATCTTCTTCATGGTTAGAGACGCTGAATACCACAATGCGCCCGGAGAGGGATTTCTCGCGCAGTTTATCCAGCGTTTCGAGACCGTTCATGCCGGGCATATTGAGATCTAACAGGATCAGATCGGGATCGAGCGAATCCGCCAGTTCAATACCCTGTTCGCCATTACTCGCTTCGCCAACCACGGTGATATCTGGTGCCATACTGATAAGCTGTTTTACACCAGTTCGTAGCATCGGATGATCGTCGATCAGCAGGATAGTCGCTGGTTCCTGATTACTCATGGGTATCTCCTTGGACGTCTGTGAAAGTTTTTTCGGGAATAAAGGTGATCACCACTTCAGTGCCACCTGATTCACGACGGCGGACGCGGCAGTCGCCACGTAAACTTTGCGCACGGTCGCGCATAATTATCATGCCGTAGTGATTGCTGCGGATGGCATTTTCAGGCACGCCGCAGCCATTATCCTGAACGGTCAGTTTGACCTGATTTTCGTTTTGCACCACCGTAACCACCACCTCACTTGCTTGTGAATGTTTGAGGGCGTTACTTAATGCCTCGCGAGCAATTTGCAACAAGTGGATTGCCTGATGCGAAGGCACCAGACGTGGCGGCAATTGGTAATCCAGCTTCACCGGGAAGCCAAATTTGTCGCTGTACTCTTCGCAGCTCGCCTCCAGTGCAGGACGCAATCCTGGTTCGGTGAGCTGTAAACGGAATGTGGTGAGTAACTCGCGCAACTGTGCCCAGGACGCATTCAGCTCGTTACGGATCTGACTTAGCAGTTCGCGGCTGCTTTCTGGAAGCGCATCGCCCTGCATCTGTAAACAACTCACCTGCATCTTCATGCAAGAGAGAGATTGGGCAATAGAATCATGCAGTTCGCGCGCAATGGTGGCACGCTCTTCCATCACGATCAACTGTTGTTGACGTTCCTGATGGCGATCCAGCGCCAGCGTGGCGGTGAGTTGTTCGACCAGCGTATCCACCAGTTGCTGTTGATCATGGCTAAGATGATGCCCCTGCTGCAGGGTTGCCAGCAAAATACCGTATTGCATATGAGAGTCCGCCAGCCGCCATTTCAGGGTCGTGCCACGATCGCCAACGGGTACAACGCCGCGTGGGCAGAGATGGCAGCCTTTATCATCGCAAGTCATATCTGGCTGACAGGTGAACTCCTGATGGTTCTCTTCATCTTCCGTGTCATATACCCGAAGTTCGATATCACGCAACAGAGTTAAGTTTTGTAGACCATTAAGTACAGGCGACAGGCGTTCACACAGCGGAGCGCGGGAATGCAAACGGCGGTTGGCCTGCCATAAAAAAGAGAGAATCTGATTTTTATGCTCCAGCCCGGCGGTTTTCTCCTGAACTCGCTGCTCAAGTACGGCGTAACTTTCTGCCAGTTCTGCAGACATATTGTTCAGTGCAGTTCCTAGCATCGCCATTTCGTTGCGCCCGCTGATGTTCGCTCGTTGGGTAAAATCGCGATGGCTGACGGCACTCGCCATTGCCAGCAGTTGCCGCCATGGTTGCAGCAGTCGTGCGCGCAACCAGATAATGGTGAACACCAGTAAAAGCGCCATAAATACCGCCATTACCCGGTGGACCAGCACCACCGTTTCAATGCGCATTTCCGTGGTGCGATCAAAACCAGACACCAGCTGATCAAGCCCGGCAACAAACTGGCTGACGTCTGCCGAAACCGTCTCGCGGCTTTGTGCATGCAGCAGTGCAGGGATCAGTTCATTACGCCAGTAATTTTGTAAACCCTGTAATTGCGCCAGTTGCCCATCTCGTTCTGCCGCTCTTGTTAGCTCGGCACTAAATGCTGTTTGTTCCATCTCTTTAATTAAGGGCTTGTCTTTCTCGCTTAATGGCACTGCCGACAACAGACGGTAACTTTGCATGCGCAGCGATCCCGCTTTGTTGATCGCATGGGCGCTGCCCTGAACGCCTTGCACCAGCCAGCCAGAAACTGCCATCCCCGCCAGTCCAATGGCGGTAGAAAGCAAAACGATCAGCGCAACCTGATTAACCAGGGTGAGCGGAGAGAGACAACGTTTAAGCATATAAACCTCTTCCTTCAGGCTTTGAATGAGCAATAACCTTAATGAATGTAACGATACATTCTGGAATGACGGTATTCTCGGCTATTGGCTGAAGTATACCCATACCTGGAAAGAGTTACTCCTTATTTGCCGTGTGGTTAGGCGGTTTACATCAATAAGGGTGGGGATTTTACAGTACCGTGAAAAATCTCATAATTTTTATGAAATCTCTGTACTCTCTATGGGTAATGATAAATATCAATGATAGATAAAGTTATCTTATCGTTTGATTTACATCAAATTACCTTTAGCTACAGACACTAAGGTGGCAGACATCGAAACGAGTATCAGAGGTATCTATGAGTCACTCATCTGCCCCCGAAAGGGCTACTGGAGCTGTCATTACAGATTGGCGACCGGAAGACCCTGTGTTCTGGCAACAACGCGGTCAACGCATCGCCAGCCGTAACCTGTGGATTTCCGTTCCCTGCCTGCTACTGGCGTTTTGCGTATGGATGTTATTCAGTGCCGTTACAGTGAACCTACCGAAAGTCGGCTTTAATTTTACGACCGATCAGCTATTTATGCTCACTGCGCTACCTTCAGTTTCTGGCGCATTATTACGTGTTCCATACTCCTTTATGGTTCCCATCTTCGGTGGTCGTCGCTGGACGGCATTCAGCACCGGCATTCTGATTATTCCTTGCGTCTGGCTAGGTTTTGCCGTGCAGGATACCTCCACGCCTTATAGCGTCTTCATCATCATCTCTCTGCTGTGCGGCTTTGCTGGCGCGAACTTCGCATCCAGTATGGCAAACATCAGCTTCTTCTTTCCGAAACAGAAGCAGGGCGGTGCGCTGGGCCTGAATGGTGGTCTGGGCAACATGGGCGTCAGCGTCATGCAGCTGGTTGCTCCGCTGGTGGTATCACTGTCGATTTTTGCCGCGTTTGGTAGTCAGGGGGTTAAACAGCCAGATGGCACTGAGCTGTATCTGGCGAACGCGGCCTGGATATGGGTGCCATTCCTTGCCATCTTCACCATCGCTGCGAGGTTTGGCATGAACGACCTTGCTACCTCGAAAGCCTCCATCAAGGAGCAGTTACCGGTACTCAAACGTGGGCACCTGTGGATTATGAGCCTGCTGTATCTGGCAACTTTTGGTTCCTTTATTGGCTTTTCGGCAGGTTTTGCCATGCTGTCAAAAACGCAGTTCCCGGATGTGCAGATCCTGCAGTACGCCTTCTTCGGGCCGTTTATTGGTGCGCTGGCGCGTTCTGCAGGTGGTGCATTATCTGACCGTCTGGGGGGGACGCGAGTCACACTGGTGAACTTCATCCTGATGGCGATTTTCAGCGGCTTGCTGTTCCTTACCTTACCGACTGACGGGCAGGGCGGAAGCTTCATGGCGTTCTTTGTGGTCTTCCTGGCGCTGTTCCTGACGGCAGGGCTGGGTAGCGGTTCCACTTTCCAGATGATTTCTGTGATCTTCCGTAAACTGACGATGGATCGCGTGAAAGCAGAAGGGGGTTCTGACGAACAAGCCATGCGTGAAGCGGCAACCGACACGGCGGCGGCGCTGGGTTTTATCTCTGCGATTGGCGCTATCGGTGGCTTCTTTATCCCGAAAGCGTTCGGTAGCTCGCTGGCATTAACGGGTTCGCCAGTCGGCGCAATGAAAGTATTTTTGATCTTCTATATCGCCTGTGTGGTGATTACCTGGGCGGTATATGGTCGGCATTCTAAAAAATAAATCGTAATATTTGATTATCCTTTGCGCGGCATAATGTCGCGCTTTTTTTTATGCGTCATTTAGTTACAACATACTAATATTATATGGCTTATTTCGCCGGATTTCATTAAGAGCCATTAATATGTTACTCATGGGGAATACTCCTTAATACCCACCTGTATAAAAATCCGAATAGTTTACATAACCATAAACCTAAAACTCCTTTATTAACAGTGCATTACGATTTAAATGTTAATTACCCTAAAGGGGTATCTTAGGAATTTACTTTATTTTTCATCCCCATCACTCTTGATCGTTATCAATTCCCACGCTGTTTCAGAGCGTTACCTTGCCCTTAAACATTAGCAATGTCGATTTATCAGAGAGCCGACAGGCTCCCACAGGAGAAAACCGATGAGTAAATTCCTGGACCGGTTTCGCTACTTCAAACAGAAGGGTGAAACCTTTGCCGATGGGCATGGCCAGCTTCTCGATACCAACCGTGACTGGGAGGATGGATATCGCCAGCGTTGGCAGCATGACAAAATCGTCCGCTCTACCCACGGGGTAAACTGCACCGGCTCCTGCAGCTGGAAAATCTACGTTAAGAACGGTCTGGTCACCTGGGAAACACAGCAAACTGACTATCCGCGTACCCGCCCGGACCTGCCAAACCATGAACCTCGCGGCTGCCCGCGCGGCGCCAGCTACTCCTGGTATCTTTACAGCGCCAACCGCCTGAAATACCCAATGATGCGCAAACGCCTGATGAAAATGTGGCGCGAAGCGAAGGCGCAGCATAGCGATCCGGTTGAAGCATGGGCTTCTATCATTGAAGACGCTGATAAAGCGAAAAGCTTTAAGCAGGCGCGTGGACGCGGTGGTTTTGTTCGTTCTTCCTGGCAGGAAGTGAATGAACTGATCGCCGCTTCTAACGTTTACACCATCAAAAACTACGGTCCGGACCGTGTTGCTGGCTTCTCGCCAATTCCGGCAATGTCGATGGTTTCTTATGCATCGGGTGCGCGTTATCTCTCTCTGATTGGCGGTACTTGCTTAAGTTTCTACGACTGGTACTGCGACCTGCCTCCTGCGTCTCCACAAACCTGGGGCGAGCAGACTGACGTACCGGAATCCGCTGACTGGTACAACTCCAGCTACATCATCGCCTGGGGGTCTAACGTACCGCAAACCCGTACTCCGGATGCTCACTTCTTTACTGAAGTGCGTTACAAAGGCACCAAAACCATTGCTGTCACGCCGGACTACGCTGAAATTGCCAAACTGTGCGATTTGTGGCTGGCGCCGAAACAGGGCACCGATGCGGCAATGGCGATGGCAATGGGCCATGTAATGCTGCGTGAGTTCCACCTCGATAATCCAAGCCAGTATTTCACCGACTATGTGCGTCGCTATACCGATATGCCAATGCTGGTGATGCTGGAAGAACGTGACGGTTACTACGCTGCGGGCCGCATGCTGCGCGCTGCCGATTTAGTTGATGCGCTGGGTCAGGAAAACAATCCGGAATGGAAAACCGTCGCCTTTAATACCAATGGCGAAATGGTTGCGCCGAACGGCTCTATTGGCTTCCGCTGGGGCGAGAAGGGCAAATGGAATCTTGAACAGCGCGACGGTAAAACCGGCGAAGAAACCGAGCTGCAGCTGAGCCTTCTCGGTAGCCAGGACGAAATCGCTGAAGTGGGCTTCCCGTACTTTGGCGGCGACGGTACTGAGTATGTCAATAAAGTAGAGCTGGAAAACATTCTGCTGCACAGGCTGCCGGTAAAACGTCTGCAACTGGCTGATGGCAGTACCGCACTGGTGACCACCGTTTATGATCTGACGATGGCAAACTACGGTCTGGAACGTGGCCTGAACGACGTTAACTGTGCGACCAGCTATGACGACGTGAAAGCCTATACCCCGGCGTGGGCCGAGCAAATTACTGGTGTTTCACGCGCGCAAATTATCCGTATCGCACGCGAATTTGCCGATAACGCTGATAAAACCCACGGCCGTTCGATGATTATCGTCGGTGCAGGTCTGAACCACTGGTATCACCTCGATATGAACTATCGTGGTCTGATCAACATGCTGATCTTCTGCGGCTGTGTCGGTCAGAGCGGTGGTGGTTGGGCGCACTACGTAGGTCAGGAAAAACTGCGTCCGCAAACCGGCTGGCAACCGTTGGCATTTGCCCTTGACTGGCAGCGTCCGGCGCGTCACATGAACAGCACCTCTTATTTCTATAACCACTCCAGCCAGTGGCGTTATGAAACCGTGACCGCGGAAGAACTGCTGTCGCCGATGGCGGATAAATCTCGTTATACCGGGCACCTGATCGATTTCAACGTTCGTGCGGAACGCATGGGCTGGCTGCCGTCTGCGCCGCAGTTAGGCACTAACCCGCTGACTATTGCTCGCGAAGCAGAAAAAGCCGGGATGAATCCGGTGGACTACACGGTGAAATCCCTGAAAGACGGTTCCATCCGTTTTGCTGCGGAACAGCCGGAAAACGGCAAAAACCACCCGCGTAACCTGTTCATCTGGCGTTCTAACCTGCTCGGTTCTTCCGGTAAAGGTCATGAGTTTATGCTCAAGTATCTGCTGGGGACAGAACACGGTATCCAGGGCAAAGACCTGGGGCAGCAGGGCGGCGTGAAGCCGGAAGAAGTGGACTGGCAGGACAATGGTCTGGAAGGCAAGCTGGATCTGGTGGTGACGCTGGATTTCCGTCTGTCGAGCACCTGTCTCTATTCCGACATTATTTTGCCGACGGCGACCTGGTATGAAAAAGACGACATGAATACGTCGGATATGCATCCGTTTATTCATCCGCTGTCTGCGGCGGTCGATCCGGCCTGGGAAGCGAAAAGCGACTGGGAAATCTACAAAGCCATCGCGAAAAAATTCTCCGAAGTGTGCGTCGGTCATCTGGGTAAAGAAACCGACATCGTCACGCTGCCGATCCAGCACGACTCCGCCGCTGAACTGGCGCAGCCGCTGGATGTGAAAGACTGGAAAAAAGGCGAATGTGACCTGATCCCAGGTAAAACCGCACCGCACATTATGGTCGTAGAGCGCGATTATCCGGCAACTTACGAACGCTTTACCTCTATCGGCCCGCTGATGGAGAAAATCGGTAACGGCGGTAAAGGGATTGCCTGGAACACCCAGAGCGAGATGGACCTGTTGCGTAAGCTCAACTACACCAAGGCTGAAGGTCCGGCGAAAGGCCAGCCGATGCTCAACACCGCAATTGATGCGGCAGAGATGATCCTGACGCTGGCACCGGAAACCAACGGTCAGGTAGCTGTAAAAGCCTGGGCGGCACTGAGCGAGTTTACCGGTCGTGACCATACGCATCTGGCGCTGAATAAAGAGGACGAGAAGATCCGCTTCCGCGATATTCAGGCGCAACCGCGCAAAATTATCTCCAGCCCGACCTGGTCTGGTCTGGAAGATGAACACGTTTCTTATAACGCCGGTTACACCAACGTTCATGAGCTGATCCCGTGGCGCACGCTCTCTGGTCGTCAGCAACTGTATCAGGATCACCAGTGGATGCGTGATTTCGGGGAAAGCCTGCTGGTTTATCGTCCGCCGATAGACACCCGTTCGGTGAAAGAAGTGATGGGGCAGAAATCTAACGGTAATCCGGAAAAGGCCCTGAACTTCCTGACGCCGCACCAGAAATGGGGTATCCATTCCACCTACAGCGATAACTTGCTGATGTTGACGCTGGGACGCGGTGGTCCGGTGGTCTGGCTGAGCGAAGCCGATGCTAAAGAGCTGGGTATTGCCGACAACGACTGGATTGAAGTCTACAACAGCAACGGTGCGCTGACTGCCCGTGCGGTTGTCAGCCAGCGTGTTCCGGCAGGGATGACCATGATGTACCACGCGCAGGAACGTATCGTTAACCTGCCGGGCTCAGAAATTACCCAACAGCGTGGCGGTATTCATAACTCGGTCACCCGTATCACGCCGAAACCGACGCATATGATCGGCGGCTATGCCCATCTGGCATACGGCTTTAACTACTACGGCACCGTAGGTTCTAACCGCGATGAGTTTGTTGTAGTGCGTAAGATGAAGAATATTGACTGGTTAGATGGCGAAGGCAATGACCAGGTACAGGAGAGCGTAAAATGAAAATTCGTTCACAAGTCGGCATGGTGCTGAATCTCGATAAGTGCATCGGCTGCCACACCTGTTCAGTTACCTGTAAAAACGTCTGGACCAGCCGCGAAGGCGTAGAGTACGCGTGGTTCAATAACGTGGAAACCAAGCCGGGCCAGGGCTTCCCGACTGACTGGGAAAACCAGGAAAAATACAAAGGCGGCTGGATCCGTAAAATCAACGGCAAACTGCAACCGCGTATGGGTAATCGCGCCATGCTGTTGGGTAAAATCTTCTCCAACCCGCATCTGCCGGGGATCGACGATTATTACGAGCCGTTCGATTTTGACTATCAGAACCTGCATACCGCGCCGGAAGGCAGTAAAGCGCAGCCGATAGCCCGTCCGCGCTCGCTGATTACCGGCGAACGGATGGCGAAAATCGAAAAAGGGCCGAACTGGGAAGATGATCTGGGCGGCGAGTTTGACAAACTGGCGAAAGACAAGAACTTCGACAATATCCAGAAGGCGATGTATAGCCAGTTCGAAAACACCTTCATGATGTATTTACCGCGTCTGTGCGAACACTGCCTGAACCCGGCATGTGTGGCAACCTGCCCGAGCGGGGCCATTTACAAGCGTGAAGAAGATGGCATCGTACTGATTGACCAGGATAAATGCCGTGGCTGGCGTATGTGCATCACCGGATGCCCGTACAAAAAAATCTACTTCAACTGGAAGAGCGGTAAATCTGAGAAGTGCATCTTCTGCTATCCGCGTATTGAAGCCGGCCAGCCAACGGTGTGTTCAGAAACCTGTGTCGGTCGTATCCGTTATCTCGGTGTGTTGCTGTACGATGCGGATGCTATTGAACGTGCGGCCAGCACCGAGAATGAGAAAGATCTCTACCAGCGTCAACTGGACGTGTTCCTCGATCCGAACGATCCGAAGGTCATCGAGCAGGCGATTAAAGACGGTATTCCGCTGAGCGTTATTGAAGCTGCGCAGCAGTCGCCGGTTTATAAAATGGCGATGGAATGGAAACTGGCGTTGCCGCTGCATCCGGAATATCGCACTTTGCCGATGGTCTGGTACGTGCCGCCTCTGTCACCGATTCAGTCTGCGGCAGATGCGGGTGAGCTCGGCAGCAACGGCATTCTGCCAGACGTCGAAAGCCTGCGTATCCCAGTACAGTATCTGGCGAACCTGCTGACCGCAGGCGACACCCAACCGGTACTGCGTGCACTGAAACGCATGCTGGCAATGCGTCATTACAAACGTGCTGAAACCGTTGAAGGTAAAGTTGATACCCGTGCGCTGGAAGAGGTCGGTCTGACCGAAGCTCAGGCACAGGAAATGTACCGTTATCTGGCGATTGCCAACTACGAAGATCGCTTTGTGGTGCCGAGCAGCCATCGCGAACTGGCACGGGAAGCCTTCCCGGAGAAAAATGGCTGCGGCTTTACCTTTGGTGACGGCTGCCACGGTTCAGATACAAAATTCAATCTTTTCAACAGCCGCCGTATCGATGCTATCGACGTGACAAGCAAAACGGAGCCGCACCCATGATCGAACTCGTGATTGTATCGCGTCTCCTTGAATATCCGGATGCTGCCTTATGGCAGCATCAACAGGAGATGTTTGAGGCGATTGCCGCGTCGGAAATTCTGCCAAAAGAGGATGCCCATGCGCTGGGCATTTTCCTGCGCGATTTGATTGCCATGGATCCGCTGGATGCCCAGGCACAGTACAGCGAACTGTTCGACCGTGGTCGAGCCACATCGCTGTTGCTGTTTGAACATGTGCACGGCGAATCCCGCGATCGCGGTCAGGCAATGGTTGACCTGTTGGCGCAGTATGAGCAGCACGGCTTGCAGTTAAACAGCCGCGAATTGCCGGACCATCTGCCGCTGTATCTGGAGTACCTTGCGCAGCTGCCACAAAGTGAAGCCGTGGAGGGTTTGAAAGATATTGCGCCGATTCTGGCGTTGTTGAGTGCGCGTCTGCAACAGCGTGAAAGTCGTTATGCGGTGTTGTTTGATCTGCTGCTGAAACTGGCGAACACTGCTATCGACAGCGACAAAGTGGCGGAAAAAATTGCCGATGAAGCACGCGATGATACGCCGCAGGCGCTGGACGCTGTCTGGGAAGAAGAGCAGGTTAAGTTCTTTGCAGACAAAGGCTGCGGTGATTCAGCAATCACTGCACATCAGCGTCGCTTTGCTGGTGCCGTCGCGCCGCAATATCTGAATATCACCACCGGAGGACAGCACTAATGCAATTCCTGAATATGTTCTTCTTTGATATCTACCCGTACATAGCCGGGGCGGTCTTCCTGATTGGTAGTTGGCTGCGCTATGACTACGGGCAGTATACCTGGCGCGCGGCATCCAGCCAGATGCTGGACCGTAAAGGGATGAACCTGGCGTCGAACCTGTTCCACATTGGCATTCTGGGGATTTTTGTCGGCCACTTCTTCGGGATGCTGACGCCGCACTGGATGTATGAAGCGTGGCTGCCGATTGAAGTGAAACAAAAAATGGCCATGTTTGCAGGTGGCGCCAGCGGCGTGCTGTGCCTGATTGGCGGCGTGCTGTTGCTGAAACGCCGTCTGTTCAGCCCGCGAGTGCGTGCAACGACTACCGGTGCGGACATCCTGATCCTGTCGCTGTTAGTTATTCAGTGCGCGTTGGGTCTGCTGACTATTCCATTCTCCGCCCAGCATATGGACGGTAGCGAGATGATGAAACTGGTTGGCTGGGCGCAGTCGGTGGTGACTTTCCACGGTGGCGCTTCCCAACATCTTGATGGTGTCGCGTTTATCTTCCGTCTGCATCTGGTGCTGGGGATGACGTTATTCTTGCTGTTCCCGTTCTCTCGTCTGGTACACATCTGGAGCGTCCCGGTGGAGTATCTGACACGTAAGTATCAGCTGGTGCGCGCTCGCCACTAAGCACGACAAAGTGCCTGATGCGCTGCGCTTATCAGGCCTACGAGAATTCCGCAATGTATTGAATTAGCGAGTTTTTGTAGGCCGGATAAGGCGTTTGAACTGAACCCCAAAACCTGGACAGTTTCAGTTAACCGGTTTTTTGATACTCAGTCCGGTATTCTACCGGGCTGAGTCCCCCAAGACTGAGTTTTATTCTTTTTTGATTCCAGTAAGTTATGTATTCGCTAACGGCATTTTCCAGTTCTTCTACACTCCTGTAGTCCCGGCGATAGTACATTTCTTCTTTCAGGTGACCAAAGAAGTTCTCCATTACCGCATTATCAAGGCAGTTGCCCTTGCGTGACATGCTCTGCACTAACCCTCTGTCTGCC
>NZ_JAATUR010000030.1 GCF_011881725.1 Escherichia coli | reverse complement strand
TAGCGCATCAGACGGTGTAAGCGTTGTCCTCGATCCGCCTCTTTTTTAATCGTTTCCCGCCTGCTACACTGGATAGATAACCAGCATCCGGAGTCAACAGTGGTACGGCGTTTAACTTCCCCGCGGCTCGAATTTGAAGCGGCGGCAATTTACGAATATCCCGAACATTTACGTTCATTTCTTAATGACTTACCCACTCGCCCTGGGGTGTATCTGTTTCATGGCGAAAGCGACACCATGCCGCTCTATATCGGCAAAAGCGTTAACATCCGCAGTCGTGTCCTTTCCCATTTACGTACCCCAGATGAAGCCGCCATGCTGCGACAATCCCGACGCATTAGCTGGATATGTACTGCGGGCGAAATCGGCGCTCTGCTTCTTGAAGCGAGACTTATCAAAGAGCAACAGCCGTTGTTTAATAAACGGTTGCGCCGCAATCGTCAGCTCTGCGCCCTGCAACTGAATGAAAAGCGCGTCGATGTGGTATATGCCAAAGACGTAGATTTTTCTACTGCGCCAAACCTGTTTGGCCTCTTTGCCAATCGCCGCTCGGCATTACAGGCATTACAGACAATCGCCGATGAACAAAAGCTCTGTTATAGCCTGCTCGGACTGGAACCATTAAGCCGCGGTCGCGCTTGCTTTCGTTCGGCGCTAAAACGTTGCGCCGGGGCGTGCTGCGGAAAGGAAAGCCATGAAGATCATGCTCAACGCCTGCTCCAGTCACTGGAACGTTTGCGGGTGATCTGCTGGCCGTGGCAAGGTGCGGTGGCGTTGAAAGAACAGCATCCGGAGATGACTCAATACCATATTATTTATAACTGGCTGTGGCTGGGAGCAGTTAATTCGCTGGAAGAGGCGGTAACGCTAATTCGTACACCCGCCGGATTCGATCACGATGGTTATAAAATTCTTTGTAAACCGTTACTTTCTGGTCACTATGAAATTACTGAACTTGATCCGGAGAATGGCCTGCAAGCCAGTTAATTTCACTGAACAGCAGTTTGCCTTGTGGTTGCAAAAGCCGCAGGGTGTGTTTGCCATCGTACCAGCACGCTCCCTGGTCGGTGGTTAACAGTTTTTCGCCCAGTTGCCACGCCCCGCTAATCACAAACACCACCCCACCGCGTGAACCAAAAGTGGTGAACGAGCGATCGGCAATTCTGACTTTCGCCTTACAGGCATCCAGCCGTGTCATTATGTTGAAATCCATTGACATCAGCCCTTCCGTCAGTTTCGCTTTTACCACCTGATCCGCCGCAAAGGCAAAAGGCTGTAACGGCTTTAAGGTATGGCTAAAACGGTCTGCGCTTTCAAGAAGCATCTCACCGCCTTCCAGTAGCGTCACACTTCTTTCCATCCCAGGAAATAAAGAAAATTCACCATTAGCTGCAATGGAAGCTATGCTGGCACGCCAGTAAAAATCACGTTTCGCAGGGGGAAAACTACAGATCTCACGCGTTTCACCAGCAGCGTTTCGCCACAGGTTCACCGACATTTTACGCATATCAAAGTATTCCATACTCGCTCCGGGCATGCTCTTTTCATTGTTATCGCTCAGGCAACCGTGGATTGTTATCGGCGACTTGTGTGATTTACCTTAGCGTTTTTGCAAAAATGACAAGCACAGGCGCATAAAAGAAAACCGCCGATCCTGTCCACCGCATTACTGCAAGGTAGTGGACAAGACCGGCGGTCTTAAGTTTTTGGCTGAAAGATTATTCAGCAGTTGCAGGCATTTTACCTTTTGCCGCTGGACGTTCTGTCAGACGCTTCTCAAAATTAGCATTAAATTGCTTTTTCTGCTCCGGCGTCAGGATGTTGTAAATCTTGTTCTGGGTTTCCATGTGCGCCAGCATGTTAGCTTTGCGCTGTTCTTCCATTTTTGCGATCTGCGCTTCAGCTTTTGCTTTGTCGAAAGTATCGCTGGCGATAATGTCATGCATTGCGCGGCGTTCTTCCAGCGGCGGACGTTTCATCTGGTCACGCTGACCTTTCATGATTTCACGAATCTGCTGTTTCTGCGCGTCGGTCAGGTTCAGGTCTTTGAACATCATGTCATGATGCGGACCGAACTTCCCTTTATGGTGCATCATCGGCTTCGCGTCAGCCGGTGCTGCGGTAGTGGTGTCAGCGGCGTGGGCCAGGTTAGCCGCGCCAAGAGCCAGGGTAGAGGCAACAAACAGTGCAGTTAATTTACGCATATTCTATATCCTTCCTTTCAGTTATTTGTTACGGCTTTCTTAAGTAGCGTGCCGTGTTGACGAGATTAACTTTACTGTGTTTAGCGTCAATTAATCAGAGCAACGGTAAATCAATGAAAGTGTAAAAAACACTTTTTAGCCAATTGTGGAGAAAAAAAGAAAATTTGAAGGAAAGTGATAAGGAAATATTACAACACAATGATTTTGCAGAAATTATGGAGGAATATACCTGATAAATGGCGATAAATAAAGCAAACATCCAGGATTAATCTGTATTATTCCGAAAAAAGTCATTAAATACCCGCAGAAATCTTTCTGCGGGCAAGTGCTAGGTTATTTTTTCCAGCATTAATCCCGCGCGCAATCCTAACGCTACCAATGGATTGGGAAATAACACATATTCAATATCATGAGTCACGGTAAAACGTTCCTCACCATCCTGCGCCAATAACGTCCCTTTCTTAAACGGTGTGAAATTCAGTGTTTCGCTCGCCATATGCATTTCGAAAGAAGCAGAGTGACGGGTAATTTGCGAAACTACCCGGTAACGCAAGGGCTGTTTTCTTTCTATACCGACACTCGCCCCGGCTAACAGCGCAGCAATTGCATTGGTGGTTGGCGCAAATTGACGAAGATCGTTTTGCCCAAACGGCAGTGCTTTGCCAAGCTCCAGCGTACATGCCAGAGCGCCAAAATGTTTACTACTGTAATGAGTGAACGTGCCGCCTGGCGCCTGATGAAATACCAATGCCTCCAACCCTGCCGCGCCCAGCCACGTCAGAAAACTTTCATCCCAGGGAATTTCTCGTTGCGGTAAAACACCAAACCGCTGGTGATACGAACCGCGGATTGCGGTATGCAGATCAAGGTGCCAGCGAACAGATTCCTTGCCCTGGTCATAAAAATCTTCCAGGCACTGTTCCAGTTCACGCGCTCGGCAGGTTTCCCCGCTTTCAGTAAATAGCTGCCAGCGTCCGCCAAACATTCGATTCATATCGCTATAGCAATAGCGCTTTCCTGACCTCAACGCAGGGGGATTTCCGAGGATTGCCAACAAGCGCCAGCGTAACTGAATTTCACCGTGATAAAGTGCGCCAAGTAAAGCGTCAAGCATTTCTACCGGCGCAGTTTCATTACCGTGTATCCCCGCAGAAATCACCAGTGCGCCTTGCGGTGGGGTTAATGGCGTCAGCTCCAGCACGCCTTCACCCAACCAGCGCCAGCGAATACCGTTGATTTCTCTCTCGATGATGGCAGGTTTTTTACCCTCTAATGTCAAAGCGAGAAAATTATCCATTTCTCCCTCCTTCGCGCTGGAATGGGTAAACAGAACCGAGATTCAGTAATTGGGTCAATACATCCAGCGCTTCCCGCCCTTCGCGCAACAATTGTGGGTCAGCCAGATCGGCAGCAGTAAGACGATCGCGGTAGTAACGATCCACCCAGTCATTAAGCGTATTAAACAGCGTTTCGTTCATCATTACCGCCGGATTAACCGCCTGGCGCTCTTCTGCCGTCAACACCACCCGTAAACGCAGGCATGCCGGGCCTCCGCCGTTAGCCATGCTTTCGCGTAAATCAAAAACTTGTAGATCGCTTATGGGGTTATCGGCGGCAAGCAGTTCATTGAGATAACGCCATACCCCAGCATGTTCCCGACACTCCTGTGGCAGTACCAGTACCATTGAACCATCGTCGCGACTCAACAACTGGCTGTTAAACAGATAGGTCGAGACAGCATCCGGAACGGAAACCTGCGACGCCGGTACTTCTATCGCCATAAAGCCGTTTACCCGCGAACGCAGGTTTGCCAGTAATTGCGCCTGGCGAGCAAATGCCTGTTGATGACAAAACAGCAACTGACGGTTGGTCACGGCAATCACATCATTATGAAAAACACCCTGGTCGATAACGTCTGGATTTTGCTGGGCGAAAATCACCTGTTGTGGATTAACCTGATTCAGCCTGGCTACCGCCTCGCTGGCTTCGCGGGTCTGCCGCGCCGGATAGCGGGAAGGTCGCGTACCGTTACCCTCTTCTCGTCCGTAAACAAAAATTTGCATACCGGGTTCGCCGTAATGACTGCCGAGGCGATTGTGGTTTGCTGCCCCTTCGTCACCGAGCAACGCGACCTGTGGCAACGCTGAATGGACGGTAAATTTCTCTTTATTGTTAAAAATGGCGTTCAACAGCGATTCAGTAACAGGCGCTTCCAGCGAACGGTGAAATTTATTGTTCAGGTTGGCGACGGTGAGATGCACTTTGCCATCCAGCGTATCGGCAGATGGCGCTATCGTGGCTGCATTCGCTACCCACATTGGCGATGCCGAACTGACGCTGGAAAGCCACTGTGGCGCCTGACGGGCAACTTTTTCCAGTACCTGCTCATCGCTGCCGCTGAATCCCAACTGACGCAGCACCGGAATAAACGGACGCTCATGCGGCGGGATCACCGCTTGGGGAAATCCAGCATCGGCAAGGGCTTTCATTTTTAGTAAGCCCTGCTTCGCCGCCAGTTGTGGGTTAGATACCTGAAAACGGTGGCTGGTGGAGGCTTCATTACCAAACGACAGGCCAGCGTAATGGTGCGTCAGCCCCACCAGCCCGTCGAAATTGATTTCCCAGGCGTTCATCGCACCACCTCATCGGAAAAATCCAGTCCGGGGTTAAGCGTGGCGGGCAACGTTAATGAGTCTGACTCCAGGCTTGCCATCGGCCAGGCACAATAATCCGCCGCATACCAGGCGCTGGGGCGATGGTTGCCGGAAGCGCCAACGCCGCCGAATGGTGCGGTGCTGGCGGCTCCGGTAAGCGGTTTGTTCCAGTTAACAATCCCTGCCCGCGCCTCCAGTAACAGTTGCTCAAACTTTTCCCGGTTTGGGGAAACCAGCCCACATGAGAGGCCAAAGCGGGTGTTATTCGCCATCTTTATTGCCACATCAAAGGTGTCATAACGCCACACGCGAAGTAGCGGCCCAAACACTTCCTCATCCGGCACGCCCGAAACGCCTGTCATTTCAACGATCCCCGGCGTCAGCAGCGATGTTCCTGCTTGTAGCAAACGTGGCTCAAGCAGCGTTTGCCCGCCCAATGCTTCCAGTTCCTGCCAGGCTGTAACCACCTGTTGCGCGGCCTGTTCAGAAATCAGCCCGCCGATAAACGGCTGCGGTTCGTCATCCCAGTTCCCAGGCGTTAACCGCTGGCTGACGGCTACCAGGCGAGCAAGAAACGCATCGCCCTGCGCCCCGCTTTTCACCAATAAACGGCGGGCGCAGGTACAGCGTTGTCCGGCAGTGACAAATGCCGACTGGATAGCCAGATGGACAGCGGCGTCAATATCCACCACGTCATCAATAATCAGCGGGTTATTGCCGCCCATTTCGAGGGCGAGGATTTTTTCCGGCTGGCCGGAAAGCTGGCGATGCAGCTGGTAGCCGGTATTCGCGCTACCGGTAAACAGCAAACCATCGAGATCCTCCAGCGCACTGAGTGCCTGGCCGGTTTCGCGCCCGCCCTGGACCAGGTTCAGCACGCCCGGCGGCAAGCCAGCCTGCTGCCATAAACGCATTACGGCCTCGCCGATCCAGGGGGTCAGTTCGCTGGGTTTAAAGATTACCGTGTTGCCTGCCAGCAGCGCCGGAACGATATGCCCGTTAGGCAGATGACCAGGGAAATTGTACGGCCCAAACACCGCCAGCACGCCATGTGGACGATGGCGCAAGCTCGCCGCGCCATCTGGCATTTCACTGCGCTGCTCTCCCGTGCGAACGTGATACGCCTTGATTGATATCGCGATCTTATTGATCATCGCCGTCACTTCGGTTGCCGCTTCCCAGCGCGGCTTGCCGGTTTCTCTGGCAATAATCGCCGTTAATTCGGCTTTGTTGCTTTCCAGCAGTGAGGCAAATCGTTCAACTCTTACCTGACGATCGCCAAAGGAGAGCCGTGCCCAACGCGGAAACGCTGCACGGGCAGCCCGACAAGCCTGCTCCACCTGAGTGGCATCGGCGTCATTGCCCTGCCATAAAACCTCGCCCGACACCGGATTACGCTTCACGCGCAGCGCACCCTGGCCCGTCACCCAGTCACCGTTAATCCATAAAGTCATGCTGTTTTCTCCTCTGCGCACAGGCGCACCAGACGAACGCGATCCCCGGCGTGGCATTTGAGGGCATCCAGTTGTGCGGGGGTTAAAATCAAACGCTCGGTCGCCGGATCAGTACGCACCAGCACCACGCGGAAATGGTGATAATTTTCATTGGCGACCAGGCAAGCCGGAAAATCGCCCTGTGCAGGCTGCCCTTCTGCCACTTCAACCAGCCGACTTTTGCAGATGGCGCGCACCCGGTCGATGTCACACTCCAGCGTCGGTCCGCCGTCGAAGATGTCGATATAGTTGCGGTAGCGAAAACCCTCTTTTTCCAGTACTGCGCGGGCAGGCGCAGTTTGCGGATGAACCTGACCAATGACGTCCTGCGCTTCCTGGGATAAAAAGTGGGTATAAATCGGATGTTTTGGCATCAGTTCAGCGATAAACGCTTTTTGCCCGGTGCCGCAGAGAAAATCAGCGCGGCTAAAATCCATCGAAAAGAAACGCTTGCCGAGGCTTTGCCAGAACGGCGAATAACCATGTTCGTCAATCACCCCACGCATTTCGGCGACCACTTTGTCATTAAATTTGTCGCGAAAAGCCGCCATAAACATAAAGCGCGACTTCGATAGCAAATAGCCATTGCCCTCTTTGCGCCAGTCCGGGTCGAGAAACAGCGTGCACAGCTCGCTACTGCCGGTGTGATCATTACTGAGAAACAGCGTCGGCAATGCGTTATAGACATTCAGCTCTTTTGACGCGTGGACCAGTGTGCCGACACGATAGTTATACCAGGGATCGTTCAGTCCAACCGCTACCTCAATAGCGCAAATCCCCGCCACGGTGCCTGTCTCACTCTCTTCCAGCACGAAGACATAGCCCTGCTCACTTTTGGGCAATTCGCCCTGCCAGGTTTTGATGGCCCTTTCGATACGCGCCGAAAGCGTGGCTTCATTGGCGGGGAGCGACGTCAGGCCACCGCCCGTTTTGCTGGCAAGCTGCATTAACGCCGCGACATCGGTGCGCTCAACGGGACGGATGACCATCATGATGAACCTCCGCTCACAAAGCGTTCACAAGCCGCAGCAAAACGATCCAGACCTGTAGTCACCTCTTCTTCGCTGACGTTCAGTGCTGGCGCAAAACGCACCACATTGCCGCCAGCAATCAGCACCATCACGCCCGCTTTCGCCGCCTCCAGAGAGATCTGTTTCGCTTGCCCGGCGTAATCGGCATTCAGCACACAGCCAATCAGCAGGCCTAATCCGCGAATTTCGCTGAACAAACCGCAGCGGTGATTAATGGTATTGAGACGCTCAACAAACCAGTCGTGACGCTGCTTAACACCGTTCAGCATGTCTGGCGTGTTGATGAGATCCAGCACTTTGCCCGCCACCGCCGATGCCAGCGGATTGCCGCCATAGGTGGTGCCGTGCGTGCCAACGGTCATCACGCTGGCGCATTCTTCGGTTGCCAACAGAGCGCCAACGGGGAAACCGCCGCCCAGCGCTTTGGCGGTAGTTAACAGATCGGGCGTCACGCCGTAGTGCATATAGGCATACAGTTCACCTGTACGCCCGACGCCGGTTTGTACTTCATCAAAAATCAGCAATGCATTGTGGCGGTCACACAATTCACGCAGACCTTGTAAAAACGCGTTGCTGGCTGGCACCACACCGCCTTCACCCTGGATAGGTTCGACAATCACCGCGCAGGTGGCGTCATCAATCAGCGCACTGGCAGAATTGAGATCGTTATACGCAGCATGACGGATATCCGGCGGCAGTGGCGCAAAATCCTGCGAATAGGCTGGCTGTCCGCCTGCACTAACGGTGAACAACGTGCGCCCGTGGAAAGCATTTTTAAACGCCACAATGCCGCTCTTATGGCTGCCGTAGTGGTCATGAGCGAATTTACGCGCCAGTTTCAGGGCCGCTTCGTTGGCTTCCGCGCCGGAGTTACAAAAGAACACGCGATCGGCAAACGTGGCGTCGATAAGTTTTTTCGCCAACCGCAGTACCGGCTCGTTGGTGTAACCGTTGCCGGTATGCCAGAACTTACTCGCCTGTTCGTTCAGCGTCTCGCGCAGTTCCGGATGCGCATGCCCCAGCGCGTTCACCGCAATGCCACCCGCGAAGTCGATATACTCTTTCCCCTGCTGATCCCACAAGCGCGAACCTTCGCCACGTACCGGAATAAACGGTGCCGGAGCGTAAACAGGTATCATCCATTCATCAAAGTTTTCACGCGTAATTGGCTGAGACATAGCGACCTCTACAGTAAATAAATCGTTATTTATATGTTAATAATAAGTAATGTTTGCGCTGTAAATGTAGATTGCAGGGTTCGTGCCAGCCAGTGATAAAAGTGCATAAAAGGGAGCGATTAACTGATAATCAATGGGTTACAACCCAACGATATGCATTAAAAGTGCATATAAAGTGAATATGTTTGCGATGCGGATGAATAAAAAGAATAAAAAACGCAATGTTATGCAAAAGTGAAATATAATTCTGGAATTGTGATCATTGACGAAATTTACTGGAAATTACTGCGCCATTCTGACGCACCACGCACCAAAAGCGGGCATTTTTTGCGCCATCGTTGACATCATTAACAACCATCGATCAAATCACTTAACAACAGGCAGTAAGTCAGACGAATTTCTGCTAACATCCACGCACTCATTATCAGAATAAATGGCAGCGACTATGAAATTTGTCTCTTTTAATATCAACGGCCTGCGCGCCAGACCTCACCAGCTTGAAGCTATCGTCAACAAGCACCAGCCTGATGTGATTGGCCTGCAGGAGACAAAAGTTCATGATGATATGTTTCCGCTCGAAGAGGTGGCAAAGCTCGGCTACAACGTGTTTTATCACGGGCAGAAAGGCCATTATGGCGTGGCGCTGTTGACCAAAGAGACGCCGATTGCTGTGCGTCGCGGCTTCCCTGGTGACGGTGAAGAGGCACAACGGCGGATAATTATGGCGGAAATTCCCTCACCGCTGGGCAACGTCACCGTGATCAACGGCTACTTCCCGCAGGGCGAAAGCCGCGACCATCCCGTTAAATTCCCGGCGAAAGCGCAGTTCTATCAGAACCTGCAAAATTATCTGGAAACCGAACTCAAGCGCGAAAATCCGGTGCTGATTATGGGCGATATGAATATCAGCCCCACCGACCTGGATATCGGCATTGGCGAAGAGAACCGTAAACGCTGGCTGCGTACCGGAAAATGTTCTTTCCTGCCGGAAGAGCGTGAATGGATGGACAGGTTGATTAGCTGGGGACTGGTGGATACTTTCCGCCATGCGAATCCAGAAACGGCGGACCGCTTTTCATGGTTTGATTACCGCTCAAAAGGTTTTGACGATAACCGTGGACTGCGTATCGACCTGCTGCTTGCCAGCCAGCCACTGGCCGAGTGCTGCGTAGAAACCGGCATTGACTATGAAATCCGCAGTATGGAAAAACCGTCCGATCACGCACCTGTCTGGGCGACCTTCCGTCGCTAATTTATCTGTTTTCCTGGCCCGCGCTGGGCCAGGAAAATTAACTTTGAGAAAAATCAACAAACTGTCAGTAAGGGTTTGTTGCTTACCCGCCTTTGTTATACCGTCACTGCGTTTTTTAGTTGTCTGACCACTTCTCTATTATCAAGTTTGATATAGGAAACTCTACGATGAGCGCTGAGCGTAAATTTCTTTTTGCCTGTCTATTTTTCGCGCTGATAATTTACGCTATCCATGCTTTCGGTTTATTCGATCTGCTCACCGACTTACCCCACTTACAGACACTCATTCGCCAGAGCGGATTTTTCGGTTATAGCCTCTATATTCTGTTATTCATCATCGCCACCCTTTTTCTGCTACCGGGTAGCGTACTGGTGATCGCCGGTGGAATAGTTTTTGGTCCGCTAACAGGAACACTACTTTCGTTAATTGCCGCTACGCTGGCCTCGTCGTGTTCATTCCTGTTGGCGCGCTTTCTGGGGCGTGACCTACTACTGAAATACGTGGGTCATAGCCACACCTTTAAGGCCATTGAAAAAGGCATTGCGCGTAACGGTATCGATTTTCTTATTCTGACACGCTTAATCCCGCTGTTTCCTTACAATATTCAGAATTACGCTTACGGATTAACCGCCATCGCCTTCTGGCCTTATACCCTTATTTCGGCATTAACCACTCTGCCCGGAATCGTGATTTATACCGTGATGGCCAGCGATCTTGCCAGTGAAGGCATTACGCTGCGCTTTATTTTACAACTCTGTCTGGCTGGTCTGGCGCTGTTTATTCTCGTCCAGCTCGCCAAACTCTACGCTCGTCACAAACAAGTGGATCTGTCTGCTTCGCGCCGCGGCCCACTCACTCACCCTAAAAATGAAGGATAGAACGATGTTGCAACATTATTCAGTGTCATGGAAAAAAGGACTGGCTGCACTGTGTTTACTGGCCGTTGCGGGGCTTAATGGCTGCGATCAAAAAGAAAATACGGCGGCAAAAGTGGAATACGATGGACTTTCCGACAGCCAGCCGCTACGTGTCGATGCAAATAACCATACGGTAACCATGCTGGTACAAATTAATGGTCGTTTCCTCACCGACGATACACGCCACGGCATTGTGTTTAAAGATGGCTCCAATGGGCACAAATCGCTGTTTATGGGTTACGCGACTCCAAAAGCATTTTATGAAGCCCTGAAACAGGCCGGTGGCACCCCGGGCGAAAACATGACCATGGAGAATAAAGAAACGACGCATGTTGAGGGCAGTAAACTGGCTATTTCGGTTAACTGGCAAGGCGCGGCAAAAGCGTATTCCTTCGATGACGTGATTGTCGATAGTAACGGTAAAAAACTGGATATGCGCTTTGGCGGTAACTTAGCGGCGGCGGAAGAGAAAAAAACAGGCTGCCTGGTATGTCTGGATAGCTGTCCGGTCGGTATCGTCAGCAATGCGACATACACTTATGGTGCGGTGGAAAAACGTAGCGAAGTAAAATTCAAAGGCAATGCGTCGGTTCTTCCAGCAGATAACACGCTGGCAACGGTTACCTTTAAAATCGCCGAATAACCATCAGGATAAAGGATGATGAAGATGCAATCGCGTAAAATCTGGTACTACCGTGCCACCATCATCATCTTGTTGTTCGCTACGCTGCTTGCATGGGCGCTGCTTCCCGGCGTCCATGATTTTATAAATCACAGCGTTGCGGCGTTTGCTGCCGTGGACCAACAAGGTATTGAACGTTTTATTCAGTCTTACGGCACACTGGCGGCTGTCGTCTCATTCTTTTTGATGATTTTGCAGGCCATTGCCGCGCCGCTACCGGCGTTCTTGATTACTTTTGCTAACGCATCACTTTTTGGCGCGTTCTGGGGCGGCTTGCTGTCGTGGAGCAGTTCGATGGCGGGCGCGGCGCTGTGCTTCTTTATCGCCAGAGTAATGGGCCGTGAAGTAGTGGAAAAATTAACCGGCAAAACCGTACTCGACAGCATGGACGGTTTTTTTACCCGCTACGGCAAACACACCATTCTGGTATGTCGGTTATTGCCTTTTGTCCCTTTCGATCCAATCAGCTATGCTGCCGGTTTGACTTCAATTCGTTTTCGCCAGTTTTTTATCGCCACCGGGCTCGGTCAGTTACCGGCGACCATTGTCTATTCCTGGGCGGGTAGCATGTTAACGGGCGGTACATTCTGGTTTGTCACCGGACTGTTTATTCTGTTTGCCCTGACCGTGGTGATTTTTATGGCGAAAAAAATATGGCTTGAACGCCAGAAGAGGAATGCCTGATGGGGCTACCGCCGCTTAGCAAAATTCCGTTAATTTTACGCCCGCAGGCGTGGCTGCATCGTCGCCATTACGGCGAGGTGCTAAGCCCTATTCGCTGGTGGGGGCGGATCCCGTTTATCTTTTATCTGGTGTCGATGTTTGTCGGCTGGCTGGAGCGCAAACGCTCACCGCTCGATCCTGTAGTTCGTTCGCTTGTCAGTGCGCGCATAGCGCAAATGTGCTTATGTGAGTTTTGCGTGGATATCACCAGTATGAAGGTCGCCGAGCGTACCGGTAGCACCGACAAATTGCTGGCGGTGTCTGAGTGGCGGCAAAGCCCGCTCTTCAGTGATGAAGAGCGGCTGGCGCTGGAGTACGCCGAAGCCGCCAGTGTTACACCACCAACGGTCGATGATGCCCTGCGAACACGGCTGGCTGCTCATTTTGACGCCCAGGCTCTTACCGAACTGACGGCATTAATCGGCCTGCAAAATCTGTCTGCTCGTTTTAATTCTGCCATGGACATTCCCGCCCAGGGACTGTGCCGAATTCCTGAAAAACGTTCTTAAGGAGAAAAGATGCGCCATTGTGGGTGGTTGCTGGGATTGTTATCGCTGTTTTCTTTTGCAACACATGCCAGTGACTGGCAGGAAATCAAAAACGACGCCAAAGGACAAACCGTCTGGTTTAACGCCTGGGGCGGCGATACCGCAATTAACCGCTATCTCGACTGGGTTAGCGGCGAGATGAAAACGCATTACGCCATTAACCTGAAAGTCGTCCGACTGGCCGATGCCGCAGACGCGGTGAAACGCATTCAGACCGAAGCCGCAGCAGGACGAAAAACGGGCGGTTCGGTGGATCTGCTATGGGTAAACGGTGAAAACTTCCGTACCTTAAAAGAGGCCAATTTATTACAAACGGGCTGGGCGGAGACTCTGCCCAACTGGCGCTATGTCGATACGCAACTGCCAGTACGAGAAGATTTCTCTGTGCCGACGCAAGGCGCGGAATCGCCCTGGGGCGGAGCGCAATTGACGTTTATCGCCCGACGCGATCAGACGCCACAGCCACCGAAAACGCCACAATCCTTGCTGAAATTTGCCAAAACCAATCCGGGTTCGGTTACCTATCCCCGCCCGCCAGACTTTACCGGCACCGCGTTTCTTGAACAGCTACTGATTATGCTGACCCCCGATCCCTCGGCATTAAAAAAAGCGCCGGACGATGCCACTTTTGCCCAAATCACTGCACCCTTATGGCAATATCTTGATGCGCTGCACCCGTATTTATGGCGCGAGGGAAAGGACTTTCCACCCTCGCCCACGCGAATGGATGCCCTGCTGAAAGCCGGAACATTGCGCCTGTCGCTAACCTTCAACCCTGCTCATGCGCAGCAAAAAATAGCCAGCGGCGACTTGCCAGCAAGCAGTTACAGCTTCGGCTTTAGCGAGGGGATGATTGGCAACGTCCATTTCGTCACTATTCCTGCCAACGCTAATGCCAGTGCTGCGGCAAAAGTCGTCGCTAACTTCCTGCTGTCGCCTGAAGCGCAACTGCGTAAAGCAGACCCTGCTGTCTGGGGAGATCCTTCCGTTCTCGATCCGCAAAAACTGCCCGATGGGCAACGTGAAACATTGCAATCAAGAATGCCGCAGGATCTGCCGCCGGTACTGGCTGAACCGCACGCAGCTTGGGTAAATGCGCTGGAACAAGAATGGCTACGCCGTTACGGTACGCATTAATCTTCCTGCTGTGGGCGGTGATGGCGGTAATATACGCACCGCTGCTCCCGGCAGCTCTCACGCTGATATCGCCTGCCCTGTCGCTGACGCGCTGGCAGGCATTATTTGCCGATCCGCAGCTACCACAGGCGTTACTGGCGACGCTGGTATCGGCGACTATCGCGGCGGTCGGCGCTTTATTGATTGCCCTGCTGGTAATTGTGGCGCTGTGGCCTGGCGCAAAATGGCTGCGACTGTGCGCCCGTCTGCCGTGGTTGCTCGCCATTCCCCACGTCGCTTTTGCCACCAGCGCCCTGTTGCTCTTTGCTGACGGTGGGTTGCTGTATGACTCTTTTTCTTTTCTCACTCCACCGATGGATAGATTGGGTATCGGTCTGGGCTTCACGCTGGCGGTGAAAGAAAGCGCATTTCTACTGTGGATCTTAGCAGCGGTATTGAGTGAAAAACGGCTTTTGCAGCAAGTCATGGTACTGGATTCGCTGGGCTACAGCCGCTGGCAATGTTTGAACTGGCTGCTGTTGCCCTCCATCGCGCCGGCACTGGCAATGGCGATGCTGGCGATTGTGGCCTGGTCGTTGTCGGTCGTGGATGTGGCGATTATCCTCGGGCCGGGTAATCCACCGACGCTGGCGGTAATCAGCTGGCAGTGGTTAACCCAGGGTGATGCCGATCAACAGATGAAAGGCGCGCTCGCCAGCCTGCTGCTGATGCTGTTACTCGCCGCCTACGTTTTGCTTGGTTATCTGTTATGGCGCGGCTGGCGACGCACGATCCCGCGCGAAGATGGCGTTCGCAAGCCATCTACACCGTTGTTGCCCGGCAATACGCTGGCAAGGTTATTACCATTAACGGGTGTACTCTGTGTAGTTCTGCTGGCGATCCTCGCGGATCAGTCGACGATCAACAGCGAAGCGCTTCTCAACAGCCTGACGATGGGGCTTACCGCGACCTTTATCGCTTTAATCATACTACTGGCCTGGCTGGAATGGGGATCGCCTCGTCGGCAATTCTGGCTATGGTTGCCGATTTTATTACCGGCATTGCCGCTGGTAGTGGGCCAGTACACGCTGGCGCTATGGTTGAATCTGGATGGTCGCTGGACTGCGGTGGTGTGGGGGCATTTGTTGTGGGTGATGCCGTGGATGTTATTCATCCTGCAACCGGCCTGGCGGCGCATCGATTCACGATTAATATTGATTGCGAAAACGCTGGGTTGGTCGCAGGCTAAAATCTTCTTTTACGTGAAATGCCCGCTAATGCTGCGCCCTGCGCTGATTACCTTCGCCGTCGGATTTTCAGTGAGTATTGCGCAATATATGCCAACACAGTGGCTGGGCGCGGGACGCTTCCCGACGCTCACTACTGAAGCGGTAGCATTAAGTAGTGGCGGTAGTAACGGTATCCTCGCCGCCCAGGCCCTATGGCAACTGCTATTACCGCTTATTATTTTTGCCCTGACCGCCCTGCTAGCGAAATGGGTAGGTTTTACCAGACAAGGACTCCGCTAATGCTCTG
Source organism: Escherichia coli (assembly GCF_011881725.1). Lineage (GTDB taxonomy): Bacteria > Pseudomonadota > Gammaproteobacteria > Enterobacterales > Enterobacteriaceae > Escherichia > Escherichia coli_E. The sequence continues at coordinate 45,990 of NZ_JAATUR010000030.1, read as the reverse complement.
CGTGAAAGATGTTTCGCTGCGTTTGTCAGAAACCTGTCTACTGGAAAACGTTAACTTCACAGTCAACAAAGGTGACATTGTCACGTTAATGGGACCATCTGGCTGTGGGAAATCGACGTTGTTTTCATGGATGATTGGTGCGCTAGCCGGGCAATTTTATTGTACCGGTGAGCTATGGCTCAATGATCAACGTATTGATACGCTGCCCACCACCCGGCGTCAGATTGGCATTCTTTTCCAGGATGCGCTGTTATTTGACCAGTTCAGCGTCGGGCAAAATTTATTGCTGGCGCTACCAGCGACGCTCAAAGGGACTGCACGGCGCAATGCCGTGAATGATGCGCTTGAGCGGGCGGGACTTGGCGGAACGTTCCATCAGGATCCCGCCACTTTGTCTGGCGGTCAGCGAGCGCGGGTAGCCCTGCTACGTGCCCTTCTCGCCCAGCCAAAAGCGTTGCTACTGGATGAACCGTTCAGCCGTCTTGATGTGGCTCTGCGCGATAATTTTCGCCAGTGGGTATTCAATGAAGTTCGCGAACTGGCGATCCCCGTCGTTCAGGTAACCCACGATATTCAGGATGTTCCTGCTGATAGTCCCGTTATGGATATGAGGCAGTGGTCAGAAAATTACAACAAACTGCGATAACGCAAAGTTTTTCACGATTCGTCAGTTCAGAATGGCGCACTCAAAACTACAATGTCGGGATTTTCGATGAAACGTGTTTCTCAAATGACCGCGCTGGCAATGGCTTTAGGGCTGGCTTGCGCTTCTTCGTGGGCCGCTGAACTGGCGAAGCCTCTTACACTTGACCAGCTTCAACAACAAAATGGCAAAGCGATAGATACTCGCCCCAGCGCGTTTTATAACGGCTGGCCACAAACTTTAAATGGCCCTTCCGGTCATGAACCTGCCGCCTTAAACCTTTCTGCAAGCTGGCTCGACAAAATGAGCGCCGAACAGCTCAACGAGTGGATCAAGCAACATAATCTAAAAACGGATGCGCCAGTGGCGCTGTATGGCAATGACAAAGACGTCGCTGCCGTCAAAACGCGACTACAAAAAGCAGGCTTTACGCATATCTCCATCTTGAGTGATGCGCTAAGTGAACCTTCCCGACTGCAAAAACTGCCTCACTTTGAACAACTGGTATATCCGCAATGGCTACATGACCTGCAACAAGGTAAGGACGTTACAGCGAAACCCGCTGGTGACTGGAAAGTGATCGAAGCCGCATGGGGCGCGCCGAAGCTTTATCTTATCAGCCATATTCCGGGTGCCGATTATATTAATACCAACGAAGTGGAAAGCGAACCGCTGTGGAATAAAGTCTCTGATGAGCAACTGAAAGCGATGCTGGCAAAACACGGCATTCGTCATGACACCACTGTTATTCTTTACGGTCGCGACGTTTATGCAGCAGCGCGCGTGGCGCAGATTATGCTCTACGCAGGCGTGAAAGATGTACGCCTGCTGGACGGCGGCTGGCAAACCTGGTCCGACGCGGGTCTGCCCGTTGAGCGCGGTACACCACCGAAAGTGAACGCGGAACCGGATTTCGGCGTGAAGATCCCGGCACAACCGCAACTAATGCTGGATATGGAACAAGCGCGTGGCCTGCTGCATCGCCAGGATGCATCGCTGGTCAGCATTCGCTCCTGGCCAGAATTTATCGGTACGACCAGCGGTTACAGCTACATTAAACCAAAAGGTGAAATTCCGGGCGCACGCTGGGGACACGCAGGCAGCGACTCAACCCATATGGAAGATTTCCATAACCCGGATGGCACCATGCGTAGCGCCGATGATATTGCCGCTATGTGGAAAGCGTGGAATATCAAACCGGATCAGCAAGTTTCATTCTATTGCGGCACCGGCTGGCGCGCGTCAGAAACCTTTATGTACGCACGGGCAATGGGCTGGGATAACATCTCCGTTTATGATGGCGGCTGGTACGAATGGAGCAGCGATCCGAAAAATCCGGTAGCAACCGGAGAACGCGGCCCTGACAGCAGCAAATAACGTAGTAACTACTGACGCTGGAGCGACTTCAGCGTCAGATACCCACTCCAAATCCGCGTAAATGTCGTCATCCAACACAGTGCGCCAAATATCCACGCAAACCACGGGAAATATTCCGGAAAGAGACAACTTAAAACAAACAGCAAAATCGTCTCGCTGCCTTCAGTTAACCCGCCCAGATAGTAAAACGATTTATGCGCATAACCAGGGTTATCAATCTGATGTTTCGCCGCCAGCGCTGCAAAAGCAAGAAAACTACTGCCCGTGCCAATAAACGCAAACAACAACCAGCCGCCTGCCAGTGCGTTTTGTTCCGGTGCGGCAAGAATAAAGCCAAACGGCACCAGCGCATAAAAAAGAAAATCCAGCGAAATATCAAGAAAGCCCCCCGCATCGGTTAACCCTCTGCGCCGCGCCAGCGCCCCGTCCAGACCATCAAGCAACCTGTTCAGCAAAATGGCAATCAGCGCCGCCAGATGCCAGCCCAGAGCCAGAAACGGCAATGCCAGCACGCCGATAGCAAACCCCATTAATGTTAAACCATCCGGCGTGATGCCAGGTTTATCAAGAACCCGCACGCACTGATGCAGCAAAGGTTTAATTCGGGGATGAAGATGGCGGTCTAACACGGGTACTCCTTAAAAAATAAAAACCCTTCAGCTCGGGCAACACTGCGGATATTATGGCATTTTTCCTGTATTCGACCGTGTGTAATTTATGAAAATGATTGATGTTGTTGCCGCCATTATCGAACGGGATGGCAAAATTTTAATCGCGCAACGCCCAGCGCATAGCGATCAAGCGGGATTATGGGAATTTGCTGGCGGTAAAGTCGAACCAGGAGAAAGCCAGCCGCAGGCGCTGATACGCGAGCTGCGTGAAGAGCTCGGTATCGAAGCAACTGTGGGTAAATATGTTGCCAGCCATCAGCGAGAGGTTTCGGGGCGGATTATCCATCTTCATGCCTGGCACGTTCCAGACTTTCACGGTACGTTACAGGCATATGCGCATCAGGCACTTGTCTGGTGTGCGCCAGAGGATGCATTGCAATATCCGCTGGCTCCTGCTGACATTCCGCTTTTACAGACGTTTATGGCTTTACGCGCCGCCAGACCAGTGGATTGGTGCTAATGGTTTTATCATCCCGCTGGCATTGCAACAGTATTCCCTCTGCTTTAATCACTGCCCCTTCGGAATAGTTTTGATCCTGATAGACGCAGCACTGACTACAGGGCTGCGCCGACTGTCCGCCAGAACTCAACATTTCCGGAGGCACATTCACTTCCACATCCGGATGATAATGCTGATTTGCCAGCACAAAAAACGGGAATACCAACGCTACGGCGAACAATGCTCGACTCACAGGGAACTCCTTAATGTTATTGTCTCTGCTACTGATATCGGTAGCCTGACGGCAAAACTTAAGCGTCTGAGTTATCGCTTTTGTTTATGAGATTTCTCCCGTTATTAATTTGCTTTCCAGCGTCATTTTTTTCTTGCTTATCGTCACATTCTTGATGGTATAGTCGAAAACTGCAAAAACACCTAACACAAACAACATACGCACAATCGTCTTAATATATAAGGGTTTTATATCTATGGATCAGACATATTCTCTGGAGTCATTCCTCAACCAGGTACAAAAGCGCGACCCGAATCAAACTGAGTTCGCGCAAGCCGTTCGTGAAGTAATGACCACTCTCTGGCCTTTTCTTGAACAAAATCCCAAATATCGCCAGATGTCGTTACTGGAACGACTGGTTGAACCAGAGCGCGTGATCCAGTTTCGCGTCGTCTGGGTTGACGATCGCAATCAGGTGCAGGTCAACCGCGCATGGCGCGTCCAGTTCAGCTCCGCCATCGGTCCGTACAAAGGCGGTATGCGTTTCCACCCGTCCGTAAACCTCTCCATTCTCAAATTCCTTGGCTTCGAACAAACCTTTAAAAATGCTCTGACTACCCTTCCAATGGGCGGCGGTAAAGGTGGCAGCGATTTCGATCCGAAAGGCAAAAGTGAAGGCGAAGTCATGCGTTTTTGCCAGGCGCTAATGACTGAACTGTATCGCCACCTGGGCGCGGATACCGACGTTCCGGCGGGTGATATTGGCGTTGGTGGTCGTGAAGTCGGCTTTATGGCGGGGATGATGAAAAAGCTCTCCAACAACACCGCCTGCGTCTTCACCGGCAAAGGGCTTTCTTTTGGCGGTAGTCTGATTCGCCCGGAAGCTACCGGTTACGGACTGGTTTATTTCACGGAAGCAATGCTGAAACGCCACGGTATGGGTTTTGAAGGCATGCGTGTTTCCGTTTCTGGCTCCGGCAACGTCGCCCAATACGCTATCGAAAAAGCGATGGAATTTGGCGCCCGTGTGATTACCGCATCAGATTCCAGCGGCACTGTAGTTGACGAAAGCGGATTCACTAAAGAGAAACTGGCGCGTCTTATCGAAATCAAAGCCAGCCGCGATGGTCGCGTTGCGGATTACGCCAAAAAATTTGGTCTGGTCTATCTCGAAGGGAAACAGCCGTGGTCGGTGCCGGTTGATATTGCCCTGCCTTGCGCCACCCAGAACGAACTTGATGTTGACGCAGCACATCAACTTATCGCCAACGGCGTCAAAGCCGTCGCCGAAGGGGCAAATATGCCGACCACCATCGAAGCGACTGAACTGTTCCAGCAGGCAGGCGTACTGTTTGCACCGGGTAAAGCGGCTAATGCTGGCGGTGTAGCAACATCGGGTCTGGAAATGGCGCAAAACGCTGCGCGCCTGGGCTGGAAAGCGGAGAAAGTTGACGCACGTTTGCATCACATCATGCTGGATATCCACCATGCCTGTGTTGAGCATGGTGGTGAAGGTGAGCAAACCAACTACGTACAGGGCGCGAACATTGCCGGTTTTGTGAAGGTTGCGGATGCGATGCTGGCGCAGGGTGTGATTTAAGTCATTAGCGTCGCGTCAGGCATCTGCCGGATGCGGCGTAAACGCCTTATCCGGCCTACGAAAACCTTCTGCATCAGAGCATTACATTATCACTCCACTGCCTGCCTCTTCCGATGGCGGGCTTTTTTTCGCCGCTCTCTTGCGTGGTGAAGCTTTTTTCTTTTCCTCTCCGCCCCCCGGTGCCACTATGCCGCGAAACTGCTGCACCGGCGTACGTTTAGCTTGATCAATTAGCTGATATAGCGTCCCCACCAGCGGCTGCATAAAGTCCTGGTAGCGACACTGCTTTTCACTGATTTGCGTCAGCACCGATTCCCAGTGGGCTGTCATGTCCGGTCGTGTTGCCATTTCTGGTAACGAATGGAATAACGCTTTTCCGGCGTCGGTAGAGTGGATGTAGCGCCCTTTTTTGGTCAGGAAGCCGCGCTTGAACAGCAGTTCAATAATCCCTGCACGCGTTGCTTCCGTCCCCAGACCATCGGTAGCACGGAGGATCTTTTTCAGATCTTTGTCCTGCACAAAGCGCGCGATCCCGGTCATCGCCGAAAGCAGTGTTGCATCAGTAAAATGGCGTGGCGGCTGCGTTTGCCGCTCTACCACTTCACCTTTTTCACACAACAACTCATCGCCTTTCGCTACTACAGGCAGCGGCGTACCGTCATTTTCTTCGTCACGCTCTTTGCTGCCTAGCAGCGTGCGCCAGCCGGCTTCGGCAAGGAAACGGGCTTTAGCGACAAATTTACCTTTGGCAATCTCCAGTTCAATAACACACTTGCGGAACACCGCATCCGGGCAGAATTGCATCAGATACTGACGGGCGATCAGGTTGTAGACCTTCGATTCGTTTTCCGTCAGGTTGATGGCAGAACTCCGCGCGGTCGGGATGATGGCGTGGTGAGCATCGACCTTTTTGTCATCCCAGCAGCGATTGCGTAAATCTGGGTCAACCACTGGCTGTGGCAACAAGCCCGGTGCATGAACGCTGATGGCATTCATCACCGCATGACGTCCGGCAAAATGTTCTTCTGGCAAATAACGACAATCGGAACGCGGATAAGTGATTAACTTGTGCGTTTCGTACAGTTTCTGACAGATATCGAGCACGTTCTGCGCGCTCAGACCAAAGCGTTTTGCCGCTTCAATCTGCAACGCCGAAAGAGAAAACGGCAGCGGCGCAGATTCTGATTCCCGTTTATCGTTATAGCTGGTGACGATCGCCGGTTGACCACTGATACGGTTAACCACATGCTCCGCCAGCGGGCGATGCAACAAGCGCCCTTCTTCATCCTGGTACGGCTCGCACGCTTCACTCGGCTGCCAGATGGCGGTAAATCGTTCATCGGCAGGCGTTACGATGTGCGCTTTGACTTCAAAGAAATCCTTCGCCACGAAGTTTTCTATTTCTTCGTCGCGCCGCACCACCAGTCCAAGTACGGGAGTCTGTACGCGCCCAACGGAAAGTACCCCCTGATAGCCAGCATTGCGGCCGAGAATGGTATATGCGCGGGTCATATTGATACCGTACAGCCAGTCGGCACGCGCTCGCGCCAGAGCAGAAACACACAGCGGTACAAACTCGCTGTTGGATCGAAGACGATCGATCGCCCGCTCAACCGCCTGCGGGTTCAGGTCGTTGATCAAGCAACGCTGAACTTGCTGGCGCTTTTCCGGTGCCAGTTGCAGATAGTCCAGCACTTCATCCACCAGCAACTGCCCTTCACGATCCGGGTCCCCTGCATGAATGATTTCGCTGGCTTCATGCAGAAAGCGTTTGATGACGTTAAGTTGTTTGGTTACGGAGGGGCGTGGTTGCAATTGCCACTTTTCCGGGACAATCGGCAAATCCGCCAGATTCCAGCGCGCATAGCGGCTGTCGTAAACGTCTGGCTGCGCCTGCTCAAGCAGGTGACCGATACACCAGGTCACCACCTGACCATTACCGCACTCGATAAAGCCATCGCCTTTACGGTGCGGTTTAGGCAGGACATCAGCAATAGCGCGCGCCAGACTCGGTTTTTCGGCTATAAACAACCGCATTGAATTAACGGATCTCAACCATGGCACGACCGCCACGCGCAGGCACCAGCTCGCCAATCGCCGTCAGTTCAATGCCAAACTCGGCTGCGGTAGCTTTGACTTCATTTTCTGCTTCCGGCATAACCGCCAGCAACAAGCCGCCGGAAGTTTGCGGATCGCACAACAGATCTCGCACTTCACGAGGCATTTCACCCATCAAATGACCGTAGCTGGCAAAGTTGCGTTCGGTACCGCCCGGCACTGCACCCAGCTTAATGTACTCTTCCACCCCCGGTAGTTTCGGGATCGCTTCATAGTCGACACGAGCCTGCACACCTGCGCCCTGGCACATTTCGCTTAAATGGCCCAACAGACCAAAACCGGTGACGTCAGTCATCGCTTTTACGCCTTCGATGTTGGCAAAGGACGCGCCTGCGATATTCATCCGGCACATCACTTCCGTTGCCAGTCCCTGGTGTTCCGGTTTTAGCAGTGATTTTTTCTCAGCAGTGGTGAGAACGCCAATCCCCAGCGGTTTCGTCAGGAACAGTTTGCATCCGGCTTGTGCGGTACTGTTTTTCTTCACCCGCTCGGTCGGTACGATCCCCGTCACCGCCAGACCGAAAATAGGTTCCGGCGCGTCGATGGAGTGACCACCAGCCAATGCGATACCCGCCTGACGGCATGCATAGCGTCCACCTTCGGTCACTTCGCGGGCAATTTCCGGGGAAAGTTTGTTAATCGGCCAGCCGAGGATCGCAATCGCCATAATCGGTTTACCGCCCATCGCGAAGATATCGCTGATGGCGTTAGTCGCAGCAATGCGGCCAAAATCGAAAGGATTATCAACGATCGGCATAAAGAAGTCGGTGGTGCTGATAACGCTGGTGCCATTGCCCAGATCGTACACCGCCGCATCGTCGCGGGTCTCATTACCCACAAGCAAATTCGGATCAACAAACTTCGCCTGCTCACTGTGCAGGATGGTTTCCAGCACTTTTGGGGAAATTTTACAGCCGCAACCAGCTCCGTGGCTGTATTGGGTCAAACGAATCGAGTTCTCGCTCATGGACATCTCCTGTCAATGCAATCCGGGTATGGTAACCCTCATTCCGTGAAGTGATAAGTGAGAGTGTCTGAATTCCTGCGCCTTTGCTCACAATCCAGACAGTTTCGCGAAAATTATCAAAAATAAGTGACAAACGGCGTCGGGTCCGGAACGTTAATCGACGTTGACGCTTTCAATTGCGGTGTACCGAGATAAAGAAAGCCGACAATTTTATCCTGCTCCCGACAAGCGAACGCCTCGCGAACCACCGGACTTTCAGTTAATGCGCCACTGCGCCAGATGCCGCCAAAACCCTGAGCTACCGCCGCCATTTGCATCGCCATAACCGCGCAACCAGCAGACATTTCCTGTTCCCAACGCGGGACTTTATGATTTTCTTCACATTTTGCCACCACGGTGATGATGAGTGGCGCACGGAACGGGGCATTACGGGCTTTTTCGATAGCCTTATCATCGCCACCCGCAGCAATTGCGCCCTGTTGCAGAACGGTACTGAAACGTTCGCGGCCTTCCCCTTCTATCACAAAAAAATGCCACGGTTGCATGGACTTATGGTCCGGTGCACGCATTCCGGCACGCAGGATATTTTGCAGTTGTTCGCCAGTCGGAGCAGGTTCAGCCAGACGTGAGGCGCTGCGGCGGTTGATCAGTAGTTCGAGTGCATCCATTAGATTAACTCCTGTCATGATATTTATTCACAAAATTAACACGAGAGTGGATTTTGTTACAGCACAGTCCACGATTCCTGCTGACAAGTGCCGGTTGGGTCATTACGATAACCACATCTATTGCATCTGTAACAGGTGTGACTTTTAGGCTGGGAGAATACATGCGAACCCTTTGGCGATTCATTGCCGGATTTTTTAAATGGACGTGGCGTCTGCTCAATTTTGTCCGTGAAATGGTACTTAACCTGTTCTTTATTTTCCTCGTGCTGGTTGGTGTGGGGATCTGGATGCAGGTCAGTAGTAGCGATACCAAAGAAACCGCCGGTCGTGGCGCATTACTGCTCGATATTTCAGGTGTAATCGTCGATAAACCCGACAGTTCGCAGCGGTTTAGTAAGTTAAGCCGCCAGCTGCTTGGCGCCAGTTCCGATCGTCTACAGGAAAACTCGCTGTTTGATATCGTGAACACTATTCGCCAGGCTAAAGATGACCGGAATATCACCGGTATCGTGATGGATCTGGAAAACTTTGCGGGCGGCGACCAACCGTCTATGCAATACATCGGCAAAGCCCTGAAAGAGTTTCGTGACAGCGGCAAACCAGTGTATGCCATTGGCGAGAACTACAGTCAGGGACAATACTATCTCGCCAGTTTCGCCAACAAAATTTGGCTTTCCCCACAAGGCGTGGTCGACCTGCACGGTTTTGCCACCAACGGTCTGTACTACAAATCATTGCTGGATAAGCTAAAAGTTTCCACCCATGTGTTCCGTGTCGGCACTTATAAATCTGCCGTTGAGCCGTTTATTCGTGATGATATGTCTCCGGCAGCCCGCGAAGCCGATAGCCGCTGGATTGGCGAATTGTGGCAAAACTATCTCAACACCGTTGCCGCTAACCGCCAGATCCCTGCCCAACAGGTATTCCCTGGGGCACAAGGTCTACTTGCTGGCTTAACCAAAACGGGTGGCGATACCGCGAAGTACGCGCTGGACAACAAACTGGTCGACGCGCTGGCAACGAGTGCCGAAATTGAAAAAGCCCTGACCAAAGAGTTTGGCTGGAGCAAAGCTGATAAAAATTATCGCGCCGTCAGTTATTACGATTACGCACTGAAAACGCCGGCAGATACCGGCGACAGCATCGGTGTTGTCTTCGCTAATGGCGCGATTATGGATGGCGAAGAAACGCAGGGGAATGTTGGCGGCGATACGACTGCGGCGCAAATCCGCGACGCTCGTCTTGACCCGAAAGTGAAAGCGATTGTTCTGCGTGTTAATAGCCCAGGCGGCAGCGTTACCGCGTCTGAAGTGATTCGCGCTGAACTGGCAGCGGCCCGAGCCGCAGGCAAGCCTGTGGTTGTATCGATGGGTGGCATGGCGGCGTCTGGTGGTTACTGGATCTCCACGCCAGCCAACTACATTGTGGCTAACCCAAGCACCCTGACCGGTTCTATCGGTATCTTCGGCGTGATCACTACCGTAGAAAATAGTCTGGATTCGATTGGTGTACACACCGATGGCGTCTCAACTTCACCGCTGGCAGATGTTTCCATCACTAAGGCACTGCCGCCAGAAGCGCAGCAGATGATGCAGCTGAGCATTGAGAACGGCTATAAACGCTTTATCACGCTTGTTGCCGATGCGCGTCATTCGACGCCAGAGCAGATTGATAAAATCGCCCAGGGCCATGTCTGGACCGGTCAGGATGCGAAAGCGAATGGGCTGGTAGATAGCCTCGGAGATTTCGATGATGCAGTTGCCAAAGCCGCTGAGCTCGCAAAAGTGAAACAGTGGCATCTGGAATATTACGTCGATGAACCGACCTTCTTCGACAAGGTGATGGACAACATGTCAGGTTCAGCACGGGCAATGTTGCCAGATGCGCTCCAGGCCATGCTACCTGCGCCGTTGGCCTCGGTCGCTTCGACCGTTAAAAGCGAAAGCGACAAGCTGGCAGCCTTTAACGATCCGCAAAACCGTTACGCGTTTTGCCTGACCTGCGCGAACGTGCGTTAAGTCTTGTACTGAGTGGCCGACAGATTGTCGGCCACATTATTTTTCACGTCGACGAATTACCTCTTCCCGCTGTTTCGCCCCATATTTCCTTATTCGCATAGTATCAGGTGCGATCACCCAGCCTCACGTATATACTTTTGCTCTTTCGATATCATTCATATCAATATCATGCAAAAGAAATCAATTTACGTTGCCTACACGGGCGGGACCATCGGGATGCAGCGTTCCGAGCAGGGTTATATTCCGGTGTCGGGCCATCTACAACGCCAGCTGGCGCTGATGCCGGAGTTCCACCGCCCGGAGATGCCAGATTTCACCATTCATGAATACACGCCGCTGATGGATTCTTCCGATATGACGCCGGAAGACTGGCAGCATATTGCTGAAGATATTAAAGCGCACTATGCAGACTACGATGGTTTTGTCATTCTGCATGGCACCGACACGATGGCGTATACCGCCTCTGCGCTCTCTTTCATGCTGGAGAACCTCGGTAAACCGGTAATTGTGACAGGGTCACAAATTCCGTTAGCTGAGTTACGCTCTGATGGACAAATTAACCTGCTGAATGCGTTATATGTTGCGGCGAATTATCCCATCAACGAAGTAACACTCTTTTTTAATAATCGACTGTATCGCGGCAACCGCACCACCAAAGCCCATGCCGATGGTTTTGATGCCTTCGCGTCACCCAATCTTCCGCCGTTACTGGAAGCGGGTATTCATATTCGCCGTTTAAATACGCCACCCGCCCCGCACGGCACTGGTGAGCTGATCGTTCATCCGATCACACCACAGCCGATCGGCGTAGTGACGATTTATCCCGGGATTTCTGCTGACGTCGTACGTAATTTCCTGCGTCAACCGGTTAAAGCGTTGATTTTGCGCTCCTATGGCGTGGGTAATGCGCCGCAAAACAAAGCGTTCCTGCAAGAATTACAAGAAGCCAGCGATCGCGGGATTGTGGTGGTTAACCTGACACAATGCATGTCCGGCAAAGTGAATATGGGCGGTTATGCCACCGGTAACGCCCTCGCCCATGCCGGTGTTATTGGCGGTGCGGATATGACCGTAGAAGCCACGTTAACCAAACTGCACTACCTGCTCAGCCAGGGACTGGATACCGAAACTATTCGCAAGGCTATGAGCCAAAACCTGCGCGGCGAACTGACGCCGGATGATTAAGGAGACTGTAATGCCCCAACGCGCCCTGTTACTGGTCGATTTACAAAATGATTTCTGTGCTGGTGGCGCGCTCGCCGTGCCGGAAGGTGACAGCACGGTGGATGTCGCTAACCGTCTGATTGACTGGTGCCAGTCGCGCGGTGAAGCGGTAATTGCCAGTCAGGACTGGCACCCGGCTAATCATGGCAGTTTTGCCAGTCAGCACGGTGTAGAGCCTTATACGCCAGGCCAACTCGACGGTTTGCCACAAATCTTCTGGCCCGATCACTGTGTGCAGAACAGTGAAGGCGCACAACTACATCCGTTACTGAAGCAAAAAGCGATCGCTGCGGTGTTCCATAAAGGCGAAAATCCTTTAGTCGACAGTTACAGTGCCTTTTTTGATAACGGGCGGCGGCAGAAAACCGCGCTCGATGACTGGTTGCGCGATCATGAAATCGATGAACTGATCGTTATGGGTCTGGCTACGGACTATTGCGTGAAGTTTACCGTGCTGGACGCGTTGCAGTTAGGCTATCGCGTGAACGTAATTACCGATGGCTGTCGTGGTGTGAATATCCAGCCACAGGACAGTGCGCACGCGTTTATGGAGATGTCAGTTGCTGGGGCAACATTGTACACGCTGGCAGACTGGGAAGAGACGCAGGGGTAATATTAGTCGGATACATCTCTGGCCTACAATTTCAGTTACATCGTAGGCCAGGCAAAACTCACCAGCGTGGCATTTAGCCTACTTGCTGCTAAATAAAACGACCAATACGTTCGAACAACTATTTTTGTCCTCACTGAATAGCCAGTTTTACAGGGTGGATAAACCACTTACTTAAACATAGCAATCGGCTTTGCCGTAATACCAAAATCCTCTTTCAACTGCTGTTTGCTCTTCATGACCATCTGACCGTTGGTGTCGATGGTCATATGCTGCGCGTCGGTATTATTTCGGGCTTGCCACAGCATGACCAGTTGTAGGCAGTTCTCTTTTTGTTGTTCGGTCAGCGCAACGCCATCTGCCCATTTCCCCAGTTCAACAGCGGTCGATAAACGCTGGTAAACCTCTGGCGTCATACTGTTGATCATTTCATCAAGATTCATGATTTTTCCGCTCCTGTGGAATAAGTTGCTGAATCGTTTTTTCAACCATTAATTTCTTCGCCATTTTCACCATCGGTGAAACGTAAAGAGGCTGAGTTAACACAATAACGATCGCCTGTGGGCTGTGGGCCATCAGGAAAGACATGTCCCAGATGGGCATCACATTTACCGCAACGAATCTCGATGCGTTGCATTCCATGTGACAAGTCTTTGATATAACGAATTGATCCTTCACTCACCGGTTCGTAGAAGCTCGGCCAGCCACAACCTGAATCATATTTAGACTGGGAGTGAAACAGAGGGGCATCGCAGATCAAACAATGGTAAACGCCGTCACGCTTATTGTGCAGTAAACGGCCAGTAAATGGAGGCTCCGTCCCGTGATTCTGCGTCACGTAAAACTGCATCTCGGACAATTTGTTTTTCAGTTCGTCTGCCGAAGGTTTGTTAGCCATTTGCTCACATCTCACTTTAATCACGCTCACATTACGCGACCAATTCTAACAAAACATTAACACCAACTGGCAAAAATTTGTCCTAAACTTGATCTCAGCGAAATGGCTGCGTCTAAATCGTGATAAAAATCACATTTTTATCATAATTGCCCTTTAAAATCCTCGGCGCCGCCCTCATGTGGTTTCAAGCACAAAGGAAGAGTGAGGCAAGTCAGTCGCATAATGCTTAGGCACAGGATTGATTTGTCGCAATGATTGACACGATTCCGCTTGACGCTGCGTAAGGTTTTTGTAATTTTACAGGCAACCTTTTATTCACTAACAAATAGCTGGTGGAATATATGACTATCAAAGTAGGTATCAACGGTTTTGGCCGTATCGGTCGCATTGTTTTCCGTGCTGCTCAGAAACGTTCTGACATCGAGATCGTTGCAATCAACGACCTGTTAGACGCTGATTACATGGCATACATGCTGAAATATGACTCCACTCACGGTCGTTTCGACGGTACCGTTGAAGTGAAAGACGGTCATCTGATCGTTAACGGTAAAAAAATCCGTGTTACCGCTGAACGTGATCCGGCTAACCTGAAATGGGACGAAGTTGGTGTTGACGTTGTCGCTGAAGCAACTGGTCTGTTCCTGACCGACGAAACTGCTCGTAAACACATCACCGCTGGTGCGAAAAAAGTGGTTATGACTGGTCCGTCTAAAGACAACACTCCGATGTTCGTTAAAGGCGCTAACTTCGACAAATATGCTGGCCAGGACATCGTTTCCAACGCTTCCTGCACCACCAACTGCCTGGCTCCGCTGGCTAAAGTTATCAACGATAACTTCGGCATCATCGAAGGTCTGATGACCACCGTTCACGCTACCACCGCTACTCAGAAAACTGTTGACGGCCCGTCTCACAAAGACTGGCGCGGCGGCCGTGGCGCTTCTCAGAACATCATCCCGTCCTCTACCGGTGCTGCTAAAGCTGTAGGTAAAGTACTGCCAGAACTGAATGGCAAACTGACTGGTATGGCGTTCCGCGTTCCGACTCCGAACGTATCCGTAGTTGACCTGACCGTTCGTCTGGAAAAAGCTGCAACTTACGAGCAGATCAAAGCTGCCGTTAAAGCTGCTGCTGAAGGCGAAATGAAAGGCGTTCTGGGCTACACCGAAGATGACGTAGTATCTACCGATTTCAACGGCGAAGTTTGCACTTCCGTGTTCGATGCTAAAGCTGGTATCGCTCTGAACGACAACTTCGTGAAACTGGTATCCTGGTACGACAACGAAACCGGTTACTCCAACAAAGTTCTGGACCTGATCGCTCACATCTCCAAATAAGTTGAGATGACACTGTGATCTAAAAAGGGCGACTTCGGTCGCTCTTTTTTTTACCTGATAAAATGAAGTTAAAGGACTGCGTCATGATTAAGAAAATTTTTGCCCTTCCGGTCATCGAACAAATCTCCCCTGTCCTCTCCCATCGTAAACTGGATGAACTGGACCTTATTGTGGTCGATCATCCCCAGGTAAAAGCCTCTTTTGCATTACAGGGCGCACACCTCCTCTCGTGGAAACCGGCGGGTGAGGAAGAAGTTCTGTGGTTGAGCAATAACACACCGTTTAAAGATGGAGTCGCTATTCGCGGCGGCGTACCGGTTTGCTGGCCGTGGTTTGGCCCGGCTGCACAACCAGGTCTGCCTGCGCACGGTTTTGCCCGTATCCTGCCGTGGACGCTGAAATCACATAGTGAAGATGCCGATGGTGTGGCGCTGACTTTCGAATTGACACAAAGCGAAGAGACGAAAAAATTCTGGCCGCACGACTTTACGCTGTTAGCGCATTTCCGCGTAGGTAAAGCCTGCGAAATCGATCTTGAGGCACATGGCGAATTTGAAACCACCTCTGCCCTGCATACCTACTTTAACGTAGGTGATATTGCTCAGGTAAGCGTCAGTGGTCTGGGCGACCGCTTCATTGATAAAGTGAATGACGCGAAAGTAGATGCACTGACCGACGGTATTCAGACCTTCCCTGATCGTACCGATCGCGTATATTTGAATCCGCAAGATTGCAGTGTGATTAATGACGAGGCGCTGAATCGTATTATCGCCGTAGGTCACCAGCATCATCTGAACGTCGTTGGCTGGAACCCAGGACCAGCGCTTTCAGTTAGCATGGGCGATATGCCGGATGACGGCTACAAGACCTTTGTGTGTGTAGAAACAGCTTACGCTTCAGAAGCCCAAAAAGTCACCAAAGAGAAACCTTCACGTCTGTCGCAATCCATTCGCGTTGCCAAACGTTAATTTGCGTTAGTGCCCGTGCCGGATGCCTGCATCCGGCCTTGCAGCAAATCACACCATATCCAGCGCAGTTTTTCCTTTTGGTGCCGGGTACGCTTTGTCCAGCATCGTCAGTTCTTCCCCTGAAAGCGTCAATTGCAATACTGCCGCATTTTGTTGGACATGCGCGACAGTTGCCGCTTTCGGAATCGCCATCACTCCCTGATGGCTGATTACCCATGCCAGCAGAACTTGTGCCGCAGTGGCATTGTGGGCATGAGCAATTTCGTTGACCACTGCGTTTTTTAGCAAGCCATTACGTAAGCGTCCGGCCTGCGCCAATGGACTGTATGCCATCACTGGCAGATGTTGTTGCTGGCACCAGGGTAGCAGATCATATTCAATACCCCGTGACCCAAGATGATAAAGCACCTGGTTCGTAGCGCACTGATTTCCCCCTGGTACCTGCCAGAGCTCCTGCATATCAGCATAATCAAGATTAGAAACGCCCCAGCGGCGGATTTTTCCCTGGGCTATCAGTTTTTCCATTGCCGCGACAGTCTCTTCAAAAGCGAAACTGCCAGACCAGTGTAATAAGTAGAGATCGAGATAATCAGTATTGAGACGGCGTAAACTGGCTTCGCATGCGTTAATCGCTTTTTGTCCGCCAGCATTCCACGGATAGACTTTAGAGACGAGAAAGACGCTCTCACGCAGACCGGTTAATGCTTCACCAACCACCTTTTCGGCACCGCCATCAGCATACATTTCGGCGGTATCAATGAGTGTTAAACCAAGTTCAATGCCCGCGCGTAGTGCAGCAACTTCAGTTTTACGCTGGCTGGCGTCTTCGCCCATGTACCATGTTCCCTGCCCTACGGCTGGCAGTGAGACATTGCTACTGAATTGAATCATTTTTTGTTGCATTGTTTCCTCCCAGGTATTGCACCACCCTAATGCAAAACAGGGCATCACGCCCTGTTTTTATGCACAAAATGCCCTGGAAAGAAGCATTATCAGAATTTGTAGGTGATCCCGGTAGAAATCAGGCCAATCCAGGATTTATCCACCATCGGGCTGTCAGTAACTTCATCAGACAGACGGGTGTAGCGTGCGATACCGTAAACACTCCAGTCGCCGAGGAAGTTGTAGCTGGCGCTCAGCTCCAGGTAAGGACTCCAGCTGTCATTCGGGTTATAGCCACGCAGACCGCTGCGAGCGGACTCTTTGCGCGATACACCATAATAATATTCGTTCTGGTTTTCGCTGTTCCACTGCACACCGATACCCGGGGTCACGGTCAGACCACCGTTGGTGTAACGGTACAACCAGGCCATATCCCAGACGATACCGTTGCTATTATCCAGAGTGTCACCGGCCAGGGAGGTACGCAGATATCCGTACTGGGTAAAGTGAGCGTAAGTCAGACCAGCCATCATGGTGCTCTTACGATCATCCAGATGACGCATTTGGTGGTCACCACTGTCTTTGGCTTTGAAGTAGAGCGGCGACCAGTAAGCGGTAATCGAAAGTTTATCCGTTGCGTCATTCCACAGGTAGTAACCACCACCTAAGCCACGGAACCAGAAGTTATCGCCTTCATAGTTGATTACAGGTACTGGGTAAACATCGGTATCGTAATCTTTATAAGGGTGTTCAACGACACCTACGCCTGCGCCCAGGGAAAATTTACCTTCAGCGTGTGCCACGCCTGCAGACGTTGCGATAAGCACTCCAAGTGCCAGAAGTTTGATTTTGGTCACAATTAATCATTCCTTAAACAAATGTTTAGCGGGCGACAGAGTTTACCCGTCAATACAACGAAACCCAAATTTTTTGCGTTTTCATTTCCAAAGGTAACTGTTTAATTTTCCTGACGCTGATGACAGCGGGCTTAAACCTGGATGAATTCTGCGTTACTGGCAGCATTATTCTTTACATTAGTTATGCATTTTTTATGGATGAGTTGTTGATATGCCATTGAAATTCAGAAAGCCGTGCAGGCAAGTTTCCCAATTGCCATCTACGCTTAATTTTGAAGGTGTATCACCGGGCACGTTGATCTCACCGTTGGTAAAATGGCATGAGAGTTGCTGTGTTTTAGCAAGAGACGTCGTTCAGTTTACCTCTTCCGGGAGCCTCTACTATTCATATGAACGGCTCTTAACCTGTGCTAAAAACGAAAGGACGGCATACCATGAATATATTCGATCACTATCGCCAGCGATATGAAGCTGCCAAGGACGAAGAGTTCACACTGCAGGAGTTTCTTACCACTTGTCGGCAAGATCGCAGTGCTTATGCCAATGCGGCAGAGCGGCTATTGATGGCTATTGGTGAGCCAGTCATGGTCGATACGGCCCAGGAACCCAGACTTTCTCGACTCTTTTCTAACCGGGTCATCGCACGTTATCCGGCATTTGAAGAGTTTTACGGCATGGAAGACGCGATTGAACAGATTGTCTCTTATCTGAAACACGCGGCTCAGGGGCTGGAAGAGAAGAAACAAATCCTGTATCTGCTGGGGCCTGTGGGTGGGGGTAAGTCGTCACTTGCTGAACGACTGAAATCATTAATGCAACGCGTGCCTATTTATGTATTGAGCGCCAACGGTGAGCGAAGCCCGGTTAACGATCATCCGTTCTGTCTGTTCAATCCACAGGAAGATGCGCAGATCCTTGAAAAAGAGTACGGCGTTCCACGCCGCTACCTTGGCACCATTATGTCGCCGTGGGCGGCAAAACGTCTGCATGAATTTGGTGGCGACATCACTAAATTCCGCGTGGTCAAAGTGTGGCCGTCTATTCTGCAACAGATTGCCATTGCCAAAACGGAACCGGGCGATGAGAACAACCAGGATATTTCCGCGTTGGTGGGAAAAGTAGATATTCGCAAACTCGAACACCACGCCCAGAACGATCCGGACGCTTACGGCTATTCCGGTGCGCTGTGCCGCGCCAACCAGGGGATCATGGAATTTGTTGAGATGTTCAAAGCACCGATTAAAGTGCTGCATCCCCTGTTAACCGCAACCCAGGAAGGCAACTACAACGGGACGGAAGGTATCTCCGCCCTGCCGTTCAACGGGATTATTCTCGCCCACTCAAACGAGTCTGAATGGGTGACTTTCCGCAACAATAAAAATAACGAAGCCTTCCTCGATCGTGTCTATATCGTGAAGGTGCCTTATTGCTTGCGTATTTCCGAAGAGATCAAAATCTACGAGAAATTGCTTAATCATAGTGAGCTGACTCACGCGCCGTGTGCGCCTGGCACACTGGAAACACTGTCACGTTTTTCCATTCTTTCGCGTCTGAAAGAGCCGGAAAACTCCAGCATTTATTCCAAAATGCGCGTGTATGATGGCGAAAGCCTGAAAGATACCGATCCGAAAGCCAAGTCATATCAGGAATATCGTGATTACGCTGGCGTCGATGAAGGGATGAACGGTCTGTCTACGCGTTTCGCGTTTAAGATCCTCTCCCGCGTATTTAACTTCGATCACGTAGAAGTGGCAGCTAACCCGGTTCATCTGTTCTACGTTCTTGAACAGCAGATTGAACGCGAGCAGTTCCCGCAAGAGCAGGCCGAGCGCTATCTGGAGTTCCTGAAAGGTTATCTGATCCCGAAATACGCCGAATTTATCGGTAAAGAGATCCAGACGGCCTATCTTGAATCCTATTCGGAATATGGGCAGAACATTTTCGACCGTTATGTCACTTATGCGGATTTCTGGATTCAGGATCAGGAGTATCGCGACCCGGATACTGGTCAGTTATTTGATCGCGAGTCGCTGAACGCCGAGCTGGAGAAAATCGAAAAACCGGCGGGGATCAGCAATCCGAAAGATTTCCGCAACGAGATCGTCAACTTTGTACTGCGTGCCAGAGCGAATAACAGCGGACGCAATCCGAACTGGACCAGCTACGAAAAACTGCGCACGGTCATTGAAAAGAAAATGTTCTCCAATACCGAAGAGTTGTTGCCGGTCATTTCGTTTAACGCCAAAACCTCAACCGACGAGCAGAAGAAACACGACGATTTTGTCGACCGTATGATGGAAAAAGGCTACACCCGTAAACAGGTGCGTTTACTGTGCGAATGGTATTTGCGCGTACGTAAATCGTCTTAATAACTACGGCCCGGGGCGCATACCTCCGGGCCTACAACGACAGCGATCGTAGGCCGGATAAGCGAAGCGCATCCGGCAATACAGGTGCAGCATAAAGTTGGCAAATGCAGTACGGGGGGCATATGACCTGGTTTATTGACCGGCGTCTTAACGGCAAAAATAAGAGCATGGTGAATCGCCAGCGCTTCTTACGCCGTTACAAAGCGCAAATTAAACAGTCGATCTCCGAGGCCATTAATAAGCGTTCGGTTACCGACGTAGATAGCGGCGAGTCCGTTTCTATTCCGACGGAAGATATCAGCGAACCAATGTTTCATCAGGGGCGTGGTGGTTTGCGCCATCGTGTGCATCCGGGCAACGACCATTTTGTACAGAACGACCGTATCGAACGTCCCCAGGGCGGTAGCGGTGGTTCAGGAAGCGGTCAGGGCCAGGCCAGTCAGGATGGTGAAGGTCAGGATGAATTTGTCTTTCAGATCTCGAAAGATGAATATCTCGACCTTCTGTTTGAAGATTTAGCCTTACCAAATCTGAAACAAAACCAGCAACGTCAGTTGACCGAATTTAAAACGCATCGTGCGGGTTATACCGCTAACGGCGTTCCGGCCAATATTAGCGTGGTGCGTTCATTGCAAAATTCACTGGCGCGACGTACCGCAATGACCGCGGGCAAGCGGCGGGAACTGCACGCACTGGAAGAAGATCTAGCGATTATCAGCAACACTGAACCTGCGCAACTGCTGGAAGAGGAACGCTTGCGCAAAGAAATTGCCGAACTGCGAGCTAAAATTGAACGAGTTCCTTTCATCGACACTTTCGATTTACGCTACAAAAATTATGAGAAACGGCCCGACCCCTCCAGCCAGGCAGTAATGTTCTGCCTGATGGACGTTTCTGGTTCGATGGATCAATCAACCAAAGATATGGCTAAACGTTTTTACATATTGCTGTATCTGTTTCTGAGCAGAACATACAAGAACGTTGAAGTCGTTTATATTCGCCATCATACCCAGGCGAAAGAAGTTGATGAACATGAGTTTTTCTACTCGCAGGAAACCGGCGGCACCATTGTTTCCAGCGCCCTGAAACTGATGGATGATGTGGTGAAAGAGCGTTATAACCCAGCACAGTGGAATATCTATGCCGCGCAGGCGTCGGATGGTGATAACTGGGCCGATGACTCACCACTTTGCCATGAAATTCTGGCGAAAAAATTGTTGCCCGTTGTTCGTTATTACAGCTATATCGAGATTACCCGTCGTGCCCATCAGACATTGTGGCGAGAATATGAGCATCTGCAATCTACTTTCGAAAACTTTGCGATGCAGCATATCCGCGATCAGGATGATATTTATCCGGTATTCCGTGAACTGTTTCATAAACAAAATGCAACCACTAAAGACTAAAACCATCAGCCGGGGGAATATCGCCTGGCTGATTTTTAGCTTACTGTAAATTAATTTATTTACTACATACATTAGCTGACAATTGCTTTAAATATAACAGCTTTATATTTACACAATTTAATTTCGCGATAAACTATTCGGTAAAAACCACTTATTTAGTTCGTTTTTCCTCTGGATTACTTTTTTGATTATTTCTTTATCGATAAAGATATTTGATCCTGGTCAAAACCAGATATCACGTCCATCAATAAAATCCAACAATTACATTGCTCTTCTTTTCATGGTTTCATATGGGTACACAGAAAATAAAAGCACAAAGCTTTTTTATTTTCAGCTTGCTGCTGACATTAATTTTAACTTGCCTCACCACACTATATAACGAAAACACCAATGTGAAACTCATCCCACAGATGAATTATCTAATGGTTGTTGTGGCTTTGTTTTTCCTTAACTCCATCATTTTTCTTTTCATGTTGATGAAATATTTCACTAATCGCGAAAATTTCCCAACGCTCATTTTAAGCCTCGCTTTTTTAAGTGGCCTGGTTTATTTAACTGAAACCATTGTCATTATTCATAAACCAATCAATGATAGTATTCTGATTCAGACAAAATCGAATGATGTTTCCATCTTCTATCTGTTTCGTCAGCTAAGCTTTATTTGTTTAACCTCGTTGGCGCTCTGCTGTAATGGTTGCAAAAAAAATACTCTGTCGAGCAATAAAAGATTCTATATTCTATTGCTGGCAATGATACCTTTTGTGCTTCTCCCTGTGCTGGCACACAATCTGAGCAGTTATAACCCTGACTATTCCTTATATGTGGTCGATTACTGCCCGGATAACAACACTGCAACCTGGGGTATTAACTACACAAAAATTTTGGTTTGTCTGTGGGCGTGTTTACTGTTTTTTATTATTATGCGTACACAACTGGCAAGCGGAATGTGGCCGTCAATAGCCTTATTATGTCTGGCCTCGCTCTGCTGTAACTTACTTCTGCTAACGCTGGATGAATACAATTACGCCATCTGGTATATCAGCCGTGGGATTGAGGTTTCCTGTAAACTATTTGTTGTATCTTTTTTAATTTATAACATTTTTCAGGAACTACAACTATCCAGTAAACTGGCAGTTCATGATGCATTGACCAATACATATAATCGACGTTACTTTTTCAACAGTGTAGAGTCCTTATTGTCGCGACCTGTTGTTAAGGATTTTTGTATCATGCTGGTAGATGTTAATCAGTTCAAACGCATTAATGACCAATGGGGGCATCATGTAGGCGACAAAGTGCTGGCTTCAATTGTTGATATTATCCAGCAAAGCATCCGTCCCGATGACATTTTAGCGCGCCTTGAAGGCGACGTTTTTGGCGTGCTATTTACCGAACTCAATACAGCTCAGGCCAAAATTATTGCTGAACGTATACGTAAAAATGTCGAACTCCTGACCGGTTTCAGTAACAGATATGACGTTCCTGAACAAATGACCATTAGTATCGGCAGCGTTTTTTCCCATGGTGATACGCGTAATATTTCACTTATCATGTCGGAAACCGATAAAGCGTTACGTGAGGCGAAAAATGAAGGTGGTAACAAAGTGATTATCCATCATATTTGAGTGCAAAATTATTCAAAGCCATGCGTTTGCATGGCTTTTTGCATACAATTTATAGCCAATACCACTAAATTTCTCCTCCCCAGCGGCGCAGAGATGAGTATAATTAGCGCCCCTGTACCAGGCCGCAATCGAACTTTATCTGGTTTTCTCGTTTCACTGACCGAAGGAGTGCCATTTATTATGAAATTGCACCATAGAATGCTCCGGCATTTTATCGCCGCAAGTGTCATTGTGCTGACATCTTCCTTCCTTATTTTTGAGCTTGTCGCCAGTGACAGAGCTATGAGTGCCTATCTGCGCTATATCGTCCAGAAAGCAGACTCCTCCTTTCTCTACGACAAGTATCAAAATCAGAGTATTGCCGCACATGTGATGCGCGCACTCGCAGCAAAACAGTCAGAGGTGTCGCCAGAACAGCGACGAGCCATCTGCGAGGCTTTTGAATCAGCCAATAATACTCATGGATTAAACCTGACGGCCCATACTTATTCTGGCTTATACGGGACATTACAGAGCGCATCCGCTGGCTGTGACACAATTGTGGAAGCGGCAGCGCTATTACCCGCATTTGACCAAGCGGTGGAAGGCAATCGCCATCAAGATGATTATGGTTCCGGTCTTGGGATGGCCGAAGAGAAATTTCACTATTATCTCGATCTCAATGACCGCTACGTCTATTTTTACGAACCGGTCAATGTCGAATACTTCGCCATGAATAACTGGTCATTTCTGCAATCAGGAAGCATTGGTATTGATCGCAAAGATATTGAAAAGGTATTTACCGGAAGAACTGTATTATCAAGTATTTACCAGGATCAGCGTACTAAACAGAACGTGATGAGTTTGCTGACGCCGGTGTATGTTGCGGGGCAGCTAAAAGGGATTGTATTGCTGGATATTAACAATAATAATCTACGGAATATCTTTTATACTTATGACCGCCCTCTCCTATGGCGTTACCTCAATGTTACGCTTTCCGATATAAATTCGGGCCGGGACATTATTATCAACCAGAGTGAAGACAATCTGTTTCAGTATGTCAGTTACGTCCATGACTTACCTGGCGGCATTCGTGTTTCGTTATCCATTGATATTCTTTACTTTATTACATCTTCATGGAAAAGCGTTTTATTCTGGCTGCTAACGGCATTGATTTTACTGAATATGGTACGCATGCACTTCCGCTTGTACCAAAACGTGACTCGCGAAAATATAAGCGATGCGATGACCGGATTGTATAACCGCAAAATATTAACTCCTGAGTTGCAGCAACGCTTGCAGCGCCTGGTTCAGGCAGGGTCCGCAGTAATGTTTATTGCTATTGACATGGATAAATTAAAGCAAATTAACGACACGCTGGGTCATCAGGAAGGTGATTTAGCGATTACCTTATTAGCTCAGGCGATTAAACAGTCGATTCGTAAAAGTGATTATGCAATCCGTCTCGGTGGTGATGAATTTTGCATTATTCTGGTCGACTCAACACCGCAAATTGCAGCACAACTGCCTGAACGTATCGAAAAACGTCTGCAACATATCGCGCCACAGAAAGAGATCGGCTTCTCTTCCGGTATTTACGCGATGAAAGAAAACGATACGATACATGATGCTTATAAAGCTTCCGATGAGCGTCTGTATGTCAATAAACAGAACAAAAACAGCCGTTCATGATAATCTTCTGTGGTTATTTGCTTGTAATCCCAGGAGCGTGAAATGACTGAATTGACCAAAGAAAGCGTGACGCATCAGCGCTTAATCGCTTTATTATCACAAGAAGGCGCTAACTTCCGTGTGGTTACCCACGAAGCGGTGGGCAAATGCGAAGCGGTGTCTGAAATTCGTGGCACCGCTTTAGGCCAGGGTGCTAAGGCACTGGTGTGTAAAGTCAAAGGCAATGGCGTTAATCAACATGTATTAGCGATACTTCCTGCCGATCAACAGGCCGATCTGAGCCAACTCGCCAGTTACATTGGCGGGTTACGCGCCTCGCTTGCCAGCCCGGCTGAGGTCGATGAACTCACTGGTTGCGTTTTTGGTGCCATCCCGCCTTTCAGCTTCCATCCCAAACTCAAACTGGTCGCCGACCCACTACTCTTCGAGCGATTCGATGAAATTGCCTTCAACGCAGGCATGCTGGATAAATCAGTTATTCTTAACACCGCAGATTATTTACGCATTGCGCAACCAGAGCTGATCCATTTCCGCCGTACTGCATAACTAGCCGGTCCGTTCAAGGAACAAAACAGACAGTACCAGCACAACTGCAATGGCAAAAAACGATGACGTGATAATCAGTGTCTCAATGAACATTTGATCGTTCATGGTTTTTCCCCTGGAGATAACTGTTTTCACGTTATTGTTAGCGCACGCAAATGGCAGTTTGATGACAATTCTTCCTCTTTTTTATGCAAAAAGAGTAATTAATGTCTGATTCCTGCCCTCAGCAAGCGTAAAGTACAGAGAGTCATTATTTTTTGGCAAGGAAACCACGATGTTTGATGTCACTTTGTTAATCCTTCTCGGATTAGCTGCGCTGGGCTTTATCAGCCACAACACCACTGTCGCCGTTTCAATTCTGGTGTTGATCATTGTCCGCGTCACACCGTTGAGCACCTTTTTCCCATGGATTGAAAAACAAGGGTTGAGCATCGGGATAATTATTCTCACCATCGGTGTTATGGCCCCAATCGCCAGCGGGACGCTGCCACCTTCAACACTTGTTCATTCGTTTCTGAACTGGAAATCATTAGTCGCGATAGCCGTAGGCGTAATTGTCTCCTGGCTTGGCGGCCGCGGTGTAACGTTAATGGGTAGTCAACCACAACTGGTAGCCGGATTACTGATGGGTACGGTTTTAGGCGTAGCGCTTTTTCGCGGTGTGCCCGTCGGCCCGCTTATTGCTGCTGGCCTGGTTTCGCTGATTATTGGTAAGCAGTAGTTTTTGTCGCAGCAGCCGTAGCCATAAAAGCAAAGTGCTATAGTGGCATGGCAATGTTGCGTGAAAGGGAGAACAAACACGATGAATATTCAGTGTAAACGCGTCTATGATCCTGCTGAACAGAGCGATGGTTACCGCATACTGGTCGACCGTCTCTGGCCGCGTGGTATCAAGAAAACCGATTTAGCCCTTGATGAGTGGGATAAAGAAATCACGCCGTCAACGGAACTGCGCAAAGCCTTTCACGGCGAAGTGATCGATTTTGAAACCTTTCGCGAGCAATATCTTGCAGAACTGGCGCAACACGAGCAAGAAGGCAAACGGCTGGCGGACATCGCCAACAAACAGCCGTTGACCCTGCTCTATTCGGCAAAAAACACAACGCAGAACCATGCACTGGTGCTGGCTGACTGGCTGCGTACTCTGTGATTTTAGTACAGCATCCGGCGGTTATTGTTCACCAGCCGGATGATCTCGCCGCCACAATGCCCATTCATCAATCGTTTCACCGCCCGGTAATTTGCAATTGTTGCTGACCCCTTGCGCTGTTTGGACCGGAATGAGCACACCTCCCTTTTGCTGGCAGTAAACCGATGCAGGATTCGCCATCCCAACCTGCGGTGGTTTAGGCGCATCGGGCTGAGAAGCGGTTGAACACCCCGCCAGGACTAGCAGGCAAGGCAGAGCAAAACGGATAATTTTCATATAGTGATCTCACACGTTTATCTACGCTTTAGAGTATCGCGGTAGCGTTATGTTTTGAATCACAATTTCTTTTACATTCATTCAAAATATATTACGTCTGGTTTCATCTTTGTTGATGATGTTTTATTATGCCCGCAAAGATTAAATAATCAGCATTTACCCGCCATATCCTGGAGTTGTTTCGTGTCTGATCAGATCATCGCCCGCGTTTCGCAATCCCTTGCCACAGAACAGTCACTTGAAAGTCTGGTCCGACAGCTTCTGGAGATGCTGGAAATGGTCACTGAGATGGAATCGACCTACCTGACCAAAGTGGACGTCGAAGCGCGCCTGCAACATATTATGTTTGCCCGCAACAGCCAAAAAATGCACATCCCGGAGAATTTTACCGTTTCGTGGGATTACTCGTTATGCAAGCGCGCCATTGATGAAAACTGCTTTTTCAGTGATGAAGTCCCCGACCGTTGGGGCGACTGCATTGCGGCACGCAATCTTGGCATCACCACATTCCTGAGCACGCCGATTCACTTACCAGATGGCTCATTCTACGGCACGCTTTGCGCCGCCAGCAGCGAGAAACGCCCGTGGAGCGAACGCGCGGAGCAAGTTTTGCAGCTATTCGCCGGGCTTATTACACAATACATCCAAAAAGAGGCGTTGGTTGAGCAATTGCGTGAAGCTAATGCGGCATTGATTGCGCAATCCTATACAGACTCTTTGACGGGACTGCCGAATCGAAGGGCTATTTTTGATAATCTGACGACACTTTTTTCTCTCGCTCGGCATCTGAAGCGTAAAGCAATTATTGCCTTTATTGACCTCGATAACTTCAAATTAATCAATGACCATTTTGGTCATAATAGCGGCGATCTGTTTCTAATTCAGGTTGGCCAGCGCCTGAACACACTACATCAGAGTAGCGAAATTATTGGTCGTCTCGGCGGTGATGAATTTTTGGTCGTTTCGCTGGCCGATGAAAATGCCGATATCCAGTCATTACGTGAGCGTATTCAGCAGCAAATACGCGGTGAATATCACTTAGGTGATGTTGACTTGTTTTATCCTGGCGCTAGCCTTGGCATTATTGAAGTAGATCCTGAATCAACCGATGCAGACAGCGCACTACATGCCGCCGATGTTGCAATGTACCAGGAGAAAAAACACAAAGCGAAAAAACCTTTTGTCGCGCATTCAGCTCTGGATTCCTGAAGCGTATTCACATCCTTTTGATTGGTGATAACATGCGAATCGGTATTATTTTCCCTGTCGTGATCTTTATTACGGCGGTCGTATTTTTAGCGTGGTTTTTTATTGGCGGCTATGCTGCCCCGGGAGCATAAAGATGAAAAAAACAACGATCATTATGATGGGTATAGCGATTATTGTCGTCCTCGGCACTGAGCTAGGATGGTGGTAACACTGCATCTGTAAAAATAGCAAAGGCTGCGTATACGCAGCCTTTGTTTTATTTCAGCGTTAGCTTTTGACTTTTTTGTAGATAAACAGTACGACAAGCGCACCGATCACCGCAACCACGAAACTGCCAAAGTTGAAGCCATCGACTTTACCAAAACCAAACAGTGTACTGATCCATCCGCCGACCACGGCGCCGACAATCCCTAACAGGATAGTCATGAAGAATCCACCACCATCTTTACCTGGCATAATCCACTTCGCCAGAATACCAGCAATAAGCCCAAAAATAATCCATGACAGAATGCCCATTTTGTCCTTCCTTATCTGTTTTGTATTAGCGAGTTAGTCGCTGATAAAAAGCATAGCACAACATCAGAGAAGTAAAAATTGTGATGAGCATCACGCATGTTTTTTTGCGATGGCGCATAAAATGGCGCCTTTTTCTATCAGGTAAAATTACCAGCCACAAACATCATGTTCGTTTTCCGTGTCATAAGAGCGCACCGTGTTAACAAGATCTTTTAACACTTCCGCAGCAACTTCTGGCACCAGCAATATCATCGGTGTCTCTGTTTCGTAATCAACAGAAACACCATTACTGTTATTGGTGACGGTTACGGTATACGTTGCTTTACCCATTATTCATCTCCCGCTATGAATGACTTTCCGTTGTTTTGCGCCTTCCATCAGGACTTCAGGAGCAACGAAGAAGTCAATATTGAAATAAGTATCGTCAGTCATGGCTTCAATGTTGTGCCACTTTTCTGGAGGGAACACCGCAAAATGTCCCGCTTCAATAAGGATCACCTGATCAGGTTCTGGGCTATGTTCATCAGCATAGCCGAGATATTTGACCGCCCCATGCATAACGGAAAGACGTGGGTACACTCCCGGACGCGTTCCTTTATCAAGATGACGTTCGAATATTCCGGAAGGCGCGGTTTTTTTATTCCAGAATGGCGTTGAGCGTGTGTGAATATAATTCTGTGGGATTTGCAGCATTCTTTCACCTCCTTCGATGAATGCGCTGAAAACGTTTCATTCCAGCCGTTTCAGGGTACGCCTGATAATTTGCATTTTAAATACCATTTATTGGTTACTTTTTAGCACTATATCAACGATGAATCAGGGAGGATTACAGGCGGGAAGCCCGCGACATCGCGGGCGGAAAGCATTAAGATTGCAGTGTCGCCAGTCGTGCGGCAAAGCCGACAAACATCAAACCAATCAGAGAGTTGCCTAGTTTTGCCAGTTTCTTTTTAGTGCGAATGTACTGAGTGACAAAGGCGCCGGAAATAATAAGGAAACTCAAATAACAGAAGCTGACTATCTCGAGCGTCATCGCCAGAATAAAGAACGAAATACCCGTATGCGTTGCATTAACGTCGATAAATTGCACAAAAAATGACACGTAGAATAAAATAGCTTTTGGGTTCGTCAGGCTTAATATTAAGGCGCGCTTGAAAATAGCGCCATATTGCGGTTCATCCGATTTGGCCTCGCTGTTGTTGCCCTTCAGGGTGGCGTAAAGAATTTTGCCCCCAAGATAGAGCAAATAAAACGCACCAAGGTAACGTACGATGTTGAATAATATCGGTGTGGTCTTAATCAACGTTGCCACACCAGCCCACGCCAGAAACATTAATACAGCATCACCAATAAATACGCCGCAGGCGGCAAGATAACCACCTTTCACTCCACTGCTGACGCTATTTTTAAGCACAAACAGAGTATTCGGCCCAGGTACCAGCACGATAAAAATGGCCCCAACCAGATAGGTCCAGTAATTCAGAACCCCGTATTCAGCGAACACACTAACCTCTTTAATTTTCTTTGGAAAATGCGCGATTAAAGGTGATTATGCTAACCAATCTGTAGCGGCTTAGAAAGGAGAAAATCAGGTTTTAACCTGATGACAACGCGATAATTGAATCATTAATCAGGCGTGGTCCAGTGGAAAATGCGGAGAGTGCCCGGCAAAACCCTGACGTAAAAACTCTATCGTTATCCGCACTTTCGCTGATGTTGCCAGCCTTGATACATACACCACCCAGACATTCGCAGCCTGATAATATTCCGGTAGTACCCGCACCAAAAGGCCAATGGCAAAATTTTCGCAGACATACCACCAGGAGCACAGGCCCCCCCCCCCCCCAGACCATCGAGACACCATTGATGCACTATTTCACAACGATGAGACGATAGTGGGACGGTGCAATAATGCTGTATTTCCCCAGTAATGGCGATGAGCGTTTCCAGCAAGAACATAACGGCATTCTGGCAGCGATTGCTCACGGACCGAAAACACCCGATATGAAAGGCAATGCCACCACACCACAGGTTGCCGAGGCGATTTGCAAAATCATTTTGCGTTAAGGCCAAACCCGTTTATTTGAAACGGCTGGTGTTAGATTTGTAGTTTGCCTGAAGCCGGACGCGGCGCTGGTCCTGTCCGGCTCAGGAAAGTTTTACTGCGGATATTCCAGCAATAAATTATGTAATGATTCCGCCATCAACTCACCACGCCAGCCGGAAATTAGCTCTGGCAAATTGTTCTGCGGTTTTAATTTCCAGTGCCAGTTCAACAACTGGTTGATTTGCCTACGCGATGCCAGCAATTCGGCGCTGATCTTGTGCGTTTCGCTTACGTCAGTAATCAGCGACTTAATCGCTTTAAACGCTTTGCGATAACCGGGCATGTCCATCAGGTTAAGCATCGGCTGCGGTAAGGCCTCTTCTGGCAATGCCTGCGCTTTCTCCACCAGCGCCAGCAGCGTTTTACCGTGGAAGCGGATTTCGCTACCGGATAAGCCCAGACTGTCCAGCTCGCCCAGACTCCCTGGCATATAACGCGCTACCGACCACAAATGCTCTTCACGCACGACAAAGTTCACCGCCAGATCGCGCTCCCGCGCCTTACGTAGTCGCCAGTCAGCGAGCAGTTGCAGGCAGGCCAGTTGGCGCGTACGTAATTGCCAGGCATTGGTGATATCACGCCATGCTTCTTCCGGCGCAACAACCTCCTGACGGCGTGTTTGCATCAGGCGGCATTCATCCAGCGCCGCAGGTAGCCAGCCAGAAGATTCCGTTTCTACCATTAGCTTTGCGGTGATCGGTAACAGATACCAGACATCCGCTGCCGCGTATTCGCACTGTCGTTCGGTTAGCGGTCTTGCCAGCCAGTCGGTGCGCGATTCACTCTTGTCGAGCGTAACGCCGCAATACTCTTCCACCATAGAGGCAAATCCCCAGGACATCGGGCGTCCGCAGAAAGCAGCCAGGATTTGCGTGTCAATCAGGGGCTGTGGTAACTCGCCAAAGACATTGAGGAACACTTCCAGGTCCTCACTGCCCGCATGGAGAAATTTGGTGATGGACGGATCGCGTAAGATTGCCTTTAGCGGTGACCAGTCAGTGATCCCGAGCGGATCGATTAGCGCCAGATGCTCGCCATCAAAAAGTTGAATCAGCCCCAGTTGCGGGTAATAAGTGCGCGTACGAACAAATTCAGTATCCAGGGCTATCGCCGGAAAGGCACGGACAGCTTCACACAAAGAAGCCAGCGCATCGTCCGTGGTAATCATTTGGTAATTCAAATTGTATTCTCTTTAGTGGGCGTCAAAAAAAACGCCGGATTAACCGGCGTATGACGACTGACTTAACGCTCAGGCTTTATTGTCCACTTTGCCGCGCGCTTCGTCACGTAATTCTCGTCGCAAAATTTTTCCGACGTTAGATTTCGGTAACTCATCTCGAAATTCCACCAGCTTCGGAACTTTGTAGCCCGTAAGCTGACGACGGCAAAATGTCACCAGTGACTCTTCGGTAAGCGACGCATCTTTTTTCACTACGAAGATTTTCACCGCTTCACCACTGGAGCCGGAAGGTACGCCAACAGCAGCCACTTCCTGCACGCCAGGATGCTGCATGACCACATCTTCAATCTCGTTGGGGTAGACGTTAAAACCGGAAACCAGGATCATGTCTTTTTTACGATCGACAATGCGCAGGAATCCTTCTTCATCCATCACTGCAATGTCGCCGGTGTGTAACCAACCGTTTTTGATGATTTCATCGGTAGCATCCGGTCGCTGCCAATAGCCCAGCATCACCTGTGGACCTCTGACACAAAGTTCACCCGGCTGTCCTGGCGGTACTTCATTATCATCATCATCCACCAGTTTGGCTTCCGTCGACGGCACCGGCAAACCAATGCTACCGCTATGATAATCAATATCATACGGGTTAACGCTGACCAGCGGCGCACACTCGGTCAGGCCATATCCTTCCAGAAGATACTGTCCGGTCAGTTTCACCCAGCGTTCTGCCACTACTTGCTGAACAGGCATCCCACCGCCTGCGGAAAGATGCAGACTGGAGAAATCCAGTTGCTGGAACTCTTTGTTGTTCAGCAACGCATTGAACAAGGTGTTAACGCCGGTGATAGCGGTAAACGGGTATTTCGCCAGTTCTTTCACCAGCCCCGGAATATCACGCGGGTTAGTGATTAACAGGTTCTGCCCACCCAGTTCGATAAACAGCAGACAGTTAATGGTCAGCGCAAAAATGTGATACAGCGGCAGCGCCGTTACAACCAGTTCTTTACCTGGATGCAGTAACGGCCCATAGGTGGCGTTGACCTGTTCCAGGTTCGCCAGCATATTGCGATGAGTCAACATCGCGCCTTTCGCCACACCGGTAGTGCCGCCAGTGTATTGCAGGAAGGCTAAATCTTCCGGCACCAGTTCAGGTTTAACATACTGCATACGGTAGCCGTTATGCAGGGCACTACGAAATGAAATGGCATCTGGCAGATGGTATTTCGGTACCAGACGTTTGATGTATTTAACAACGAAGTTGACTACCGTGCCTTTTGCCGTAGAGAGTTGATCGCCCATACGAGTCAGAATCACGTGCTGAACGGCGGTTTTATCAACCACTTTTTCCAGGGTATGGGCAAAGTTAGACACGATAACAATCGCCGATGCGCCGCTGTCGTTAAGCTGATGCTCAAGCTCGCGCGGGGTATACAACGGGTTAACGTTTACGACAATCATCCCGGCACGCAAAATGCCAAACAGCGCCACCGGATACTGCAATAAGTTAGGCATCATCAGCGCAACGCGATCGCCCTTTTTAAGCCCCAGCCCTTGTTGCAAATAAGCGGCAAACGCGCGACTGCGTTCTTCCAGCTTACGGAAGGTCATCACCTCCCCCATGTTCACAAATGCGGGCTGATCGGCGTAGCGCGCGACCGACTGCTCAAACATATCTACCAGAGATTGATAACGGTCAGGGTTGATCTCCGTCGGAACGTCCGCGGGATAACGGTTAAGCCAAACCTTCTTCAATTCTTCACCTCTAAAATGCGTGTTCGTCGTCATCGCAACCCCAAGTGATAAACATGTTGTTAACATAATATTAACTCATCTTACCAGCTTGATAATTACCCAAGGAAAAGGTTGCGAAGCGCGTCACTATTTATTTTTATCTTTACCGTAAGAATGCAGAAACAGCGGACCAGCCGCTGTTTCTTTTTCTTTAAAAACAAGCAATTATTCAGTTACAACTGTTTGTACTCGCGCGGGACCAGGATTATACCAGCCCCAGCCTCCGTAACCATAGGGCCAGCCACGACCGCCATAAAACCACGGATCAATTGGCTGTGGTGGCATAATCACTTGCTGGGTTAAATGCCAACGTTTGTAACCCGTTGCCTGCATTACCATAAATTTATATGGCGTGTTGCCGATTTTGCCGTCAACCGTACCGGTGATTGGCCCTACAACAGTCACCAGTTGCCCACGGAAATCGACCGGATCAAGAAAACCATTCACATCGGCATAAATGCGCCCGCGTGAAGGTTCTCCCAGAGTTGGTCTTGCTCCGCTATCGAGTGGTACAGTGGCAATTTCCAGGCGGGTTTTCCCTTGCTGGTTCTGCACCGCAACCACTTTACCGCCAAATCGCGCTTCCTGACCAACGTACAGCTGCGGCGCATTCAGCACCCGAACTAAATCTTGTTGCGGCGTTGGACTACTGCCTTTAATGGCATCCGGCACAGTGACACAACCGCTCAGTATTAGCGCAAACGTACCTGCCAGTATGCCTTTGATAACATTGTTTTGAACCGCCATGATGCGACTCCTTTTTTTCTAAGGGCATACTCTTAAGATTCATTCTTTGCCTGGAAGTTTCTTCCATGCAACGTTGTTACGCAAATAAACCGGCTCGGCATGTTCCACCGCCACCGTTTTACCCTCGGCCAACATCTGGCAGGCAATTGGCAGCATATCTTCTGCGGCAGGCAGTAACACTTCACCATCGCGTAAAACCAGCCCGCTCTCTTTACCGAGATCTGGCCAGGCTTGCCAGCCTGTACCCACAGTCGCCCATTCACCGGAAAGCTGTTGCATCCGTTCATGAACGAGTTCTGGTTTGAGTACGGCTTCGGTTTCTTCACCGTGCCAGACACCGTTTTCATCACGCTGATATTCGGCCCAGTAAACTTCGCCCATTCGTGCGTCAATGGCTGCCAGTACGCGGGTTGCGCCTGTTTTGCGCCATGCCCCTTGCGCCATCGTCATGAGCGTGGAGACGCCAATCATCGGCAGCTCCGCACCAAGCGCCAGCCCTTGCGCAATGCCAATACCAATGCGCACGCCGGTAAAGCTACCGGGGCCGCGTCCGTAAGCCAGAGCGTTAATGTCAGTCAGGGAGGTTCCGCTGGTGGTCAGGATATCCTGCACCATTGGTAGGATTCGTTGAGTATGTTCACGTGGGCAAAGCTCAAAATGAGCGTTGACAGTGCCGTCATTCCACAGGGCGACAGAGCAGGCCTCTGTCGCAGTATCGATAGCCAGAATTCGCATGGGTCTTCGTGCTTAGATCAATAAAAAGGCGCGCATCATACCATACTCCATCACAAATTACCCGGAGGATGGTATCGCAAGGAAACGAACCGCACGGGCAATATCACGTGTACGCGGCGCGGGCGGCAGGCTGGCAAGGAAAGTGGCGCCGTAAGGGCGCATCACCAGCCGATTGTCGCAAATTACCAGCACACCACGATCGTCGGCGTCGCGAATCAGTCGCCCTACTCCCTGTTTAAGCGTTATCACCGCATCCGGCAACTGCACTTCATCAAACGGGTCACCACCGCGCAAACGGCAATCTTCCATTCGCGCTTTTAACAGTGGGTCATCTGGCGAGGTAAACGGCAACTTGTCGATAATCACCAAAGACAGCGTATCGCCGCGTACGTCTACCCCTTCCCAGAAACTGCTGGTTGCCACAAGGAGCGCGTTTCCGGCACTGACAAATTGCTGCAACAGTTGGCCTTTGCTGGTTTCCCCCTGCAACAACACGGGAAGCGTCATCGTGGCGCGGAACTGCTCGGCCAGATCGCGCATCATGGCGTGCGAGGTACAAAGCATAAAACAGCGACCATTGTTAGCTTCGATGATCGGTCGCAGCATTGCCGCCAGTTGACGTGCGGAACCCGGTTGATTGGTTTGTGGCAGGTTACGCGGCACACAGAGTAACGCCTGGCGGCTGTAATCAAAGGGGCTTGGCAACAGCAACGACTCGGCTTGTTCGATGCCAAGTCGCGAGGTGAAATGATGTAGATCGTCATTCACCGACAGCGTTGCCGAGGTAAAGATCCAGCTACCGGGCTTTTGCGCCATTAATTCTTTGAATTTATCCGCCACGCTTAACGGCGTCAGCGCCAGAGTGAAATGGCGTGAAGTGCATTCGTACCAGTAGCTGTAGCCCGGCTGGTTGATCTCTTTCAGCCGTTTCAGTCGTGTGCGATATAACGTGGCGCGCTCAAATGCAGCATCCAGCAAGGCGGAACGCCCCAGCGACAATTTCGCCACGTCGTAACAGAATTCAAGGGTGTCATCGAGCAGTAAAAACGCTCGCTGGATTTGCGGATTGGCTAACAGCTCGCGCAGGTTGCCACGATAACCCGGCTCACCGAGTTGCAGGCGAAAATCCTGCGCACTCTGGGCAAGACGGTCAGCGCACTTTTGCAACTGTTGGGTATCTTTTAATTCGGTGCGATAGGCGATGGTGATATCTTTTGCCAGGTCGAGCAGTTGTCGACTGGAGAGTGACTGACCAAAGTACTGGCTGGCAATGTCCGGCAGTTGATGGGCTTCGTCGAAGATCATCACGTCCGCTTCCGGGATCAATTCGCCAAATCCACTCTCTTTAACCACCATATCCGCGAGAAAGAGATGATGGTTTACCACCACCACATCGGCGTCCATCGCTTTTTTGCGTGCTTTAACCACAAAGCAATCTTTATACATCGGGCAGTCGCTACCGAGACAGTTATCGTTGGTGCTGGTGACCAGCGGCCAAGCCTGTGAATCTTCCGCCACGCTGACGCAGGTGCTGATATCGCCATCCACCGTTTGATTGGACCAGGAGCGCAGCAGGATCACATCGCTTAAAGTTTGTACCGGCAGATCGCCGCCCGCCAGCGCCTGCTGTTCAAGTCGTTCGAGGCAGAGATAGTTTGAGCGACCTTTCAGCAACGCCACGTTGCCGGTGTATTTCAGCGCCTTTGACACCGTCGGCAAATCGCGACTGTAGAGCTGATCCTGCAACGCTTTTGAGCCGGTTGAGATAATGACTTTCTTTTTCGCCCGCAGCGCAGGGGCCAGGTAAGCGTAGGTTTTACCCGTACCGGTTCCCGCTTCCACCACCAGCGGCTGGCTTTTTTCAATCGCCCCGGCGACGGCTATCGCCATCTGTCGCTGTGGTTCACGCGGCTTAAAGCCAGGTATCGCTTTCGCCAGTTGACCGTCTGGTGCAAAATCGTCTGTCACACTACCCCCTGTTGATTTGAACAGGGATTATGTCAGGGTCGTAGGCTTTATGCCACGGTTGCCTTCCTCTTAAGAGCCGTACTGTGATGGGTTAATGACGTTTTATTTATGCTTAGTCTTTATAAATATCGTAAATAATATTATTTAACGACATTTAAACATTTTAAATATCACCATGATCTATATATTTAATCATCGTGAGATATTTCTTTTTAAAGCTTTAATAATTAGAGTCGCAGCACATGCAACTTGAAGTATGACGAATGTAATTATCTTTAAGATTAAGCACCCTATACGTAATAAAAACGATATGGTGCTTTTTTACTTTTCATTTGAAAATATTCGCTAATTAATTCGAGTTACGTGTACCATTGTTGAGTGTTTTTCAATCAATCAGCATATGCAGCAATGACGAAAGGGTTAAGATATGGCAGTCTTAGTGGTTGATGAATATATCAATGGAGATCCTCATGACTATTATCCGTATCGACGCCGAAGCCCGCTGGTCTGATGTTGTGATCCACAACAACACCCTCTACTACACTGGCGTGCCGGAAAATCTTGACGCCGACGCTTTTGAGCAAACTGCCAACACGCTGGCGCAAATTGACGCAGTGCTGGAAAAACAAGGCAGCAATAAATCGAGCATTCTGGATGCCACGATTTTCCTTGCCGATAAAAACGACTTTGCGGCAATGAATAAAGCATGGGACGCCTGGGTTGTAGCGGGTCATGCGCCGGTGCGCTGCACAGTTCAAGCAGGCCTGATGAATCCGCAGTACAAGGTTGAAATTAAGATTATCGCGGCGGTTTAATTTCAGCAAAAGAATTCTATTACAGCAAAAGTCACAAAAAAAATTTATCGAAACACTGGTCAATTTTGAATAAAACGGCCAGTGTTTAAGAGCTGATTTTAGAGGGGTAATGTCCCTTCAGATCATTTATTATTTATTTTTATTGTTTCAGTTTTATTTATACACAACTGATATTAATCAGCAAAATCAACTCATTATGCTGACGTTCTGGTTAGCCTACTCTGGTTTTCTTCCCGCTATCTTTCTTGCTTGCAAACCTGGCTGAAGCGATTCGATTTACAGTTAATTTGCGGTACATCACTACATAACCATCCATGACCTGCTACCTTTAAAACACCTGAATGTCAATAGGTTAACTAATGAGATATCGTTATAATCCCTTTGATATTGGACGCAATTTAAGGTCATATATAGCCTTATTGTTCATACGGTTAATTTTAAGGAAAAGAATATGCCTGCAGTAATAGATAAAGCTCTGGATTTTATTGGTGCCATGGATGTATCAGCATCAACACCAAGTTCTATGAATGAAAGCACTGCGAAGGGAATATTTAAATATTTGAAGGACCTTGGGGTACCCGCAACTGCTGACGATATTACTTCGCGAGGTACTCAGGATGGCTGGAATCCTGAGTTCACGCAAAAGATGGTTGGATGGGCAAAAAAAATGGAGTCTGGTGAGCGTGTGGTGATAAAAAACCCTGAATACTTTTCGTCTTATATGCAAGAAGAACTCAAAGCACTAGTCTAAGTTAAATCTCCATCACTAAAAACCGACCTGGACGCTTACATTGAAATCAAAAAAGCGTCCATTTTTCACACTCAAAAATACGGCTCAATTCGGTCAACCTGTATGGCGCCGCGGTTTTGTGGCTCAAACTCTGTGGGCCAGATGGTTCGTCAGACCCGCATGATTAAACCGCGAGCCGTCCAGGCACATACCGTCGGAAATGGCACGGTGTAAGTATGCCGGAAAACTCCCAGCCGATGAGGCTATCCATATCAAGGTGCAGGACATAATCCGTGACGTAATCGATACGGATCATGGTGTATTACTCGTCTTCATCCTCAAAACGCGCCACAATCCGCTCACCGGAATGGTTAGCACGCAGCTCCTCTGCCACCAGGGCGATTGCCTGACCGCTACTCATCCCCTGAGCCATCAGTTCCTGGATCCGCTCAACGGCTTTTTGTTGCTGTTCATGGGTGAGTGAAGGTAAACCTGCAAACATTGTTAACTCCTGCTAAATTGTTGGCGCTAATTATTTCATGCTACCCGGCACATAGCCAGTAGAGTCAGGACTGATGAAGACGTTATCTCCCGCTGTGATTACTTTACCCTGGCGTCAGGACGCCGCTGAATTCTATTTTGCCCGCTTAAGCCATCTGCCGTGGGCGATGTTGTTGCACTCCGGCTACGCCGATCATCCGCATAGTCGCTTTGATATTGTGGTGGCAGACCCTGTTTGTACCTTAACCACTCACGCTTATGAAACCGTAGTGTGGGAAGGAGAAATCCGCACAACGACCACTGACGATCCGCTCAAGGTGCTCCAGCAGGCGCTGGACCGTGCAAACATTAACCCAGTGTATAACGAAGATTTGCCATTTCAGGGCGGCGCGCTGGGGTTGTTTGGCTACGATCTGGGCCGCCGTTTTGAGGCAATGCCTGAAATTGCGATGCAAGATATCAGCCTGCCCGATATGGCTGTGGGTATCTATGACTGGGCGCTGGTTGTTGACCATCAGCGTCAGGTAATTTCTCTACTCAGCTATTCTGATGTCAATGCCCGTCTGACCTGGCTGGAAAGCCAGCAAATCCCCGCTCAGGATGATTTCGCGCTCACTTCCGACTGGCAATCCAATATGACCCGCGAGCAGTACGGCGAAAAATTTCGCCAGGTACAGGAGTATCTGCACAGCGGCGATTGCTATCAGGTGAATCTCGCCCAGCGTTTTCACGCGACCTATTCTGGCGATGAATGGCAGGCGTTCGTTCAGCTTAATCAGGCTAACCGTGCGCCGTTTAGCGCTTTTTTACGCCTTGAACAGGGCGCGATTTTAAGCCTTTCGCCAGAGCGATTTATCCTTTGTGATAATAGTGAAATCCAGACCCGCCCGATTAAAGGCACGCTGCCACGCCTGCCCGATCCTCAGGAAGATAGCAAGCAGGCAGAGAAACTGGCGAACTCAGCGAAAGATCGCGCCGAAAATCTGATGATTGTCGATTTAATGCGTAATGATATCGGTCGTGTTGCGGTACCCGGTTCGGTAAAAGTGCCTGAACTGTTTGTGGTAGAACCCTTCCCTGCCGTACATCATCTGGTCAGCACGATAACGGCGCGACTGCCAGAACAGTTGCATGCCAGCGATCTGCTGCGCGCCGCTTTTCCTGGTGGCTCAATCACCGGCGCGCCGAAAGTGCGGGCAATGGAGATTATTGATGAACTGGAACCGCAGCGACGCAACGCCTGGTGCGGCAGCATTGGCTATTTGAGCTTTTGCGGCAATATGGACACCAGCATTACCATCCGCACGTTGACTGCCATTAACGGGCAAATTTACTGCTCTGCGGGCGGTGGAATTGTCGCCGATAGCAAGGAAGAAGCGGAATATCAGGAAACTTTTGATAAAGTTAATCGTATTCTGAAACGACTGGAGAGGTAAGACGTGGAATACCGTGGCCTGACGCTTGATGATTTTTTATCGCGATTTCAACTTTTGCGTCCGCAAATTAACCGGGAAACCTTAAATCATCGTCAGGCTGCCGTGTTAATCCCCATCGTTCGCCGACCGCAACCGGGCTTGCTGCTGACTCAGCGTTCCATTCATCTGCGTAAACACGCCGGGCAAGTCGCATTCCCCGGAGGCGCAGTCGATGACACGGACGCGTCAGTTATCGCAGCGGCGTTGCGTGAAGCCGAAGAAGAAGTCGCCATACCGCCTTCAGCCGTTGAGGTTATCGGCGTGCTGCCCCCTGTCGATAGCGTTACGGGCTACCAGGTCACTCCCGTGGTCGGCATTATCCCACCTGATTTGCCATATCGCGCCAGTGAAGATGAAGTCTCCGCAGTGTTTGAAATGCCGCTCGCCCAGGCGCTGCATTTAGGCCGTTATCATCCTTTGGATATCTACCGCCGTGGCGATTCGCATCGGGTATGGCTGTCCTGGTACGAACAGTATTTTGTATGGGGAATGACCGCAGGCATAATTCGTGAGCTGGCGCTGCAAATTGGTGTGAAACCCTGACTATACTTATCTTTACATCTACAAAACACTACTTGATACAATCATCGCAATATTAGTTAAATCGCGGTTTTTGATTAGTTTAATTCATGTGAATAGTTAAACCTGTCGCCGCGTTCCCTCTTACACTATGCGCTGTTATTCGTTTGTTACTGGAAGCCCAGTCACCTTGTCAGGAGTATTATCGTGATTAGTCTATTCGACATGTTTAAGGTGGGGATTGGCCCCTCATCTTCCCATACTGTAGGGCCTATGAAGGCGGGTAAACAGTTCGTCGATGACCTGGTCGAAAAAGGCTTACTGGATAGCGTTACCCGCGTTGCCGTGGACGTTTATGGTTCACTGTCGCTGACGGGTAAAGGCCACCACACCGATATCGCCATTATTATGGGTCTTGCAGGTAACGAACCTGCCACCGTGGATATTGACAGCATCCCCGGATTTATTCGCGACGTTGAAGAGCGCGAACGTCTGCTGCTGGCGCAGGGACGGCATGAAGTGGATTTCCCGCGTGATAACGGAATGCGTTTTCATAACAGCAACCTGCCGCTACATGAAAACGGTATGCAAATCCATGCTTATAACGGCGACGAAGTCGTCTACAGCAAAACGTATTATTCCATCGGCGGCGGTTTTATCGTCGATGAAGAACATTTTGGTCAGGATGCAGCTAACGACGTCAGCGTGCCTTATCCATTTAAATCAGCAACCGAACTGCTGGCTTACTGCAATGAAACCGGCTATTCCCTTTCCGGCCTGGCGATGCAGAACGAACTGGCGCTGCACAGTAAGAAAGAGATTGACGAGTATTTTGCCCATGTCTGGCAAACCATGCAGGCATGTATCGATCG
The DNA here is from genome assembly GCF_011881725.1 of Escherichia coli. Classification (GTDB taxonomy): domain Bacteria; phylum Pseudomonadota; class Gammaproteobacteria; order Enterobacterales; family Enterobacteriaceae; genus Escherichia; species Escherichia coli_E. The sequence continues at coordinate 4,270 of NZ_JAATUR010000030.1, read as the reverse complement.
CGGCATGAATACCGAAGGCGTATTGCCTGGCCCGCTGCGTGTACCGCGTCGTGCGTCGGCGCTGCGCCGGATGCTGGTTTCCAGCGATAAACTGTCTAACGATCCGATGAATGTCATCGACTGGGTAAACATGTTTGCGCTGGCGGTTAACGAAGAAAACGCAGCGGGAGGTCGCGTGGTGACTGCGCCAACCAACGGCGCCTGCGGTATCGTTCCGGCAGTGCTGGCTTATTATGATCACTTTATTGAATCGGTCAGCCCCGATATTTATACCCGCTACTTTATGGCGGCCGGAGCGATTGGCGCGCTGTACAAAATGAATGCGTCTATTTCCGGTGCGGAAGTCGGTTGCCAGGGCGAAGTGGGTGTTGCCTGTTCTATGGCTGCAGCCGGTCTTGCAGAACTGTTGGGCGGTAGCCCTGAACAGGTTTGCGTGGCGGCGGAAATTGGCATGGAACACAACCTTGGTCTGACTTGCGACCCGGTTGCCGGTCAGGTTCAGGTTCCGTGCATTGAACGTAACGCCATTGCATCAGTGAAGGCAATTAACGCCGCGCGGATGGCTCTGCGCCGCACCAGCGCACCACGTGTCTCACTGGATAAAGTCATCGAAACGATGTACGAAACCGGAAAGGATATGAACGCTAAATATCGCGAAACATCACGCGGTGGTCTGGCGATTAAAGTCCAGTGTGACTAATACTTATTCTTCGCCCATCTGCAACGGATGGGCGAATTTATCCCTGCATTCTCGTCTGCTGTAATTTTCCCCACTACACTTCCACTGTTGCGTCAGGCGTTTGTCGCCATACGCTTACAGGGTGGCCCGCATGCAAAAAGCACAACGGATCATTAAAACCTATCGCCGTAATCGAATGATTGTTTGTACGATTTGCGCACTCTTTACGCTTGTGGCAACACTAAGCGTGCGATTTATTTCACAGCGTAATTTAAATCAGCAGCGGGTAGTCATCTTTGCCAACCACGCCGTCGAGGAGCTAGACAAAGTCCTGCTTCCACTTCAGGCGGGTAACAACGTACTGCTTCCCCTGATTGGACTCCCCTGCTCAGTCGCCCATCTCCCCTTACGCAAGCAGGCGGCAAAACTGCAAACTGTACGGTCGATTGGTCTGGTGCAAGACGGCACGCTTTATTGTTCCAGTATTTTTGGTTATCGCAATATCCCCGCTGAGGATATCCAGGCTGATTTACCCGCACCGCAGCCCCTTTTACGCTTAACTACCGACCGCATATTGATTAAAGACAGTCCGGTATTGATTCAGTGGACGCCTTTACCAGGCAATGGCAGAGATGGGGTGATAGAGATGATCAACATCGACCTGTTGATGGCGATGCTTCTGGAGCCGCAACTGCCGCAAATAAGAACTGCCAGCCTGACAGTGGGCGATCGCCATTTACTCTATGATGATGGTCTGGTTGATTCTTTACCTCCGCTTAATGGCAATGAACGCTACCAGGTTTCATCGCAGAATTTTCCTTTTACCATCAGCGTTAGTGGACCTGGAGCGACGGCGCTGGCGTTGCACTATCTTCCGAGTCAGTTTCCGCTGGCGGTACTGTTGAGTTTACTGGTGGGTTATATCGCATGGTTGGCCACGGCCCATAGAATGAGCTTTTCGCGCGAGATAAATCTCGGGCTGGCGCAGCACGAATTTGAGTTATTTTGTCAGCCCCTGCTCAATGCACGCTCGCAGCAATGTATTGGTGTAGAGATATTGCTGCGCTGGAATAATCCGCGTCAGGGGTGGATCTCTCCGGATGTGTTTATTCCTATCGCGGAAGAGCATCATTTAATTGTGCCACTGACCCGCTATGTGATGGCAGAAACCATACGTCAGCGCCATGTTTTCCCAATGAATAGCCAGTTTCATATTGGTATTAACGTCGCACCCAGCCATTTTCGCCGTGGCGTGCTGATAAAAGATCTCAATCAATACTGGTTCAGCGCTCACCCGATTCAGCAACTGATCCTCGAAATCACCGAACGTGATGCCTTACTGGATGTCGATTATCGGATTGCCCGCGAGCTGCATCGTAAAAACGTCAAACTGGCGATTGATGACTTCGGCACCGGCAACAGTTCGTTTTCCTGGCTGGAAACGTTACGCCCTGACGTGCTGAAAATTGATAAGTCATTTACCGCAGCTATAGGTTCGGACGCGGTTAACTCGACGGTGACCGATATCATCATCGCGCTGGGGCAAAGACTGAATATTGAACTGGTGGCGGAGGGCGTGGAAACGCAAGAACAGGCTAAGTATTTGTGCCGTCATGGAGTGCATATTTTACAAGGGTATTTGTACGCGAAACCTATGCCGCTGCGTGACTTCCCAAAATGGCTGGCGGGCAGCCAACCGCCGCCCGCCCGGCATAACAGACACGTTACGCCCGTTATGCCATTACGTTAGTGTTATTCGTCTTCTTCGTGCAGCGGTTGCTCTTTAACAATGCGAACCATATCAACACGATAATCATTGGCTTCTACGATGGTGATATGCAGCGGCCCAACATCAATCACGTCACCAGCGCGAGGTATGTGACCATTTGCAGAAATTACCAGGCCTGCAACCGTAGCAATATCATCATCATCGGCAAGGTGTTCAACATCAAGCGCCTGCTGTAAGGCATGTAAATCTGTACCACCTTTTACCAGCCAACCGTCGCCATCGGGAACAATTTCCGGCGTTTCATCTGCATCCGGGAACTCACCAGCAATGGCTTCCAGAACATCCAGCGGCGTAACCAGACCTTGTACCACACCAAACTCGTTGGTAACGATAACAAAACTACCACGAGCACGGCGCAACACACCCAGCAGGTTGATCGGGTCGAGGGTTTCCGGAACGATTATCGCCGGAGAAGCCGAAGCAATCGCCGTCACGTCAACACCAACTTCCAGCGCCACCAGCAGTTCTTTAGCACGCACGATACCGATGATTTCATCCAGTTCACCACGACATACCGGAAACAGGCTGTGCGGTGAAGAGAGCAGTTGCTGGCGGATTTCATCAACGCTAAGGTTGGCATCTACCCAACTGATTTCACCGCGTGGCGTCATAATGCCGCGCAGAGAGCGTGACGCCAGCGTCAGTACGCCGTTAATCATGTAACGCTCCTCTTCGGCAAACGCACCTTCCGGCACCGGGATCGGCATCGGGTTATCAGCATCGTGCTGAACATTGGCCTGACGTTTCCCGCCCATCAAACGCAGGATGGCATCGGCAGTACGCGCTCGCAGCGGCAAGGTCGACTGATGGCGAATGAAGTTGCGGCGCGCAATCTGGTTAAACACCTCAATAATGATCGAGAAACCAATTGCTGCATACAAGTAGCCTTTCGGAATATGGAAACCAAAACCTTCAGCTACGAGGCTCAGACCAATCATCAACAGGAAGCTCAAACAGAGCACCACAACTGTTGGATGCTGGTTAACGAAGCGAGTCAGTGGTTTCGATGCCAGCAGCATAACGACCATCGCAATCACTACCGCTGCCATCATTACCGGTAGATGGTCGACCATTCCCACGGCAGTAATCACCGCGTCCAGCGAGAAGACTGCGTCAAGGATAACAATCTGTGTGACGACTACCCAGAAACTGGCATAACCTTTACCGTGACCGGAATCATGATCGCGGTTTTCCAGCCGCTCATGCAACTCGGTTGTCGCTTTGAACAGCAAGAATATCCCCCCGAACAGCATAATCAGATCGCGCCCGGAGAAAGAAAAATCCATTACGGTAAATAGTGGTTTGGTCAGCGTGACCAACCATGAAATAAGCGATAACAACCCCAGACGCATGATCAACGCCAGCGATAGCCCCAACAAACGCGCTTTATCACGTTGTTTTGGCGGCAGTTTATCGGCAAGGATGGCGATGAAAACCAGGTTATCGATACCCAGCACGATTTCAAGGACGACAAGCGTGAGCAGCCCCGCCCAAATCGAGGGATCCATTAAGAATTCCATGACAAGCTCCTGCTGAAGGAATAGCTAATCGGCGCCAGAAATAATGCAGGCGAGACGAAAAAATACAAATAAAAGGTGCGGCAAAAAATGCCAGTAAAGAAGGCGCTATATGGCCTGATGCTGAAGTGACGTCGGTGACGATCCATACTGCGGGCTGCTGCCCTATACTCCTTGGTTGTTAAACGGGAGTTAAACATATCAGAGAGAACTCTGATTTGGCAAAAGATTTACCTTCCTTTGCAAATCAATATAGTAACATTTTTTTCTCTTTCGGAATTTTGT
>NZ_JAATUR010000002.1 GCF_011881725.1 Escherichia coli | reverse complement strand
TCTGATAAGACGCGTTAAGCGTCGCATCAGGCAAACACACATCACGGATGAGCAACAAACCGGGAAAGCCGCTGGCGCAGCAGGCGGTTTTCCTGTTTCAGATGCGCAATATCATCCATTAATGTCAGCGCCACCGCGATCCCCGGCCAGTCCAGCGCCAGCTCATTACGCAGCCGTACCGCCCGTTGCACAACTGTCGCGGCATGATCATCAAACACCCAGGACGTCGCCTGAATCTCGCGCGGTTCAACCACGCCCAAACCGACAATTTCATTCAACTCCTCTTCAGAAACGCCGGTATGCAGGCAAAATTCGGTAATGGTAAAAGTCACCGTAACATGAGCCATTATGCTTTCCCCCAATCTTTACGTGGATCAAAAGACGACTGGGCGTCTGCCAGTTGTTGCCAAAGTGCGGCTGTATTTTCATCCGGTTTCGGCGGCATGACGATTTTCAGTACCGCATATAAGTCACCCGTCTGTTTTTTGCTCACCAGACCTTTGCCTTTAACGCGCAATCGTTGCCCAGCCTGACTTCCAGGTGGGATCGTCAGCAAAATGCTTTCTTTCAGTGTTGGTACAGTAACTTTGCTACCCAGCGCCGCTTCCCATGGGCTAACAGGCACCACAATTTCCAGATCCTGACCGACAATATCAAACAACGGATGCGGGGCTATATGAATCACCAGCCACAGATCGCCATTGGGACCGCCGTTTTCGCCCGGCGTCCCCTGGCCTTTCAGGCGGATACGTTGACCATTGCCGACGCCCGCGGGGATCTTCACATTCAGCGTTTTCGGGATTTCCTGTTCGATCATGCCAAAGGCGTTATACACCGGCAGGTTATAGCTGATGGTACGCTTGTGCTCACTCAACGTTTCTTCAAGGAATACCGCCACTTCAATTTCAATATCGTGTCCGCGTGTTGCGGGGCGCTGACGACTCTGGCGCGCATGCTGACCGAAAATTGACGAGAAGATATCGTCAAAATCTTCGGCATTGAAACTCTGACCGTCACCATGCTGGAACTGGCGGTTAAATTGCGGATCGTTGCGATGTTGCCACATCTGATCATACTCAGCGCGACGCTGTTCATCACTTAACACTTCCCAGGCTTCAGCGACCTCTTTGAAGCGGGCTTCGGCATCCGGTTCTTTGCTGACATCAGGATGGTATTTGCGGGCCAGTCGACGGTAAGCGGTCTTGATTGTCTTGAGATCGTCCGTCGGTTTCACGCCCATAATGGCGTAATAATCCTTTAATTCCATAGCGTTATCTCGCGTAAATCAATACAGACAAAGGGAAACCCCTGATAAAGTATCAGTGTTAAGTGTAGGGGAAATCAGAAAAAATCGTAGGTCAGTGATAAAAACATAACTAAAAATGATATTTTCAGCCTGAATTTTGGCAGGTAAAAGAGGGGGCGTTTAACCTGCATAGATGCCCCATGACGACGTTGTCAGGGGGCTGATAATGGTGACTTATCCAGCTTTTACCGCAGTGATCATCACTTCAACCAAAATCTCCGGGCGGGCCATCTCAGCCTGTACGGTATCGCGAGCCGGGCTATGTCCCTCTGGCAGCCAGCTAACCCATACGTCGTTGAAACCGGCAAAATCGCGGGTGATATCTTTTAGCCATACCTGAGCAGACAAGAGATGAAATTTATCACTGCCAGCTTCAGCAAGTAATGCGTCGATTTTTTCCAGCACTTCGCGCGTTTGTTGCGCGATGTCAGGCGTATTGCTCTTCGGTGTCTGGCCGGAGAGAAATACAAGATTGCCATATTCCACACTGGCGGCAAGACGAGGTTGTGGGTTATTACGTTTGATATTCAAGCTGATTGGCTCCATGTCAGTCCATCAAGGGAAATTGCGGGATCTTCGTCCGATAGCAGAGCGCCTAACACCACGGCACTACCTGCCGCCAATGTGAAGCCCAGACTGCCTTGACCAAGATTCATCCAGAGATTTTGATAATTCGCCCGTCCTAATAGTGGCGGACCCGCAGGGGTGGATGGCCGCATACCTGTCCATAATTCGGCATCATCGATACCTTGCAGTTGCGGAAAGCTGTTAGCGACGATCTGTTTTAAGGCATTTATTCGTTCAGGGCGCAATTCATTTCCGTCATAGCCAATATCGACCATCGCGGCGATGCGTAACCGCTCACCGAGTCGGGCATAGACAATTTTATGACCATAGTCGGTAACACTGATTTGCGGTGCGATCCCCATTTCTTGTGGGAAGGGGAGCGTCAGGCTGTAACCTTTCAGACCGCAGAGTGGTACGTGTGTCCCGGTTCCGGCAAGTAAATGCTTACTGCCATTACCCGCTGCAACGACATAATCATCCGCAACCAGAGTTCCTGTGCTGGTGGTGATGGAGTCAATGCGCTCGCCTTTTTTATTCAACTGCAAAACATCACAATTGGTTTGTAGCGAAAAATTGGCGCTGGCATTCAGTTTGGCAAGTAGTGCCTGGCAGAACTTATAACAGTCCGCCGTTTCATCACCGGGGGAGTAAATACCACCGCACAGGGAATGACCAATGTGTTTTAGCGCTGGTTCAAGATGAACACACTCTTCGCGTGATAAAGCCTGTTGAAATTGCGGATCAATCCCTTTTGCCGCTTTGGCTAAATCTTGCTGACGGCGATGAATTATCAGTTTGCCAGAACGGCGCCAGTGAAAATCAGCAAGATTATCTTCCAGTAACCATGCTTCCATTACCTGACGACTTAATAGCGATAAGCGCAAAATATGATCGCCATTGAGTTTATTTGTCCGGCTATTACAGGACATTAAAAACGCCAGCAACCAGCGCCACTGGCTAAATGACATGCGCAAATGCATATTCAGAGGGGAGTCACTTTTCCCCATCCATTTAAGCCCCTGCATCGGTACGCCTTTATCCGCCAGAGGAGCAACGTAGCGATAACTGAGTTGCCCACCGTTAGCGAAACTGGTGGCGACACCTGCCTGGCTGTTGCGTTCTAACAATTGCACCTGATGGCCCTGTTTTACCAGCACCCATGCTGTTGCCAGACCAATTACCCCGCCGCCAATAACTACAATGCGTTTTTTCATTACCTGAGATATCCACCGCTAAGAAATGCGTTGGGGTTATGTCAAAACATTTAGGTCTGAGGAGCAATTGACTTTTTATTTTCAGGGTATAACTCAAGGTTAATGGCTCGCAGCTGGAGACGTAATTGCTGACAGAGGAAATCGACAAATTTTTGTGTAATAGGACTAAGTGAAACATCGGCACGGCGTAGCAAACAAAGATCAATTTTCATTGGTGGTTCGATGGGGTGAATTGTCTCTGCCGGAAGGTTATGACGGGCAGAGAAAATATCGGTAATACTGCATCCCATTCCTCGTTTCACAAATTCAGTCGCCATGTAATAGGTCTGGACATTCAGGCGCGTCGTCAAAAAATCACGCCGTTTGGCGATTGCATCGGAAAGCGAATAGGGACCGGGAGAAATCCAGCGTAGCTGGTCAATCTTGTCTATTTCTACTGCGCCTTGTCGATAGTCCCGGTCGATATAAACCAGCGGAACTTCGGCTATCAGCGTCGTCATAATCTCCCCCTGTTGAACCGGTTGTAGTGTCAGGGCCAGATCAATCTCACGGAGATCAAGCTTTTTAACCAACGTTTCGGTGTGCTCTGTCGTCAGTGTCATAACCAGATTCGCGTTCTGCTGGTAAAACGCAGTGACTATTTCCGGCACCAGACTTAATCCCAGGCTTGGCAGGCATCCCAGGGCTATTCTGGCTCGCGGATCTCGCGTCAGGTTATCAGCCAGCACTCGCAGGTTGTCGAGTTCGTGATAAATCGACTGCGCTTTTTCAAAAAGTGTGATCGCTTCGCTGGTTGGAAGAAGCTTGCCACGAACTCGCTGAAAGAGCTGAAAACCGAGTTTTTGTTCAGCGTTTTTTAACGCCTTACTGGCGGCCGGCTGGGAAATATTCAGCGATTCCGCCGCCCGTGAAAGTGTCCCGCATGTCATCACGGCATAGAAGATTTCCAGGTGGCGCAGTTTCATTAAGAGTTAACCCAGAGTTATAGACGGTAGATAAAAAGTCATTTCATTGTAACACTAAGTTAACATAAATTTAATCCGTAACGTCTGTTCTAGTAACAATGCGTTATTTGCCCACCTTAAGGGGGTTAATTACGAACTCAGAATAATACCTGTAGTACCCGGACAAACCCTCAGTGCATTTCGCCAACAATAATAACGAGGGGGGATATTTTCTGAGCAGGTCCAAATACATCGACTGATATTGACGGTCGATTCGATGGGGTTAAGGAGTTATATGAGTGACTCAATGCTCGCTGGTGGTCCACTAACCAGACGAAATATCACCAAAAAGAATGTCATTATTGGCTTACTGTTGGTTGTTTTTTTACTGATAGCGTTCTGGTGTCAGGGGCGTCCAGGTAATGAACTCGGACTGCTTGGTTTTACACCACTGGTGGCGTTAGCGGTGCTCTCGTTGATAGGCGTCGATATTGTTCTGGCGGTTATTTCATCCATTATTATTGCGATGATAATGACCTCCACCGGCTTACCCGAAATGGGCACTATGCTGGCAAAATCGACAGGATCATTTATCGCCACTGTTGGTCTGATCATTATGCTTGGCGCCGGTGTCGGTGAAGTGGCTACACGTACCGGAGCCGCCGTTGAGCTGGTCAAATTTGTGGTGCATCGTATCGGGCTTTCCAGCCAGACACGGGTCAAATTTGGCATCGTCGTCTCCTCCATTCTCATCTGTGGCGCGCTGGGTACTATGGCTGGCGGTAATGCCATTATTGTTGCGGTGATTATTCCTGTCGCGGCGGCAGTTCGGCTGACACCGCCTACGGTGGCTGCACTGATGATGACGGCGGGCTCAGTGGAATTGTTTACCGGGCCATTTACTCCCAGTACAGTGACTATTTTACAACTCGGCGGCCTGACTTATCCGCAATACCTGATGTATGTCGGGCTACCAATGAGCGCCGTGACGTTATTCGCTGGCTGGATTATGGCAGGGCGAATTCAGAAGATGACCGAGGGCAAATTACACTACGAAGTGGATCTCTCAGAGAAAACTCAGGAAGAAAAGGATCCTGCCAGCGATCGTCGCCGCAAACTCAGCGCCCTGGCATTTGCTGCAACCATTATTGTGATGGCGGTTATTGGCGTAGTGATAAAAGCTGGTTTCAGTTTTGCCATTATCGTTATGCTGTTGGTGGCGTTGATCACCGGACTGGTGGGAGGATTAAGCCCAGCCGGGATCCTGCAAGCGCTGTATAAAGGGTGTGGCAGGTTGGTGTGGATGTTTCTGCTCTACTGGCTGTATAACCCGATTCTGGAACTTATGGATAGCCTGCAGGCATATCAGGGGTTACTCGAATACACCCAACCACTGTTAACCGGGATATCTCCAGCATGGCTTTGCTTCTGTATTTTTGCCTTTAACATTATCGGTCATGTGCCTGGTGCTGCTGTTGCTCAGATGACCTTTACGCACAAAATATTTGGTCCGATGTTAATGGCTGCGGGAGTGCCGCCACAGGGCACAACGGCGGTATTGTTAGCCTCATCGCAAGTGGACTGGTTTGGGCCTTTCCCTTCATCGGATATGTTTGGTCAAATGGGGCTGGCACAATCAACTCACCTGAAATATATGCTTTATAACGGTTGGGCCATTGTCATTGCCAATATCATTCTTTTTGCCGTGCTGTTTCAGATATTAGTTTAACGTTACAAGCAGGCGATAGCGTAACTGTTGTTCGCTATCGCCTGATGCGCCGAACATTTCCCGCCACGTTATCTGCTAATTTGCGAACCTGTTCCCGGAAAAATGTCATATTTCTGTCACACTCTTAATTGATTGATAACAAAAGAGGTGCCAGGAATGAAAAAAACGCTAATCGCCGCAGCCGTGGCAGGGATAGTTCTACTCTCTTCGAACGCACAGGCACAAACTGTGCCGGAAGGCTATCAGCTACAGCAAGTGTTACTCATGAGCCGTCATAATTTACGTGCGCCTCTGGCAAATAATGGCAGTGTGCTTGAGCAGTCGACGCCGAATAAATGGCCAGAATGGGATGTTCCCGGCGGGCAACTCACCACCAAAGGTGGCGTGCTGGAAGTGTATATGGGCCATTATATGCGTGAGTGGCTGGCAGAGCAGGGAATGGTTAAAACGGGTGAATGCCCGCCGCCAGATACCGTTTACGCTTACGCCAATAGTCTGCAACGTACCGTCGCGACCGCACAGTTCTTTATCACTGGCGCATTTCCGGGGTGTGATATTCCGGTGCATCACCAGGAAAAAATGGGCACTATGGACCCAACGTTTAACCCGGTAATCACCGACGATTCTGCCGCCTTTAGTGAGCAGGCGGTGGCGGCTATGGAAAAAGAGCTTGGCAAACTCCAGCTTAGCAACAGCTACCAGTTACTGGAAAAAATCGTTAACTATAAAGATTCCCCTGCATGCAAAGAGAAACAGCAGTGTTCGCTGGTCGATGGCAAAAATACCTTTAGTGCGAAGTATCAACAAGAACCGGGTGTTTCCGGGCCCCTGAAAGTCGGCAACTCGCTGGTGGATGCGTTTACTTTGCAATACTACGAAGGTTTCCCGATGGATCAGGTGGCCTGGGGAGAGATCAAATCAGATCAGCAGTGGAAAGTGTTGTCAAAACTGAAAAACGGCTACCAGGATAGCCTGTTTACCTCGCCGGAAGTCGCGCGCAATGTTGCGAAACCGCTGGTAAGTTATATCGATAAAGCCCTGGTCACCGATCGTGCCAACGCACCGAAGATCACGGTGTTAGTGGGCCATGACTCTAACATTGCCTCTCTGCTCACTGCGCTGGACTTCAAACCGTATCAACTACATGACCAGAATGAACGCACGCCGATTGGCGGCAAAATCGTCTTCCAGCGTTGGCATGACAGCAAAGCCAACCGCGACCTGATGAAAATCGAGTATGTGTACCAGAGTTCGGAACAGTTGCGTAATGCCGACGCGTTAACGTTGCAGGCTCCTGCTCAGCGGGTGACGCTGGAATTAACCGGCTGCCCGATAGACGCTGATGGTTTTTGCCCGATAGATAAATTTGATAGCGTGTTGAATGAAGCGGTGAAATAACAAAAAACTCCCCCGCGTGAAGCGGGGGAGTATGAGACTGATAACAAACGTGAGATTGCCTGATGCGCTACGCTTATCAGGCCTTGCATTATCTCTGTTGGTTATCGCACTCCACCAGCACCAGCAACAACTGGCTTAATGCCGCGTAAAAACCAAAGCTGTCATACCGATGGCTGCGCGCAACAAACTCCGGTAACCATTGCCACAACGCTGTCAGCGTTTTTTGCCGCAAGCTGTTGATTCCTGGCGCAGGAACGGTCCCCTCTCCCAACGAAAAATGCAGATGGCTGAGCAGTTCAAGATAGATTGCCAGATGATCTGCCGGTTCGTTGAAATTGCCACTGGTTTCCATCCCCGCCTCAACTAACAAGCGTTTAATCTCTTGCTCGTCCTGTTTATATGCCGAAGCATACGGCAGCGCCGCTTGTTTGTTGGTCATCAGAAACAGGCCGCAAAAGTCAGCGGCCAGTTCCAGACGGGCATCGTCACGTACTGTCAGAGTGGCAATACTGTTTTCCAGCCCATTCACCGCCGCAGCCAGCGGCGGTTCGCTTTTCAACAAAGAAAACCATTCCGCCATCTGCGCACTGGCGATTTGCGTCAGTTGTTCATCGTCCAGTTCACGAGAGAACAACTGCGCCAGCCAGGCGTAGACACAGGCAATCTGTTGTGCTGTCAGAGTGGTCATGATTTCACCTGCGACGCTGGCACATATTCGCACTGCGCCACCATCTCAACGGGGCCGTTAAACGCCGTCACCTGTTCCACTGTTCCGTTGTACTTCTCAATTTCCACCAGCGTGGTGTGCGCACTGGTTGCCTGCGCCAGTTGCGAAGTGCCGATGTCAATGGTCAACACATTGGGGTTGCCGTATTTGCACAGCGCGCCTGGCTCACCGCCTTTGTCCGGATCGTACCATGCCCCTTCGTGAATTCGCGCCACACCAGGTGCATAGCGGTCAGAGACCACTGCCCCAGCCAACACCTGACCACGAGCGTTAAAGACGCGTACCACATCACCATTACGAATACCGCGTGCACTGGCATCCTGCGGATTAATGAACACGGGCTCCTTCCCTGCCACCGTATACTGCTGACGCAGGGTTTCAGACTCACATAACTGCGAGTGAAGTCGAAAATCCGGATGCACAGATTGCAGATGCAACGGATACTTCTGCGAGCCGGGTCCACCGTGGGAGCGTTCGATTTTCTCAAACCACATCGGATGCCCCTGACAATCGTCGTAGTTCATGTCGGCAATGGTTTTCGAGTAGATCTCAATCAGGCCGCTCGGCGTGCCCAGCGGTTCGAGATCCGGATCCTCACGGAATGCCTGGTGGCGAACAAACATCTGCGGATGATCAAACTCGACGTACTCTTTGTTATTCCAGAAGTCATCAAACGCTGGCAGATGAACGCCGCGTCCTTTGCCCTGTTGTACACCTTCCTGCCAGATGCGTTTCAACCAGCCCATTTCGTCCAGCCCTTCGGTAAAGGCTTCTTCACGATTAAAGCGACGGCACAGCTCGCGGAAAATATCAAAGTCGTTGCGTGCCTCGAACTGCGGCACCACCACCTGTTTCATGGCGATGATCCCTCGGTTGGAGTGGTTGCCGTACTGGTCGAGATCGTTACGCTCAAACTGTGTAGTTGCTGGCAGCACGATATCGGCAAAACGGCAGGTTGAGGTCCACTGGTTATCTATGGCGATAACCGTTTCCAGTTTGCGCCAGCCTTCAATAATGCGGTTGATTTGCTGATGGCGATGGAACGGGTTAGTTCCGGCAAAAATACACATTTTCAGCGGCGGCAGTTTTACCGATTTACCGTTCCAGTTGATCACTTTCCCCGGCTCGAGGATCGCATCGACAAAACGGGCAATCGGAATAGTGCTGCTGTAGCCTTTGTAGTCGCTGTTGTCATGGACTGGCGGAATCGACGTAGAGCCGGAGAAACCGCTCAGAATAATGCCTTTACGCCCCGGCGTGCCTGCACCGTTGTAGTGCCAGCCAAAACCAAAGCCACCGCCTGGCAGGCCAATCTGTCCGAGCATCGAAGCCAGAACGACAATCATCCACGCCCACTGTTCACCGTGCTGCATACGCTGTACGCACCAGCCAGCAATAATCTGCGTTCTGTTCGCCGCCATCTGCCGCGCCAGCCCGCGAATGGTTTCAGCATCAATGCCGGTCAGTTTTTCAGCCCATGCGGCATCTTTCGGCTGACCGTCTTTCTCGCCCAGCAGATACGGCAGGAACAGCTCAAAGCCTACACAGTAGTTAGCGAGGAAGTTTTTGTCGTACAGGTTTTCACTGTACAACGTATGCGCCAGCGCCAGTTGCAGCGGCACGTCAGTTTGCGGGTTAACCGCAATGTGTTTCACATGCTCGCGCCCCAGATATTCATGGGTGGAAGTGACAACCGGATCGATGCTGATGACTTCAATTTCACCTGCGGCAACTTTCGCTTTTAGCTGCTCGTAATATTCATAAACATCGTGATCCGGGCACCACCAGTTCGCCTGCTGGTTTTTCAGTAAATCGGAGCCCCACAGCACAATGGTTTTGCTGTTCTGCAATACCAGCGGCCAGGAGGTTTGCTGTTCATACACTTCCATTGAGCCAACGACGCGCGGCAGGATCACCTGCGCAGCACCGGTAGAATAGTCACCGCCTGTACCAACGCTGTTACCATGCAGTGCAATGGCTTTCGCCAGCATCCCCGAAGCATTGTGGAACATTCCCGTCGATTGCCAACCGCTGGCGGTCAGCAAGGCGCTCGGACCGTGAGTTTTCTGCACGCGTTCCAGCTCTTCATAGAACATATCCAGAGCTTCATCCCAGCTCACACGCACAAAGCGGTTATCGCCACGCTGGGAGGTATCACTCAGATGACGCTTACGTAGCCAGTCCACGCGCACCATCGGATAGCGAATACGCGCCGCATTGTGTACGTGATCCGGCAGTCCGGCGATCATTTTCGACGGATATTTATCCAGCTCAAACGGTTTCGCTGCCACAAAGCGACCATCCTTCACCGTTGCGCGGATAGCCCCCCAGTGCGATCCGGTCAGAATGCCCTCTTTCGAGGTGATGGCCTCAGCAGCCGCTTGCGCCGCAGTCGCACGACGCGGCGTTAACAGTGACGGTCCCAGCATCCCGGCGACAGTTAAGCCGCCAAGCTGTGCCAGAAAACGCCGACGTGATGCCTGAAAGAGATCGTTATTTTTCATTATTTTTCTTCCTTCTTATCGCCGTGAGCTTTACCTGCGGTATCGGACGCATTCATTTGCAGATATTTCAGCAAGGTGCGTTCTTCTCGTTTATCGAGGCTGGTAAAGCCGATCATGCCGTTGAGCGTGCCGATCCAGCCGTTAGCGTCAAAGTGGGCGATTTCTGGTGCGCCGTGGCACTGGTTACAGGTGCCGTTGTACAGCGAATCCGCATACGCCCAGATTGGTTTGATATCGTTCACCATGTCGCCTTTCTTCATCCACGCCGTGGCCTGCAATTTGCTCCACTCGGTATTGGTGTCGGCAACAGTGGTTTTCTCCAGCGTTTTCACCTGCTGCTGAACATCGCCACGAATCGAGGCAACAAAGATGCGTTTGCCAGGGAACTGGGTGAGTACACGCTGACGTCCGGCACTTTCCGTCCAGCCGGTGATTTCAATTTGCAGCCAGTCGCCGTCACGTTTAAGGACTTTCACTTCCGAGGCGGGCAGCAGAGAACCAGACGCTTCTTTATCGCCCTTCGCCGCATAAATCGGTTTTATATCAATGGAGTACAGCGTGTCACCACTGTCATTAGCACTGGCGCGCAGCTCATCGAACTGCTTACGGAAGCCGCTACTCATGTCCGGCAGCTGGTGGGCAATACCTTTGTGACAGTCGATGCAGGATTGGTTATCTTTCGCCGCTACCTTCATCTGACGTGCCGCTTCCGGATGCTGCTTCGCATGATCCATCGCGTCGTAGTTATGGCAAGAACGGCAGGTTGCCGAGTTGTTTTCTTTCATTCGCGCCCATTCACGCTCGGCAAGTTCCGCGCGCTTGGCTTCGAATTTCTCAGGTGTATCAATGGAGTGGGCAATAAAGGTCTGATAGATGTCGTTGCTGGCTTCCAGTTTACGCTTCACCATGCCCGGAATATCCGGCGGAATATGGCAGTCATGGCATTCGGCACGCACGCCGGAGGCGTTCTGGAAATGCACCGACTGTTTGTATTCTTCATATACCGGTTGCATGCTGTGGCAACTGACACAAAATTCGGTTGTGCTGGTGACTTTGATCCCAACGTGAGGTAACACAATCAGCGCAATGCCGATCACAATCCCAATAGCGACCAGCGCCAGTACAGACCAACGAGCACTGGGTCGGCGTAGCGCGTTCCAGAGTTTCCGCATAATAGCCCCTGTAAAATTATGGTTTAGTGAAGCGATCTTAATGAGCAAATATGAACAGCGGCACTGGTCAGGATGAACGGCTTACGGCAGAATATGAACAGATATGAACAGAATGAGTAAAACCCTCTGATGCCACATCACATTGTTATTGTTGAAGATGAGCCGGTTACCCAGGCGCGATTACAAACCTACTTCACTCAGGAGGGGTATACCGTTTCCGTTACGGCAAGTGGTGCCGGGCTGCGGGAAATTATGCAGAACCAACCGGTGGATTTAATTCTGCTGGATATTAATTTGCCCGATGAAAATGGTCTGATGTTAACCCGCGCCCTGCGGGAACGTTCAACAGTGGGCATTATTCTGGTTACCGGACGCAGCGATCGGATTGACCGCATTGTCGGGCTGGAGATGGGCGCGGACGATTACGTCACCAAGCCGCTGGAACTGCGCGAACTGGTGGTGCGGGTGAAAAATCTGCTCTGGCGCATCGACCTCGCCCGGCAGGCACAACCGCTCACTCAGGACAACTGCTACCGCTTTGCAGGTTATTGTCTGAATGTGTCGCGCCATACGCTGGAGCTGGATGGTGAGCCGATTAAACTGACCCGTGCAGAGTATGAAATGCTGGTGGCGTTTGTGACCAATCCAGGCGAAATTCTCAGCCGTGAACGTCTGCTGCGTATGCTCTCTGCGCGTCGGGTGGAAAACCCTGACCTGCGCACCGTCGATGTGTTAATTCGTCGTTTACGCCATAAACTCAGCGCGGATTTACTGGTGACGCAACATGGCGAAGGTTATTTCTTAGCGGCTGATGTGTGCTGATAAAAATAGACCGGACGAAATCCCCCTGGCGACAGCGAGCGACGGATATGTTCACGGTCAGCATTTTTCGGCGTCAGGACTAAAATCGGTGGGCTGACATTATCGGACACCGTTTCTCCCTGTAATTGTCTGATTGCCTGTTCGACAGCCAGTTCCCCCTGCCAGACCATTTGATCGCTGGCAGCCATAATCACTCTTCCCCGCTTCAGACCACGATAGACCTGATGTGAAAGGTAAAACGACACCACGGTGAGCGGCGTTTTCAGGTTTCGCCCTTCCCCCATCGCTGCCTCTGCGGCAATGGCCGTTCCGGCGACGACGTCGATTTCTGGATGGCGCTCCAGCATCTCCTGCAACAGGTTACGCTGGATTTCAATATCGTTGTCGCCGAGCGCAATATCAACAATACGCACCGGGCTTCCGGCAATGGCTGTGCGGAAACCCTCTACCATCTCCTTACTGCCCCCGGCGTTATCGGGGCCGGGCATCAACAGCACGTTCAGCGGTTTTCCGTTGCTCCATTGCACAAGATATCGCCCTGGTTGATAGCCCATCTGAAACCAGGGTACACCAACGCGGCTTTTCACCTGGTGATCACCAATCGCATTCACCAGTTCGATCACTGGCAGGCCTGCTACCTGCTTTTGCAGGTCGGGAAATAACGTCGTGCTGCTACCGAGCAAAATTGCCTCTGCGCCCCACTGTTTACACTGGTCGATTTGTGCTTGCTGGGTAGCCAACTGGCTGTAGCCGCCAGCCTCCAGCACTTTTAAATCCACACCATAGCGGCGAGCAGCGTCCTGCATACCATAGTTCAACGATAACCAGTATGAATCTTTCAGACTGGGATAAAGCGCGCACAGTTTCCATGAGCGAATGGCTTTAAGCGGCGTAGAGGGTTGCACCGTGAAATGCTGCGCATCATGCCAGCGCAACAGATTATCAGCCGCCAATACAGGCGGCACGAAAAGGGAAAGAAGTAACAATAGCAGTACGCGCATGATAGCCTCATCAATAATAAGGCTTTATGCTAGATGCATTCCGCTTTGCGACTCAACCTTTTTCATCTTAAGTACACTGACCGTGAATTTAACCCTGACCCGAAGACTGTGGATGGGCTTTGCCCTGATGGCGCTGTTAACCCTGACCAGTACCCTGGTAGGATGGTACAACCTGCGTTTTATCAGCCAGGTGGAAAAAGACAATACTCAGGCACTGATTCCTACCATGAATATGGCGCGCCAGTTGAGCGAAGCCAGCGCCTGGGAACTTTTCGCTGCGCAAAACCTGACCAGTGCCGATAACGAAAAGATGTGGCAGGCGCAGGGGCGAATGCTCACCGCACAAAGCCTGAAGATTAACGCGTTGCTGCAAGCGTTACGGGAACAAGGTTTTGACACCACCGCTATTGAACAACAGGAGCAGGAGATCTCCCGTTCGTTACGTCAACAAGGGGAGCTGGTGGGGCAGCGTTTGCAACTGCGTCAGCAACAACAGCAACTCAGTCAGCAGATTGTCTCCGCCGCCGATGAGATCGCACGCATGGCGCAAGGTCAGGCAAATAACGCGGCAACCTCAGCCGGAGCGACCCAGGCCGGGATATATGATTTGATCGAACAACATCAGCGCCAGGCCGCCGAAAGCGCACTCGATCGGCTGATTGATATTGATCTTGAGTACGTTAACCAAATGAACGAACTTCGCCTCAGCGCCCTGCGGGTGCAGCAAATGGTGATGAATCTGGGGCTGGAGCAGATCACGGAAAATGCGGCAACGCTGAAAAATCAGCTCAATAATGCGGTGAAAATTCTGCAACGTCGGCAAATACGCATTGAAGATCCGGGTGTTCGTGCGCAGGTTGCGACAACGTTAGCGACCGTCAGCCGCTATAGCGATTTGCTGGCACTGTATCAGCGGGACAGTGAAATCAGCAATCGCCTGCAAACTCTCGCCCAAAATAACATCGCCCAGTTCGCGCAGTTTAGTAGCGAAGTCAGTCAACTGGTCGACACCATTGAGCTGCGTAATCAGCACGGACTGGCGCATCTGGAAAAAGCCAGTGCTCGCGGGCAATACAGCCTGTTATTACTAGGGATAGTTTCACTTTGCGCACTCATTCTGATCCTCTGGCGCGTGGTTTATCGCTCAGTCACGCGTCCACTTGCCGAACAAACGCAGGCGCTGCAACGCTTGCTGGACGGTGATATCGATTCTCCTTTTCCGGAAACCGCTGGCGTGCGGGAGCTGGACACCATCGGTCGACTGATGGATGCGTTTCGCAGCAGTGTTCACGCGCTGAATCGCCACCGCGAACAGCTGGCGGCGCAGGTCAAAGCGCGCACCGCCGAATTGCAGGAACTGGTCGTAGAACACCGGCAGGCACGGGCGGAAGCCGAAAAAGCCAGTCAGGCAAAATCGGCGTTTCTGGCGGCAATGAGCCATGAGATCCGCACACCGCTGTACGGTATTCTCGGCACCGCGCAGCTGCTGGCGGATAATCCAGCGCTTAACGCCCAGCGTGACGATTTGCGGGCAATCACCGATTCAGGCGAATCGCTACTGACCATCCTCAACGATATTCTCGATTATTCGGCTATCGAAGCAGGCGGCAAGAATGTTTCGGTCAGCGATGAACCGTTTGAACCGCGCCCGCTGCTGGAAAGTACCTTGCAATTAATGAGCGGACGGGTGAAAGGTCGCCCAATCAGCCTGGCTACGGCAATTGCCGACGATGTGCCGACCGCGTTAATGGGCGATCCGCGGCGTATTCGCCAGGTTATTACTAATTTGTTGAGTAATTCCCTACGTTTCACTGACGAGGGGCAGATCGTCCTGCATAGCCGCACTGAAGGCGAGCAATGGCTGGTCGAAGTGGAAGACAGCGGCTGCGGCATTGATCCTGCGAAACTGGCAGAAATCTTCCAGCCATTTGTTCAGGTAAGTGGCAAACGTGGCGGCACCGGGCTGGGGCTGACTATCAGTAGCAGTCTGGCCCAGGCGATGGGTGGCGAGTTGACCGCCACCAGTACGCCGGGGGTTGGAAGCTGTTTTTGCTTACGGTTACCGTTACGTATTGCCACTGCCCCTGTACCAAAAACAGTTAATCAGGCAGTGCGTCTGGACGGGTTACGTTTGCTGTTAATTGAAGATAATCCGCTAACTCAGCGAATTACCGTTGAGATGCTGGACACCAGTGGTGCGCAGGTTACTGCTGTGGGCAATGCCGTTCAGGCTTTAGAAACGCTGCAAAATAGTGAACCGTTTGCTGCCGCACTGGTGGATTTTGATCTGCCGGATGTCGACGGCATTACACTTGCCCGACAACTGGCGCAGCACTATCCGTCGCTGGTTTTGATTGGCTTTAGCGCCCATGTCATCGACGAAACTCTGCGCCAGCTTACCAGTTCGCTATTTCGCGGAATTATCCCTAAACCGGTGCCGCGTGAAGTGCTCGGTCAGTTACTGGCGCACTATCTCCACCTGCAAGCCAATAACGATCAATCGCTGGATGTATCGCAACTCAATGAAGATGCGCAGTTAATGGGCGTAGAGAAGATCCACGAATGGCTGGCATTATTTAAACAACATGCCTTGCCGCTTCTCGATGAAATAGACGCAGCTCGCGCCAGGAAGGACTGCGAAAAAATTAAACGTGCTGCGCATCAGTTGAAAAGCAGTTGTGCCAGTCTGGGCATGCGTAGTGCCAGTCAGTTATGTGAACAACTTGAGCAGGAACCATTAGCTGCGACTCTGCCGCGCGAAGAAATTACGCATAGCATCAAGGCCCTGGAACAGTGGCTGAATAAGAAAGCCCCTAACCCGATGTGAATCAATATCATCCCGTTTAGAAAACGTAGAATAGTGGCATTTAAGATACAACTTAACGGGCGGGCAAAATCATGGCAGAGAAAAAAAGAATCCGCTGGCAGCGACGGCCAGGCACGACGGGCGGTAAATTACCGTGGAATGACTGGCGCAATGCCACGACCTGGCGTAAAGCGACGCAATTATTACTCCTGGCGATCAATATTTATATTGCCCTCACCTTCTGGTACTGGGTGCGCTATTACGAAACAGCGGGTAGCACGGCATTTGTCGCCAGACCGGGAGGCATCGAAGGCTGGCTACCGATTGCCGGTTTGATGAATCTGAAATATAGCCTTGCAACAGGTCAGTTACCGTCCGCCCATACCGCTGCAATGCTGTTACTGGCTGCCTTTATAATCATCAGTCTGTTGCTAAAAAAAGCATTTTGCTCGTGGCTATGCCCTGTTGGTACGCTCTCTGAATTCATTGGCGATCTCGGGAAAAAACTGTTTGGTCGACAATTCGCCCCTCCCCGCTGGCTGGATATTCCTCTACGCGCGGTGAAATATTTGCTATTAAGTTTTTTTCTTTATATCGCGTTATTCATGCCCGCTCAGGCGATTCACTATTTTATGCTATCGCCCTACAGCGTGGTGATGGACGTTAAAATGCTTGATTTCTTTCGCCATATGGGGAAAACGACATTAATCAGCGTCACGGTTTTGGTAATTGCCAGCTTGTTTATTCGCCATGCGTGGTGTCGTTATCTCTGCCCTTATGGCGCGCTGATGGGACTGGTTTCGCTATTATCGCCGTTTAAGATTCGTCGCAATGCCGAAAGTTGTATCGACTGCGGCAAATGCGCAAAAAATTGCCCATCACGGATCCCTGTCGATAAATTAATTCAGGTACGAACGGTCGAATGTACCGGTTGTATGACCTGCGTGGAGTCATGTCCGGTGGCCTCAACCTTGACCTTTTCGCTGCAAAAACCTGCGGCAAATAAAATGGCCTTTGCATTGTCTGGCTGGCTCATGGCGCTACTGGTATTGGGGATTTTATTCGTAGTGATTGGTTATGCGATGTATATGGGAGTGTGGCAAAGCCCGGTGCCGGAGGAGTTGTACCGACGCTTAATTCCGCAAGCGCCAATAATTGGTCACTAAATTAGTAACAAGCGGAACATCACCTCGCGCGGGGTGATGTTCGCAAAATCACATTATTTTGATTTTGACATCATAACTTTCAAGCCCGGTCATTTTCTCCCGTGCAGTGAAGCGAATTTCAGAGACTTCTTTCCCTGTATTCTTGTTTAGCTCGGCGATTTTTTGCGCGATAAAGTCGGCGATTTCCGTTTCGGCTTGTTTTTTTAACTCTTCAATATTCACTGTTAACCTCTTCTGGTCTTAAAAGACAGCAACACGCCAGTAAGGTGTTGGTTCACCTGGTCAGGTAAGAAATGTTATAAGCCATCTCCCCGAAAGATTCAATAATCAACAGGTTATCGCTTACTATACATACAGCGTTGAAGAAAAATAAGACAGATATAAAAAAGGCTCCGCGAGGGAGCCTGATATTATTTGGTGAAATCCAGTGGTGCCTGGTCAGTGCGTATTTGCAGCGCGACGTTATCAAAAGTGATCATCGTCGATTTACAGAAAATACACTTCGCCCCTAAAGGATTTCGCTCCGTCACATCGAATGCCGATGTGCGGTACTGTGAACCATGACAACATGGACAGCGGAAATGGAGATGCTGAGTAATAACGGCAACCTTAGAGCGTAACAACGTTCGCTGCCGCAGGACCACGTTGCCCCTGCTCAATAGAAAATTCGACTTTCTGATTTTCGTTCAGCGTGCGGAATTCATTGCTCTGGATGGCGGTGAAATGAACGAAAACGTCCTTGCTGCCATCATCAGGAGTGATAAAGCCAAAACCTTTATCTGCGTTAAACCATTTTACTAAACCAGTCATTTTATTAGACATATTTTACTTCCTTCATTTTGGGCCTTTCGGCAAACAGGGCTTTAATACAGAAACTACTTAGTGTTCAGGAGAGAGACTCAAAAGAAGGGGATAATGCCTGATAATGAGAACTGCTTTAGTAAACTACTTTGTATGCTGTCTGTCTTTCAAACCGACGCAGCTATTAACGCATGATAAATAAGATTAAGCAAATTTTATTTTAGCCATCCAGCGGTCTTAAATATAACTGGCTTTATTTTCTTTAAACCGTATAGTGCAGCGCAGATTTATCAGTAAGGAATTTGTTTGTCCCGTAAAATGACAGGAATTGTCAAAACCTTTGATCGCAAAAGCGGCAAGGGATTCATCATCCCCTCCGACGGTCGTAAAGAAGTCCAGGTCCATATTTCCGCATTTAGCCCCCGCGACGCAGAAGTGCTAATCCCAGGATTGCGCGTGGAATTTTGCCGTGTAAATGGCCTGCGTGGACCAACTGCGGCAAATGTTTATTTGTCCTGATAGAGAGTGCATGCCGGTATGCGCGCTTCATTCACGATTTGCGTAAATCCCGCCAGCGAACACATGCCCTGCGCGTTTCTTTCGCCACACTCGGCCAACGTTAATTTCACCTCGCCTGGCGGCGACGTTAACGATAGCGGCGTTTTATCACGCATCTGCTGTAAGGTCTGGAATACCAGAGATACCTGAATCCACTGGCTGTTATCACTGAGTCGACGCCAGCGTTCAAACACCAGTTCACCACCAGGTGGCGTGTTGTCCGGCTGGCCTGGTAGCGTCCAGTTAAGCTCTAACGCCCCCCCCAGATTCGCCAGATTAGTGTCGTGTCCAGCAATAAATAGCAGTGAAGTGGGTAATGTCACGCCATAAACCTGTTGTTGCGTTTTATTTGGCGTCAGCGCCGTCAGGACCAAATCCAATAACGGGGTGGCGCGACTGCGGGCAACCTCAGGTGTGCGTTGCAGCAAATAAAACTGTGCGTTATGCAGGCTTAGCAAGGTGTTCCACTGGTGTGAATCAGTAATTCGTCCCCAGCCTGGCTCCGGCATTCCCTGTGCTTGTTGCAGGAGAAATATCTCCGTTAACATGGATGCGAGCCTTGCCGCACCGGTTAATGAAACATTGTCGGCACTCACCTTGAGCTCCGATGGTAATGCCTGCGTTAATGAACAGCTTTCATCCTGTTTCTCACGTTTAAGGCACAAGTTTGATTGCGGGAAATTAAGCACCCGTTCCAGTTCGTGAAACGCCGTTTGACGATGCCCGGTAAAGTCGGCAATTGATCCACCTGCCCTGCTGAGGATCGCTTCAGTCACGTTCGCATTGTCGAGCTGGCAAACGCCCGTTTTCAGAGGATTAAATAACGGATCGGGACGTGACGTATCTGCCTGAGTATGCACTGTTATAGCACAGTCAGGTGCCAGCCCGGCGGCGAAGGCTTCGCCTGTTTTACGGGTACGCTCATCAACATCGGCAATAATCGCGACCTGACCAGGTTGCGGGCAACCCTTTTTCGCCAGCAATCCGTCAGCCACCAGACGCTGGCGTTGGTAATGTCCGAGATAAGAAATCAACTCACCACCGCGCGGTGTCAGCCAACCCAGTTTTACTGGCCAGGATGGCCATGCGTCTGGGGTGACATCTTGCATGAGCTGCGTGGATTTGGTTGGCGCACGCACGCCATGACGACTGACAATCACCACACTTTCCAGCTTCAGCTCTGGCTCACTCTGAGCGAATGCAGACAGCGATGACAACGGAAAAAGAAGAGAAAAAAAGGGGATCAAAATCGCTTTCATCGCCAGGTTTCCGTTTCTCATATTTTGCATTAAGGTCTGATGCGACGCCTGGCGCATCAGACCTACGTTCGTTAACCCTTCAGACGCGGATCCAGCCATACCAATACGACGGTAGAGAGCGAACACATCAACAAAATGCCGACGAACCACAATAAATACCACATTGTTCCTACTCCTTAGTACAGCTCATGATCGTGACGGCGAAGAGTTTCAGTCGTCATACGCCCCCACATTTTGTAGTAGCTCCAGAGAGTGTAGAGCAACACTATCGGCAAAAATATCAGTACAATTACTAACATAATGCTAAGTGTCAGTTGGCTGGAGGTACTGTCCCACAAGGTCAGGCTGGATATCGGACTGATACTCGAAGGCATAACAAATGGAAATAACGTAATACCAGCGGTGAAAACCACGCCTAATTGCATCAATGATGCCATCAGAAATCCCCAACCCGGGCGACCACGATAAATCGCCATCACGGTCAGCAATGGGCAGAAGAACCCCAGCAGCGGGAAGATCCACAAAACGGGCGATTCGACGAAGTTATTCATCCAGGCACCAGGTAGCACTGTCACCAATTTCATTAACGGATTGGAAGGACCGGTAGCATCCTGGGCGAGCAGGACAAAGCCATCAATACCGACCCACAGCCAGTAACCCGCCAGCAAAAAGCACAGCATCACCAGCAGTGCGGCGCGTTTGGTCGCCAGCTGCGAACGCAGATGAATGGCACCAACAGTCTTCAGTTGTAACCAGACGCCACCTTGCAAAATCACCATCCCAAGACTGAGGAAGCCGCACAACAAAGGGAATGGCGTCAGCAATTGCCAGAAGCTGCCGAGATACTCCACGCGTAATTGCGGTGTGAAGACAAATGGTACTCCGAGCAACAAGTTGCCGAATGCAATACCAAAGACGACGGGCGGCACCAGGCTGCCAATCACCAGACCGGTGTCCCACATTTTACGCCAGCGTACATCGGCAATTTTTCCTCGATAATCAAAGGCTAGCGGGCGGAAAAACAGCGAGCACAGCACCAGAATCATCGCCACATAGAAGCCCGAAAACGCCGCTGCATAGACTCTGGGCCAGGCAGCAAATAATGCCCCACCCGCGAGGATCAACCAGACCTGGTTACCTTCCCAGTGCGCGCCAACGCTGTTAATCACTATCCGGCGTTCATCATCATTACGCGCCACCAGCGGCAGCAGACAGCCGATCCCCATATCAAATCCGTCGGAGATCATAAAGACCACCAGGATCACGCCAATCAGCAGCCACCAGATGAAGCGCAATGTTTCATAATCAAACATGATTCTCTCCTTTATCCCTGTTGCTGCGTCGGTTGTTCACTCTGCATCGCGCTCGGCCCCAGACGGGCATATTTCTGCATCAGGTAGACTTCGGCGATTAAGAACAGGGTGTAAAGCCCTACGATCATGATCAGAGAGAAGGCCAGTTGTCCCGTGGTTAATGCAGAGTGTGCGGAGTATGTCGGCAAGATGTCCTGAATCGCCCACGGCTGGCGACCAAACTCGGTCATAAACCACCCCGCCTCAATTGCAATCCACGGTAGCGGCAAACTCCAGAGCGCCATTTTCAGCACCCAGCGATGCTGGTCGATTTTGCCGCGTAGCGTCTGGACGAGCGCAATTAGCATCACCAGTAACAGCAGCGAACCGCAAGCTATCATAATGCGGAAACTCCAGAATACCGGAGCAACCTGAGGGATCGCGCCACGCATCGCCGCCTGATATTGTGCGGCTGTGACATGATTCATATCCGGCGCATAGCGGGTGAGCAGCATGCCGTAACCGAGATCGCTTTCCAGATTACGAAACGCCTGCAACACATGCGGATCACGGTTGCCTTGCGATATCTCCTGCATTAACAGCCAGGCCATACGTCCGCGTTGCAAGCGTGGGTAGGCTTCAGCCATTAAATTTTTCAGCCCCGGTACGGGTTTATCCAATGAGTGTGTAGCGAGGATCCCTAACAGCGCGGGAATTTTGATAGCAAATGCGTTACGCTCTTGATCCTGTTCCGGCCAGGCAATGACATGGAACGGCGCAGGTGCAGGTTCGGTTTGCCACTCCCCTTCCATCGCCGCCAGTTTTACCGGTTGTACTTGCGCGACTTCATACGCGGAACTGTCTCCGAGTTGTAACGTGCCAATGATCGCCAGGGTACCAAAGACGGAACCGATGGCAAACGAGCGTAGCGCGAAATCGCGCTCCCGTCCGCGCAGTAAATACCACGCACTGATCGCCATAATGAACATCGCCCCGGTCACGTAGCCTGCCATTACGGTGTGCACGAATTTCACCTGGCTGACCGGGTTGAAGAGCAGCTCGCTGAAACTGGTCATCTCCATACGCAGGGTATCGATATCAAAATGCGCGCCGGTCGGGAATTGCATCCAGCCGTTGGCATTTAAGATCCACAGTGCGGAGATATTGGAACCGAATGCCACCAACCACGTCACCAGCAGGTGCTGGTATTTGTTCAACCGTTGCCAGCCGAAGAAGAACAATCCGACAAAGGTGGATTCGAGGAAGAAGGCCATTAATGCTTCCATAGCCAGCGGCGCGCCGAATATATCACCCACATAGTTGGAATAGAATGACCAGTTAGTACCAAACTGAAACTCCATGGTCAGGCCGGTGGCCACGCCAAGAGCAAAGTTGATCCCGAAGAGCTTACCCCAGAAGCGAGTCATGTCGCGGTAGATCGTTTTGCCGGTGACCACGTAAATGGTTTCCATGATAGCCAGCAAAAAAATCAGCCCCAGGGTAAGGGGTACAAATAAAAAGTGATACAGCGCGGTCAGGGCAAACTGCCAGCGCGATAAATCAATAACATCCCACATGCGCACTCCTGTAGGTGAAGAGAGAAAAATAACCCGTTAATGGTAGATCTCCCTCTTTATCCTGAAGCTCTACGGCCAGAGGTATTCTCTGATTGCGATATACATAAGACTTAAAGCGATACTTACTGTCTTTTTACGTCACTGCACTTTCCGCCAGCCACTGACACACCTCCTCCAGTCGCTGTGCAGAGTCTGCCAAATCTTCCGGAGCAGCCAGCACGACGTCAGGTATCGGACAAATTTCATAACTCTCAAGTAACGGACCTTTTAAGGTGTCCGTGCAACGTAAATGCCAGACATGGCGTAACCCTGTCGCGTTGATATAACTCTCGCCATAGCCAATAGTGCGAATCTGAATATTCCCCGCCCCACAAAGACGGGTGAGAAAAATCCGGTCAGCCTCGCTGATGGGTAATTGCGTGAGGTTAATACTGTGCGGCTGCGCGTCGGGGTTACGCATATGCGCCAGCAATTCATGGGCCAGCGGTAATCCATTCATCAGACCGTCAATCGGTGGCGGTAACAGCGAATCCGTCGGCAGTGCGTTTTGCGTTGCTGCTTGCCACAACACCAGCGGTGCGCAGCCAGCCTCCAGCTTGTCCTCCAGCAACTGTTCACCACGACGCCTGCGCACTCGCCATAATCCACAAAATATGGCTTCCTGAATCTCACTTTCACTGCCGTCAGTATGCTGGATGCGCACTGACACTTCCCCTTCCCCGAGAAGCGTATTGATAAAGTGACGATCGTCGGCGTTGAGATTGAACAGATCGATTGCCAGTACCTCGCCCAGCGGCGGCTGGCGTTCGCTTAGTTGATATTGCAACTTGTTTAACAGCGCAATCACCTGCGGGCTATGTACACACTGCTCCAGTGCCGCCATGCTCGGTTCATCATTCACCTGGCAGGTGATCGGCAGCGGATTCATGCTGAAACTGTCATCGTCAGGTTGCGTTCCTGGTCCCAGTAAATGGAAAAAGGTGTCGCTCATGAGGCACGCTCCTGCTGCGGTTCAACAATCCCGCGCATCAGGTTTATCAGTTCTGCCCACGGGTGAATACCATTCAGCACACCGCGATAGCTACCGCCGGTAAACACCAGGGTGGCGGGAAAACGAAAGACCCCAAAGCGATCGCCGATGGCTTCGCTTTGCTCAAGGTCGGCAATCGCGACCTGCCATGTATAGTCTGGAAATTCACGCAGTAATTCGGCAATCATTACCGGATTATCGCTGACTTCGGGCGTGCGTTTTGGGTCACTGCTTAACAGCACCACGCCGTCTGGCGCTTGCGTAAACCAGTCGTCAAGACAGGTTTCACTGACCGGCGTCCAGCCGCGCGCCAGCATTCGTTGCCACAACGTATCAAATGGCGTGTTGTTGCTCATCCCTGCTCCTCCAGCGTCATCCGATACTGACGCAAACGCACGCCTTCGTAATTCTCCATCGACAGGCAGTCATAATTGAGACAGCGCGATTCAACAGCCGGTTGCGGTACAACGCCCCACTCAGCCAGCTGCGCCAGCGCCGCCTGTTCCGCGGCGGGCAGTTGCTCCCGCGCCAGTTCGCTCAGGCTGCCGCCGTAGTCGTCCAGCATTGCCGGTTGCAGACCGACGAGGGCAATATGTGCCGGCAGATGTCCGCGGATATCTGCCAGCGCCAGCACTTCGGAGAAACTGTTCTGGTGCAGGCTCATTTTCTTCGCGCTGAGATAGGCCGGAATGCGCTCTCCGGCATACGTTCGTAACGTTCCGGGTTCCAGCCCGTAATCAATGGCATCGAGAATCAACAGATGGCTGGCGCTTTCGACATAGCCCAGCAAGTTCAGTGCCTGAGTGCCGCCATCAACAATTTCCACTTCTTCGGGCCAGTGGTAATGGGCATACAACCGTTCCGCTACCCGCACGCCGAAGCCTTCATCAGCCCACAGCAGGTTGCCCAGCCCCATTACCACCACGCGTTGCTCGCTCATGAACGCTCCTTGTTACTTATTTTGCCAAATTTGTGGCTACGGTAGCCGTTGACCATGGTGGAGATCACCGTGTCGTCGGACATGATGTCTTCACGCAGCGCCATGTACACATGGCCGATCACAAACGCGCCAATCAGCCACATCCCCAGCCGATGCCAGCTGTGAATGTCCATTGAGTTGCCGCCCGTCCAGTAGAAAAATTCCACCACATAACGGAACGGCGCAAAAATAGCGTACTGGCTGTGTTCGCTGTACAGCGCAAAACCGGTGATGATCATAAAGACCGACATCAGGAAATAGCCGAACATCGCGGCCTGGGCGATGGGGTTATGGCCTATATCGGCACTCGGACGTTTTGCCAGAAACAGATACCAGCGGATTTCATACCACACGCCCAGCCACCAGCTTTTTCGCCACACTGGCACGATGAACAGCTCGCGTGAGTAGTGATTACCGACAAATGCCCAGTAGATCCGCATCAGTAATATCACGGTAAAAATCATCCCGGCGCTGAAGTGAATTAACCTGATGTAACCCATATAGAACAGAT
The DNA here is from genome assembly GCF_011881725.1 of Escherichia coli. GTDB lineage: Bacteria > Pseudomonadota > Gammaproteobacteria > Enterobacterales > Enterobacteriaceae > Escherichia > Escherichia coli_E. Next base: position 154,799 of record NZ_JAATUR010000002.1, on the reverse strand, counting down.
ACGTCGCCTCACCGCTGACCGAAGGCAGCGGCTTGCCGATAAAGTAACCGGTGACCATCAACACTGCCATGCACAGCACCGTCAGCCAGTGCCATATCCGCACGGGCGCTTCAAAGACATAGTGACTGACAACGTTGTCGCTTTTCTGTTGCATGATGATTCTCCTTCGCTGTTAACGCACCTGCACGGAGATCAGCTCGCTACCGTCGTCGCCCAGCACATGTGTTGAACAGGCGAGACATGGGTCAAAGCTGTGCAAAGTACGTAGGATTTCCAGCGGCTGTTCAGGAATAGCCATTTTGGTGTTCATCAGCGCCGCTTCATAGGCACCAATTTGCCCTTTGGGATCGCGCGGGCTGGCGTTCCAGGTAGTCGGCACCACGCACTGGTAGAGATCAATTTTGCCATCGCGAATGGCGGCCCAATGGCCTAACGCTCCGCGCGGCGCTTCGGTAAAGCCGACACCACGGCACTCTGTCGGCCAGGTTGCAGGCTCCCATTTTTCAGTGGAGGCGGTGGCGAGATTGCCATTTTTCAGGTTGGTCATCAGCTTGTCGAAGAAGTATTGCAACTTACTTGCGGCCCACTGCGCTTCGTGCGCGCGGCACAAAATGCGCCCCAAAGTCGACTGGATGCCGGAAAGCGGCAGGTTCAACGCCGACATCATGCGATCGACCGACTCAACGGTCGCAGCATCGCCTTTATGGTAGGCGATTAACGTGCGCGCCAGCGGCCCCACTTCCATCGCATGACCGCGCCAGCGTGGCGCTTTGATCCACGAGTAGCGTTCCTGTTCATTCAGTTGCTGAATGTTGGTGTCGCTGCCTTTGACATCACCCGGGTTGTACCACGGATCAGTGATACCATCGAACGGATGACGCCCGACCCGATCGTCGGGATAACGATACCAGGCGTGATCGACAAACTCCTGCACCTGCTGTGGATCCACTAAGTCGACTGGCAGCACGTTTTTAAAGTCGCCGTTAATCACCGCGCCACCAGGCATCAGCAGACTTTTCTCACCAAAGTCGTTGGCAATATCCGGGAACGCGCCGTAGCTGAGGACGCATTTATCCGAAAGACCAGTGCCGATCTCACTCCACGGTTTGTTGAACTGGCCGATGGCTAAGGCGTCGGGGATCATTACGTTGTTAATGAAGTCAGCCGTACGGGTAATGATCGACTGCACCAGGTTCAGGCGTTCCATATTGACCGCCCCGACCGCGCCGCTTTCGTCAATATTAATGGCGCACGGCATTCCGCCGACAATCCAGTTTGGATGAGGGTTTTTACCGCCGAAGACCGCGTGGATTTTGACAATTTCGCGCTGGAAGTCGAGAGCTTCAAGATAGTGAGCAAAGCCCATCAGGTTGGCTTCTGGCGGCAGTTTATATTGTGGATGGCCCCAGTAACCGTTGCGGAAGATCCCTAACTGCCCACCTTCAACAAATTTCTTCAGTCGGTTTTGCACATCAAAGAAATAGCCAGGAGACGATTTCGGCCACGAGGAGAGACTTTGCGCCAGTTCAGACGTTTTGCGCGGATCGGCTTTCAGCGCATCTAACACGTCGATCCAGTCCATCCCAGCCAGCTGATAGAAATGCACCAGGTGATCGTGGCACCAGAGCGTCGCCAGCATAATATTGCGGATAATATTGGCGTTGTCCGGCACTTTAATACCGATGGCATCTTCGATGGCGTAAACCGAAGCCAGAGCGTGTACGCCAGTGCAGACGCCGCAGATACGTTCAACAAACGCCCAGGCATCACGCGGATCGCGGCCTTGCAGGATGATCTCCAGCCCGCGAAACATAGTGCCGCAGGAGACAGCATTGGTTATCACATTCTGATCGTTAATATTCACTTCACAGCGCATATGGCCTTCAATGCGTGTGATCGGGTCGACCACAAGGCGGCGTCCGGCATTGTTGATGGTGTATCCCTGAGTTTCGTACTGAGTGCTCATGCCTGTTTATCCTCGTTGCCCGACTGTTGTTCTGTTTCTGCAAGTTGCTGGTTATGACGTCTGCGCTGGTCAACGGCGCTGGCGACTGCATGCACGCCAACAGCGGCAGCCACCACGCCAAGCGCAGTTAAGCCGACGGTATCGGCGGTGGAGTGGGTACCCATTTGCGGGATATCGACTACACGGCTATAGAACGAACCGCGATCCCAGAAACCATTTTCCGCACAGCCCAGGCAGCCGTGACCAGACTGGATTGGGAAGGAAACGCCATCGTTCCAGCGAGTGGAGGAACAGGCGTTATAGGTGGTAGGCCCTTTGCAGCCCATTTTGTACAGGCAGTAACCTTTACGCGCAGCGTCATCGTCCCAACTTTGAACGAACTCACCTGCGTCGAAGTGGGCACGGCGATAGCATTTATCGTGGATACGCTGACCATAGAACATCAATGGACGTCCCATCCTGTCGACATCCGGCAGACGATCGAACGTCACCATATAGGTAATGATGGCGCTCATCACATCCGGGATCGGCGGGCAGCCAGGCACTTTGATAATGGGTTTGTCGGTGATGACTTTATCGATAGGCGTGGCCTGCGTCGGGTTAGGCCGCGCGGCCTGAACGCAGCCCCAGGAAGCGCAAGTTCCCCATGCGATTATCGCACTGGCGCCGGCAGCTGCACGTTTGAGTTTCTCAATAAACGGTCGACCGCTGCTGATACAGAACATCCCCTGCTCGCCCAGCGGTGGGTTACCTTCTACTGCGAGGATATATTTGCCATTGTATTGCGTGATGATGTCTTCAAAGACTTCTTCCGCCTGGGTTCCGGCGGCAGCCATCAGGGTATCGTCGTAATCGAGGGAAATAAGGGAAAGAATGACGTCCTTCGCCAGTGGATGAGCGGAGCGGATAAAAGATTCGGTACAGCAGGTGCATTCCAGACCGTGGATCCACACCACCGGAATGCGCGGTTTATTCTCCAGCGCCCAGGCAATCTTTGGAGCCATCCCCGCGCCTAATCCCAGCGAGGTGGCAGCCAGGCTGCAGTATTTGAGAAAACTGCGTCGGGTAACTCCCTGACGCCGCATGGCCTGGTAAAACGTTTCCTCATTATTCATATCGCACGTCTCTTCTCCTTGCGACACCAGCAGGACGCCGGGCGCTTATGGTCGGCAAGCGACGTCCCTGTAGCAAGGCAAACCATCGTTTTACGTGAGATGTTGAAAACGAAAGCTCATCCTTCTGCACTGGCACACGTCGCCAGAAAGTAGTGTTAATAGAGCGTAGTGAAACCTTTGCACAAAACAACACAAACCATGTGGATTTGTCTTTTAGCGATATAAATGGACCTTATTTTCCTTAAGGTTTAGCGCAAGAGGATTACGAGCCAATTTTTATGGCGAGAGAATGTCCAAATTGCTGTTTTTTCACGCTATCAACACACGTTTGTCTGTTTTTCAAGCAAACAAACAAATTGGGGGTTTACACGACGCATCGGGATGTTTATAGTTCGCGTCATTCCGGAAGTGTGGCCGAGCGGTTGAAGGCACCGGTCTTGAAAACCGGCGACCCGAAAGGGTTCCAGAGTTCGAATCTCTGCGCTTCCGCCAAATAAGATAAGGGGTTAGCTAAATGCTAACCCCTTTTTCTTTTGCCTGTCAAAATGCTATACCAAACTCAGTGCCTTACCATCCTCTGCTAAACCTGTTCCAGATCAAATGCGTAAAGATGGGTAAAATCTCTGGGTAGCTTTCGGCATTATCATTATGCTGCTTCATTAATTACATCTGTCATAGAGAGTGACTCAATGGATCGTATTGTTAGTTCTTCACATGACCGTACATCGCTGCTTAGTACCCATAAGGTGCTGCGTAATACTTATTTTCTGCTGAGCCTGACACTGGCCTTTTCGGCGATTACCGCGACGGCCAGTACGGTTCTGATGCTGCCATCTCCGGGACTGATTCTGACGCTGGTGGGTATGTATGGTTTGATGTTCCTGACCTATAAAACGGCGAATAAGCCGACCGGCATTATCTCCGCGTTCGCGTTTACCGGTTTTCTGGGTTATATCCTCGGGCCAATTCTGAACACTTATCTGTCTGCCGGAATGGGTGACGTAATTGCCATGGCGTTGGGCGGTACGGCATTAGTATTCTTCTGCTGCTCTGCGTATGTGCTGACCACTCGTAAAGATATGTCGTTCCTCGGCGGTATGCTGATGGCAGGTATTGTTGTTGTCCTGATCGGGATGGTAGCGAATATCTTCCTGCAACTGCCTGCCCTGCATCTGGCGATCAGCGCGGTCTTCATTCTGATCTCCTCTGGCGCAATTTTGTTTGAAACCAGCAATATCATCCACGGCGGTGAAACGAACTATATTCGTGCCACGGTGAGCCTGTATGTGTCGCTGTATAACATCTTCGTCAGCCTGTTGAGCATTCTGGGCTTCGCCAGCCGCGATTAATCTCTCCCACTATCTCTTTCCGAGCCCCGCTTTATGCGGGGCTTTGTTTTTTGTTACACTGCAGCCAGTCTGACTAAGGTAGTAAATCATTATGCTGATGTTTGAAGGTAACGAGATAGAAACCGATACCGAAGGCTATCTCAAAGAGAGTAGTCAGTGGAGCGAACCACTGGCGGTGGTCATTGCAGAGAACGAAGGTATTACACTTTCGCCAGAACACTGGGAAGTGGTGCGCTTCGTGCGTGACTTCTACCTGGAGTTTAATACCTCTCCGGCGATTCGTATGCTGGTTAAAGCGATGGCGAATAAATTTGGTGAAGAGAAAGGCAATAGCCGCTATCTGTACCGACTGTTTCCGAAAGGCCCGGCAAAGCAAGCCACCAAAATTGCTGGCCTGCCTAAACCGGTAAAATGCATTTAACGGATACGAAAATCCGTTAACTCCCCGGAGGGATGATGCGGCTCGCTGAGCACCCGTTCCACACGCGCTGAACGCGGGCCGCCGCTCTTTAACCACTGCATTAATTTTTCCACCTGCCCTTCTTCACCGCAGGCAACCACTTCCACGCTGCCATCGTCAAGATTTTTGGCGTAACCGGTTAACCCCAGTCTTTTCGCTTCGTACTGGGTGGTATAGCGAAATCCTACCCCCTGAACTCGCCCGTAAACCCAGGCAATTATGCAGACTTTCGACATTGCTGCTCTCCTTATCCTTAATGGACGCGTTGCAAATCCATGGAAAACTCCGGACAATGGCGCCCATTTCTTTGCATCGACAGAAAAGTAAATTATGAGTGTACGTTTAGTGTTAGCCAAAGGGCGCGAAAAATCATTACTTCGTCGCCATCCGTGGGTCTTTTCCGGGGCCGTTGCCCGGATGGAAGGTAAAGCCAGCCTCGGTGAAACCATCGATATTGTTGATCATCAGGGAAAATGGTTAGCACGCGGCGCTTATTCGCCAGCATCGCAAATCCGTGCGCGCGTCTGGACGTTTGACCCGTCTGAATCCATCGACATTGCCTTTTTTACTCGCCGTTTACAACAGGCGCAAAAGTGGCGCGACTGGCTGGCGAAAAAAGATGGTCTCGACAGCTATCGTTTAATCGCTGGCGAATCTGATGGCCTGCCAGGTATTACTATCGATCGCTTCGGCAATTTTCTGGTACTGCAACTCCTGAGTGCTGGTGCAGAGTATCAGCGCGCAGCGTTAATTAGCGCCCTGCAAACGCTCTATCCGGAATGCGCAATTTACGACCGCAGCGACGTTGCTGTTCGTAAAAAAGAAGGAATGGAACTGACCCAGGGGCCCGTTACCGGCGAGCTGCCGCCTACCCTACTACCGATTGAAGAACACGGTATGAAGCTGCTGGTGGACATTCAACACGGCCACAAAACAGGCTACTACCTGGACCAGCGTGACAGCCGTCTGGCTACCCGCCGCTATGTTGAAAATAAACGCGTACTGAACTGTTTCTCCTATACCGGCGGTTTCGCCGTTTCAGCATTAATGGGCGGATGCAGTCAGGTAGTCAGCGTTGATACTTCACAGGAAGCCCTGGATATTGCACGGCAGAACGTTGAGCTGAACAAGCTGGATCTGAGCAAGGCTGAGTTTGTCCGTGATGACGTCTTTAAATTGCTGCGTACCTATCGCGATCGCGGTGAAAAATTTGACGTTATTGTGATGGATCCGCCGAAGTTTGTTGAGAATAAAAGCCAGTTGATGGGCGCATGCCGTGGCTATAAAGACATCAACATGCTGGCCATTCAGCTGTTGAATGAGGGCGGAGTTCTCCTGACTTTCTCATGTTCCGGCCTGATGACCAGCGATTTATTTCAGAAAATCATCGCGGATGCCGCAATTGATGCCGGTCGTGATATACAATTTATAGAGCAGTTCCGTCAGGCCGCCGATCATCCGGTGATCGCTACCTACCCGGAAGGGCTGTATCTGAAAGGGTTTGCCTGTCGCGTCATGTAACTTGAAAAGTGAAATTTTGCCCATATATCAAAGGTAAAGATTTCCCGGGAGGTGACTATGATTGCCAGCAAATTCGGTATCGGCCAGCAGGTCCGCCATTCCCTGTTAGGTTATCTCGGAGTGGTCGTGGATATCGACCCGGTTTATTCGCTCTCTGAACCGTCGCCTGATGAGCTGGCGGTGAATGACGAGCTTCGCGCCGCTCCGTGGTACCACGTGGTGATGGAGGATGACAACGGCCTACCGGTTCATACCTACCTGGCTGAAGCCCAGCTAAGTAGCGAATTGCAGGATGAACATCCAGAGCAACCGTCAATGGATGAACTAGCGCAGACTATCCGCAAACAACTCCAGGCGCCGCGTCTGCGTAACTAATCCCTGAACAAATCCCCGGAAGGTTTTGCCCTCCGGGGATTTTTTATTTAGCCAGGCCCAGACGAGGGATCTCAATCGCCGGGCAGCGATCCATCACTACGTTTAACCCAGCATCACGCGCCAGCACTGCCGCCTGTTCATTTATCACACCCAGTTGCATCCATAAGGTTTTCGCACCAATAGCGATCGCCTCCTGCGCCACGCCCCATGCGGCTTCTGAATTACGGAACACATCAACCATATCCACTTTTTCCGGAACCTCGGCCAGCGTGCCGTAACCTTGCTGACCTAACAGCGTTTTACCGGCGACCTTTGGTGAGACTGGAATAACGTGATAGCCCTGATCGAGCAGATATTTCATCACGCGATAGCTAGGACGATCGGGTTTGTCGCTTGCCCCCACCAGCGCAATAGTATGTGTGGACGTTAAAATGCCTGCAATATCGGTTTCTTTCATCATTTCCTCCAGACTGTTTAGCAAAGTGTACGACAAAGCCGACACGCCAACCATGCAGCTAATACGAATGAATGAGAGCAAAAACAGGAAATATGTCTATATGTTAGTAAGTATGATTAAAGAAAAATTTTGACACATTATTATTCAGGCGGTCTTTAGACAGGAGCAACCTATGAGAACCGGCATCGTGACCACCTTGATTGCATTATGTTTGCCGGTATCTGTTTTTGCCACCACATTGCGATTGTCCAGCGATGTCGATCTACTGGTACTCGACGGCAAGAAGGTTTCCAGCTCTCTACTCCGCGGAGCAGACAGCATTGAACTGGATAATGGACCACATCAATTAGTGTTTCGCGTTGAGAAAACGATACATCTTTCCAATAATGAAGAACGGCTTTATATCTCCCCACCGCTGGTCGTTAGTTTTAATACCCAGCTCATTAGCCAGGTGAATTTTCGTCTCCCTCGCCTGGAGAATGAACGAGAAGCTAACCATTTTGACGCTGCGCCGAACCTGGAATTGTTAGATGGCGATGCGACGCCGATTCCGGTTAAGCTGGATATTCTCGCCATTACCTCAACCGCAAAAACGATTGATTATGAGATCGAGGTTGAACGCTATAACAAATCCGCGAAACGCGCTTCACTACCGCAATTTGCCACCATGATGGCAGATGACAGTACACTGCTTTCTGGTGTTTCTGAACTGGATGCCATTCCACCGCAGTCTCAGGTACTCACAGAACAACGGCTGAAGTATTGGTTTAAACTGGCTGACCCACAAACACGAAATACCTTCCTGCAATGGGCGGAAAAACAACCGTCTTCCTGAGATTTTTGTGCCTGTGCGCAGGCTTTTTCGGTCTTTATCTTGCAGCGATAAGTGCTTACAGTAATCTGTAGGAAAGTTAACTACGGATGTAAATTATGGAACTAACGACTCGCACAATGCCGGCGCGTAAACATATTGCGCTGGTGGCACATGATCACTGCAAGCAAATGCTCATGAGCTGGGTGAAACGGCATCAAGCGCTTCTGGAGCAGCACGAACTTTATGCAACGGGCACCACGGGTAACTTAATTTCCCGCGCAACCGGAATGAACGTCAATGCGATGCTGAGTGGCCCGATGGGCGGCGATCAGCAGGTTGGCGCATTGATCTCTGAGGGGAAAATTGATGTGCTGATTTTCTTTTGGGACCCGCTGAATGCAGTACCACACGATCCCGACGTAAAAGCATTGCTGCGACTGGCGACGGTGTGGAACATTCCGGTCGCCACCAACGTGGCAACGGCAGATTTCATCATCCAGTCACCACATTTCAACGACGCTGTAGACATTCTGATCCCGGATTATCAGCGTTATCTCGCTGAACGCCTGAAGTAAGTTAGCACAGGCGGCACTCGCCGCCTGTTTCTTACGGTTTCCTTGCTACCGGTACATCCATTTTTTTCAGGTCGTCCACAAAGGGAGAAGGATTCTGTTTGTTGAACAGTACCCATACCCGATGCCGGGCACGCGTGAGCGCAACGTACATCAATCGCCGTTCTTCAGCGTCCGGGTAGTCCTCTACCGGCGGCAGTAGAGCCTCTTCCATAATTGACTCCCGCGCCACGGCCGGGAAGCCATCACTCCCCTCCTGCAAACCAACGATGATGACGTAGTCGGCCTGTTGCCCTTTGCTGGCATGTATGGTCATAAAGTCGATTTGCAGTTTCGGCCAGCGCGTCGTGGCTTTTTCCAGACTAACCGGCTTCAGATGGTGATAACGCGCCAGTACCAGTATGCGCTCTTCTGGTTTGACATAACCAGATAGCTTGTCCAGTAAAGCGTCAAGCTGACTCTCGTCCAACAAGGTAACGGCTTTTTTGTCGCCATTCGTTAAGCTATTCAGCGGTTTTTTCAACTGATTAGGATTCTGCTGAATAAAACGGTTTGCCACCTCTCCGATACGGCTATTGAAACGGTAAGTCGTATCTAAATCACAGCGATCGCCTTCACCAAAGTTTTCGAGGAAGGCGGTGGTGAGCGACATTTGCGCGCCGCTGAAGCGGTAAATAGCCTGCCAGTCATCACCAACGGCAAACAACGTTGTCTGACTATTTTGTTTACGCAATGCAGCCAGCAAGGCCGCACGTTGTGGGGAGATATCCTGGAATTCATCAACCAGAATATGTTTCCACGGACTGATAAAGCGACCTTTCTCAAGGAGAACAATCGCCTGATGAATCAGACCTGAAAAATCGACGGCGTTTTCCGCTTTCAGTGCACCTTTCCAGGACTTCAGCAACGGCGCCATTAATTTGATTCGTTTACTGAACAGATCCCGAATTTCTTCAGGCGCATTGGCAATCATTTCAGCCTGCGCGCCGCCGTGCATCCGCATCAGACTGACCCAGCGATCGAGGCGAGAAGCGAGACGACGCTGTAATTTTTCATCATCCCAGAAGTTGCCTTCTGGTACTGACCACTGCAGTTCTTCCATCAACCATTGTCGCCAGCCCTTCGCCTGCGCTTTCTTTTCACTACACTGCTTGCGCCACTCAGCAATAAAGAGTTCATGACGAGCCGCGGTGTCATTTTCCAGCTTGCTGACTGTCGGTACTTTTTTGCTGCCTTGCTGAATAATATGCAGGGCCAGAGAATGAAACGTGCACGCGGTAATCTCTTCGGTATGCAGCCGTTCGCGAATCCGCTCGTCCATCTCTTCTGCCGCTTTTCGGCCAAACGCCAGTAATAATATTTGTTCGGGTGATGCTTCACCACGTGCCAATAACCAGCCTGCGCGCGCCACCAGCACAGACGTTTTTCCGCTTCCTGCGCCCGCCAGCACTAACAGGGAATGCTCACCATTAACTACCGCCCGGGCCTGCGCCGGATTAAGCGGTGAAGACTCAACCTGACGGAAAAAATCCGCATATTCGGTAAGCATGGTTTCGGTATACACCTGATTATGCTGTAACCGACTGCCTTCAATATCTTTCAGCCAGGCCTGACATTTGCGCCACGCCTCACGACAGTTATCAAATTCCTCCAGGCGATTAACCGGTAATGGCAACGCTGACAAAGCCTGACGAATTTGTTGCTGTACCCCTGTGGTTTGCTCCCGCGACAGCCATTTTTTTTCTCCAGTGCGGGCAGCGATAAGATCCAATTGTTGCTGTAATACGCCAGCAGCAATTTCGCTCATTTCCTCGCTCCAGCGCCGCCAGTGAGCATCGAGATGATGGTGGAAACGCTGCGTCTCTGCCCATTCAGTACCATGCAGACGCACAACTTTTTCATCAGGCAACACAAATTCCAGCTCGCCCCATACCAAACCGCGCTTACAGTGAATAGCCAGTAATTGATTGAAAGGAATAAGGTATTCGTGGCGATCGCCGGAAACTTTTATCCCGGCATTGAGGATCACCGCCCGATCGTAAGGGTGCTGTGCCAGACGTTTGCCAAGAGTTGTCGCTTTCAGTTCCATGTCTCTGTAGATCCACACGATGTCATTTCATATCAGTGTAACCGCCAGAGAAAACGTGCTCCAGCCCAAAAAAACGTTACAATTGCCGCCCATTACTGAAAATCACAGTAAAGCGAGGTTTTATGCGTACCGTTTTGAACATTCTGAACTTTGTGCTTGGCGGATTCGCCACCACTCTTGGCTGGCTGTTAGCGACCCTGGTCAGTATTGTGCTGATTTTTACCTTACCGCTGACACGATCCTGCTGGGAAATAACCAAACTGTCTCTGCTGCCTTATGGCAATGAAGCTATTCATGTTGATGAACTAAACCCAGCGGGCAAAAATGTGTTGCTTAACACTGGCGGTACGGTGCTGAATATTTTCTGGCTGGTTTTCTTCGGCTGGTGGTTATGTCTGATGCACATAGCAACAGGTATCGCGCAATGCATTTCCATCATTGGTATTCCGGTTGGTATTGCGAACTTTAAAATTGCCGCGATTGCACTGTGGCCGGTCGGACGCCGCGTGGTATCGGTAGAAACAGCTCAAGCTGCGCGTGAAGCCAATGCACGTCGCCGTTTCCAATAATCCAACATTATGGCTTTTATGCTAAGTCCTTTGCTCAAACGCTATACCTGGAACAGCACCTGGCTGTATTACGCGCGCATTTTTATCGCACTTTGCGGCACTACTGCGTTTCCGTGGTGGCTGGGTGATGTAAAACTTACGATTCCGCTGACTCTCGGGGTGGTAGCGGCAGCACTGACCGATCTTGACGATCGACTGGCGGGACGTTTGCGTAACCTCATCATTACGCTGTTCTGCTTTTTTATCGCCTCGGCCTCAGTAGAATTGCTGTTTCCCTGGCCCTGGCTGTTTGCGATTGGCTTAACATTTTCGACCAGCGGCTTCATTTTGCTCGGCGGTCTGGGGCAACGCTATGCGACCATCGCCTTCGGCGCATTGCTGATTGCCATTTACACGATGCTGGGGACCTCTCTGTATGAGCACTGGTATCAGCAGCCTATCTATCTGCTTGCTGGTGCGGTTTGGTACAACATCCTGACGCTTATTGGTCATTTGCTGTTTCCTGTCCGCCCGTTGCAGGACAACCTGGCACGCTGTTATGAACAACTGGCGCGATATCTGGAACTTAAGTCACGCATGTTTGATCCTGATATTGAGGATGAAAGCCAGGCGCCACTGTATGATTTGGCTCTCGCCAACGGGCAACTGATGGCGACACTTAATCAGACAAAACTGTCATTGCTGACTCGCTTACGTGGCGATCGCGGCCAACGGGGAACGCGCCGTACCCTGCATTACTACTTTGTCGCGCAGGATATTCACGAACGTGCCAGCTCTTCCCATATTCAATATCAAACGCTGCGCGAACATTTTCGCCACAGCGACGTACTGTTCCGTTTCCAGCGGCTAATGTCGATGCAGGGCCAGGCTTGCCAGCAACTTTCACGCTGTATTTTGCTGCGTCAACCTTATCAACATGATCCGCATTTTGAACGCGCTTTTACGCATATTGATGCTGCGCTGGAGCGGATGCGCGATAACGGCGCTCCCACCGATTTACTCAAAACTCTGGGATTTCTGCTCAACAATTTACGTGCCATTGATGCCCAACTGGCCACAATTGAATCAGAACAGGCCCAGGCGCTGCCCCACACTAATGACGAAAATGAACTCGCAGATGACAGCCCGCACGGGTTGAGCGATATCTGGCTGCGTCTTAGCCGTCACTTCACGCCGGAATCCGCCCTCTTCCGTCACGCGGTAAGAATGTCGCTGGTGTTGTGCTTCGGCTACGCCATCATTCAGATAACCGGAATGCATCACGGGTATTGGATCTTGCTGACAAGTTTGTTTGTCTGCCAACCAAACTATAACGCCACGCGCCACCGCCTGAAGTTAAGGATTATTGGTACGCTGGTAGGTATTGCGATTGGCATTCCTGTGCTGTGGTTTGTGCCGTCACTGGAGGGGCAACTGGTGCTACTGGTTATTACCGGCGTGCTCTTTTTTGCCTTCCGCAACGTGCAATACGCCCATGCAACAATGTTCATTACACTTTTGGTGCTACTGTGCTTTAACTTGCTGGGTGAAGGTTTTGAAGTCGCACTGCCTCGCGTAATCGATACGCTGATCGGATGCGCAATAGCATGGGCGGCGGTGAGCTACATCTGGCCCGACTGGCGTTTTCGCAATCTGCCGCGAATGCTTGAACGCGCGACAGATGCTAACTGCCGTTATCTCGATGCCATTCTTGAGCAATATCATCAGGGGCGTGATAACCGTCTGGCATATCGTATTGCCCGCCGCGATGCACACAACCGTGATGCTGAACTGGCGTCGGTGGTGTCGAATATGTCCAGTGAACCGAACGTCACACCGCAAATTCGCGATGACGCGTTCCGTTTACTGTGCCTTAATCATACGTTTACCAGCTATATTTCTGCCCTCGGCGCACACCGCGAGCAGTTAACCAACCCTGAAATTCTGGCGTTTCTTGATGACGCAGTTTGCTATGTTGATGACGCGCTACATCATCAACCTGCCGATGAAGAACGCGTCAATCAGGCATTAGCTGGCCTGAAACAGCGGATGCAACAACTTGAACCGCGGGCGGACAGCAAAGAACCTCTGGTTGTACAACAAATCGGGTTACTGATTGCATTACTGCCAGAAATTGGCCGTCTGCAACGTCGGATTACTCAAGTTCCTCAGGAAACTCCTGTTTCGGTGTAATAGAATCAGCCCATTCTGCAAGCTCCTGGCGGCGCGCCACCGGGAGCGCTGCTTCATGGATACCGATAATTGCCCCTTCAAGCATGAACAGAATCTTTTCTGTCACCAGACTGTTATGCTGCCGTAGTCTCAACCAGCACATTTTCGCCCCAAGTATACGTAGCGCCCGAACATCCTTAATCCCCACTTCCCCGAGAATCGCTTCCAGGTGATAAGACATGTTGGGCAAATCTTTCAGCCGTTGTTGGGTATCGCGCGTGCTTTTCTCTTTAAGCGCAGCGTCCAGTGAATATTTCGACAGCAAAACCAACTTCTGTTGATTCCGCCATAGGCTTTCATCAACCCGGTAGTAATTGAGAGTAACGGGGCGGCCACACTTTTTATATGTCAGCCAGACTGGCGGATGTTTTACACAGTACTGTGCGCTTTGCTCACAAGCTCGAAGATACAACTCACCATCAGAAACCATCGCAAATACTGTGTCGTCAACGGTCAGACTGTAACTGCCAAACAACGATCGATATTCAATAGTGCCTAACGTCGCCAGGTATTCTTGTGACTTATAGATCCGCTTATAGGAGAGGCTTTTCATAAAATTCCTTTTAAAATCATAATATAAAAGAATGATTCACATTAACGGATCCGTTAAATACGAAAATAGGCAACTTATTCTCAAGGGGCAAGATTAATTTAAGTTTTCAGGTCACCAACGACAAAAATTGCGAGGCTCTTTCCGAAATTTGTGTTGATCTTTGTTGTTACTGGATGTACTGTATATTCATACAGTAACTCACAGGGCTGGATTGATTATGTACACTTCAGGCTACGCAAATCGTTCTTCGATGTTCTCCTCCACAGCAAGCAAAATTGCGCGTGTCTCTACGGAAAACACTACAGCCGGGCTAATTAGTGAAGTTGTCTATCGCGAAGATCAGCCCATGATGACGCAACTCCTGCTTTTGCCATTATTACAGCAGCTCGGCCAACAATCGCGTTGGCAACTTTGGTTAACGCCGCAACAAAAACTAAGTCGTGAATGGGTTCAGGCAGCGGGGCTACCCTTAACTAAGGTGATGCAGATAAGTCAGCTTTCCCCTTGTCACACCGTTGAATCAATGGTTCGAGCCTTGCGTACGGGAAATTACAGCGTAGTTATCGGTTGGTTGGCAGATGATCTGACAGAAGAAGAGCATGCTGATCTTGTCGATGCCGCTAATGAAGGTAACGCAATGGGGTTTATTATGCGTCCAGTAAGCACACACCCTCACGCCACGAGACAACTTTCCGGGCTAAAAATTCACTCTAATTTGTATCATTAAGTAAATTTAGGATTAATCCTGGAACTTTTTTTGACGTCCAACCGATGCTTTCAGCCGTGACTAATTTTACTTGCGGAGGCTTGTCTGAAGCGGTTTCCGCGATTTTATTCTGTAAATTGTCGCTAACAAAAAAGATTAAACATACCTTATACAAGACTTTTTTTTCATATGCCTGACGGAGTTCACACTTGTAAGTTTTCAACTACGTTGTAGACTTTACATCGCCAGGGGTGCTCGGCATAAGCCGAAGATATCGGTAGAGTTAATATTGAGCAGATCCCCCGGTGAAGGATTTAACCGTGTTATCTCGCTGGAGATATTCATGGCGTATTTTGGATGATAACGAGGCGCAAAAAATGAAAAAGACAGCTATCGCGATTGCAGTGGCACTGGCTGGTTTCGCTACCGTAGCGCAGGCCGCTCCGAAAGATAACACCTGGTACACTGGTGCTAAACTGGGCTGGTCCCAGTACCATGACACTGGTTTCATCAACAACAATGGTCCGACCCACGAAAACCAACTGGGTGCAGGTGCTTTTGGTGGTTACCAGGTTAACCCGTATGTTGGCTTTGAAATGGGTTACGACTGGTTAGGTCGTATGCCGTACAAAGGCGACAACATCAACGGCGCATACAAAGCTCAGGGCGTTCAACTGACCGCTAAACTGGGTTACCCAATCACTGACGATCTGGACGTTTACACTCGTCTGGGTGGTATGGTATGGCGTGCAGACACCAAGTCTAACGTACCTGGTGGCGTATCCACTAAAGACCACGACACCGGCGTTTCTCCAGTATTCGCAGGTGGTGTTGAATACGCGATCACTCCAGAAATCGCTACCCGTCTGGAATACCAGTGGACCAACAACATCGGTGACGCTAACACCATCGGTACTCGTCCGGACAACGGCCTGCTGAGCCTGGGTGTTTCCTACCGTTTCGGTCAGGGCGAAGCAGCTCCAGTAGTTGCTCCGGCTCCAGCTCCGGCACCGGAAGTACAGACCAAGCACTTCACTCTGAAGTCTGACGTTCTGTTCACTTTCAACAAAGCAACCCTGAAACCGGAAGGTCAGGCTGCTCTGGATCAGCTGTACAGCCAGCTGAGCAACCTGGATCCGAAAGACGGTTCCGTAGTTGTTCTGGGTTACACTGACCGTATCGGTTCTGACGCTTACAACCAGGGTCTGTCCGAGCGTCGTGCTCAGTCCGTTGTTGATTACCTGATCTCTAAAGGTATTCCGGCAGACAAAATCTCCGCACGTGGTATGGGCGAATCCAACCCGGTTACTGGTAACACCTGTGATAACGTGAAACAGCGTGCTGCCCTGATCGACTGCCTGGCTCCGGATCGTCGCGTAGAGATCGAAGTTAAAGGCATCAAAGACGTTGTAACTCAGCCGCAGGCTTAAGTTCTCGTCTAATAAAAAACCCCGCTACTGCGGGGTTTTTTTCATCTGTAGTAAAGTGAATGAACTTCGCCAGTTATTCCTTACCGAGTAATGCCTGCAAATCCTGCTTCAAAGAAGACATTTTATTCGCATATTTCTCTTTGTTTTCCGCATCTTCAATCAGCTGGACAATCGTTTCAGAAAGCGTTTTACCGCGGCGCTGCGCAAGACCAGCCAGACGTTGCCAGACAATAAATTCCAGATCGATCGATTTTTTGCGCGTATGCTGATGTTCCGCATTAAAATGGCGTTTCCGTCTGGCCCGAATGGTCTGCTTCATGCGATTGACCAGCTCCGGATTCATATGCTTGTCAATCCAGCCATTTACGAGAACAGGTTCGTTCTCCAGCGATAGCAACACATCGACAGCTTCCTGGGCGGCACTGGCCTCTATGTAACGGGTGATCAACTCACCTTCACGGTGTTTCTTCACCAGATATTTCCATTTCCAACCACTTTCAAGATTTTCAAGTTGTTGATATTTCATAGCGATCTCAATGTTACCCTGTAACTCTTTACAGAATATCAGCTTTTTACCTGCGTGATAAAAAGAATCTCTGTCCTGTGAGCTTTAACGCGCATGTCGGGACTTTTGTCGGTGCTTTGTACGTGTGCTGCTGTGCCGGTTACGGTATAATCGCGCCTTTGACAACAGACTAAAAAACATCGACTTTGACCATTACGAAACTTGCATGGCGTGACCTGATTCCTGATACCGAAAGCTATCAGGAAGTATTCGCACAGCCACATTTGATTGACGAAAACGATCCTTTATTCAGTGACACTCAGCCGCGATTGCAATTTGCACTGGAGCAATTGCTGCACGCGCGGGCATCATCCTCTTTTATACTAGCGAAAGCGCCGGAAGAATCCGAGTATCTTAATCTTATAGCCGATGCTGCGCGCACGCTACAAAGCGATGCAGGCCAACTAATGGGCGGCCACTATGAGATTTCCGGCCACACCATACACTTACGTAACGCAGTTAGCGCTGACGATAATTTTGCGACCTTAACCCAGGTTGTTACTGCTGACTGGGCTGAAGCCGAACAGCTTTTTGGCTGTCTGCGCCAGTTTAATGGCGACATTACCTTGCACCCAGGACTGGTACATCAGGCCAATGGCGGCATTCTGATCATCTCTTTGCGTACACTGCTGGCGCAACCCCTGCTGTGGATGCGGCTGAAAAACATTGTTAACCGCGAGCGTTTTGACTGGGTAGCGTATGATGAGTCGCGCCCCCTCCCCGTCTCCGTTCCTTCAATGCCGCTGAAGCTGAAAGTCATTCTGGTAGGCGAACGTGATTCATTGGCTGATTTCCAGGAGATGGAGCCAGAGTTGTCTGAACAAGCTATTTATAGCGAATTTGAAGATACTCTGCAGATAGTCGATGCCGAATCCGTAAGCCAGTGGTGTCGATGGGTGACTTTTATCGCCAGGCATAACCGCTTGCCTGCGCCAGATGCAGACGCCTGGCCGGTACTTATCCGCGAGGCAGTACGCTATACCGGTGAGCAAGAAACGCTGCCACTTAGTCCGCAGTGGATCCTCCGCCAGTGTAAAGAGGTCGCTTCATTATGCGAAGGTGATAGCTTCTCCGGCGAGCAGCTAAACTTAATGCTACAACAGCGGGAATGGCGCGAAGGTTTCCTCGCCGAGCGCATGCAGGATGAAATCCTTCAGGAGCAGATCCTGATTGAAACCGAAGGTGAACGCGTCGGTCAGATAAACGCCCTTTCGGTTATCGAGTTTCCTGGCCATCCACGCGCATTTGGCGAGCCTTCGCGTATTAGCTGTGTTGTACACATTGGCGACGGCGAATTTACCGATATCGAACGGAAAGCGGAACTTGGCGGCAACATCCATGCGAAAGGGATGATGATCATGCAGGCTTTCCTGATGTCGGAACTGCAGCTTGAGCAACAGATCCCTTTCTCGGCGTCACTGACCTTTGAGCAGTCTTACAGTGAAGTGGATGGTGATAGCGCGTCGATGGCGGAACTCTGCGCACTAATCAGCGCCCTCGCGGATGTCCCGGTGAATCAGAGTATCGCCATTACAGGTTCAGTGGATCAGTTCGGTCGCGCTCAGCCAGTGGGTGGTCTGAATGAGAAAATCGAAGGCTTCTTTGCTATCTGCCAGCAGCGTGAGTTAACTGGGAAGCAAGGTGTGATTATCCCCAGCGCTAACGTTCGCCATTTAAGTCTTCACAGTGAACTGGTGAAGGCGGTAGAGGAAGGCAAATTCACTATCTGGGCAGTGGATGATGTGACTGAAGCACTGCCGTTATTATTAAATCTGGTGTGGGATGGCGAAGGCCAGACGACGCTGATGCAAACTATCCAGGAACGTATCGCGCAAGCATCGCAACAGGAAGGACGTCATCGTTTTCCATGGCCACTACGTTGGCTGAACTGGTTTATTCCAAACTGATCGGACTTGTTCAGCGTACACGTGTTAGCTATCCTGCGTGCTTCAATAAAATAAGGCTTACAGAGAACATGGTAGATAAACGCGAATCCTATACAAAAGAAGACCTTCTTGCCTCTGGTCGCGGTGAACTGTTTGGTGCTAAAGGCCCACAATTACCAGCACCGAACATGCTGATGATGGACCGAGTGGTCAAAATGACCGAAACGGGTGGTAACTTCGACAAAGGGTATGTAGAAGCAGAACTGGATATTAATCCGGATCTGTGGTTCTTCGGTTGCCACTTCATTGGCGATCCGGTAATGCCAGGCTGCCTGGGCCTGGACGCCATGTGGCAGTTGGTAGGATTCTACCTCGGCTGGCTGGGCGGCGAAGGTAAAGGCCGCGCACTGGGCGTTGGCGAGGTGAAATTCACCGGTCAGGTCCTGCCGACGGCGAAGAAAGTGACCTATCGTATTCACTTTAAACGCATTGTTAACCGTCGTCTGATCATGGGCCTGGCGGATGGCGAAGTGCTGGTTGATGGTCGTTTGATCTATACCGCCAGCGACCTTAAAGTGGGTCTGTTCCAGGATACGTCTGCATTCTGATTTTAATCAGACAGAGTATAGAAAGGCGAAACCTCCGCATTGCGGAGGTTTCTTTTTAAAGAGACAGAATCAGGCCATTACTACCCTGTCCGCCATGGCTTCTCGCCAGCCTCCCAGCCATTGTGACCTTTGATTCAGCGTCTGATAGGGACACATTTCTTTTGAGCGTCCGGCGATGCCGGCCTGATAACCACGTTGATGTGCCCGTTCCAGGCGATCTCGTTTTTGTCTCTTCATGCCTCGTTTCCCTCATACTGGTTTCTGGTGGAAAAGAAAACAGTGATTACTAAATATGCAATCACAGTTAAGCAATACCGCGAATCATAACTGCCGTCAATCCGCAAAATTCACGCCACTGCCATATTTGTGAGCTACACGGGCATGTCGGTTGTACAAAAAATGTGAAGTGGAACAACTTTTCCGCACGTCAGAAGCAAAAAAACCGTCTCAGGCAACTTACCGGAGACGGTTATATTTACAAATTTTTATAATTAAGGTAGGCGCTTAATCTCTTGTGCAATAGCAGCGGCTTCCTGACTCCAGACATTGGCCAGCACTTTAACCATCTCATCGTAGCCATCCTGCGTTTGCACCCCTTCCAGACGGAATGGACGTTTGATCAGTTGTCCCTGATGGTTCAACAGCCACTCACCACTGACAATAACCTTGCCATCATAACGACCGTTAAACTCAGTGACAGTTACGTTAAGCGTGTCCTGAGCGCTTCCCAGAGGCTGGGAAGCAACCACCCAGCCGGGCAGTTGCGTACTCAGGTTGGCAACCAGTGTGTTGCGCAACTGTTGATCCAGTGGGCTAGCCCACAAGTTGTTGTTGGCAATCACATACTTCACATCACTGGTCTGATAAACCACACCATTTCCCGCCAGATAGTCAGGAACAACGACCTGCTCCACCCATAACAGACGGTTACCCTGGCTGGCGGTACTTTGCGTACCGCCCTGCACGACAGGCAATTGGTAATAGTTTTTGTTCATTTCACCGGAACTGCATCCGGCCAGCCACAGTGCCGCTATCGTCACTAGCCACTTTTTCATTGTTTCGCCCTCTTCGGCTCTGGATCTTTCTTATCCTTCGCTTCAAAAACCAGCGCATTGCTCTTCTCATTGAGCGTTTTCAGAACCGGTTGCAGTTCACGCAGTACCTGATCAAGACGCTGCATATCCGCCACCATCTTGTTGTACGCCGCAGAACCAGGCTGGAAGCCCTGCATGCTGCGATTCAACTCACGCAATGTTGACTGCATATCCGTCGGCAACTGCTGCATCGACTGGCTGGCAAGGATCTTGTTCATGCTATCCAGCGTCGTTTGCAGATTTTTCATTGTGCGCTGACTTTCAGAAAGCGTACTGGTCGCCTGTTCTATCATCGGATTCAATGGCAGTTTGTTGATCTTATCCAACGCTTCCATCAGACGTTGCTGGATTTGCGCCAGGCCGCCGCTTACAGTCGGGATAATCTGGTAACCATTAAATTCACGAATGCCAGTTATCGCAGGCGTATCCGGATAGAAATCGAGATCAACGTAGAGCGCGCCAGTCACCAGATTTCCGGTCTTCAGCGATCCGCGTAAACCGCGTTTCAACAATTCGCCAAGATGCTTAACGACATCTGCATTTTCGCCAAGTTGCATTTTCAACCGTTCTGGTTCGATACGAATCAGTACCGGAATACGGTAATCATCGTTAAATGTCTGACGCATATTCGGCGCAAAGAATGGCACTTTGCTTACCGTACCGAGACGAATACCCCGGAATTCTACTGGAGCTCCAGGCTGCAGGCCGCGTACCGAATCTTTGAAGAACATCAGATAATCGATGTGATCGGTGTACAGAGAATCCTGAATGCTCTTCTGATCATCATACAAAACGAAAGCCGTTTTTGGCGCCACAGGATGCCCTAAGTCCAGACCATCTGGCACATCAAAGCTGACACCGCCGCTGAGCAATGTTGTCAGCGAGCCCATCTCTACACGCATTCCCGCCGACGTCAGATCAACCGCAATGCCACTATCTTTCCAGAAGCGAACATTGCTGGTCACCAGTCGGTCATATGGTGCTGTGATGAACAGTTGATAGCTGATATTGCGTTTTTGCGTATCGAAGGTGCTGGTTTCAACCGAGCCTACTCGAAAGCCTCGGAATAGCACCGGATCTCCTGGCGAGAGCTGCCCGGCTTTTTTGCTATCGAGAATGACACGTATACCTTTCGCATCAGGCGGGGCCAAGGGTGGCGAGTCCAGCAAATCGTATTTGTCCATTTTGCTGCCTGCCGCCCCTGGCTGCAGTTCGATATAAACCCCAGAAAGCAATGTCCCCAGACCGCTAATTCCTTCTCGACCAATCTGAGGTTTCACCACCCAAAAGACGGTATCTTTATGCAGCAATTTTTCCATACCGGAATTTAACCGTGCTTTGATTTCAACGTGCGTCAAATCATCAGCCAGTGTGGCGCTTTCAACCACGCCGACGTCAACACTACGGCTTTTAATGGTGGTTTTGCCGCCTTCAATTCCTTCCGCATTAGCGGTAATCAGGGTCACTTCCGGTCCCTGATGGCTGTAATGATAAAAAAGAACCCAGGCCCCGATGAGCGCCGTGACGATAGGAAATATCCACACGGGAGACCAGTTCTTCACTTTCTCGATTTTGGCTTCCCCATTATTAGACTCCATACTGTCAGGACTCCTCATGCTCTGGTTCAGGTTGGCGGTCCCACGACAAACGCGGGTCAAACGTCATGGCAGAAAACATTGTCATTATGACGACTAAAGCAAACATTAATGCACCCATTGCTGGATAAATACTCATTAAACCTCCCATACGCACCAGCGCTGAGAGCACCGCGATAACGAAAACATCAATCATCGACCAGCGGCCCACAAACTCAACGACTTCGTAAATCAAATGCATTCTTTCACTGTCGCGCTTGCCATGCCCTTTGGCATCCCAGCAGAGCCACGCGATGGCGATCATTTTTAAGGTCGGCACCATAATACTGGCTAAAAAGATGACTGCGGCAACCGGATAAGAGCCTTCGCTCCATAATAAGATGACCCCGGCGAGAATGGTCGACGGCATCTTAGAACCTAAAAAATCGGTCACCATAATGGGTAAGATGTTCGCCGGGAGATATAACATGATCGACGTAAAAAGCAGTGCCAGAGTCCATTGCAGACTGTTTTTGCGTCGAACATATCCTGTGGTGCCACAGCGCGGACACACGGGATCATCGGCAGGAAGAATTGCCGTACAGCATGAGCAAGAGCGCAGCCCCTGGCGTATTCCTGTAATGCCGGGTTTTAGCGTCTGGCGAAGCTCTGGCATCGGAGCAATATCATCCCATAACCAGCGGCGATCAACGCATTGAAAGGCGCGTAATTGCAGCACACAAAACAAACACCAGGGAATAAAACTACTGCCCACGCCAATGCTGCCGTAAGCCATCAGTTTGACAAAACTGACCAACACACCGGCAAGGAAAATCTCCGCCATACCCCAGGTTTTGAGCTGAAAAAGCACCCGCCCCAGTTGTTCTTTTAAACGAACGGGTAATTCCGCGCGATTCACCAATAGCAGAATGGTTACCAGGCAAAACGCGGGAACCAGTTGCACAAACAACAGGAAAAAGGTGCCGAGGCTGGCATAGTCCTCGGAAAACAGTACGCTCGGGATTTCCAGTAACGTAATCTCACTGGTTACCCCCGCAACGTTCATATTTACAAAAGGGAACAGGTTGGACAGCAACAGCATGAACAGTGCAGCCAACGCATAAGCGGTAGGGCGCTGTCGAGGGGCATCCCACGCCACGGTTAACGTTGTGCCACACCGGGGACATGCCGCCTTCTGACCATGCTCAAGGTGGGGTAACGCCACCAGCATGTCACACTGCGAGCACAGGATGTGCTTCGCGGCATGATGATGTTCGCACATTGGTACTCCTTAATGATGCGCTATTTTACAGAATGCTGACAAAACGCTCGTTTTCATGCCTGATACACATAGGGCATCAGGCAATTTCGTCTTTGTCAGCAGTCTCTGTTTAAATCGACTATTTTGCGATCAGCCACCATTTTTTAACGCTTCAAGATACTCCCAGCGTTCAAAAGCCTGCTCCAACTCCTGCTCTGCGGCAGCCATATCGGCAAGGACCTTTTGCGTCTGCTCATGCGGCTGACTGAAGAAAGAGGCATCTGCCACCTGTGTCTGTAGGGCTTCCAGCTTCGCTTCCAGATCTTCAAGCAATTGCGGCAGTTGTTCCAGTTCGCGCTGCAATTTATAGCTTAGTTTGCTACTGCTGCGTTTTACAGTTTCTGCTTTTGGCGCGGCGATTTCTTCGTTTTTTTTCACCGCAGGCTGTTTTAGCGCCACATACTGTTCTTGCTGACCACGGGCATCATGATAACCGCCAACATAACGGCCAATTTTGCCGCCACCTTCGAAGATCCAGCATTCTGTGACTGTGTTATCGACAAACTGACGATCGTGGCTTACTAACAATACCGTCCCCTGGTAGCTGTCGATTAGCTCTTCAAGCAATTCGAGCGTTTCGACATCAAGGTCGTTGGTCGGTTCGTCAAGAATCAATAAGTTGCTTGGCTTAAGAAACAAACGTGCCAGCAGCAAGCGGTTACGCTCCCCGCCAGAAAGCGCACGTACCGGTGTCATCGCCCGTTTCGGATGGAACAGGAAGTCCTGCAAATAGCCCAGTACATGACGTGGTTTACCGTTAACCATCACCTCTTGCTTGCCTTCGGCAAGGTTATCCATCACCGTTTTATCGGGATCAAGTTCCGCGCGGTGCTGGTCAAAATAGGCAACTTCCAGTTTAGTGCCGACGTGAATGCGTCCGTTGTCCGGCTGAAGTTGACCCAGCATCAGTTTCAGCAACGTGGTTTTGCCGCAGCCATTCGGGCCAATCAGGGCAATTTTGTCGCCACGTTGCACCTGCGCTGAAAAGTCTTTCACCAGTTGCTTACCATCAACCTGATAGCACACATCTTCCATTTCAAAGACGATCTTACCGGAGCGACTGGCCTCTTCCACCTGCATCTTTGCAGTCCCCATGACCTCGCGACGTTCACCGCGTTCGCGACGCATCGCTTTCAGCGCACGCACGCGGCCTTCGTTACGGGTACGACGGGCCTTGATCCCCTGACGGATCCACACTTCTTCCTGTGCCAGTTTGCGGTCAAACTCGGCGTTTTGCAGCTCTTCCACGCGCAGGGCTTCTTCTTTTTCCAGCAAATACTGGTCGTAATTACCCGGATAGTTCACCAGCTTACCGCGATCGAGATCGACAATACGCGTCGCCATATTGCGAATAAATGAACGGTCGTGGGAGATGAAAATAATCGTACCGTTGAACGTTTTCAGAAAACCTTCCAGCCAGTCGATGGTTTCGATATCCAGGTGGTTAGTCGGTTCATCGAGCAGCAACACACGCGGATTACTCACCAGCGCACGTCCTAATGCGGCTTTACGCAACCAGCCGCCGGAAAGTGACGACAGCGCTACATTAGGATCTAACCCCAGTTGCGCCAGCACTTCGTTGATGCGGTTTTCCAGTTGCCACAGGTTATGGTGATCCAGCAGTTCCTGAACCTTCGCCAGTTCGTTGAGATTTTTCTCGCTCGGTTCGTTCATCACCAGGCGCGAAATATCATGATAGCGTTTCAGGTACTCGGCCTGTTCCTCAATGCCTTCGGCAACAAAATCATAAACGCTGCCTTCAACGTTACGCGGCGGATCCTGTTGCAGACGAGCTACAATCAAATCTTGCTCGTAAATAATGCGACCGTCATCCAGCCCCTGTTCACGGTTGAGGATTTTCATTAACGTCGACTTGCCTGCGCCGTTACGCCCCACCAGACAAACACGTTCGTTATCTTCGATATGCAGTTCTGCGTTATCGAGAAGCGGCGCGTCGCTGAACGACAGCCATGCGCCATGCATACTGATTAATGACATTACTATTCCTTTCAGGCTGCGGTAATCAGCCAGCAGTTGTGGATCTGGCGGTTACGGGCAAAATCCTGGGAGAGCGTTTTTTGCGTAATTTCTTGTGCTTTCAGTCCCAGTTTCGCCAATCCTTCGAGATCCATACGGAAGCCACGTTTATTGTTCGAGAACATGATCGTTCCACCTGCGCGCAGCAGACGTTTCAAATCTTTCATCAGCGCCAGATGATCGCGCTGAACATCAAACGCATCTTCCATTCGTTTTGAGTTAGAGAAGGTTGGCGGATCGATAAAGATCAGATCGAACTGTTCATTTGCTTCACGCAGCCACGCCAGGCAATCGGCCTGAATCAGGCGATGCGCACGACCGGTTAAGCCATTCAGACGCAGGTTGCGTTCTGCCCACTCCAGATAAGTACGCGACATATCCACCGTGGTGGTGCTGCGCGCGCCGCCTAATCCCGCATGCACGGTGGCGCTACCGGTATAGGAGAACAGGTTGAGGAAATCTTTGCCTTTGCTCATTTGACCGAGCATACGACGGGCGATACGGTGATCGAGGAACAGACCGGTATCGAGATAATCCGTCAGGTTCACCCACAAGTGTGCGTTATATTCGGTGACCTCAAGAAACTCGCCCTTCTCGCCCAGTTTCTGGTACTGATTTTTGCCCTTCTGGCGTTCACGGGTTTTCAGCACCAGTTTATTTGGCGCAATCCCCAGTACCGAAATGGTCGCCGCGATAATGTCGAACAAGCGTTGACGCGCTTTATGCGCATCAATGGTTTTTGGCGGGGCATACTCCTGCACCACCACCCAGTCGGCATAGCGGTCTACGGCGACGTTGTATTCCGGTAAATCAGCGTCATACAGGCGGTAACATTCAATGCCTTCCTGACGTGCCCATTTCTCAAACTTTTTGAGGTTCTTACGCAGACGGTTGGCATAGTCTTCCGCGACCATCGCTGGTTTACTGTCTGGCGTACTTTCGGCGACATGGTAGTTTTTCTGCACGCAGTCCAGCGGGCCGTTTTTCGCCTTGTACTGTTTGTCTGCACGCAGTTGCAGGCAGCTTAGTAGATCCGGCGAAGCACTAAACAAAGAGAGATTCCAGCCACCGAACTGGTTTTTCATGATTCGCCCCAGCAGACTATGCAGCGCAATCAGCGCTGGTTCGCTGTCCAGACGTTCACCGTATGGCGGGTTGCTCAACACTGTACCGTATGGCCCTTTCGGCAGCGGATTGGTCAGTTGCGCAACATCTTTCACCTCAAAAGTGATCAATTCACCAATCCCCGCAAGACGGGCGTTAGAGCGTGCACGTTGAATCACCCGCGCGTCGCTGTCGGAACCGTAGAAATGGGAGCTATACTCAGCCAGGCCTTTACGGGCGCGGGTTTGCGCTTCCGCTTTTACTTCTTGCCAGATAGCTTCGTCGTGCTGCGCCCAGCCGCTAAAGCCCCAACGCCCACGGTGCAAGCCAGGCGCGCGGTCGGTCGCCAGCATCGCCGCTTCAATCAGCAACGTACCGGAACCACACATTGGATCAAGCAGCGGTGTTCCTGGCTGCCAACCGGAACGCATCACAATTGCCGCCGCCAGGGTTTCTTTGATCGGCGCGATACCAGCACGATCACGGTAGCCACGCAGATGCAAACCATCACCGCTTAAATCGAGAGCGATGCTGGCGGTTTCTTTATGCAACCAGACGTTCACGCGGATATCCGGCGCATCACGATCAACATTTGGACGCGGTAGATTTTTCCGCGTGAAGGCATCAACGATCGCATCTTTGACTTTCATTGCGCCGTACTGGCTGTTGCGGATGGTGTCATTCAAACCACTGAAGTGGACAGCGAAGGTCGCGCCAGGATTAAACATCTCTGTCCAGTTGATCGCCTGAACGCCGAGATAGAGGTCTAAATCGCTGTAAACCTTACACTCGCCCAGCGGCAACATAATACGCGAGGCCAGGCGGCTCCACATCAGGCTCTGGTAAACAAGCCGCGTGTCGCCCTTGAAATGGACCCCACCCTGAACCACCTGGCATTCAACGGCCCCCAGGTTTTCCAGTTCAGTTTTTAACAGCTCTTCCAGCCCACGGGCCGTACTGGCAAACAGAGAATTCATATCGTCACTTTTACTCTATGAGCCTACCGCAGCAGGCGTAATTGTTGCAGTCAGTTTGGATATGGACAGCGCAGAGTGCGTGAGAATTTCGAACACTGTCCAGGGCAAACTGACAAATAAAATAGCCTAATAGAATAGGCGCTAAGAAAATTGTTGCGCATTATAGCTAATAAGCGCGTCATGTCATAAAGTTGAGGGCTTATTTTCACTTGAGGACCGTACCGTGGCGACATTAACCCGGCTTTTTATTCATCCTGTTAAATCGATGCGCGGCATTGGTCTGACACATGCCCTGGCGGATGTCAGCGGTCTGGCCTTCGATCGCATCTTTATGGTCACAGAACCTGACGGTACGTTTATTACTGCTCGCCAGTTTCCGCAGATGGTACGGTTTACCCCTTCCCCTGTGCATGATGGCTTACATCTCACAGCACCAGATGGCAGTAGCGCATACGTCCGTTTTGCTGATTTCGCTATGCAGGATGCGCCAACCGAAGTGTGGGGTAACCATTTTACCGCGCGCATTGCGCCAGATGCGATCAACAAATGGTTAAGCGGATTTTTCTCCCGCGAAGTGCAATTACGTTGGGTAGGGCCACAGATGACGCGGCGCGTAAAACGCCATAACACTGTACCCTTGTCGTTTGCTGATGGCTATCCGTATCTGCTCGCTAATGAAGCCTCACTGCGTGATGTGCAGCAACGCTGCCCGGCAAGTGTAAAAATGGAGCAATTTCGCCCCAATCTGGTGGTTTCCGGCGCAGCAGCCTGGGAAGAAGATACCTGGAAAGTGATTCGCATTGGCGATGTGGTGTTTGATGTGGTGAAGCCCTGCAGCCGCTGTATTTTCACTACTGTCAGCCCGGAAAAAGGACAAAAGCATCCGGCAGGCGAACCGTTAAAAACGCTGCAATCTTTCCGCACTGACCAGGATAACGGCGATGTCGATTTTGGTCAGAATTTAATTGCCCGCAATAGTGGCGTAATTCGTGTTGGCGATGAAGTAGAAATTCTGGCAACTGCACCGGCGAAAATCTATGGCGCGGCCGCCGCAGACGATACTCTCCCAACAACGCAGCAAATGGATGCAAATGTCGATATCGACTGGCAAGGGCTGGCATTTCGCGGTAATAATCAACAAGTATTGTTGGAACAATTAGAAAATCAAGGGATTCGGATCCCCTATTCTTGCCGCGCGGGCATATGTGGAAGCTGTCGGGTTCAGCTTCTGGAAGGCGAAGTCACCCCGCTGAAAAAATCAGCTATGAGCGACGATGGAACAATTCTTTGCTGTAGTTGTGTACCGAAGACTGCATTGAAACTGAAAAGTTAAACGGCCTGTTCAAGGCTGAAGTTGTCATAACTCATATGAGGTTTCAGCCTGTCATTCATAATTTTGATGGCGTCACCCAGTTGCATGGCGCGACCGGCGATGACAACACAAGGCTGTGCAAGGAGACACAGCGCGGCATTTTCGCCAGATTCAACAACCAGCAGGCTGACTTGCTCATTGGTGTCGCTTAACCAGACACAGGCGGCATCCCCCGGCATTGGCGACCACATTTCACCATGAGAAATAAAATGCCAGCTTTTTGGCATTTGCGGTTTGAGATAGCGAACTGCCACCAGCGCATTAAGTACCAGTTCAGCTTTTTGTTCTTTTGATAAGTTAAGGTCGCGGCATTTTTCTTCAAACGAGAAATAGAGCGCGGCGTCATCAACGCAAAATTCCGCTGGAGAAAAGGCGTCTGGTGTCAACATTTTGCGCGCAAAACGTGAGCGAAATAGCATGCCATTGGCTAAATCAAGCATCATTCGATCATGCTCTTCATCATAATACCAACGCCAGTTATCGTCTGGTTTAATTCGCATATGCTTCTCCTCTCCCCTAAAAATCCACTGCAACATATTCCATTGTCGCTTCGCTTAATAACCTCAACAAGAAAAGTACAAAATGTCTAAATAAGTAACAGCAAAGAATATAAAACAACCAGGGCTGAAAATAAAGCCCTGATTATCTTATAAAGAGAAAATGAAAGAAATAATTAGATATGGTTAACGATTTCTTTAATCAGTGGCGGACCTTTAAAAATAAAACCAGAATAAATTTGCACCAAAGAAGCCCCCGCCGCTATCTTCTCGCGAGCAGCGATTACCGAGTCAATACCACCCACACCGATAATCGGTAAGCGACCGTTTAATTCCTGCGACAAGCGTCGAATAATTTCCGTACTTTTTAATTGTAAGGGACGACCACTTAAGCCACCAGTTTGATCACAATTTTTCATCCCCTGAACCAAAGAACGATCGAGCGTCGTATTAGTTGCAATAACGCCATCAATATTATGTCGAACTAAACTGTCGGCAACCTGGATCAACTCTTCCTCAGAAAGATCCGGCGCGATCTTCACTGCTATTGGTACATATTTGTGATGGACCGCTTGCAGATCATTTTGTTTATTTTTAATTGCTGTTAATAAATCATCCAGTGCTTCACCATATTGCAGAGTACGTAATCCCGGGGTATTTGGTGATGATATATTGATGGCAATATATCCTGCATAAGCGTAGATTTTTTCCATACAAATCAGATAGTCATCTTTGCCTTGCTCAACCGGCGTATCTTTATTTTTGCCAATATTGATTCCCAGAACACCGTCGTAGTGGGCTTTTTTAACGTTCTCTACGAGGTTATCAACGCCGAGGTTATTAAAGCCCATACGGTTTATTAAACCTTCAGCATCAACCAGGCGAAAAAGACGGGGTTTGTCGTTTCCTGGTTGTGGACGTGGGGTGACAGTACCGATCTCGATCGATCCAAATCCCATTGCACCAAGGGCATCAATACACTCCCCGTCTTTATCAAGACCAGCAGCCAGACCAAGCGGGTTTTTAAAGGTCAGTCCCATACAGCTAACGGGCTTCGCTGGAACGTTTTGCCGTACAAGCGCTTCAAACGGTGTTCCGGTGATGCGACGTAATTGCTGAAAAGTAAACTCGTGCGCGCGCTCTGGATCGAGCTGGAAAAGGGCTTTACGAACGAAGGGGTAGTACATGAACTCTCCTGGATTCCCGGTGTGCAAACCGGGGGCGTATTATGTGCGAGTTTGCAGCAAAAGGGAATTGACCTGCGGCAAGAAATAGCAAACGTTTTCTTGTTGCACTTTTTTTATGCTTTTTTTGGCTTTTCTTCGTCAGATAAATCATTTCGACTCGCGGACGCTCTCTGTCAGACTGACCGAATTGTTATCAATGTTAACAAAATAAGAACAATTAGTTATAAGGAGAGAGTATGCGTGTCATCACCCTGGCTGGTAGTCCTCGCTTTCCTTCTCGCTCCAGCTCCCTGCTGGAATATGCGCGGGAAAAACTGAATGGCCTGGACGTAGAGGTATATCACTGGAATCTGCAAAACTTCGCCCCGGAAGATTTGCTCTATGCCCGTTTCGATAGTCCGGCCCTTAAAACCTTTACTGCACAGTTACAAGAAGCTGACGGACTGATAGTCGCCACACCTGTGTATAAAGCCGCCTATTCCGGTGCGCTGAAAACCCTCCTTGACCTGCTACCTGAACGGGCTCTGCAAGGCAAAGTAGTGTTGCCGCTGGCGACAGGCGGCACGGTGGCTCATCTACTGGCGGTCGATTATGCACTAAAACCCGTTCTAAGCACTCTGAAAGCCCAGGAGATCCTGCACGGCGTGTTTGCCGATGACTCTCAGGTGATTGATTACCAACATAAGCCACTGTTCACGCCGAATCTTCAAACCCGTCTTGATACCGCGCTCGAAACTTTCTGGCAGGCGCTGCACCGCCGCGATGTTCAGGTTCCCGATCTTCTGTCTCTGCGAGGTAATGCCCATGCGTAAAATCGTTAAACTGGCGTTAGTGGGATTACTTAGCGTTTCTACTCTTGCGGTTGCGGCGGAGCCGTCTCCAGAAGCGTTACGTATTGGCTACCAGAAAGGTAGCATTGGTATGGTGCTGGCAAAAAGCCACCAGCTACTGGAAAAACGCTATCCGCAAACCAAAATTTCATGGATAGAATTCCCTGCTGGCCCGCAGATGCTGGAGGCGCTGAATGTCGGCAGTATCGATCTGGGCAGTACGGGGGATATTCCGCCAATTTTTGCTCAGGCTGCCGGAGCCGATCTGGTGTACGTTGGTGTCGAACCGCCGAAACCGAAAGCGGAAGTGATTCTGGTACCAGAAAACAGCCCGCTCAAAACCGTAGCCGATCTTAAAGGTCACAAAGTTGCCTTTCAGAAAGGTTCCAGTTCGCACAATCTTTTACTGCGCGCATTACGCCAGGCTGGGCTTAAATTTACGGATATCCAGCCCACTTACCTGACGCCCGCTGACGCCCGTGCCGCCTTCCAGCAAGGTAACGTCGATGCCTGGGCTATCTGGGATCCCTACTACTCCGCAGCGTTATTACAGGGCGGCGTGCGGGTGCTGAAAGATGGCACCGATCTCAATCAAACCGGATCGTTTTATCTTGCTGCTCGTCCATATGCGGAGAAGAACGGCGCCTTTATTCAGGACGTACTGGAAACCTTCACCGAGGCCGATGCGTTAACCCTCAATCAACGCGAACAGAGTATCGCCTTGCTGGCAAAAACAATGGGCTTACCTGCGCCAGTGATTGCCTCGTATCTTGACCATCGCCCCATTACCACCATCAAACCGGTAAGCGCCGAGGTAGCAGCCTTACAGCAGCAAACGGCAGATCTGTTTTATGAAAACCGTCTGGTGCCGAAAAAAGTCGATATTCGCCAGCGCATCTGGCAGCCCACGCAACTGGAAGGAAAACAATTATGAGTCTGAATATGTTCTGGTTTTTACCTACGCACGGT
The DNA here is from genome assembly GCF_011881725.1 of Escherichia coli. Classification (GTDB taxonomy): domain Bacteria; phylum Pseudomonadota; class Gammaproteobacteria; order Enterobacterales; family Enterobacteriaceae; genus Escherichia; species Escherichia coli_E. Next base: position 122,591 of record NZ_JAATUR010000002.1, on the reverse strand, counting down.
GACGGTCGTTATCTGGGAACTGAAGAAGGTTCGCGTCCGGTTGATCATGGTTATCTGCAACAGATTGCGCAAGCGGCGGATCGTCTTGGCTTTACCGGCGTGCTGATCCCAACGGGCCGTTCCTGCGAGGATGCGTGGCTGGTGGCGGCGTCGATGATCCCGGTGACACAACGGCTGAAGTTCCTCGTCGCCCTGCGCCCCAGTGTGACGTCTCCTACTGTTGCCGCCCGCCAGGCCGCCACGCTTGACCGTCTCTCTAATGGACGCGCGTTGTTTAACCTGGTAACAGGCAGCGATCCCCAAGAGCTGGCAGGCGATGGCGTGTTCCTCGGCCATAGCGAGCGTTACGAAGCCTCGGCGGAATTTACTCAGGTCTGGCGACGTTTATTGCTGGGTGAGACTGTCGATTTCAACGGTAAACATATTCATGTACGCGGGGCAAAACTGCTCTTCCCGCCGATTCAACAGCCGTATCCTCCGCTTTACTTTGGCGGATCGTCAGACATCGCCCAGGATCTGGCCGCTGAACAGGTTGATCTTTATCTCACCTGGGGCGAACCGCCGGAACTGGTAAAAGAGAAGATCGCGCAAGTACGGGCAAAAGCTGCCGCATATGGACGCAAAATTCGTTTCGGTATTCGCCTGCATGTGATTGTCCGCGAAACCAACGATGAAGCGTGGCAGGCCGCTGAACGGTTAATCTCCCATCTTGATGATGAGACTATCGCCAGAGCACAGGCAGCATTTGCCCGGACGGATTCCGTGGGGCAACAACGGATGGCGGCATTACATAACGGCAAGCGCGACAACCTGGAGATCAGCCCCAATTTATGGGCGGGCGTTGGCTTAGTGCGCGGCGGTGCCGGGACGGCGCTGGTGGGCGATGGCCCTACGGTCGCTACGCGAATCAACGAATACGCCGCACTTGGCATCGACAGCTTTGTCCTTTCCGGTTATCCGCATCTGGAAGAAGCGTATCGGGTCGGCGAGTTGCTGTTCCCACATCTGGATGTCGCCATCCCGGAAATTCCCCAGCCGCAGCCGTTAAATCTGCAAGGCGAAGCTGTGGCGAATGATTTTATCCCCCGTAAAGTTGCACAAAGCTAAGGAGCAAGATGATGGCAACGCCAGTGAAGAAGTGGTTATTGCGCGTTGCCCCCTGGTTTTTACCGGTGGGCATCGTGGCGGTTTGGCAACTGGCCTCCTCGGTTGGCTGGTTGTCGACACGTATTTTGCCCTCTCCGGAAGGAGTGGTTGCGGCATTCTGGACGCTCTCAGCAAGCGGCGAACTGTGGCAACATCTGGCGATCAGTTCATGGCGGGCGCTGATTGGTTTTTCGATTGGTGGCTCACTGGGTTTGATTCTGGGTCTGATTAGCGGGCTGTCGCACTGGGGTGAACGACTGCTGGACACATCAATACAGATGTTGCGCAACGTACCGCATCTGGCGCTAATCCCATTAGTGATTTTGTGGTTTGGCATTGATGAATCCGCAAAAATCTTCCTGGTGGCGCTCGGCACGCTATTCCCCATTTATATCAATACCTGGCACGGCATCCGTAATATCGATCGCGGGCTGGTGGAGATGGCACGTAGCTATGGATTATCCGGTTTGCCGCTGTTTATCCATGTGATCCTGCCCGGCGCCCTGCCCTCAATTATGGTCGGCGTGCGCTTCGCGTTAGGTCTGATGTGGCTGACGCTGATTGTTGCTGAAACCATTTCTGCTAATTCTGGCATTGGTTATCTGGCGATGAATGCACGGGAGTTTTTGCAAACGGACGTGGTGGTGGTCGCCATTATTCTTTACGCCCTGCTCGGCAAACTTGCTGACGTCAGCGCGCAACTTTTAGAGCGCCTATGGTTGCGCTGGAACCCGGCTTATCATCTGAAGGAGGCCACGGTATGAATACTGCTCGTCTGAACCAGGGCACACCGCTACTGCTTAATGCGGTGAGTAAACATTACGCGGAAAATATCATTCTGAATCAACTGAATTTGCATATTCCGGCAGGTCAGTTTGTAGCAGTAGTTGGCCGCAGTGGCGGCGGTAAAAGTACCTTGCTACGCCTGCTGGCTGGACTGGAAACTCCAACTGCAGGCGATGTACTGGCAGGCACAACACCGCTGGCCGAGATTCAGGATGATACACGGATGATGTTTCAGGATGCGCGTCTGCTGCCGTGGAAATCGGTGATTGATAATGTTGGATTAGGTCTTAAAGGCAACTGGCGCGATGCAGCACGTCAGGCGCTGGCTGCGGTAGGGCTGGAGAATCGCGCCGGGGAATGGCCTGCTGCGCTTTCTGGTGGGCAGAAACAGCGTGTGGCGCTTGCAAGAGCGTTGATTCATCGACCAGGTTTATTGTTGCTTGATGAACCACTCGGGGCGCTGGATGCCTTAACGCGACTGGAGATGCAGGATTTGATCGTGTCGCTTTGGCAGGAGCACGGTTTTACCGTTTTGCTGGTGACGCATGATGTGAGCGAAGCGGTGGCGATGGCTGACCGGGTGCTGTTGATTGAAGAGGGAAAAATTGGTCTGGATTTAACGGTGGATATCCCCCGTCCGCGCCGGTTAGGATCGGTACGGTTAGCTGAACTTGAAGCGGAAGTGTTGCAGCGGGTGATGCAACGAGGACATTCTGAACAACCGATTCGACTTCATGGTTAATATGCCGGATGCGGCGCACAAAACCAGCAGTTTCAACAGGTTTGTAGGCCTGATAAGACGCGTCAAGCGTCGCATCAGGCAGTTGGGCATGGCTGCCGGATGCGGCGTAAACGCCTTATCCGGCCTACAAAACCAGCAGTTTCAACGGGCTTGTAGGCCTGATAAGACGCGTCAAGTGTCGCATCAGGCAGTTGGGCACAGCTGCCGGATGCGGCGTAAACGCCTTATCCGGCCTACAAAACCAGCAGTTTCAACGGGCTTGTAGGTCTGAGAAGAGGCGTCAAGTATCGCATCAGGCATGTTTGTATCAAGCCAGTGCTTTAGTAATCTTCTCGTACAGATCGCCAGAGAGATTTTCCAGCCCTTTCAACTGTTCCAGTGCCGCACGCATTTTCTCCTGACGTTTGGCATCATAACGTTTCAGGCGAATCAGCGGCTCAATCAAACGCGAAGCCACCTGCGGGTTACGGCTGTTGAGGTCGGTGAGCATTTCCACCAGGAACTGATAACCACTGCCATCTTCAGCATGGAACGCTGCAGGGTTGCTGCCCGCAAATGCACCAATCAACGAACGAATACGGTTCGGGTTGCTCATGGTAAATGAGCGATGCTGCAACAGGCCACGCACAGTCTCCAGCACATTCGCCGCCGGGCTGGTGGCTTGCAGGATAAACCATTTATCCATCACCAGACCGTCCTGATGCCACTTGTCGTCGTACTCCTGCATCAGCGCGTCACGGCAAGGCAGCTGTGCGGCAACTGCCGCGGAAAGCGCCGCCAGCGCATCAGTCATATTGTTTGCTTCGTGGAACTGCTTGCTCACCAGCACATCAGCCAGATGCGTGTCACCAAAAGCGAGGAAGCGCAGGCAGGCATTACGCAGAGTGCGTTTTGCAATATCTTCATGCTCAACGCGATACTCGCTCTGGTAATTCGCGTTGTAAATAGCCAGCAGCTCGTCCGCCAGTTCAGTCGCCAGAGTACGGGTGAGTGATTCGCGTACTTCAGCAATGGCAATCGGGTCGATGATATCGAACAGTTCCGCCATTTCATTTACCGAAGGCAGCGTCAGAATTTCTGCCGCCAGCGCAGGGTCAATTTTCTCATCCAGCAGCACTGCGCGGAAAGCATCGGCAACGTGTACCGGCAGGGATAAAGGCTGCCCTTGCTGATAACGAACAACGTTCAGCTTGATGTAGGTTGCCAGCAAACTTTGCGCCGCATCCCAGCGAGAGAAATCATTACGCGCATGACGCATCAGGAAGGTCAGTTGCTGATCGCTCCATTTATATTCCAGTTTCACCGGCGCAGAGAATTCGCACAGCAGCGCAGGCACCGGCTGGAAGTAGACATTATCAAAGACAAAAGTCTGTTCCGCCTGTGTAACGTTCAGCACCGAATTGACCGGATGACCGCCTTTCTGTAACGGGATCACTTTGCCTTCGTTATCATACAGTTCGATGGCAAAAGGTATATGCAGCGGCTGTTTTTCTGCCTGATCCGGCGTGGCTGGCGTGCGCTGGCTGATGGTCAGGGTGTACTGCTCGGTTTCCGGATTGTAGTCATCTTTGACGGTCACAACCGGCGTGCCGGACTGGCTGTACCAACGGCGGAAATGGGAGAGATCAACATTCGACGCATCTTCCATCGCCTGCACAAAGTCGTCACAGGTCGCTGCGCTACCATCATGACGCTCGAAATAGAGTTGCATCCCTTTCTGGAAGTTTTCTTCTCCCAAAAGGGTGTGGATCATACGAATCACTTCCGCGCCCTTCTCGTAAACAGTCAGGGTGTAGAAGTTGTTCATCTCAATGACCATATCCGGGCGGATCGGATGCGCCATCGGGCTGGCATCTTCCGCAAACTGCAATCCGCGCATGGTGCGCACATTGTTGATACGGTTAACCGCGCGGGAACCGAGATCAGAGCTGAACTCCTGATCGCGGAAAACGGTCAAGCCTTCTTTCAGGCTGAGCTGGAACCAGTCACGGCAGGTCACACGGTTACCGGTCCAGTTGTGGAAATATTCATGACCGATAACGCGTTCAATATCGAGATAATCTTTGTCAGTCGCTGTGTCGGTACGGGCCAGTACATACTTGGAGTTAAAGATATTCAGACCTTTATTCTCCATCGCGCCCATGTTGAAGAAATCCACCGCGACGATCATATAGATGTCGAGGTCATACTCCAGGCCAAAGCGTTCTTCATCCCACTTCATGGAGTTTTTCAGGGACGTCATCGCCCACGGTGCGCGATCAAGGTTGCCGCGATCGACATACAGTTCCAACGCTACTTCACGGCCAGAACGCGTGGTGAAGGTGTCGCGCAGTACATCAAAATCGCCTGCCACCAGCGCAAACAAGTAGCACGGTTTCGGGAACGGATCCTGCCACTGTACCCAGTGACGTCCATCTTCCAGTTCGCCTTGCGCGACGCGGTTACCGTTGGAAAGCAGGAACGGGTATTTGGTTTTATCGGCAATAATTTTGGTGGTAAAACGTGCCAGTACGTCCGGGCGGTCAAGATAATACGTAATGTGGCGGAAACCTTCGGCTTCACACTGGGTGCAAAGCGCATCGCCTGACTGATAAAGCCCTTCCAGCGCAGTATTCGCTGCCGGGTTAATTTCATTAACGATCTTGAGCGTAAAACGCTCCGGCAAATTACTGATGACCAGTGCGCCCTCTTCTTCTTTCCAGGCGGTCCACGGCTCATCATTAATATGAACAGAAATCAGTTTTAGTTCTTCTCCGTTTAGACGAAGCGGAGCATCTGATGCACCATGACGGACAGCCTGGCTGATCGCGGTAACGACCGTCTTTTGCGCGTCCAGGTCAAAGGTCAAGTCAATATCAGTAATCTGGTAATCCGGCGCACGATAATCGTGACGGTATTTGGCTTGTGGCTGTTGAGTCATAAATAACCTTTAGCATCTTTTATAGAGTCTGGTGTTCAGTCTATTCCTGTTGCGTAAATCTCGCTACGCAGAATCTTCATCTTTTCAGGTACAAACGCTTTTATTGCTACATTTTTATAACATACACAGCACAACGCTATCGATCATAAAGGTGGCATATGGTGTGATCGGGGTTCAATAAATTGCGAAACAAGGTATACTCCAGCAGTTCCTGTAGATGTTTATTGTACTAAACGCTCCCGTAAGAGGACGCTACTGCGCACCTATGACACAATTCGCTTCTCCTGTTCTGCACTCGTTGCTGGATACAGATGCTTATAAGTTGCATATGCAGCAAGCCGTGTTTCATCACTACTATGATGTACATGTCGCGGCGGAGTTTCGTTGCCGTGGTGACGATCTGCTGGGTATTTATGCCGATGCTATTCGTGAACAGGTTCAGGCGATGCAGCACTTGCGCCTGCAAGATGATGAATATCAGTGGCTCTCTGCCCTGCCTTTCTTTAAGGCCGACTATCTCAACTGGCTGCGTGAGTTCCGCTTTAACCCGGAACAGGTCACCGTCACCAACGATAACGGCAAGCTGGATATTCGCTTAAACGGCCCGTGGCGCGAAGTCATCCTCTGGGAAGTGCCTTTGCTTGCAGTCATTAGTGAACTGGTACACCGCTATCGCTCACCGCAGGCCGATGTTGCGCAAGCCCTTGATGCCCTGGAAAGCAAATTAGTCAACTTCTCGGCGTTAACCGCCGACCTTGATATGTCGCGCTTCCATCTAATGGATTTTGGCACTCGCCGCCGCTTCTCCCGCGAAGTCCAGGAAACTATCGTTAAACGTTTGCAACAGGAATCCTGGTTCGTTGGCACCAGTAACTACGATCTGGCGCGTCGACTTTCCCTCACACCGATGGGCACGCAGGCGCATGAATGGTTCCAGGCACATCAACAAATCAGCCCGGATCTAGCCAATAGTCAGCGCGCCGCACTTGCTGCTTGGCTGGAAGAATATCCTGACCAACTTGGTATTGCGTTAACCGACTGCATTACTATGGATGCCTTTTTGCGTGATTTCGGCGTGGAGTTTGCCAGTCGTTACCAGGGGCTTCGCCATGATTCCGGCGACCCCGTAGAATGGGGCGAAAAGGCGATTGCACATTATGACAAGCTGGGAATTGATCCGCAGAGCAAAACGCTGGTTTTCTCTGACAATCTGGATTTACGCAAAGCGGTTGAGCTTTATCGCCATTTCTCTTCTCGTGTGCAATTAAGTTTTGGTATCGGTACACGTCTGACCTGCGATATTCCCCAGGTCAAGCCACTGAATATTGTGATTAAGCTGGTGGAGTGTAACGGTAAACCGGTGGCGAAACTTTCTGACAGCCCTGGCAAAACTATCTGCCACGACAAAGCGTTTGTCCGCGCGCTACGTAAAGCGTTCGATCTTCCGCATATTAAAAAAGCCAGTTAATATCATCAGGGAGCCACAACGGCTCCCTTTTTTGCCTTTTATTCCGAAATCTTTTGTCCCATCTGCGAATTCTGCTTGTCTGATTGCAGATGCCAGGTAACATAGATATCCCCCCATTGAAGGGGGGACAAGTGTTTATTTTTTCCGACTATTAACAGAGAGAATATTATGAGCGTTGTGCCTGTAGCCGACGTACTCCAGGGCCGTGTAGCCGTTGACAGCGAAGTCACCGTGCGCGGATGGGTACGTACCCGCCGAGATTCAAAAGCTGGCATCTCCTTCCTCGCCGTTTATGACGGTTCCTGCTTTGATCCTGTACAGGCTGTCATCAATAATTCTCTGCCCAATTACAATGAGGACGTCCTGCGTCTGACTACCGGTTGCTCGGTCATTGTGACGGGTAAAGTCGTGGCGTCGCCGGGCCAGGGGCAACAATTTGAAATTCAGGCCAGCAAGGTTGAAGTTGCTGGTTGGGTTGAAGATCCAGACACTTACCCGATGGCAGCAAAACGCCACAGCATTGAGTATCTGCGTGAAGTCGCTCACCTGCGCCCGCGTACCAACCTGATTGGCGCCGTTGCGCGCGTTCGCCACACGCTGGCACAGGCGCTGCATCGTTTCTTTAACGAGCAGGGATTCTTCTGGGTTTCAACGCCACTGATTACCGCATCTGATACCGAAGGTGCTGGCGAAATGTTCCGCGTTTCAACGCTGGATCTGGAAAACCTGCCGCGTAACGATCAGGGCAAAGTCGATTTCGATAAAGACTTCTTTGGTAAAGAGTCTTTCCTGACCGTCTCTGGTCAGCTGAACGGCGAAACCTATGCCTGTGCGCTATCGAAAATTTATACCTTCGGCCCGACCTTCCGTGCTGAAAACTCCAACACCAGCCGTCACCTGGCGGAGTTCTGGATGCTGGAGCCTGAAGTCGCGTTTGCTAACCTCAACGATATCGCCGGTCTGGCTGAAGCAATGCTGAAATATGTCTTCAAAGCAGTTCTCGAAGAGCGTGCTGACGACATGAAATTCTTTGCTGAACGCGTGGACAAAGAGGCTATTAGCCGCCTGGAACGCTTCATTGAAGCAGATTTCGCCCAGGTTGATTACACCGAAGCGGTCCACATCCTTGAAAACTGCGGTAAGACATTTGAAAACCCGGTTTACTGGGGTGTGGATCTCTCTTCCGAGCATGAACGCTACCTGGCAGAAGAACACTTTAAAGCACCGGTAGTGGTGAAAAACTATCCAAAAGACATTAAAGCGTTCTATATGCGCCTTAACGAAGACGGTAAAACCGTTGCGGCAATGGATGTTCTGGCGCCGGGCATCGGTGAAATCATTGGTGGTTCGCAGCGTGAAGAGCGTCTGGACGTGCTGGACGAACGTATGCTGGAGATGGGCCTGAACAAAGAAGATTACTGGTGGTATCGCGATCTGCGTCGCTACGGTACTGTTCCGCATTCCGGTTTCGGTCTTGGCTTTGAACGCCTGATCGCCTACGTAACCGGCGTACAGAACGTGCGTGACGTGATTCCGTTCCCGAGAACTCCACGTAACGCCAGCTTCTAATTCACTTCCTGAAAGAGTCAGCGCCCGCTGGCTCTTTTTTATCCCCTTCTGTCAAGTTATCTGTTTGTGAAGTCAATCAATCTATTTGCAACCCCTCAAGGCCCCTCTTCCTGTTACGGAATATTTCTCTGAAATATTTATGAACAAAAAACAACCTTAATCTTATTGCGGATTAGTCATTTCTTATCTGATAGCACAATTTTTATACTTGTTTTTGGCTTTCTGGACGCCTGAAAGTGTGAGTTAGTGAAACGGCAGGGAGAAATCATCAGAAATAAAATTTCCGTTTAGTTAATTTAAATATAAGGAAATCATATAAATAGATAAAAATTACTGTAAATATCATCACACTTATATGGAAATATGACGGTGTTCACAAAGTTCCTTATTTTTTACTTTTAGTTACATGTTTTTTCTTTTTGTAACTATATCTTTATATTTGTAGCACTTTCACGGTAGCGAAACGTTAGTTTGAATGGAAAGATGCCTGCAGACACATAAAGACACCAAACTCTCATCAATAGTTCCGTAAATTTTTATTGACAGAACTTATTGACGGCAGTGGCAGGTGTTATAAAAAAAACCATGAGGGTAATAAATAATGATGAAGCGCAATATTCTGGCAGTGGTTGTTCCTGCTCTGTTGGTAGCAGGTACCGCTAACGCTGCGGAAATCTATAACAAAGATGGCAACAAACTGGATCTGTACGGTAAAGCTGTCGGTCTGCATTATTTCTCCAAGGGTAACGGTGAAAACAGTTACGGTGGCAATGGCGATATGACCTATGCCCGTCTTGGTTTTAAAGGGGAAACTCAAATCAATTCTGATCTGACCGGTTACGGTCAGTGGGAATACAACTTCCAGGGTAACAACTCTGAAGGTACTGACGCTCAAACTGGCAACAAAACCCGTCTGGCATTCGCTGGTCTGAAATTTGCTGATGCTGGCTCAATCGATTACGGTCGTAACTATGGTGTTGTTTATGACGCACTGGGTTACACCGATATGCTGCCAGAATTTGGTGGTGACACTGCATACAGCGATGACTTCTTCGTTGGTCGTGTTGGCGGCGTTGCAACTTACCGTAACTCCAACTTCTTTGGTCTGGTTGATGGCCTGAACTTCGCTGTTCAGTACCTGGGTAAAAACGAACGTGACACTGCACGTCGTTCTAACGGCGACGGTGTTGGCGGCTCCATCAGCTACGAATTCGAAGGCTTTGGTATCGTTGGTGCTTATGGTGCAGCTGATCGTACCAACCTGCAGGAAGAGGCTACCCTTGGCAAAGGCAAAAAAGCTGAACAGTGGGCAACCGGCCTGAAGTATGATGCAAACAACATCTACCTGGCAGCGAACTACGGTGAAACCCGTAATGCTACCCCGATCACTGGCGGCTTTGCCAACAAAACACAAGACGTCCTGTTAGTTGCGCAATATCAGTTCGACTTCGGTCTGCGTCCGTCCATCGCTTACACCAAATCTAAAGCGAAAGACGTAGAAGGTATCGGTGATGTTGATCTGGTGAACTACGTTGAAGTGGGCGCAACCTACTACTTCAACAAAAACATGTCCACCTATGTTGACTACATCATCAACCAGATCGATTCTGACAACAAACTGGGCGTAGGTTCTGATGACACCGTTGCGGTGGGTATCGTTTACCAGTTCTAATAGCAGATCTTTTTGTTAAATACCGAAAAAACAGGACTTTGGTCCTGTTTTTTTTATGCCTTCCAGAGCAATCTCACGTCTTGCAAAAACAGCCTGCGTTTTCATCAGTAATAGTTGGAATTTTGTAAATCTCCCGTTACCCTGATAGCGGACTTCCCTTCTGTAACCATAATGGAACCTCGTCATGTTTGAGAACATTACCGCCGCTCCTGCCGACCCGATTCTGGGCCTGGCCGATCTGTTTCGTGCCGATGAACGTCCCGGCAAAATTAACCTCGGGATTGGTGTCTATAAAGATGAGACGGGCAAAACCCCGGTACTGACCAGCGTGAAAAAGGCTGAACAGTATCTGCTCGAAAATGAAACCACCAAAAATTACCTCGGCATCGACGGTATCCCTGAATTTGGTCGCTGCACTCAGGAACTGCTGTTTGGTAAAGGTAGCGCCCTGATCAATGACAAACGAGCTCACACAGCCCAGACCCCGGGTGGTACTGGCGCACTTCGCGTGGCTGCCGATTTCCTGGCAAAAAATACCAGTGTTAAGCGTGTGTGGGTGAGCAACCCAAGCTGGCCGAACCATAAGAGCGTCTTTAACTCTGCGGGTCTGGAAGTTCGCGAATATGCTTATTACGATGCGGAAAACCACGCTCTGGACTTTGACGCACTTATTAACAGCCTGAACGAAGCTCAGGCTGGTGACGTTGTCCTGTTCCACGGCTGCTGCCATAACCCTACCGGCATCGATCCGACACTGGGGCAATGGCAAACACTGGCACAACTTTCTGTTGAGAAAGGTTGGCTGCCTCTATTTGACTTCGCTTACCAGGGGTTTGCTCGTGGTCTGGAAGAGGATGCTGAAGGTCTGCGCGCTTTCGCGGCTCTGCATAAAGAGCTGATCGTCGCCAGTTCCTACTCTAAGAACTTTGGCCTGTACAACGAACGCGTAGGCGCCTGCACCCTGGTTGCCGCAGACAGTGAAACTGTCGATCGTGCATTCAGCCAGATGAAAGCAGTAATTCGCGCAAACTATTCTAACCCACCAGCTCATGGGGCTTCGGTTGTTGCCACAATCCTGAGCAACGATGCTTTGCATGCAATCTGGGAACAAGAGCTGACCGATATGCGCCAGCGTATTCAGCGCATGCGTCAGTTGTTCGTTAATACGCTGCAGGAGAAAGGCGCAAACCGCGACTTTAGCTTTATCATCAAACAGAATGGTATGTTCTCTTTCAGTGGACTGACTAAAGAACAGGTATTGCGTCTACGTGAAGAGTTTGGCGTGTATGCAGTTGCTTCCGGTCGAGTGAATGTGGCCGGAATGACGCCAGATAACATGGCGCCGCTGTGCGAAGCGATTGTGGCTGTACTGTAAAGGCTAGCTAAAACGAAGCCCGCTTCGAAAGCGGGCTTTTTTATGCACCTTTACCAGACAGGCATTTCGTCTTGCAGGAAGGGGTTATGCAACCGCTCATAGCCGAGGGTTGATAACGGCCCGTGACCAGGTATAAACGTCACGTCATCACCAAGTGGCAGCAGTTTATCCTTGATAGAGGCAATTAGTTGATTGTGATCACCTCGTGGGAAGTCACTGCGCCCTACTCCGCCTTTGAAAAGAACGTCACCAGAAATCAGCAGTTTAGCCTGATTATCAAAGAAAACCACGTGGCCCGGCGTATGCCCTGGACAATGTAACACCTGTAAAGTCACATTCCCTATGCTGATGGTGTCGCCTTCATTCAGCCAGCGATCTGGTGTTAATGGCTGACACTCTTCCAGGCCAAACATGCGACTCTGCGCAGGCAAGCCTTGCAGCCAGAACTCATCTTCTTTTTCCGGACCAAGCACTGGCACGCCGTAGTGTTGTGCCAGTTCCGCCGCTGCGCCAACGTGGTCCAGATGACCATGAGTCAGCAGGATCTGCATTAGCGTCAGGCCGCTGGCGTCAACTTCCTGTTTGATTTTTTCCGCATCGCCGCCAGGATCAACCAGTGCGGCCAGGTGAGTTTGCTCACACCAGATCAATGAACAGTTCTGGGAGAATGCGGTGACCGGAATAATACGATAGTTCATACTGCCCCTGTTTCGTTAAGCTATTGTTACCAGTGCCGCGCTGGCCCGGTATCAATATGCACAAAGTTACTGCGTGGGTAATATCCTACACCACCTGCGCGCATAGATAACGCTGCTTTGCGAATATTGCTTAACGCGACACCTTCAATATGGAAGTCCATCGCCTGCCCTTTAGTGTGATAGCTTTTCTTTGCTACTCCACGACTGTGGGCGCGTAATTCATTATTGGTGTCAATAGAGCGGTAACCGGAAATGAGTTGTACCGGTTTGCGAGTGCCTAATAACCCTTGCAGGCGATACAACTGGTCGAATAATCCTGGGTCGATGGACTTTATTTTGTTCGCGCGGAAATCGCGGAAAAAATGGTTTAGTTTTGCCAATTCTTCCTGAATATAGCCTCTGCCATCGAAAAACTCCGCCTTAATTGACTCTCCGGTATGGAGATTGTTAAGTGTCAAAATGCGCGGACGTGGGGTAGAGAGTGTCGCAAATGTAGGCGTCGGCAGGATGGCGGCACCAAGTGCAACGCCACCAAGCGCCAACAATTTGCGGCGATTAGCGTCGAATTTGTCCATGATAATCAAGTCTACAGGTCAATGTTATCGTTTATATGCACTTCTGGCGCACAAGAGGCACCTTAACCGCCCATAAAGCTGACGTCAAGATGACTCAACCCCAGCAGTGACGGGGGCTACAGAGAATAGCCCCCGAAAATGCCAATTATTACGACAACAGATTTTCCCGAACTACTTCATTTACCTGATTAATTGTTCCGCTTTTGAGACAATTTGTGAGCTGGATCGAGCAGGCAGATCATAATTGTAAATATCTGTACGATATTGGGTACGACCATCTGCGCCAACAAAGGCGGTCAGATAGTAAAGATTAACCGGTATCGATTGACGGATATTGACGTAACGGGTATCTCCCCGCTTCAGAGCATCGGAGATACGCTTATCATTCCAGCCAGCATCCTGCAGCAGCATATTTGCCAAATCCGACGCCTTATTCACCCGCACACAGCCAGAACTCAACGCGCGAGTATCACGTTTGAAAAGATTGTGATTAGGCGTGTCATGCAAATAGATAGCGTCTGTACTCGGCATATTAAATTTATACCGTCCTAGCGAATTTCGCGGGCCAGGTGCTTGCTGGAAGCGGAACGGCAAATTTGATGCGGTTATCGTCGACCAGTCAATCTGCCACGGGTCAAGCGCATCTTTACTGTTCCAGCCACGCATAACTGTATAGCCATGGCTTTCAAGATACCCCGGATCGTTACGCACCTTTGGCAGAATATCTTTGCGTGCCAGCGTCGGTGGTACGTTCCACGGCGGGTTTACTACTACATTGTTTAAGGCACTGCTCATCATTGGCGTTTTGCGATCGGGACGACCGACAATGACCCGCGAATCCAGCACCTGATTGCCATTCTGGTAATAGACCAGCGAATAGGCCGGAATATTAACCATGATGCCTGTTGAAAGCTCGGATGGCAGCAAGCGCAATCTTTGGATATTGAGGGCCAGCACGCCAGCACGCTGTGCTGGCGTGACGTTTAACCAGTCTCGCGTTGCCGGGCCAATAGCGCCATCTGCCCCCAATCCTTGCCATGCCTGAAAACGTTTAACGGCTTCCACCAGTTCATGATCATAAGCAGCTCGGACGGCTGGCGCAGGTTTACTGCGAGCTGTAGTTTGCTTATCCATCGGCTTAGTTTCAGCGGTTTCGATTGCAGCGGCAGACGGGCTAACTACCGCGCCTGTCGATGTTTCATCACCCGGCAGTGCTATTTTCGGCCCACCTTCGAGCATGCCCGTACGCTGCAAAATTTCGCGCAGCGCCGGGACGTCGTTACTCCATTGACCAGGACGCAGCGTTGCTTTACCGATCAGTTGCGGCCACGGTTTGGAGTCACTCAATAAGGTCAGTAAAGATTCATGCATTGCTGAATATTGCGGATGCTGTGGTGCTAACCCTGCGACAAACGTGGGCAGTTGACCGTTATCCAGCGCCACCTGCCAACGGTTAATGACCGAGAGCGGCGGTGTTGAGAGCGCATAAGGTTTACTGCTGTACAGCCAGCGAGTACCTTTTACCGGAATGTTTGCAACGAAATGGAGATACCCCATCATTGCATCTGATAGCACCACATCGCGTGCCATACCGTTAACGCCAGGGTCAGTAAGTAACTCCACCCATTTGTTAAACTGCGGTTGAAAACCGGCAATCGCCACTTCCGCCAGCTGCTGCTGGAAAGCTTTGACTGCATCACGATTTTCCCACATCGGCTGCATATCGCGTGCGGCATACAACAGTTGAAGCTGGTTAAGATAAACCGGCTTATAACCTGCAGGTAGTTGTGATTCAATTTGCGTGCGGGCCCTTTCTGCCGCACCTTCAGGTAGCGGTTGGATCCCCGCCATTATTGCCGTGGCTTGCGCCTGCGGCTGTACATCTCCCTGTTCGCTTACAGCCACCGGGCTGTCACCAGGGATAACTTCAGGCTCATCAGCCTGCACACTGAACAGTGGAGCGAATGTTACGGCCAGGCACAAACTGATTGCCGAAAGCCGACGACCACACATCATGTTAAGCAACATCCCTTGCCCCCTGTTTTTATCATACTCTGAATAGCCAGGCAGTTTTATCTTAACTGCCTTTACAACGCCAATACTCATGAAAGTATGACGAGCAAGCCTGTTACTTATCCGGCTCATCTTCAGTATATAAACGTCGGTACGTTTTTACATAGCCTAATGTAAAGAAGTTTAAAGAAAAGCGCACCATAATGCGGAATTTTTTTAGTGCAGAAACGGAGTTTTTCGAAAAAAAAGGCGGCATCGCTGCCGCCTTGAACTTAACTTGCCTGAGAAGGCGCTTCGTCTGTTCCTGGAAGCGTTTCAGGGAGTTGCGGCGCAAATCCTCGTAGGCCGACTACGTGAACGTGTTCGGTATTCTGGAAGACTTTACGCACCAGTTTATAGGTAGTGCCTTTCTCCGGGCTGATATTTTCAGGTGCCGCGATGATGAGCTGCATTTGCAAACGTTCACACAATTCAAACAGCGTAGCGATAGAACGGGCGTCCAGTCGCGCTGCTTCATCGAGGAATAGCAGACGGCAAGGAGAGATATCCTTACCGCGCAGTCGCCGAGATTCATCTTCCCAGCTCTGTACCACCATCACCAGAATCGACATACCGGTACCGATAGCCTCACCGGTCGACAGTGCGCCAGACTCCGCGCGCAGCCAGCCATCGGAACCACGGTTAACCTCAACTTCCATCTCCAGATAGTTACGATAATCCAGAAGTTCTTCACCAATGGTCTGCGGCGTGCGCTGGCCCATATCAATTTGTGGGTTAAGTCGCTGATACAGTTTTGCCAGCGCCTCCGAGAAGGTCAGACGGTTGCTCTTGAACAGATCCTGATGTTGCTCATGCTGTTCTGAAAGCACGTCAAGCAGCATGGCGTGAGTTTCACGCACGTTCACGTTCAGACGTACACTGTTCACCTGACCGAACGATACGCTCTGCAAACCCTGGTTGAGCATACGGATACGGTTCTGCTCGCGCTGAATGGTTTTGCGAATAATATTCGCCACGCTGCGGGAACTGATCGCCAGTTTCTGCTCGCGGGAGGTCAACTCTTCGGTCAGACGGCTAAGTTCAATCTCCATCTGCTCGATAGCTTCCACCGGATCATCGGTACGAATAATATCCTGACGAATACGTTCACGCAGATGCTGATAAACCGCCACGAAGAACTGGATTTTACGCTCCGGACGTTTTGGATCTTCTGACATGCGCAGCACATCGCGCAGATGTTCGTTATCCGCCACCGCCAGACGTAACGCACCTAACGCCTTATCCGACATAGAGCGCAAATCATCAGCAGAGAGATAAGCCAGCTCGCGACGGTGTAAGCGGCGCTCAACGCCGTTATCTTTCACCATGCGCATGACTGCACACCAGCCCGCTTTGGCGGTCACTACCTGCTCGCGCATCTCAAAGTAATCCCGCTCCAGCTTGCGCAGTTTGCGGGTCAGGTTGTCCATCTCCGCTTCGCAGAAGGTAAGCGCTTTTTCCAGTTGATTGCGGCGTGAACGGTTATTGCTCAGTTGCGCATGCAGCTCGTCACGGCGAATACGCGCCCGCTCTTCTGCCCCGCTATCAGCACGCACACCGATATCCTGTAATTCCCGTTGCAGATCGTTGAGTAGCTCTTTTTTGGTGTCGTAAGAACTTTTCAGCGAAGCCAGCACCTGGTTGTACTGACTCAACTGCGCTGCGTGTCCGCGCAACGCTTCACGAGCGCGGGTACGCTCCGCTTCCGCCTGTTCCAGACGTTCACGCAGTTTTTCGTTGAGATCGCTGTTCCCACTAAGCATTTCTGCCGAGTCAGAGTAGCTAAAGTGCGCACGACGCTGCACCACTTCAGTCAGAGCAAATGCCTGCTGACGGGCATCGCGCTGCATCTGCTGAGAGTACGCGTAATCTTCTTTTAACTGTTCGAACTGTTCCGGGTCGCTCTGCAATACCGAAACGATCGGTTCCAGTTTCGCCAGTTGATTGCCAAACTGCTGAACAAAACGCGCGGCTTCCTGGGCTTCATCCAGACGTTCGCGGATTTCATCGACGCGATCCGCCAGGCTGTCATCAGCCAGCAGGTTGAGACGCGGCAGAATGCGATTCAGCGCCGTAACGCCCTCTTTCGCCTGCTCAAACTGAACACGCTGCTGCTGGTTATCATTTTCATGATTACTCAACGCCCGCTCCAGTTCGACACGACGGCTGTTCAGTTGACGGATTTCAGCTTCCGGATCGGACTCAAACGCCACTGCCAGATGGCTGCCGATAAAACGGCTGAATGCCTGATGCAGACGCTGAGTTTTCTGTACATCAAAGGAGAGCGTGGCGAAGCGTTCGGAAAGCACTTCACGCTCGGCATGGAGGCTTTCGATGCGGCTTTCACGTGCAGCACGACCAAATAGTGGCACTTCCGGGAAACGCGAATAACGCCACTGACGATCGGCGATTTTCACCACCACCGCTTTTTCCAGCTCATCGACGCTGAACACGCTGTCATCAAACGACTGCGGATCCCCTTCGATCAGATAGAGATCTTCCGGACAATCAGTCAAGCCTTCCAGCTGCTCGGCTACTTGTGACAGGTCCGGCACCACAATGGCGTGACGAGACGGGCCGTACAGCGCGGAAAAGTACGGCGCATCTTCCAGGCTAACGTCGTCATAAATTTCTGACAGCAGCACGCCACCAAAACGCTCCGCCAGCGCATTCAGACGCTGGTCTTCAGAACCACCCGGCTGGCTTAAACGTTCGATCTCTTCATCGACGGCGTTTTTGCGTGCGCCCACTTCATCACGTTCAACAATCGCTTCGCGCTCACGCTCCAGCAACTGTTGTAGATATTCTGTAACATCCTGGCTGGAGGTGAACTCTTCGCCGCACTGCTCGCTCAACTGGTTGAGGCTGTTTTGCGCCGCCAGCCAAACCGGCGCGCGCTGCATCAAACTCTGAATGCGTGATTGCAGTTGCTCCTGCTCCTGACGCAGCGCCATGCGCTCTTCGCGGGCGTTAGAAACGCTGTCGGAAAGAGAGGCAATACGTGCTTCCAGTTCCTGATGCAGGGCTTCCAGTTCATTGATATCAAAATTCTTGCCCTGACGTTTGCAGAAATCAGCCAGCAGGCGCTCAGCATCTTGCTGCTCACGCAGACGCTGCTCCAGTTCGCTTAAGCGCATCCGCAACGGCTGAACCTGCTCAGCCAGGTAACGCTGATCGACCCCTTCACGCAGCAGTTCGCGGGCAACCTCCCACGCCTCGTTACGCGCCAGCGGGCCGTTGATTGCCACCACCAGCTGATAAGCCTGCTCAAACTGGCTATGTGCGGTTTGCGCCATGCTCATTTTCTGCTCAAGAGAGAGCATTTTCTCGGTCGCTTCCAGCTCTTTCGCCTGGAAGGTTTCCAGCCATTCGGCGGCGCTGTCGGCGGTTAAGTCCGGCAGATGGCACAATTCTTTGGCACGATTAAGCGCAGCAATCGCCTGGTTGTACTGGATCGCGCGCGTTTGCTGGACGTCCAGCGCCTGCTGGTAGTCAGCAAGCTGGCTTTTCAGCTCGTCTACTTCCAGTTCGGCAGCCTCCGCACGAGCCTCGTTCTCTTCCTGGCGTTCGATGGCTTCTGCCACCACTTCATTTTGCTCTTCCAGACGGATCTGCAGTTCATCAAGGTCCGCTTCGTAACGTTCGATCTTCTCCTGCTGACGCAAAGCGGTTTGCACCAGATTCAGGTGATCACTGGCGGCCTGATAATCCGCTTCCAGATCGCCTTCGGCACCGTTGTGCTCTGCCAGTTCACGCGCCATATCGACGTGTTTGTACTGTTCTGCCGCCAGTTGCTGACGTGAAGTATGCAGCTCTCGACGAAACTCCAGCGCTTTATCGAGATGCACACGGCGCTCGTTGGCGTGACGCATGTAGTCCGCCGCAACGTAGTTGGTGGCTTCGCTGATCAGATGCTTAAACAGGTCACGGTCAGACTGGGTGACGCGAATAGCTTCCAGCGTCATACGGTTTTCACGCAGCGCCGCTTCCATGTCCTGGAAGGCTTTACGCACGCCGCTGTTTTCCGGCAGCAGGTAGTCACGCAGAGAACGGGTAATGGCACTGGAGATACCACCGTACAGCGAAGCTTCGATCAGACGATAGAATTTGCTGCGATCAGACGCTGAGCGCAGACGACGCGCGATGATGCCCAGATCGAACATCAGCGAGTGGTAATCGGTAATGGAGTTGAACTGCTTAAACTGCACGCCTTCCATCGCCTCAAGCTTGTCTTTCAGCTCGTTAAGCGGCAGCACGCGCGCCTGGCGTTCGTTCAGGGTTTCGGTCACCAGTTGCGTCGGCTGCACCGACATCGGCAGTCCCTGGATGGCAAACGGCTTGATATCAACTTTACGATCGCGACCGGCAACCTGTTGCAGACGCACACCAACCACCACGCGCTGGTGACGCGAGTTAATAGTGTCGAGCATCGAATAACAGACACCCGCTTTCAACTTACCGTGCAGACCTTTATCGCGCGAACCGCTGGTGGCCCCAGCTTCCGTGGTGTTACGGAAGTGCAACAGTGTCAGGTCAGGAATGAGCGCCGTAACAAACGCCGCCATGGTGGTGGATTTACCCGCACCATTACCGCCGGAA
Source organism: Escherichia coli (assembly GCF_011881725.1). Taxonomy (GTDB): domain Bacteria; phylum Pseudomonadota; class Gammaproteobacteria; order Enterobacterales; family Enterobacteriaceae; genus Escherichia; species Escherichia coli_E. The sequence goes on along the minus strand of NZ_JAATUR010000002.1, from coordinate 102,989 downwards.
AGCGTCGTGACCAGCTCATCAAGGTCAAAGGTGCGAGCAAAAAAGCCGTTCCAGTTAATCAGCGTCAGTGAGCGAAATTTACCGCGTTCAATCATTATTCTTCCTCTCCGCTATCTGGCTGATTCTCTTCAGTTTCATCGTTGAGTTGCAGGTGATTTTCCAGCGACATTGCTTCACCATCGCGAATCAGACGACGTTGTGCTTCACGCGGATCGTCGCCCGCACGCACATCGGCACCAAAGCGGAACACCGATTCGGTAATGCGGAACTTGCTGCTGTCGTGGCCCATAAACCACACCATGCCCAAGCGACGCAGACGGTTGAGCGAAGATCGAACTTTTTCCTGCAACTTCTGGCGGTCAACGTCTGAACCGGTAGAACGATTGTTTACCAGTTTCAGCAGTTTCGCTTCATCGGCCAGGGTAAGCAGTTCGTCATACAGTTCCTGCTGGGTAAAGATCCCCTCATTCGCCAGCCGTTCCGGGCTGAGATAGAGATAACAGAGGATTTTACCGACCATCATGTCCAGTTCAGACAATACGGAACGTGGAATGATGGTGGTGGAACGTGGACGTAAATAGAAAAAACCTTCCGGCGCGCGGATTAACTCCACGTTGTAACGCGCGTAAAACTCTTCCAGGTATTCCTGAAAATCCATCAGGAAAGCATGATTATCCAGTTCGTCGAGGCCAATATGGCGGCCTGAACGTAAGGCGCTATCCAGCGCCGGAAATAACGGATTCGCCAGCGCCAGCGCCAGCTTAACCGGCATCACTTGTTCAATATTTGTCGATGACATGCGCCTGTACCTTGGCTCCGTAATCATTAATCGGCTGCCATTTCGCTGGCAGTCCGGTGAAGTCTGCTTGCGCTACGCCGAGGCGTACCGCTTGATCAATAACAATACGCGCAACGTCAAAGTGACGCGCACGTGGATACTGCGCCAGATATTCACGTACCACCAGACCAAGATCCAGTGGCACTTGTCTGGTTTTGTACACGGCGAGCTGTTCTTCGATAATCGCTGCGAGTTGTTCGCGGATCTCGTTAAACTCTTCGTACTCTAAATCTGGCGGAAGTTCCCCGGTCACTTCTTCGTCGCGCAGTGCCATCTCTTCGTCACGCATATCCAGCAGACGATCGGCATTGGCGTAAGTCAGCGCCCACGGGTCATCAAAATAGGTTTGGACCGACTGACGTAAACGTTGGGCAAAGACGCGGTTTTTATCCATATCGATCGCGGTACGGATAAATTTATGTACGTGTCGGTCGTAGCCAATCCACAAGTCGATGGACTGCTGCCCCCAGCTGATAATTCGGTCGAGCTTACTTTGCAGATCGAACACCAGACGATCGACAAAATGCAGGTCGTCATGGGTCATCGTCGCATCCTGAATGCGCAACAGGTTAGCCTGGAGTTTGTCGCCTGCCGCTTCCAGCGTATCCTGCAATTCACGCAGCGTTCCGGAAGTTTCCGAAAGCAACAATTCACAGCTGGAGATCGCCGCCCGCCAGTCTTTATTCAGCAACTGAGCGATATCGTCCTTCACCTGCTGCTGCTGTTCATCCATCAGACGTTGCGTCAGGTCGATGCTGTCGAAAATTTCCGCCACCGAGTATTTCAGTGGCGCATAGACGTTACGGTGCCAGTGAAACTCGTCACCGCCCTCTTCGGCGGCATCCGCTGCACGTTTTAGCTCACCCGCCACAATCGACAACTGCATAGAAAGACGCAGCGTAGAAAACTCTCGCTGACGGATGTAATAGTCAGTAATGCCGATGCCGAGCGGCGTCAGGCGATAAATAGCATTCCCTTCCGCCTGCTCGCTGGTAAAGCGGTTCAGCAGACGTTGACGCACCATGTCGTTGATCGCGTTGTTGGCGCGCACGCCGATGGTTTCGCTGGTTTGCTCAAACGCATCACTCACATGGCGGAACGCATCCACCAGCTCGCCTTCACTCATCTCACCATCCAGACGCTCTCCATTCAGCGTGGCCACAGCCAGCAGAAAAGAGAGACGGTCTACCGGCAACGAGATGGAGAAGTCATTTTTTCTGGCCCAGGCAACCAGTTCGGGGACTGTCTGGGATAATTCACTCATACTTTATCCTTGCTCTGCGGTTTGCGCGCGGTGACATGAATATAACGCCCCAGGTTAATATACGGTTCCTGGCGGCAATAACGCGTTTCTAATTCAAGTAATGCTTCGTAGCAGTCGCGCTGCTGGTGCTTTTCGCGCAGATAATCATGGAACACGCGAACACCTGTCTTACCCGTAATTTCCCAGCCAGCTTCTTCCAGCCACAGGTAAACCTGTGCCGGGTCGCGTGGATAGTCTGGCGAAAGCGTCCGTTTTTTCTTTTTCGGCATTCCCGCCTGCACGTAATCAAAATTTCCTGCGACCATGTTATGCATCAGCAAGCCATGCGCATTGTAGAACATTAACGACAGCATGCCTCCTGGGCGCAACACTGACCACAGGGTCTGCAATACGCTACGGGGATCGGCCACCCACTCGAGTACCGCATGGAACAATATCAGATCAACGGGCGTTTCCAAATGTGAAGCAACGTCCTGAGCGGCGCAATGTATAAATTGCATGTTGTCGCTCACACCTTTCGCCTCTGCCGCCTGTTTTGCGCGGTCGATCATCTGCGCAGAAAGATCGCATAAAATGACCTGATGCCCACGCTCAGCCATTTTGATCGCCGTCTGCCCTTCACCGCCACCGGCATCCAGCACACGCAGTTTCTGATGGCCCATTTCTACCAACACGCGATCCAGATCCTGCCACAGAATAGCTTGTCGAAGCTGCCCTTTAGTGGTGCCGTAAATGTTACGGGAAAACTTTTCCGCAATATCATCAAAATTGCGATCCTGCATTGCTTTCTCCACCGGTTGGCTAAGACGTTATCTGATAAAGGCGCTATTTTGTCACAGCCACGGCGAGAATGAACCAGTCTGGTGTAATATCGCTGGCGATCCCTTGCTATATGGTTAAAAAAGGAACCAGAAAGGATGCTTTTTACACTGAAAAAAGTGATTGGCGGTATGTTGCTGCCACTCCCTCTGATGTTGCTGATTATTGGTGTTGGTCTGGCGCTGTTGTGGTTTAGCCGTTTTCAAAAAACCGGGAAGATTTTTATTAGCATTGGGTGGCTGGCACTTTTGTTATTGAGTTTGCAACCGGTAGCCGACTGCCTGCTGCGTCCCATCGAAAGCTCCTATCCAACATGGAGTAATACACAAAAAGTCGACTATATCGTAGTACTCGGAGGTGGTTATACCTGGAACCCACAATGGGCGCCAAGTTCGAATTTAATCAATAACAGCCTGCCACGCCTTAATGAAGGTATTCGTTTATGGCGCGAAAATCCGGGATCAAAGCTGATCTTCACAGGAGGCGTGGCAAAAACCAATACGGTGAGTACAGCCGAAGTGGGTGCCAGAGTTGCGCAATCGCTGGGTGTCCCGCGCGAGCAAATTATTACCCTGGATTTGCCAAAAGATACCGAAGAAGAAGCTGCCGCAGTGAAACAGGCAATTGGAGACGCCCCTTTCCTGCTGGTGACATCTGCGTCTCATTTGCCGCGCGCGATGATCTTTTTTCAGCAGGAAGGGTTAAATCCGCTGCCAGCACCGGCGAACCAGTTAGCAATCGATTCGCCGCTTAATCCGTGGGAACGGGCAATCCCGTCTCCAGTTTGGTTGATGCATAGCGATCGTGCTGGCTATGAAACGCTCGGTCGCCTATGGCAGTGGTTAAAAGGATCCTCAGGCGAGCCACGGCAGGAGTGATTTCGCCGCCAGATCGAAATTATTACGATTAAAACGTCCCGTGTTGACCAGTTGCGCAACTTCATCCCATAACACATACAGCCAACGCCGCCAGATGAAAGACTCTGCCACTGGCGCGCGTTGCAGGTAACTCCAGAGCAAATCTTCCGCCAGGGTATTATCCATCAACCTGAATAATTCATACTCACGCGGCGCCCAGAGCATTAACCCCGGCCCGACCATAGCCAGTAACTGATCGCTGCGCGAATCTTTCAACATGCTGCGCAAACAGAAGTTACCGTGTATCAGCACACAATTGTCGTTAAATCCTTCAAATAGTGCCGGAAGACATTCACGGGTGCGAAACAGGATCCGCTTATCCTGCATCGTTAACCCTGTGTTATTGAACTGATTTAGCGTGCTCCATAGCACTTCAACATGTTGCCGATACCATGAGGGCCAGAAATTTTCCTGAGTATTATCTACCGCGCCGACGCAACCGCGACTATCCTGACGGTGCCAGGCTAGTAAGGCTTCAACGATTTGATCTTTAAGATGTTCCCAGCGTTCCGGTGTTCTTGCAGGCGCTTCCACAGAAACACCGCGCATCCGCTCCAGCAACAGGACATCGGGGCCGGGATGTTCTTCATGCGTCATAACTCCGTAGATAGTCGGCATGCGAACAGTCCCGCTCCGGGCCAGCATGGTGGTTTTCCATGCCAGCTGTCGAGCTTTCCCAGGCGTACTAAAGCTTCTTGCCATTAACGGCATTGGGTTTCCCTGGCTGTCATACAAAGCCCACAACGCCGTATCCGCTTTTTCATTGACGCACTCAATACGACTGAGTTTTTCGCCCAGTAAATGGCTTAATTCGGCACGCAGCTGTTCCATTCAGATTACCCTCATAAAAGCTACTGCTTTCATAATGAGCGCCAATATAAAAGATGTCACCTGAATGAGATCAATTGTTGAAAAGAAAAATTGAGGAAAATCGTAACGGTACGACACTCCTCCCAAAATCGGCTGGAGTGTCGTGAAATGAAATTAGCGCATTTCAGCGCGAACGCGCTCGAGATCTTCAGGGGTGTCCACACCTGTACCAGGAACTTCCTGAGCGACAGCAACATGGATTTTTTCGCCGTACCATAGAACACGAAGCTGCTCTAACATTTCGATATGCTCTAACGGGCTTGGCTGCCAGGTGACATACCGACGTATAAAACCTGCACGATAGCCATAAATACCGAGATGGCGCAGAAAGTTATCGCCAACGGTTTCCAGGCTTTTCGCAAAACGATCACGATCCCACGGAATGGTGGCGCGCGAGAAGTAGAGCGCATAACCTTCGGCGTCGAGAACGACTTTAACCGCATTCGGGTTAAAGGCTTCTTCCGCATTGTGGATTGGCACCGCCAGAGTCGCCATTCCCACCTGACGCTGAGCGAGGTTATCAGCAACCTGACGAATGATCGTCGCGGGGATCATCGGTTCATCGCCCTGCACATTCACAATCACCGTGTCGTCGCTAAACGCACATTTTTCGACAACTTCCGCCAGGCGTTCTGTACCTGACTGATGATCGGCGCGCGTCATGCACACTTCACCGCCTGCAGCTTCAACAGCGCGGGCGACATCCTCATGATCGGTTGCGACGATGATACGCTCGGCACCTGATTCGCGCGCACGTTCAAGTACATGAACAATCATGGGTTTGCCGTTAATATCAACCAATGGTTTACCGGGCAGACGCGTGGACGCATAGCGCGCAGGAATAATGACCACAAAACTCATGATTTACTCTCATCAGCAGTCAGTACGCGGGCTTCCGTTTCCAGCAGCACAGGAATACCATCGCGCAGCGGGAAAGCCAGGTTATCCAGTTTGCAAATCAGTTCTTGTTTTTCCTGGTTATACCACAGTTTTCCGTTGCAAACCGGGCAGGCAATGATTTCAAGCAGACGGTGATCCATAGTTCCTCCAGATGGATCGGGTTATGAATGCATAAATCTTATCATAATCATTTATTCGACGGGGTCTATTTCCCAGCCGGTGCGGCAATCAGTAAAGAGGCCTTGCGGGCAGCATCCTAATGTTACTCGCGTTGCCTGCTGCCAATGAGCAAAATCAGTAATCGCCTGACGCAGCCCTTTTTGAAGGGTCACTGTTGGTTTTACGCCATCCTGTAACCAGAGAGAGAACACTTCAAAGATGCCAGTCTGGCGATGCATCTTTGAATCCATTCGCCCAACTAATTGCCCATGGTGCAATAACGGTAGAACGAAATAACCATACTGGCGTTTGGGCGCTGGCGTGTAGCACTCCAGCCGGTAGCTAAAATCAAAAAGTTGCTCTGCCCGTTTACGATCCCAGACAACAGGGTCAAATGGCGACAGCACGGTGCTATGTGTTGCGGTTAGCTTACCCACAAGCGCACGTTCGAGAAGCGGTAACAAATCGGCATGTAGCCAAAGTTGACCTAATTTCTCCACATTTACGGCGACGATTTGCCGCTGTTCAGATCTCACATCACGCCACGCCGCCAACGCTGGACGTTTCAGCCGGTAGTAATCCGCCAGCCACTGTTCGCGAAATATTCCCAGGCTGCGCGCACTGTTATCCAGCATGATAGTTTCTGCTTCCTGCTGCGAAAGCAGGTCATGCTCGTCATTCCAGTGCGGCATGACGCGATGGGTTAAATCATAAACGCGCTGGAAATTACGTCGTTCAACCACCATCACCTTTCCGGCAGTAAAGAGCCCTTCCAGATGACGTTTATGCGGCTTCCACTCCCACCAGCCGCTCGCACCTTTACGAGGATGCTCAAAATCAGCTGAACGTACCGGCCCGTTATTCTGAATATGCTGAATTAACTGTGCAATTTCTGCCGCATGTTCCTGCATCCAGGCATCTTTATATTTCCAGCCCATTTTTTCAGGTGCCAGCATGCGGTGGCGAATAAGTTGAAAATCGCTACGCGGCATAAAGCTGGCCTCATGTGCCCAGTATTCCATTAATTCACCACGCGCCAGCGATTCATCCAGCCACTGCTGTGAATAATTACCAAGACGACTAAAAAGCACCAGATAAGGGCTGCGGGCAACGATATTAATGGTGTCAATTTGCAGTAAGGACATGCGAGAAATGGTAGCAAGAATATCTTCCGGCAACGCGCGACGGCGGGGCTTGTTTAACAGCCCCTGCGCGGTGAGATGAAGATTTCGCGCATCGGTGAGGGAGAGATAAGGCAGCGTCATTCATTGCTCCGTCAATTAAACGCTGCCGCGGCGGAATTAGTTGCCAGAAGCCAGCGAGGAAAGTTGTGCGAGTAGTTTCTCTGGTTCATCGCCCGCAAGCTGTGCGTCAACGGGCAAATACCACCAGTTTTCTTCTGCAAAAGCCCGACATTTCACCGCATCTTTTTCAGTCATGACCAGTGTTTGCCCAGCGCTTACCAACGCGCTGACATCCGCATGATTCAAAGATTGATGATCTGCCAGCGGCACACATTTTTCCGGTTGTATTCCGCACATCTTTAGTGTGGCAAAAAAGCGCGGCGGGTGACCAATACCCGCCATCGCTACCACATGTTTAAGTTGTGTAACATCACAACGGGCACCAGTAAGCAAATTCACTGCCTGACCCGGTATTAAATTCATCGGAATTTCACCGTGACGCGGTACGCCACCATTGACGATTACCGCATCAACCGACTTTAAGCGCCCCGCTCGCTCACGCATTGGCCCTGCAGGCAACCACCAGCCATTGCCGAAGCGACGCACACCATCGATAACGACGATTTCCACATCACGCGCCAGACGATAATGCTGTAAACCGTCATCAGTCACGATAATCTGTACATCGGGATAGTGCGCCAGAATGGCTTTTACTGCATCAGAACGCACAGGAGAAACCGCAACGGGCGCGCCAGTGCGTTGATAAATCAACACAGGTTCATCACCCGCCTGTGCAGTGGTGGTATCTGCCGACAATAACAGCGGATACGACTCAGCTTTACCGCCATAGCCCCGGGACACTACCCCCACACGAATACCGCGTTTTTGTAGTTGTTCCACCAGCCAGACTACGACCGGAGTTTTTCCGTTGCCACCTGCGGTGAGATTACCAACCACAACAACCGGTACTGGGGCACGCCATGCGTGTTTGAGTTTCAATTTGTAACAAAGACTGATAGCGCCACTCACCAGGCCATACAACCAGGAGAGTGGCAGCAACAGCCGCCACAAAGGGGATTCACCAGACCAGATTTTTTCGATCATTGCCCAAACTGCATTTTGTGAAGTTGCGCATAGACACCACGGTGCTCAAGCAAATCGTCGTGCGTACCGCGTTCCACAATGACACCATCCTCGACGACCACAATTTCGTCTGCCTTTTCTATGGTAGACAAACGGTGTGCAATCACCAGTGAGGTACGGTTTTTCTGTAACTCGTCCAGCGCCGCCTGAATCGCACGCTCGGATTCAGTATCCAGCGCCGAGGTCGCTTCGTCCAGAATCAGAATCGGGCTATCACGCAACAAAGCACGAGCGATAGCAATACGCTGACGCTGACCGCCAGAGAGCAGCACGCCGTTTTCACCAATCACCGTATCAAGACCGTTATCCATCTTATTGATAAAGTCCATGGCGTAAGCCATACGGGCCGCTTCTTCAATTTGCTCACGGCTGTACTGTTCCGTACGGGCGTAAGCAATGTTGTTGGCAACCGTATCATTAAACAGATGGACATTCTGCGACACCAAAGCAACCTGGTTACGTAACGACGCCAGGGTATACTCGCGCAGATCGTGACCATCCATCAGGATTTCGCCTTCATTAATATCGTAAAAACGCGTGATCAGGCTGGCGATGGTTGATTTACCTGAACCAGAGCGTCCAACCAGAGCGACCGTTTTCCCTGCCGGAATTTTCAGGTTGATGTTACGCAACGCGGGTACGTCACGTCCCGGATAAGTAAAGGTGACATTACGGAATTCGATATCGCCAGTCGCACGCTCAATCACGCGCTTCCCTTCGTCTTTCTCCTGTTCACTGTCCAGAATGGTAAACAGCGTCTGACAAGCCGCCATACCACGCTGAAACTGAGCGTTAACGTTGGTCAGCGATTTCAGCGGGCGCATCAGTGCAATCATTGAAGAGAAGACAACGGTAATCGTACCGGCAGTCAGGCTATCCATGACACTTGGGAAGCTCGCCGCATACAGAACAAACGCCAGCGCCAAAGAGGCGATCAACTGAATGATCGGATCAGAGATGGATGAGGCTGAAACCATTTTCATCCCCTGAAGACGCATTCGGTTGCTGACTTTATCAAAGCGTTTCGTTTCCACTTCCTGACCACCGAAAATCAATACTTCTTTGTGGCCTTTCAGCATCTGTTCAGCACTGGTGGTCACCTGCCCCATGGTGTTCTGCATGTTTTTACTGATGTTGCGAAAACGCTTCGATACGACGCGAATCGCAATCGAGACAATTGGTGCCAGCACAATCAAAATGACCGACAGTTGCCAACTGTAATAGAACATCATGATGAACAGGCCGATGATCGACGCGCCTTCACGCACAACAGTAATCAGTGCGCCGGAAGATGAAGAAGCAACCTGTTCTGAATCGTAGGTGATTCGTGATAACAGCGTACCAGTAGACTGTTTGTCAAAGAATGACACAGGCATTCCCATCATGTGACCAAACAGGCGGCGACGCATGGTCATTACCACTTTTCCTGATACCCAGGAGATACAGTAGCTGGAGACATAGCTAGTGATACCACGTAAAATCATCAGCCCAATCACCACCAGCGGCATCCACACCAGCACGGAGCGATCTGTTTTACCAAAGCCATCATCAAGAAGTGGCTTAAGGAGCGATAACATGAAGGTATCGCTGGCTGCGTTGAGGATTAACGCTATGCCCGCCACGATCAGACCCGCTTTAAAAGGCGCAATGGTTGGCCACAGTCGGCGGAATGTCTGCCACGTAGAGAGATCTTTGTCGTTATGCATTCAAAAAACCAGCATTTGTTGAAATAGCCGCATATTCTACCCGTTATCCACTGGCACGCCAAACCACTGATGATACCAACGAGGTAAAATTTGCTCCCTGAGGCTGCTTATCCGCCAGCCTTGCGATGAAAAATCGACCGTTATTTGTCCCTGATGCGGGGTATCCAGCCACTGATAACCTTGTTGTTGATAGCGACGTTTAACTTTACTGGCAGGCAGCCGCCATGCGTTATAGCGCGATGCTGAAGCCAGCGCCGCCTTTCCATTCACCCGCTGAATTAATGGCAATGATGACGAGGTATTACTGCCGTGATGGGGTACCTGAAGCAAGGTTGCCTGCACCTGTTGCCAGTAACGACTCAGCATTTTTTGTTCCGCGGGTGCTTCAATATCACCCGTTAAAAGTATGCTGTTTGTTCCATCATCTACCTTCACCACACACGAATGGTTATTTCCCTTGTCGTTGCTACCTCGTAGCGGCCAATGGGCGCTAAAACGCAATCCTTGCCACTGCCACGACTCTCCGCGCGTACAGGGCTGATGATGCTCCTGGTTTAAGGGGCTTCTGACCCATAACGCCGGCCAGGTACGTAATATCGAGTCCAGCCCTCCCCGGTGATCAAGATGTTCATGGCTAAGAATAACGCCTTCCGGTTCAAGAGCATGCCAGCGGAGCCAGGGAATAATCAGTTGTTGCCCACTGTCCCCCTCCGGCCAGGCAAGCCCTGTATCATAGAGAACCGCTTTGCCGTTTCGCGCAATCACCATTGCCAGACCTTGCCCGACATCAAGCATATATACTTGCCACTCGTCAGGCCGAGGTTTTTGCCACAGCGGCCAGCACATCAGCAATCCACCAGCCAGACACACCGCTGGCAATGTTCGCCACGCGTTTAATCGCCATACAAGCAGTAATAACCACGGGGCAAATGATAGCCATTGCCAACGTTCAGCAATGTTGATCCATCCTTCTGGCAAACTCTTTAATCCCCAGAAAAGTAAAGCCAAAGACCTGTCGGCAATAAACCATAAACCTTGCTCCAGGATTAATGGCCCACTTAAATGCACAATCATCGCGGCGAGGATCACCGGAACCGAAATGAATGTCACTAAGGGAATGGCAAACAAATTTGCTATAAATGAAGTGAGGCTAACGCCATGAAATATGACAATTTGCACTGGCATTAGCAGGAGTGTTATACCAAGTTGCAGATGAATAAGGGAAGCAATCATCCGCAATACAGGTGGCAACTGCCAGTCCGGACAGGGAAACCACTGATACCAAAAAATCAGCGCCGCTACCGCAGCGGCAGAGAGCCACAAACTTTGCGAGAGAATGGCAACAGGGTCCATCAGCAAAATTGCCGCCAGACAACATATCCATACATCCCAGCCACTCCATTGTCGCCCACTTAGCTTGAGCATTCCCCACGTTGCAAGCGCCACCACGGTTCGCAATGCGGGAGGTTGCATTCCCGTCAGCCAGGCATAGAAAGCAGCACAGCAGATTCCACCAATTAATGGCATTTGCCAGTGGATCCAACGCCCAGGCAGAAAAATTTGCCCGCCGCGAATGAGTCCGGCAGCCAGCAACGCTGCAAAAGCGATGTGCAATCCCGATATCGCCATTAAATGCGCCGTGCCGGTATCACGCATTATATTTTTAATTTCTTTAGATACCGAAAGCCGTTCACCCATTCCTAATCCGAGCATCACCGTCTGCCATGAATACGGTTTCAGCGTCGTTTGCAGAGATGCCAGATATTGCGCACGCAGGCTACAACCTGGTTCAATGACGCCTGCTTGCAGAAAACGTCCAGTAAGCGGCTGATGCTGAGCAATGGCATAACGTTGGCTGTCAAAGCCGCCATCATTAAGTTGGCCATGAACAGCCCGTACTTTGAGTTTCATTGACCAACGTTGCCCGGCACAAACCGCTTGTGGAAGATATTCGCCATACAGCACGATGCCTGCCGCAGGGAATATACGTCGACCTTGTAAATGGGTAATTTGACCGTAATGAGTAGTTATGTCGTCAGTAGCAGTGATCTCAACAATTGCATCCTGCGTTGCACTAGTTAAGGTTTCTCCCGCCCACAGAATTTGCTTTGCCGCTAATATGCCCCAAACAAAAAACAGCAACGTCAGCGCGATATAACGGACTGCTTTAACAGGAATAAATGTCAGTACGCAGGCGAAGACAGTAAGGCACGCAAGAGTTAATGTCCCTGGCAATTGCGGCAAAATCAACAGCGGAAAAATTCCGCAAATGACGCATACGCCGACTGTCGTTATTTTCATGCACCCTCCCTGTTTTTGGAAAGTGTGCAACTTTGTTGAGCGGTTGTCTGGAGTGAGTTTTGCGTTCCCCGAGGCGCGTTCAGAAGAATTTAACGGGAGGGTGAAAACTGCACAGAACTCTGCGAGGCAGCTTCCAGTTTCAGATTCCGGAAATGAAAAAAGCACCCGACAGGTGCTTTTCTCGCGTTCAAGTTTGAGTAAAAACTTAACCGTAAATATTGGCGCGATCGCGCAGTTCTTTACCTGGTTTAAAGTGAGGAACGTATTTTCCTTCCAGCTCTACTTTATCGCCAGTCTTCGGATTACGTCCGGTACGTGGTGCGCGGTAGTGCAAAGAGAAACTGCCGAAACCGCGGATTTCAATACGCTCGCCCTGCGCAAGAGTCGAGGCCATATGCTCCAGCATCTCTTTTACTGCATCTTCAACCGTCTTGGCGGGAATATGCGATTGCTGGGTGGCAAGTCTTTCTATCAATTCTGACTTGGTCATGATTCCTCCGGTTCCTTAAAGGCAAATTTAACGGCTGCTGTTGCTGCATTGATTAAGGGCGGCCGTAGCCGCCCTTAGTGCTTGATTACAGGACGAAACCTGCAATCTGTCAAGTAAACTCAACAAACTTCGGGATAAAAATCCCGAAGAGTCAGAGAATTACTCGCCTTTAGCTGCTTTGAAAGCTTCAGCCATTGCGTTGTTGGAGAAGTTTGCATCTTCCTGTTTGTTAACAGTTGCGATTGCATCTTTCTCGTCAGCTTCGTCTTTCGCACGAACAGACAGGCTGATTGCGCGGTTTTTACGATCAACGCCGGTGAATTTAGCTTCAACTTCGTCGCCAACACTCAGAACCAGGGTAGCGTCTTCAACGCGGTCACGGGATGCTTCAGAAGCACGCAGGTAACCTTCAACGCCGTCAGCCAGTTCTACGGTTGCGCCTTTAGCATCAACTGCAGTTACTTTACCAGTTACGATAGCGCCTTTCTTGTTCAGAGCAACCCAGTTGTTGAACGGATCTTCTGCGAGCTGTTTAACGCCCAGGGAGATACGTTCACGTTCTGCGTCAACCTGCAGAACAACTGCTGCGATTTCGTCGCCTTTTTTGTATTCACGAACTGCTTCTTCGCCTGCAACGTTCCAGGAGATGTCAGACAGGTGAACCAGGCCATCGATGCCGCCGTCCAGGCCGATGAAGATACCGAAGTCAGTGATAGACTTGATTTTACCTTCAACACGGTCGCCCTTGTTATGGGTTTCCGCGAACTGCTGCCACGGGTTAGCTTTGCACTGTTTCAGACCCAGGGAGATACGACGACGTTCTTCGTCGATATCCAGAACCATAACTTCCACTACATCGCCAACGTTAACAACTTTGGACGGGTGGATGTTTTTGTTGGTCCAATCCATTTCGGAAACGTGTACCAAGCCTTCAACGCCTTCTTCGATTTCAACGAAGCAGCCGTAGTCGGTCAGGTTGGTCACGCGACCAGTCAGTTTGGTGCCTTCCGGATAACGCTTAGCGATAGCTACCCACGGATCTTCGCCCAGCTGTTTCAGGCCCAGGGATACACGGGTACGTTCGCGGTCGAACTTCAGCACTTTAACAGTGATTTCGTCGCCCACGTTGACGATTTCGCTCGGATGCTTAACGCGTTTCCAGGCCATGTCAGTGATGTGCAGCAGGCCGTCAACGCCACCCAGATCAACGAATGCACCGTAGTCAGTGAGGTTCTTAACGATACCTTTAACTTCCATGCCTTCCTGCAGGTTTTCCAGCAGCTGATCGCGCTCTGCGCTGTTTTCGGATTCGATAACGGCACGACGAGAAACAACAACGTTGTTGCGCTTCTGATCCAGCTTGATTACTTTGAATTCAAGCTCTTTGCCTTCCAGGTGCAGAGTGTCACGCACCGGACGAACGTCTACCAGAGAACCTGGCAGGAACGCACGAATACCGTTCAGCTCAACAGTGAAGCCGCCCTTAACTTTGCCGTTGATAACACCGGTAACAGTTTCAGCATCTTCGTAAGCTTTTTCCAGCGTGATCCAGGCTTCGTGACGTTTAGCTTTCTCACGGGACAGCAGAGTTTCACCGAAGCCGTCTTCTACTGCGTCCAGAGCAACGTCAACTTCGTCACCTACCTGGATTTCCAGCTCGCCCTGGGCGTTTTTGAACTGCTCAGCCGGGATGGCAGACTCAGATTTCAGACCAGCGTCAACCAGTACTACGTCTTTGTCGATAGCAACAACAACGCCACGAACGATAGAACCCGGGCGGGTTTCGATTTCTTTTAAGGACTCTTCAAAGAGTTGAGCAAAAGATTCAGTCATGTTTAATCTTCAGGTTTATATTTAACGTCCACCTGGCTCCGTGCCGGATGGGGTTGTTTAACATACCCGCTGTCATTCCATTGCAACGGGGGTACTGCAAATTCGGTCGCTTATGCGAGAGCCAATTTTTGGCGCGCGTAGTGTAACGCTTTTTCAATCACTTGCTCAATGCTTAAGGTGGTGGAATCTAACACTAAAGCATCGGCTGCCGGAACCAGTGGCGCTACCGCTCGGTTACGATCGCGGTCGTCACGTTCTTTGATCTCGGCCAAAAGGCGCTCAAAGTTAACACTAAAGCCCTTCTCCTGCAACTGTAGCATGCGGCGATGCGCACGTTCTTCCGAGGAGGCGTCAAGAAAAATTTTCACTGGCGCATCAGGGAATACCACCGTTCCCATGTCGCGACCATCGGCAATCAAACCAGGTAACTCACGGAATGCGCGTTGGCGGCGCAGAAGCGCCTCACGAACACGTGGGAATGCCGCAACCTGTGAAGCAGCATTCGCCACTTCCTGAGTACGAATTTCGCCGCTAACATCTTCCCCTTCGAGGATCACTTCCAGATTGCCATTGATCGACACAAAACGTACATCCAGATGGGATGCCAGCGGCACCAGCGCATCTTCCGACGCAACATCAACATGGTGATGTAATGCCGCCAGTGCCAGTACGCGATAAATTGCACCCGAGTCCAGCAGATGCCATTGCAACGCTTCCGCCATAGCCTTGCACAAGGTGCCTTTCCCTGCACCGCTTGGGCCATCAATGGTAATAACCGGGGCAATTGCCGTCATCTTTATCTCCTTAAAACAGGCGTACCGTTAACATAACCGCGCGCATTATACGCGTCGACGCCACAAATCGTTAACGTTGTGTGCAAAAACCAGTTTTGTCTGTATTCAGATGGGGATTTATTGCGCAATTATAGCGGGCTGGTGAAAGACCAGCCCGAAAGATGACAATGATTTACTTACCGGAGGCGATACGTTCACGGATGTGTTGCGCACGCTCTGTTGATGGTGGGTGAGAGTCAAACATAGACTGAGTACGACCGCCATCCAGGCTGGCCAGTTTTTCAAAGCTACCTACCAGTCCCTGGGTGCTGATGCCACGTTTCTTCAACAGATCAAAGGAGAAATCGTCTGCTTCGGACTCTTTATCGCGGGAATACTTAGCATTAATAGCGCCTTCTGCGATATCACCCAGTTGCGAACGAGAAAGCTGGGAAGCAACACCACTGGTGGCAGAGATTGCATCGCGTGCGGCAACGATCGCATAAGAGGCTTTCATTTCAGCCAGCGAGTGCCCCAGCGCGACGTGTCCCAGTTCATGGCCCAGAACGCCTTCAATTTCGTTGTCGTTCATCATGTCCATCAGGCCGCTGTAGACACGAACACAGCCGTTGGCCATCGCCCATGCGTTGACGTCGCTGGTCATATAAACCTTATAGTTGACCGGCGTGCCGTTAATATTGTTACCCAATGCCTTGGCGATTTTTGCCAGACGTTTACCGTACTTGCTGGATTTGCTAGCCACTTGATTGCCGCTGTCCATTTCGGCGCAGCCCTGATTGGCGATCGCTTTTGCATCGGCGTCGCTTAACGTTGCTGCTTTATAGGCATTTAAACCGGAGCTGATAGCCATATTGGTATCAATACCGTGCGTATTTTGACACCCCGTCAATAATACTGCAGAGGTCGCAATCGCCAGCAGTAATTTAGTATTCTTCATGTGAATCATCCGTTGATTAATCATATATAAACATTATATATCAACAAGTTACATTGACAAGCAACGCTACCATCTATAAAAGTGACTCACAAGGTCCGAAAAAAAACGCCGACATTGTGTCGACGTTTTGATAAAGAAAGGGTTGTCTATTTATCGCCCGATGTTCATTCAGGCTGGTCGGCTAATCTTCGCCAGTTGCTCGAAGTAATCCGGGAAGGTTTTGGCCGTACATTTTGGATCAAGAATCGTCACCGGTGTATCTGACAACGCCACCAGCGAAAAACACATCGCCATCCGGTGATCGTTATAAGTCGCAATCTCAGCAAATTTCAATTTTTCCGGCGGAGTGATACGAATAAAATCGTGCCCCTCTTCGACTTCCGCACCGACTTTACGCAACTCTGTCGCCATCGCGAACAGACGATCCGTCTCTTTTACGCGCCAGTTATAAATATTGCGCAGCGTGGTGGTGCCTTTCGCAAAAAGCGCGGTCGTAGCAATGGTCATCGCCGCATCCGGAATATGGTTCATATCCATATCGATGGCGTTCAGTTCACCACGCGTGCAGGAAATATAATCGTCGCCCCAGCTGATAGCCGCGCCCATTTTTTCCAGTACATCAGCAAAGCGTATATCACCCTGCATACTCTTGCGCCCAATGCCCGTCACTTTTACCGTGCCACCTTTGATCGCCGCCGCAGCCAGAAAGTAAGACGCCGAGGATGCATCTCCTTCCACTAAATAGCTACCCGGCGATTGATAAGATTGACCACCTTTCACCACAAATTGTTGATAGTGCTTATTTTCAATCTCAACACCAAACGTTTTCATCAGGTTGAGCGTGATATCGATATAAGGTTTAGAAACCAGATCACCTTTAATACGAATAACCGTATCTTCTGGCGCAAGCGGTGCAGCCATTAATAGTGCGGTGAGGAATTGACTGGAAACGGAACCATCAACGTCAACGTTGCCGCCAGTAAAACCGCCTTGTAAACGCAGCGGTGGATAATTCTCTTGTTCCAGGTAAGTGATTTTCGCCCCCCCCTGGCAGAGTGCATCTACCAGATGACCAATTGGCCGCTCTTTCATACGCGGCTCACCAGTCAGAACAATATCATTGCTTCCCAGACAAAGTGCCGCCGCCAGCGGACGCATTGCCGTTCCGGCATTACCAAGAAACAACTCCAGCGCACTTTCTGCGTGTAATGGGCCGCCGTTACCAATGATTTCGCAACGCGTACGATCGGCTGAAAGCGTATAGCTCACACCCAACGCTTGCAGTGCATTCAGCATATGGCGCACGTCATCGCTATCCAGCAGATTGGTTAATACTGTTTTGCCGTGCGCTAATGCCGCCAGCAATAAAGCGCGGTTAGAAACGCTCTTGGAACCGGGCAGATTAATAGTGCCATCGACACGGGCGATGGGTTGTAACGTCAGGGATTCCATGAACTCAACTCTCTACAACAGAAATAAAAACCCCACAGTCTGGCTGTGGGGATTAATCAAAATGTCGGCATTAGCCGTGACGACGTTCGAACTCAACCATGAAGTCTGTCAGTGCTTTTACGCCTTCCAACGGCATGGCGTTATAAATAGAAGCGCGCATTCCGCCGACCACACGGTGACCTTTCAGCGCATGTAAGCCCGCAGCGAAAGACTCTTCAAGGAACAATTTATCAAGCGTACTGTCTGCCAACTGGAACGGCACGTTCATGCGCGAACGGTTAGCTTTCGCTACGTCATTACGGTAGAAATCGCTGTTATCAATCACCCCATACAACAGTTCTGCTTTTTGCTGATTGATGTTGTCCATTGCAGCCACACCGCCGTTCGCTTTCAGCCATTTGAAAACCAGACCAGATAGATACCAGGCAAACGTCGGCGGCGTATTAAACATGGAGTCGTTATCGTTGAGAATGGAATAATCCAGAATAGATGGGCAGGCGATATTCGCTTTACCCAGCAAATCTTCACGAACAATAACGATCGTCAGACCTGCCGGGCCGATATTTTTCTGCGCGCCAGCGTAAATCACACCATAACGGCTGACATCAATCGGCCGAGAAAGAATCGTTGAAGAAAAGTCGGCAGCGACCACCACTTCTTTACCGAAGTCTGGTGTTTCATCGATGGCGATACCGTCGATAGTTTCATTCGGGCAGTAATGCATATAAGCAGCATTATCAGAGAGTTGCCATTCACTCATTGGCTTAACTGCGCGAAGACCATCAACAGTCACTTTCGCATCAAACACATTTGGTGTGCAGTATTTTTTCGCTTCTTTAATAGCGCTTGCTGCCCAATAACCCGCATCAACATAATCTGCGGTGGTTTTATCACCGAGAATATTCAGCGGTACAGCAGCAAATTGGCCACGCCCGCCGCCGTGGCAGAACAATACTTTGTAGTTGGAGGGGACGTTAAGAAGATCACGAAAATCCTTCTCGGCTTCCTCTGCAACCTGAATGAACTCTTTGCCACGGTGGCTCACTTCCATCACCGACGTACCAAGACCGTTCCAGTCGCGCAGTTCCTGTTGAGCCTGTTTAAGCACCTCTGCCGGTAACATTGCCGGACCAGAACTAAAATTGAAGATTTGAGCCATTTCCCCTCACCACGTTGCGTTGCTATTAACCTGCGATCAATCGATTGCGACCGCAGGTAATACATTATTCCTGTGGCTATCGGTTTTATCATTCAGTGAAACGCATCGCAATGAGTAAAACCGTTGAGGGCAAAAATGTGGCTCGTATCACACAATAGAATCTCTCGGATTATTACCAAAAAACCGATGTTTTTGCTGTCAGGTCACCCGTTTTGCCCGACTTGCCTTCGTCCATTCTGGATTTGCACAGCGCGGACATAATTGTTTTTCACCTGCGTTCATATGAATGATTTCACTGCAACGGATGCAGGCATAGTCCGTCGACTCCGGTACCACTTTATAACGCTGGGTACAGTCACCGGGTAAAATAAGTAAGCCAGGTTTCACCTTGTCATCTTCAAAGAAATAGACACTGATTTGCCCGTTGGTTTCGAGAATAGCCAGACGTACCTGCCCCAGCTGCTCCACGCCACGCAACCGTAGTTCCATAAAGAACTCAAATTCCGTCATATTGGAGTTACTGAGTTTCGACCAGGCCAACTCGCCATCCTCAATAATGACAACTGGTTTGCCTTCCAGCAAATCTTCCAGTCTTTCACTGTGCGCCATCAACCACATAACCAGGCGGTATAACAATGCCAGGGTAATAAAGACGATAAGTACCGGGACCATTGGCACATCATCATAAAACGCCACATCCCCCGCCGCCGACCCTAGCGTCAGAATGATTAACACTTCAAACAGCGACATCTGCCGCACACCTCGTCTTCCGGTCATTTTCAGGAACAAAAAGACCAGTACAAAGGTATAAAGACTACGTAATGCAACTTCGCCAAGGAAATCAAAAGGCACTTTATCAAATGCCATACGGTGGAGATCGAACGCCTTCATTTTTATGCTCTTATCGTAATTTATCCGCTAAAAGCATAGTCAACAGTTCATCAGCGTGGCTGCGGTGATAGCGCCTTTGAGATAAAACCCGTATTATTGCGCGCTTTCCGTACGACTAAAGTGATTTCCATGACGCAAACATTTATTCCCGGCAAAGATGCCGCTCTGGAAGATTCCATCGCTCGCTTCCAGCAAAAACTCTCCGACCTCGGTTTTCAGATTGAAGAGGCCTCCTGGCTGAATCCGGTACCTAATGTCTGGTCGGTGCATATTCGTGATAAAGAGTGCGCCCTGTGTTTTACCAACGGCAAAGGCGCAACCAAAAAAGCAGCACTGGCTTCTGCACTCGGTGAATATTTCGAGCGTCTGTCTACCAACTACTTTTTTGCAGACTTCTGGCTGGGCGAAACCATCGCCAACGGTCCGTTCGTGCATTATCCTAACGAAAAATGGTTCCCGCTGACCGAAAATGACGACGTGCCAGAAGGCCTGCTCGATGACCGTCTGCGCGCGTTTTACGATCCGGAAAATGAACTGACCGGCAGCATGCTGATTGACCTACAGTCAGGTAATGAAGACCGCGGAATTTGCGGCCTGCCGTTTACGCGCCAGTCCGACAATCAGACCGTTTATATTCCGATGAATATCATTGGTAACCTGTACGTCTCCAACGGTATGTCCGCAGGTAATACCCGCAACGAAGCCCGCGTTCAGGGATTGTCTGAAGTTTTCGAACGCTACGTGAAAAACCGCATTATTGCAGAAAGCATCAGCCTGCCAGAGATTCCTGCAGACGTGCTGGCGCGTTATCCGGCAGTAGTTGAAGCGATCGAAACACTGGAAGCGGAAGGTTTCCCTATCTTCGCTTACGACGGTTCGCTTGGCGGTCAGTATCCGGTTATCTGCGTGGTACTGTTCAATCCAGCTAACGGCACCTGTTTTGCCTCTTTCGGCGCGCATCCTGATTTTGGCGTTGCACTGGAACGTACCGTAACCGAACTGCTTCAGGGGCGTGGACTGAAGGACCTGGATGTATTTACTCCGCCAACCTTTGATGATGAAGAAGTGGCTGAACATACTAACCTCGAAACGCACTTTATCGATTCCAGCGGTTTGATCTCCTGGGACCTGTTCAAGCAGGATGCCGATTATCCGTTTGTGGACTGGAGCTTCTCCGGCACTACTGAAGAAGAGTTCGCCACGCTGATGGCTATCTTCAACAAAGAAGATAAAGAAGTTTATATTGCCGATTACGAGCATCTGGGTGTCTACGCTTGCCGAATTATCGTCCCAGGCATGTCTGATATTTATCCGGCTGAAGATTTATGGCTGGCAAATAACAGTATGGGCAGCCATTTACGAGAGACAATTCTGTCACTGCCCGGCAGTGAGTGGGAAAAAGAAGATTACCTGAACCTCATCGAGCAACTGGATGAAGAAGGTTTCGATGACTTTACCCGCGTACGTGAACTGCTGGGGCTGGCGACCGGGTCAGATAATGGTTGGTATACCCTGCGTATCGGTGAACTGAAAGCCATGTTGGCGCTGGCTGGCGGCGATATGGAACAGGCTCTGGTCTGGACCGAATGGACGATGGAATTTAACTCATCGGTGTTCAGTCCTGAACGCGCCAACTATTATCGCTGCCTGCAAACCTTATTGTTGCTTGCTCAGGAAGAAGATCGTCAGCCACTACAATATCTGAACGCTTTTATTCGTATGTACGGCGCAGATGCGGTTGAGGCTGCCAGCGCAGCAATGAGTGGCGAAGCCGCGTTTTATGGTCTGCAACCAGTGGATAGCGATCTACACGCGTTTGCCTCGCATCAGTCGCTGTTGAAAGCCTACGAAAAACTACAGCGCGCCAAAGCAGCATTCTGGACAAAATAAAATCAAATAGCCTACGAAATGTAGGCTTAATGATTAGTCTGAGTTATATTACGGGGCGTTTTTTTAATGCCCCTCTTTACATATATTTGCATTAATAAAATAATTGTAATGACAAGGTTAAATATCGGTGCTTTATATTTAATAAATATGATCGTTATTGTTACTTTGTGTGCCTGATGCCCCCTTTTAATTAACTGTTTAAGCGGAGGATTCGGAAAAAATTCAACTCATTTGTTAAATTTTAAAATTTATTTTTATTAGGATAATCAAATACTTACTCCGTATTTGCATAAAAACCATGCGAGTTACGGGCCTATAAGCCAGGCGAGATATGATCTATATCAAATTCTCTTCTATAATGCTTTGTTAGTATCTCGTCGCCGACTTAATAAAGAGAGAGTTAGTGTGAAAGCTGACAACCCTTTTGATCTTTTACTTCCTGCAGCAATGGCCAAAGTGGCCGAAGAGGCAGGTGTCTATAAAGCAACGAAACATCCGCTTAAGACTTTCTATCTGGCGATTACTGCCGGTGTTTTCATCTCAATCGCATTCGTCTTTTATATCACAGCAACCACTGGCACAGGCACAATGCCCTTCGGCATGGCAAAACTGGTTGGCGGTATTTGCTTCTCTCTGGGACTGATTCTTTGTGTTGTCTGCGGCGCCGATCTCTTTACTTCCACTGTATTGATCGTTGTTGCCAAGGCGAGCGGGCGCATTACCTGGGGTCAGTTGGCGAAAAACTGGCTGAATGTCTATTTTGGCAACCTGGTCGGCGCGCTGTTATTTGTACTTTTGATGTGGCTTTCCGGCGAGTATATGACTGCGAATGGTCAATGGGGACTGAACGTCCTACAAACCGCCGACCACAAAGTGCACCATACTTTTATTGAGGCCGTCTGCCTCGGTATCCTGGCAAACCTGATGGTATGTCTGGCAGTATGGATGAGTTATTCTGGCCGCAGCCTGATGGACAAAGCGTTTATCATGGTTCTGCCGGTCGCGATGTTTGTTGCCAGCGGTTTTGAGCACAGTATCGCAAACATGTTTATGATCCCTATGGGTATTGTAATCCGCGACTTCGCATCTCCGGAATTCTGGACCGCTGTCGGTTCTGCACCGGAAAATTTTTCTCACCTGACCGTGATGAACTTCATCACTGATAATCTGATTCCGGTTACGATCGGCAACATTATCGGCGGTGGTTTGTTGGTTGGGTTGACATACTGGGTCATTTACCTGCGTGAAAACGATCACCATTAATGGTTGTCGAAGTACGCAGTAAATAAAAAATCCACTTAAGAAGGTAGGTGTTACATGTCCGAGCTTAATGAAAAGTTAGCCACAGCCTGGGAAGGTTTTACCAAAGGTGACTGGCAGAATGAAGTAAACGTCCGTGACTTCATTCAGAAAAACTACACTCCGTACGAGGGTGACGAGTCCTTCCTGGCTGGTGCTACTGAAGCGACCACCACCCTGTGGGACAAAGTAATGGAAGGCGTTAAACTGGAAAACCGCACTCACGCGCCAGTTGACTTTGACACCGCTGTTGCTTCCACCATCACCTCTCACGACGCTGGCTACATCAACAAGCAGCTTGAGAAAATCGTTGGTCTGCAGACTGAAGCTCCGCTGAAACGTGCTCTTATCCCGTTTGGTGGTATCAAAATGATCGAAGGTTCCTGCAAAGCGTACAATCGCGAACTGGATCCGATGATCAAAAAAATCTTCACTGAATACCGTAAAACTCACAACCAGGGCGTGTTCGACGTTTACACTCCGGACATCCTGCGTTGCCGTAAATCTGGTGTTCTGACCGGTCTGCCAGATGCATATGGCCGTGGTCGTATCATTGGTGACTACCGTCGCGTTGCGCTGTACGGTATCGACTACCTGATGAAGGACAAATACGCACAGTTCACCTCTCTGCAGGCTGACCTGGAAAATGGCGTAAATCTGGAAGCGACTATCCGTCTGCGCGAAGAAATCGCTGAACAGCACCGCGCTCTGGGTCAGATGAAAGAAATGGCTGCGAAATACGGCTATGACATCTCTGGTCCGGCTACCAACGCTCAGGAAGCTATCCAATGGACTTACTTCGGCTACCTGGCTGCTGTTAAGTCTCAGAACGGTGCTGCAATGTCCTTCGGTCGTACCTCCACCTTCCTGGATGTGTACATCGAACGTGACCTGAAAGCTGGCAAGATCACCGAACAAGAAGCGCAGGAAATGGTTGACCATCTGGTCATGAAACTGCGTATGGTTCGCTTCCTGCGTACTCCGGAGTACGATGAACTGTTCTCTGGCGACCCGATCTGGGCAACCGAATCTATCGGTGGTATGGGTCTCGACGGTCGTACGCTGGTTACCAAAAACAGCTTCCGTTTCCTGAACACCCTGTACACCATGGGTCCGTCTCCGGAACCGAACATGACCATTCTGTGGTCTGAAAAACTGCCGCTGAACTTCAAGAAATTCGCTGCTAAAGTGTCCATCGACACCTCTTCTCTGCAGTATGAGAACGATGACCTGATGCGTCCGGACTTCAACAACGATGACTACGCTATCGCTTGCTGCGTAAGCCCGATGATCGTTGGTAAACAAATGCAGTTCTTTGGTGCGCGTGCAAACCTGGCGAAAACCATGCTGTACGCAATCAACGGTGGCGTTGATGAAAAACTGAAAATGCAGGTTGGTCCGAAGTCTGAACCGATCAAAGGAGACCTCCTGAACTACGATGAAGTGATGGAGCGCATGGATCACTTCATGGACTGGCTGGCTAAGCAGTACATCACTGCACTGAACATCATCCACTACATGCACGACAAGTACAGCTACGAAGCCTCTCTGATGGCGCTGCACGACCGTGACGTTATCCGCACTATGGCGTGTGGTATCGCAGGTCTGTCTGTTGCTGCTGACTCCCTGTCTGCAATCAAATATGCGAAAGTTAAACCGATTCGTGACGAAGACGGTCTGGCTATCGACTTCGAAATCGAAGGCGAATATCCGCAGTTTGGTAACAACGATCCTCGTGTAGATGACCTGGCTGTTGATCTGGTTGAACGTTTCATGAAGAAAATTCAGAAACTGCACACCTACCGTGATGCTATCCCGACTCAGTCTGTTCTGACCATCACTTCTAACGTTGTGTATGGTAAGAAAACTGGTAACACCCCAGACGGTCGTCGTGCTGGCGCGCCGTTCGGACCGGGTGCTAACCCGATGCACGGTCGTGACCAGAAAGGTGCTGTAGCTTCTCTGACTTCCGTTGCTAAACTGCCGTTCGCTTACGCTAAAGATGGTATCTCTTACACCTTCTCTATCGTTCCGAACGCACTGGGTAAAGATGACGAAGTTCGTAAGACCAACCTGGCTGGTCTGATGGATGGTTACTTCCACCACGAAGCGTCCATCGAAGGTGGTCAGCACCTGAACGTGAACGTGATGAACCGTGAAATGCTGCTCGACGCGATGGAAAACCCGGAAAAATATCCGCAGCTGACCATCCGTGTATCTGGCTACGCAGTACGTTTCAACTCGCTGACTAAAGAACAACAGCAAGACGTTATTACTCGTACCTTTACTCAATCTATGTAATTAGATTTGACTGAAATCGTACAGTAAAAAGCGTACAATAAAGGCTCCACGAAAGTGGGGCCTTTTTTAGCAAGAGAGCCTTTTTTGTCAGCTATCTATACTTTAATGTAACTGCCAAAACAGACTCGACGTAGCCTTCGAGCTGCGCACCAACACGGCCTCAGATGGGCCACATCTGGAGAAACACCGCAATGTCAGTTATTGGTCGCATTCACTCCTTTGAATCCTGTGGAACCGTAGACGGCCCGGGTATTCGCTTTATCACCTTTTTCCAAGGCTGCCTGATGCGCTGCCTGTATTGTCATAACCGCGACACCTGGGACACGCATGGCGGTAAAGAAGTTACCGTCGAAGATTTAATGAAAGAGGTGGTGACCTATCGCCACTTTATGAACGCTTCAGGCGGCGGCGTTACTGCATCTGGCGGTGAAGCAATCCTGCAAGCTGAGTTCGTTCGTGACTGGTTCCGTGCATGTAAAAAAGAAGGCATTCATACTTGTCTCGACACCAACGGCTTTGTTCGTCGTTACGATCCTGTGATTGATGAACTGCTGGAAGTAACCGATCTGGTAATGCTCGATCTCAAACAGATGAACGACGAGATCCACCAGAATCTGGTTGGGGTTTCCAACCACCGCACGCTGGAGTTCGCCAAATATCTGGCGAATAAAAATGTAAAGGTCTGGATCCGCTACGTTGTTGTCCCTGGCTGGTCTGACGATGACGATTCAGCACATCGCCTCGGTGAATTTACCCGCGATATGGGTAACGTTGAGAAAATCGAGCTTCTCCCCTACCACGAGCTGGGTAAACACAAATGGGTGGCGATGGGTGAAGAATACAAACTCGACGGTGTTAAACCACCGAAAAAAGAGACCATGGAACGCGTGAAAGGCATTCTCGAACAATATGGTCATAAAGTGATGTTCTAATTTCTCCCGTAAAGCGGCAACTTTATTGAGTTGCCGCTTTGTTATTCCACTCTTCATTCTGCATGAGTTAATTCAGCACATCGTTTTAACGCATCTTATAGTGCATCAACCTATTACCCAAACCGCCAGTATATGTCCTGTGGCTTGTGGGCTTTTCTCGATTATGTGAAAACAGGTCAGCGCTGTACGAGTTTGCAGAACTAACGACAATAATTAGTTCGTATTCGCTTTACGTGCCAGCAGCGGAAATATCAATCCCAACCCCACCAGCACAAATGGCGTGGCGATGTTCAGCGCTAGCTGGAAGGTCCATTCTGCAGTGAAGGCTTCCATTTTCGGGAAGATTCCCGTCAAACAGGCAAAAGCAGTAAAGGCAAAACACCAAATACCGACAGTCATCGCCAGAGACTTATTACGAATAAAGATATATTCCGGCTTATATTTCTGCGCCAGGCGAACGACTGCAATAAACGCCACGAACACCCACAAATAACGCAGTGGCATCACTACTGAGTTCAGATTGAGAAGCCATTTGTAGAGATTATTCATATCACCAATACCCAGTGTCGGTAGCATAATCAGGATAGCCACCAGCACCAGGGTCAGAAAATAGCCATTAACGGGCGTACCAGAAGCGTTGGTACGACATAAACTGGCAGGAATATATTTGCTGTCAGCATCGCCTAATAACACTTTAAGCGGGGCATCAATAGAGAATACCAGTGCAGCAACTTGTCCCAGGGTGTTCGCAATGGCGTAAATCACCATTAAAGCATTACCCATATTGTAATACTCGCCCAGCTTCTGAAAGGCGTAATACTGACCATTAGTCATTAAGTCATCAGGGATATTACGTGAGTCAAACATCATCCCCATCGCCAGTGACCCCAGAATGGCGCAAACCGCAACCATCACCGCCAGGCATAACATCCCTTTTGGAAATTCTTTTCCTGGGTTGCGCGTTTGATTAACGTAGGGTGAAATCTTCTCTGCTCCGCCAACCGCGAAAACCAGCATTGAAATAGTGGTAATGTAGGTAAAGTCGATATGAGGAATGAACGTTTCCCAGGTAATGTTTGTGGTCGCAATATGCACTTCAGTAATCGCCGGCGCGGTTACCGCCATCGCCACATACAAGAGCGACATGACAAACATCGCAATCCCTGCCACAGAACCGACGATTTTCAGCGATTTCATACCTCGTGAAGCAACCCACATAAAGAAGACAAACAGTACCAGCGTTAATCCCTGTAACGCTACGACCGAATATTCTTTGATTAACGAACCGTCGCCTTTCATCGCCCAGCCGAGCGCAATCAGTATTGCCTGGGGTTTTTGTGCCAGATAGGGAATATGCACCACCCAGTAGGTCCACGCTGCGAGGTAAGCCAGTCCGGGTCCCATCGTGTGTTTAATCCAGGTACTGACCCCGCCCTTCCCATCTTTGAAAGTCGAGCCTAACTGACCAACAATCAGCGCATAAGGTGTGAAATAGAGCGCAAAAATAAACACCCATGAAAAAACAACCACCAGCCCCTGATTGGCATAGTTATTAACAACATTGCCAAAACCCCAGACGGTGATAAAAGACATCAGAGCAATGTTGTACCATCGCAACTGTTTTTCCTGCACGTTCCCAGCCATAGACAAATCCTTCGCCAAAATTAAAGGTATATCTGTAAAATGAAGGATTATGCGCGGCAAATAAGAAGTGCGGAAATAGCGGAATCCAAAATTATAACCTGCTGCACATTTTATTTTTAGACGAATAAAATTTTGAGAAAAGCAAGCAGGATAGAAGAAACAAAAAAGCAGAGTGTGAAACACTAAGTTCACACTCTGCTTGAATTCATTTACACGTGAGCAACGGGTTTCGGCGTATGACCGGCATTGCGAAGCAGCATCAGCAAATAAATAAACGACACGCTGGCGATCATGATAAACAATAAATTATCGGAGAAGTTCTGCATCAGCATGGCGGTAAATGACGGGCCAAGCAGACTTCCCACGGTATAGCTCAATAGTAAGGCCTGGTTCATCGCCACCAGTTGGTGATGTTCAACTTTCTCGCAAGCCCATGCCATCGCCACCGGATATAGCGTAAAGCCAGCAGCACCGAGGATGAATAACGCTGGTGCCATCGCCGCCTGGCTAAGCATCGCTATACTGCCGAGAATGACGACAAAAACCTGAACACGCAACACAAGCAGCCGACCAAACTTATCCGCCAGACGCCCAATAGGCCATTGGCCCAGGATACCAGCACTGACCAGTACCGCCATCCAGAAACCAATGCTGGCATTGCTCACCCCTTTGTGATTGAGGTACAGCGGCATCAGGCCATACAGAGAGCCCAGAACGATTCCTGAGATAATGCAGCCATTTACGCCGAGCCGCGCCTGACGGAGTTTTAGCATGGATGTAATTGACGTCGAATCATGGTTTTCAGCCTGCTGATTCAGGACACGTGTAAACAACAGCGGTAAGATCCCTGCCAACGTCAAGCCTGTAACCCACGGCAATACGCTCATCAACTCGGTTGAGACTTTGCTGACCAGTAACTGGCCTAAAAACGTTCCGACGTAATAAACCATCATATACGCAGCAAGCAACCGTCCACGGTTACGCGACGTCCCACTGCACATCAGCGCACTCTCAACGACCACCCAAATCATGGCACAGCCGACGCCCGCGACAAAACGCCACGCCAACCAGCTCCAGAAACCAATCATCAGGCCAAGTCCGGCACAGCCAGCGGCAAAAATGAAGGAGGCCAGATAATAGCTACGGTTAAAACCAATACGTTTAATGACATACCCTGTCAGCAATGTTCCGGCCAGGTTACCGGTAAAATAGGATGAACTGACAACGCCTACCTGCCATGTGGACATGTGTTCCTGGGCGAGCCAAAGCGGCACGAGTGTATTTAACACCGCGATCGCCAGAGTCAACAAAAGCAGGCCAGACAGCAAAAGCATGACAGGCCGGGTATACGTGGACATGAATTAAAACCGTGAGGAAGTTCAAATTTCATGCGCATCATGCCACCGCCAAAAACATTGTCAATGGGTGAAAATACGCGCATATCACAGCGGCCGTATTATCGATTTAAATTACTCATTCATAACGCTAATGGTTAAAAGACGATTAATCTCATCTGATTGTTTTTGTTGATCTAACACAAACTTCATACGCTTCGTTCAGTCGAAAAATTTCATGGTCACAGCAAACTAATATTTCCCGTCTATGCTTTCAGAGCAACGCATCGCGTCTGAACGATTTCAGGCGTACCGCAGACTCTCGAAAGGAGAAGAGGATGACCAAACCGTATGTTCGTCTCGATAAAAATGATGCTGCCGTTTTGTTAGTGGATCACCAGGCTGGATTGCTTTCTCTTGTGCGGGATATTGAACCCGACAAATTTAAAAATAACGTCCTGGCGTTGGGCGACCTGGCTAAGTATTTCAACTTACCGACTATTCTTACCACCAGTTTTGAAACCGGCCCTAACGGCCCATTAGTTCCAGAACTGAAAGCACAGTTCCCCGATGCACCTTACATTGCTCGCCCGGGAAATATTAACGCCTGGGATAACGAAGATTTTGTTAAAGCGGTCAAAGCGACAGGTAAAAAGCAGTTAATTATTGCCGGTGTGGTAACTGAAGTTTGCGTTGCGTTCCCGGCGCTTTCAGCAATTGAAGAAGGGTTTGATGTCTTTGTAGTGACTGACGCGTCAGGGACCTTTAACGAGATTACCCGTCATTCAGCGTGGGATCGTATGTCACAAGCTGGCGCACAATTGATGACGTGGTTCGGCGTGGCTTGCGAGCTACACCGCGACTGGCGTAATGATATTGAAGGGCTGGCGACGTTGTTCTCTAACCACATTCCTGATTATCGTAATTTGATGACCAGTTATGACACGTTAACGAAACAGAAATAAAAGAGAACCGGGGCCAAAGCCCCGGTTACTGCACCTTAACTGGCAACGGCCATGCCAACGGTCATATGCAAACCGTAGAATACCCCGCGGCCGATTAACTCCCCGGCGAGAAGCAGGATGAATGATACGGAAAGCAGAGGCACAGCAGGCTGAAAGCCTTTCACCTGCGGTGCAATCCACAAGCACATGGCCACGGCCAAAAGCACGATCCGCCAGGCCATTAGCGCACCATAATCTGGCACTAGCGCTGCGGCCTGCTGCACAGAGCTATGAATGGTCGCCAGCTCTGCGCCCTGCATCACTGACATCACGCCACTCACCACCAGTGCCAATACGGAAATCGCAGGCAGCAAACGCATCGCCCAGCCATCGACGCCAGCCAGACTCAGCAACAGGTAACCCAGTAACGGGCCGCCCATAAACATGGTCAGGAAAAAGCCCATCGGTGTCCAGATGCTGTACCAGGTCGGTACGGTATCGATGCTGTTATAGACACGCACCATCATCCAGACAAAGACCACACCGAGAACCATCGTCACCACCAACCAAAGCGTGCGTAATGCCGGTGACAATTTTTTCAGCATTGCCAACAACCAACCGATTCCACCTACGGCAAAAAAGATCGAACCGCTGGCGATTTCGTTACTGAGAGCTGAAGCCCCCACCCTGTTCAGAGAGTTAAAGGCGCGCATTGGTGAGCCAAGATGGAGCATAGAGGCGATAAAGCCAATGCCCATCAGCACCCATAAGCCAAACATGCAGGCGATAACACGCTGCTGGGCTTCTGCTCGCAGGTCACCTTTGAGCAGTGCCAATGCCAGAACGATAAAACCACCCGCCACACATTGCCCGAAGACCGTGAAGATCATCAGCGGCCATTCATGCCATCCACTTCCCATCTCACACCTCCTTCGGGTTTGCCAGATAGCCAGTGGTATCCCCGGTTGGGCGGCTATTAGCGTTAGGTTTGATCACAATATTCGGTTTGGTGAAGTGCGCACGCGGCAGCGGCGCAACTGCCGCCAGCTCGCCATGTTTTTTACGCAGCTCGTCGATAGGGCCGAAATCCAGTGCACGTAGCGGACAAGATTCGACACAGATCGGTTTTTTACCCTCAGCAACGCGGTCATAGCAGCCGTCGCATTTGGTCATATGACCTTTGGTTGCGTTGTACTGCGGCGCGCCGTACGGGCAGGCCATATGACAGTAGCGGCAGCCAATGCACACATCTTCATCGACCACGACAAAACCATCTTCGCGTTTATGCATCGCGCCGCTCGGGCAGACTTTGGTACACGCCGGATCTTCACAGTGGTTGCATGAAATCGACAGATAGTAGGCAAACACATTCTGATGCCAGACACCGTTATCTTCCTGCCAGTCGCCGCCAGCATATTCATAAATGCGGCGGAAGCTGACTTCCGGCGTCAGATCTTTATAGTCTTTACAGGCCAGCTCGCAGGTTTTGCAACCGGTGCAACGGCTGGAATCAATAAAAAATCCATACTGGGTTGTCATCGGTTACTCCTTACACCTTCTCAACCTGAACAAGGTTTGTATGTGACGGATTCCCCTTGGCAAGAGGAGACGGACGTTGAGTGGTCAGTACGTTAATACAACCGCCCTTATCGACACGTTTCGCATCCGGGTCATACCAGGCTCCTTCGCCCAGAGCGACCACGCCCGGCATCATTCGTGGCGTCACTTTCGCCTCAATATGGACTTCACCACGATCGTTAAAGATCCGTACCTTATCGCCGTTGCTGATACCGCGTTTTTGCGCATCAAGTGGGTTGATCCACATTTCCTGACGGCAGGCTGCTTTCAGCACGTCTACGTTGCCGTAGGTGGAGTGAACGCGGGATTTGTAGTGGAAACCCGTAAGTTGCAGTGGATACTGTTTGTTCAGCGGATCCTGATAACTTTCAAAGCCCGGAGTGTAGATCGGCAGCGGATCGATCACATCGCCTTCCGGCAATTCCCAGGTGGCGGCAATGTCAGCCAGCGCCTGTGAATAGATTTCGATTTTGCCCGATGGCGTGGTCAATGGATTAGCCTGCGGATCTTCACGGAAGGCTTTGTAAGCAACATGATGCCCTTGCGGATCACGCTTTTTAAAGATCCCCTGTTTGCGGAACTCTTCAAAGGTTGGCAGTTCCGGAATCGCTTCCCGCGACTGGGCATACAGGTGACGCATCCACTCTTCCTGCGTACGACCTTCAGTAAACTGTTGCTCGACGCCAAGACGTTTTGCCAGTTCGCTGGTCATCTCGTAAATAGTCTTACATTCAAAGCGCGGTTTAATGACCCGGTCATTGAAAATCACGTAAGACATATTTCCGCAGGAAGCATCCAGCGCAAAGTCCATCTGTTCGGAGGCAGTGCAGTCCGGCAGCAGGATGTCAGCATATTTCGCTGATGAAGTCATGTGGCAGTCGATAACCACAATCAACTCACACTTCTTATCATCCTGGAGGATTTCATGGGTACGGTTGATTTCCGAATGTTGGTTAATCAGGCAGTTACCAGCATAGTTCCAGATCATCTTGATCGGAACATCCAGTTTATCTTTACCGCGCACACCGTCACGAAGCGCCGTCATTTCCGGGCCACGTTCAATTGCATCGGTCCACATAAACATGGAAATGCTGGTCTGAATCGGGTTTTCCAGGGTCGGCATGCGTACAAACGGTAAGCTATATGAACCTTCTCGCGCACCACTGTTACCACCGTTAATACCGACGTTCCCGGTGAGAATTGCCAGCATCGAAATGGCACGCGTGGCGATTTCGCCGTTAGCATGGCGCTGCGGTCCCCATCCCTGGCTAATAAATGCCGGTTTGGTGCTACCAATTTCACGAGCAAGTTTAATGATTTTATCTGCCGGGATGCCGGTAATTTGCGAGGCCCATTCCGGTGTTTTGGCAACACCGTCTGGCCCGTCACCCAGGATATACGCTTTATAGTGACCATTTTTCGGCGCGCTGGCTGGCAACGTCTTTTCGTCGTAGCCGACACAATATTTGTCGAGGAATTCCTGATCAACCAGGTTTTCGGTGATCATGACATACGCCAGACCGTTAACCAGTGCAGCATCTGTTCCCGGACGAATAGGGATCCATTCATCTTCGCGTCCGGCGCCCGTATCGGTATAGCGCGGATCGATAATGATCATTCGTGCATTTGATTTTTGCCGCGCCTGCTCCAGGTAATAGGTCACCCCGCCGCCGCTCATACGCGTCTCACCAGGGTTGTTACCAAACAGCACCACCAGTTTACTGTTTTCGATATCTGACGGACTGTTACCATCGGCCCAGCCGCCATAGGTATAGTTCAGACCTTCGGCTATTTGCGCGGAAGAGTAGTCACCATAATGGTTCAGATAACCGCCGCAGCAGTTCATCAAACGCGCTACCAGGGTATTTCCCGGCGGCCAGGAACGAGTCATAGTGCCGCCCAGCGTACCGGTACCGTAATTCAGGTAGATGGATTCGTTACCGTACTCTTTAATCAGGCGCTGCATATTGGTAGCGATAATATCGTAGGCTTCTTCCCAACTAATGCGCTCAAATTTGCCTTCGCCACGAGCACCGACTCGTTTCATCGGATATTTCAGGCGGTCCGGGTTATAAACGCGGCGACGCATGGAACGCCCACGCAGACAGGCGCGTACCTGGTGCAGTCCATCGTAATTATCATCACCGGTATTATCTGTTTCGACATATTTGATTTCACCGTCCACTACGTGCATACGTAGCGGGCAACGGCTGCCACAGTTAACGGTGCAGGCGCTCCAGATAACCTTTTCGTCTGAATTTGCCGGAATGGCGCTATCAACAGCGTGCGCTATCCGACTAAAAGGTAAGGTTAACGCGCTGCTGGCCATCGCCAGGCCGCCGATCGCTGTCGTTTTTACCAAACCACGGCGACTCACCTCAGCAGCCAAAACCGCATCAGGAATTTTCGTTTTCATAATGGCTCACTCAAGCTTGCTCACGATTGATTCCAGTAACAAACCGTATTGTGTAATTATTTCAATAGCCGATCGCTATATAGGTTTGTATACATCGAATGATTTGAAAATCAACGAGATAGGAAGATTTTCACTCGAAAGTAGTATTGCGCTTAAGTCAGCTGTAATTATTGTTTGATATCAAAGGGAGACAAAAAAAGCGCCCGAAGGCGCTTTATAGAGTCAAAAAATTGGATGTTAACCAATATATTCCAGACCGTTCATGTACGGGCGTAAAACTTCCGGCACTTCAATACGACCATCAGCCTGCTGATAGTTTTCCATTACCGCAACCAACGTACGACCAACAGCCAGACCAGAACCGTTCAGGGTATGAACCAAACGGGTTTTCTTGTCAGACTTACTGCGGCAACGTGCCTGCATACGACGCGCCTGGAAATCCCAGACGTTGGAGCAGGAAGAGATCTCGCGGTAGGTGTTCTGTGCCGGGATCCATACTTCCAGGTCGTAAGTTTTGCAAGCGCCAAAGCCCATGTCGCCAGTGCAAAGGATGATTTTGCGGTACGGCAGGCCCAGCAGTTGCAGGACTTTTTCTGCATGACCCGTCATCTCTTCAAGTGCCGCCATTGAATCTTCCGGACGCACGATCTGAACCATTTCAACTTTGTCGAATTGGTGCATACGAATCAGACCACGGGTATCACGACCATAAGAACCGGCTTCAGAACGGAAGCATGGGGTATGAGCGGTCATTTTGATCGGCAGATCATCTTCGTCGATGATTTCACCGCGTACCAGGTTGGTCAGCGGAACTTCTGCTGTTGGGATCAGCGCGTAGTTACTGGTCTCAGCTTCTTCTTCCAGCGGACGAGTATGGAACAGATCGCCTGCAAACTTCGGCAACTGGCCAGTACCGTACAGCGTATCCTGGTTAACCAGGTACGGAACATAGTTTTCGCTATAGCCATGCTGCTCGGTGTGCAGATCCAGCATAAACTGCGACAGTGCGCGGTGCATGCGAGCAATTTGCCCTTTCATCACCACAAAGCGCGAGCCGGTCAGCTTAACCGCTGCCGCAAAATCAAGGCCGGAGTGCATTTCACCCAGCGTAACATGGTCACGAACTTCAAAGTCAAACTCACGCGGGGTGCCCCAGCGGCTGACTTCAACGTTGTCATTTTCATCTTTACCTACCGGCACTTCATCTGCAGGCAGGTTAGGGATTGTCAGCGCGATATCGCGAATTTCAGCCTGTAAAGCATCCAGCTCGGCTTTTGCTGCATCCAGCTCTTCGCCCAGTTTGTTCACTTCCAGACGTAAAGGCTCGATATCTTCCCCGCGCGCTTTTGCCTGGCCAATGGATTTCGATCGGGAGTTACGCTCCGCTTGCAGGTTTTCCGTTTTGACCTGCAATACTTTACGACGCTCTTCAAGAGCGCCCAGCTTATCTACATCCAGCTTAAAGTCCCGGCGTGCCAGTTTTTCAGCGACTGCGTCTGGCTCATTACGCAGCAGATTGGGATCGAGCATGCTTATCCTGTGCTTATCGAATTAAATGGGAGATGTGGCCACAGCCTGCGACCACAGGGATACAGTAACAACATTACCGCAACGATAACATTAACGGTAGCGTTTTATGGGGCTATTTTGATCCTGTTCAGCCAGCCAGGCGAGCTTTTCGCCAATCTTGCCTTCAAGGCCTCTGTTTGTCGGGAAATAATAGCGCGTTTGTGCTATTTCCGGCGGGAAGTAAACCTCACCGGCAGCATAAGCGTTTGCTTCATCGTGGGCGTAACGATATTCCTGTCCGTAGCCCATTTCCTTCATCAGTTTGGTTGGCGCATTACGCAGGTGTACCGGTACATCATAGTCCGGACGTTCACGGGCATCAGCTAACGCGGCTTTGAACGCAGTATAGACAGCATTACTTTTTGGCGCGCAAGCGAGATAAACAATTGCCTGGGCAATGGCGCGTTCACCTTCTGCCGGGCCTACGCGGGTAAAGCAATCCCAGGCGGCAATTGCCACCTGCATCGCCCGCGGATCGGCATTACCGATATCTTCTGAAGCAATCGCCAGGCAGCGACGTGCGACATATAAAGGATCACCGCCCGCAGTAATAATTCGCGCATACCAATACAGCGCGGCATCAGGAGCGCTACCGCGTACAGATTTATGCAGCGCGGAAATTAGATCGTAAAAGCGATCGCCTTTGTTATCGAAACGGGCGCTACGCTCGCCAGCAATTTCAGTGAGTAATTCCGTCTTCAGGACACGTTTTCCGCTGTCACCGACTTCGGCCATATCCGCCATCATTTCCAGCGTATTTAACGCTCGACGCGCGTCGCCATTCACCAGTTCAGCAATGGCGCGTCGTGTTTCATCTGGCAGAACAATATCCTGCCCGCCATAGCCACGGTTTTTGTCTTCCATCGCCTGAGTCAGTACTTGTTCAATATCCTCGGTGGTCAGAGACTTGAGTAAGTAGACACGAGCACGCGAAAGCAATGCTGAGTTAAGCTCAAATGACGGGTTTTCGGTTGTTGCACCAATAAACGTGATGGTGCCATCTTCAATGTGCGGTAGAAAAGCATCCTGCTGACTTTTGTTGAAACGGTGCACTTCATCGACAAACAAAATGGTACGGCGACCGGCATTGCGGTTTTGCCGTGCGCGCTCTATCGCTTCGCGAATTTCTTTCACGCCAGAGGTGACGGCAGAAATACGTTCCACATCAGCATTTGCATAACGGGCGATCACTTCCGCGAGGGTGGTTTTACCGGTTCCCGGCGGCCCCCAGAGGATCATGGAATGCAGGTGTCCGGCTTCGATAGCGCGCGGCAACGGCTTCCCCGCAGCCAGCAAATGTTGCTGGCCGATATACTGTGCTAAATTTTCTGGCCGCATACGCGCGGCCAGAGGTTGAAAAGTATTATCCGAAAAATCGAGCGACAGATTGCTCACTCAGGTGCCTCTACTTACGTTGATCATCTACCGTTACGCCTTGCGGCGGGGTGAAGGTAAATTTCGCTGCATCCACAGCCCCATTTTGCTGGGATTTCAACTGATAACTGCTGCGCTGGTCGTCCTGTTCCACCGCGCTGAACTGATGGATGGTACCATCACGGCCCACGTTAATAGTGAACTGCTTCAGGTTGCCATTGCTGGTTTTAGGTGTCAGGACAAAATCATCGCCGTTCTGTTTGATGTTGTACTGCTGCCAGTCGCTGGACTGGTTACGCGCAATCAGCATAAACGGCGTATTCCCTGTGGCATCTTTCAGCCAGGTTGCCGTAGCTTGCTCAACGAATGGGTTATAGAACCACAGAGTTTTACCGTCAGAAACCAGAATGCTTTCATCCGGTTGAGTCATATGCCAGTTGAATAAGTTTGGACGTTTCACCCACAGATCGCCCTGACCTTCCTGCACCGCCGCGCCGCTACCGTCAGTCACTTTTTGCGTGAAGCTGGCGTGGAAGCTGCTGACCTTATCCAGACGGCTTTTCAGATCGCTTGCGGCATCAGCCCAAACGCTGGTCGCAACTAAGCTTGAGAGTAATGCACAGGTGATGGCAATTTTTTTCATCATTGTTCCTCAAATTACGTCACTCCCGAACGGGAGTTCCCTCTACTCTCTATTCCAGGCTAATAATCAGCTTGAGGAAAGAAGAAAATACTGAATTTTCAGTTGATAG
This sequence comes from Escherichia coli, assembly GCF_011881725.1. GTDB lineage: Bacteria > Pseudomonadota > Gammaproteobacteria > Enterobacterales > Enterobacteriaceae > Escherichia > Escherichia coli_E. The sequence continues at coordinate 65,299 of NZ_JAATUR010000002.1, read as the reverse complement.
AGCGCCGGATGCAACGCTTATCGCGTTTTATCCGGCCTACGATGCACTAATTAGTCAAACGGCGGAGGGGCCAGCACTTCACGATTACCGTTGTGACCCTGTTCGCTGACGATCCCCTGCGCTTCCATCTGTTCGACGATACGCGCCGCACGGTTATAACCAATGCGGAACTGACGCTGTACGCCTGAAATTGACGCTTTACGTTTTTCAATGACAAACGCCACTGCTTGATCGAACAACGGATCGAGTTCTTCAGCCCCGTCAAAACCACCGGCTCCGCCTTCACTTTCACTGTCGGAAGTGATGCCGTCAACATACTGCGGACGACCACGGGCTTTCCAGTCCTGCACCACCGCATGAACTTCCTGATCGCGAACAAAAGCACCGTGAACACGTACCGGCATGGTGGAGTTCGGCCCGGAGTAGAGCATATCCCCCATTCCAAGTAACGATTCCGCGCCAGCCTGATCGAGAATGGTACGTGAGTCGATCTTACTGGATACGGTAAAGGCGATACGGGTTGGAATGTTCGCTTTAATCAGACCAGTAATTACATCAACCGATGGACGTTGCGTTGCCAGCACAAGGTGGATACCCGCAGCACGCGCTTTTTGCGCCAGACGCGCAATCAACTCTTCCACTTTTTTACCTACCGTCATCATCAGGTCGGCAAATTCATCCACCAGCACCACAATGTACGGCTCTTTTTTCAGCACTGGATGCTGGGCATCCATACTGTCACCCGGTTTCCAGTATGGATCTGGAATCGGACGCATCATTCGATCCGCTTCAGCAATTTTTTCGTTATACCCTGCCAAATTACGCACACCCAGTGCCGACATCAGCTTATAACGACGTTCCATTTCATTTACGCACCAGCGCAGAGCGTTGGCAGCATCTTTCATGTCGGTAACGACTTCCGTTAACAGATGCGGAATGCCTTCATAAACCGAAAGCTCCAGCATTTTCGGGTCGATCATAATGAAACGAACATCTTCCGGCTGCGCTTTATAGAGCATGCTGAGGATCATGGCGTTTACACCCACCGACTTACCGGAACCGGTGGTCCCCGCAACCAGCAAGTGAGGCATTTTGGCCAGGTCGGCTACAACCGGATCGCCTGCGATATCTTTACCCAAAACAATCGTCAGCGGCGATGGATTATCACGGAACTTCGCGTTATCCAGCACTTCTCGCAGATAAACGGTTTGTCGTTTTTTGTTCGGTAACTCCAGACCTACATAAGGTTTGCCAGGAATGACTTCAACCACGCGCACCGCCACGGTCGACAATGAACGAGCAAGATCGCGTGACAGGTTAGAAATACGTGCTGCTTTTACGCCCGGAGCCAGATTCAACTCAAAGCGGGTGATTACAGGACCTGGTGAATAATTGACCACATCTGCTTTAATGCGGAAATCGGCCAGGCGTGCTTCTACCAGACGTGCCATTTGCTCAAGCGCAAAGGTATCTACCGGTTCCACTTCGCTCGGCGGCGGCGTCAGCAAATCCAGCGAGGGTAGCGGCGTAGTTGGTTTATGCAACGGACGGCTATCACCGTTGCGCATTAACAACGGATGAAGCAGGGTATCTTGCGGCTGCGGAGCTACCGGTTGTTGCGGCTGCTGATACTGCGACTGCGGCTCTACCGGCTGCTGCGGCTGCTGATATTGCGGCTGCGGCGCTACCGGCTGCTGCGGCTGCTGGTAATGTGGCTGCGGCGCTACCGGTTGTTGCGGCTGCTGATATTGCGACTGCGGCGCTACCGGTTGCTGCGGCTGCTCAACAATTGGCGTAAACAGCGGCTCGTGTGGGCCATCATCCACCAACACTTTCATCGGTGAAAATTCAAAATCTTCCAGCGAGAATGGATTTGCCCCCGCAGGTTGCTCACCGGAATAACGTTGCTGTTGGGTTTGGGCAAATTGACGAGCCAGTTCAGCCTCTGTCGCTGCGTCTTCATCTTCAGGGTTAACTGGCGCATCATGCTGATATTGTTCGCCATAGCGTTGCTGCTGTGTATGGGCGAACTGACGAGCCAACTCATCTTGCTGCATCGCATCGATTTCATCATCGTTATACTGATCGCCAGAATCGTATTGATTGCGCTGCGCTTCGCGAGCTTTCTCTTCGGCGGCTCGCTGTGAAGGTAGTTTGATGCCATACGATGCCAGTTCACGACGAGTCGGAACACGAATACGCTTTGGTCGTGGCAACTGCGGGCCTATACCCTCTTTCACTTGTGGTCGAGGTCCACCGCTATTTGCCAGGCTAAAAACAGGTGCTGCAACCGTTGCGGCAGCACCTGTCGCCAGAGTCGCTTTTTTCACGCCTGATGCCAGTGGCGAAACAGCAGCCACGGCTTCTACCGGAGGAACTGCGGCGACAGTCGACGATGACTGAACAGATTTCGCTGACTGAACAGGTCTAATCGGTTCAGGTTCCTTAACTGGTTCGGGAATTGGCTGATACCAGGCGGCAAGCTGCTCACGTTCGCGTGCACGCTTCTCCTCCACTTCTTCAAAGTAGTAAAGCGGCGGACGTGCAGGTTTTGTTTCTTCAACAACCGGTTCAGGTTCCACAACAGGCTGAGGTTCAACCGGTTGCGGCTGTTGACGCAACGTCTCCTGAGCGGCTGGCTGCTGGTAAGTTTGCTCAGGCTGATATGTAGACTGAGCCGCAAAAGTGGAATGCGACTCTGCGGCTTGCCAGGCGTTATCAGCCACTGGCTGTTCAGGCACTGGTGCATAATACGGTTGTTGAACAGGTTGTTCCGCAGCAGGCGCATAATATGGCTGTTGAACTGGCTGTTCAGGCGCAGGTGCGTAATAAGATTGTTGAACAGGTTGTTCCACAGCAGGCGCATAATATGGCGGCTGTGACTGCACAGGTTGTTGCGGATAACCTTCCGGCGCTGAGGCAATAACCGGCTCGCCCGTTTGCGGCCCCGGTACAGGCTGCCAGGCTACAGTTGGTTGGGCAGGTGGAACATCAACAGAGGCAACAGGCGGTGTCTGAGTCACAGGTTCAACCGGCGCGGCCCAGCTTTGCGTCGCGGTGGTAGCAGCTGCTGCCGCGGCAACAGGTTCGGTAATTGGCGCACCGTTTAATAACGGATCGTATTCGTCATATTCTGGCTGTGTTGCACGGTTCCCCGAAAAGAGGACATCATCAGGATCAGCGGCTACACCGCGCGCAGTGTAGGTAACGTCATCTTCATCATCCATCCGCTTACCGGAGAACAATGCAGCGTCTGTTTGCCGCCCCATCGGATTGATGAATTTTTCCGCCAGACGTTTACGACGCGCTAACGCGCCACGGAGAATACGAGCACGGCGCGATTCATGTTGTTTGCCGTTCTTCTCGTCTTCATACTCTTCGTCGTCTTCATACTCTTCTTCATCAACCCAGGTATCATCGCGACGAGTGCGGTTACTGGCGAAAGTGAGGATGTTTAAAATCCAGCCCCCCAGTTTTTCGGCAATGGTCACCCAGGACCAGCCGGTAAACAGCGTCAGGCCAGCCGCCCAAACACAGAGCAGTGCAATGGTCCCACCACTGCTGTGCAACAGCGGTTGCAGCGTAGTGCTTAATAAGCTACCGATTACGCCACCAGAGGCAAAATACCAGATGTCGTCCGCGTTGATTGCCGCAAGGCCACAGGACGTGAGGATAAGCGCCAGCACGCCAATAATTCGTAGCGAAACGGCGAAATAGTCAACATACTCGTCGCTGGACTGATGACGCCAGGCAAACCAACAGCCGCCGATAATAATGACCGGGATGGTGTAAGCCATCACGCCAAAAATGAAGAACAGCGTATCTGCCAACCATGCACCTGGCGTCCCACCTAAATTATGGATAGGCTCATGCCAGGCCGTTTGCGACCAGCTGGGATCCGAAGGGTTAAAGCTTAATAAGGCTGCCATCAACCAGACGGCAAACAGGACAATAAGAATCAGCAACGCCTCCAAGAGTCGGCGCCCGCTGCTTAACTTCGTCAATGTGACTTCTTTGTCTTCAGTGTATTCCTGGCTCAAGAAAGGCTCTCCAGGTTACAGGCTTTTCCTGCCCGATGCTAAAACGGACAACAGTACCAGGTTACCCCAGTACTGTTGCTGTATGGATTAACAGGAGTGTAATCAAAATACGCTTATTTTGCACCTGTTCCGTGTTAGCGCGTCTTAATAACCAGACGATTACTCTGCTTGACTTCTTCCATAACAACGTATGTCCGTGTGTCATTGACGCCAGGCAGACGCAGCAGGGTTTCCCCTAGCAGCTTACGATAGGCTGACATATCCGGTACGCGTGTTTTCAACAGGTAGTCGAAATCACCGGATACCAAATGACACTCCTGAATTTCTTCAAGTTTTTGCACAGCAGTATTGAATTGTTCAAACACATCCGGAGCGCCACGATTCAGAGTAATCTCAACGAATACCAGAAGTGATGCATCCAGATAATGCGGGTTCAACAGTGCCGTATAGCCCTGAATAAACCCTTGTCTTTCCAGCCGACGCACACGCTCAAGGCACGGCGTTGGGGAAAGTCCCACACGTTTAGAAAGCTCGACGTTAGAAATACGCCCATCCTTTTGCAACTCATTAAGAATGTTACGATCGATACGGTCGAGATCTTTGCCAGGGCGCTTCTTGCTATCTACCATTATTATTGTCTCTCTGTATTTCTTCCCTACTCCTGTCTGACTCTGAAGACATCACTGTTCAGAGTCGCTACCTGTCACGATAGACCGAAATCATTAAGATTCACGGCGCGCAATGCCTGGGTCTACGGTGAGAAGACCGTTGCTTGAGGCAGCTATCGACATCACGAATGGCGTCTGTCCACGCCATGCGTAGATTTCACTAGCACGGTAAACATGGTATTTACATGCATGATTATGCGCACATAACAATACTGTTTTTTTCTTCCTCGAATGTTTTCGCAAAACACCAGGTGATTGTCAAAGCAAAACATCGTTTTTTAGTACAACATGCCAGTTATTCATTAACAGTGACGTTTAATCATCATTTAATCGGCTTATAAACCGGAAAAATTAAGTAGCAGACGTGATAATGACGGAAGAATGACAGAGGAATTTCGCACGCTTATCGCTTTTGACGATTGCACAAATCGTTAACAAAATCGTCATACTCTTTTTTTACGTCTGTAAATTCCCTACAATCCTGCCCATTGTCTGCCAACAACTATGGGGATCTCATGGGCACGACCAAACACAGTAAACTGCTTATCCTGGGTTCAGGCCCGGCGGGATACACCGCTGCTGTCTACGCAGCACGCGCCAACCTGCAACCCGTGCTGATTACCGGCATGGAAAAAGGCGGCCAACTGACCACCACCACGGAAGTGGAAAACTGGCCAGGCGATCCAAACGACCTGACCGGTCCGTTATTAATGGAACGCATGCATGAACATGCCACCAAATTTGAAACTGAAATCATCTTTGATCACATCAACAAAGTGGATTTGCAGAATCGTCCGTTCCGTCTGACTGGTGATAGCGGCGAATACACATGCGACGCGCTAATTATTGCCACCGGAGCTTCTGCACGTTATCTCGGCCTTCCTTCTGAGGAAGCGTTTAAAGGCCGTGGGGTTTCTGCCTGTGCGACCTGCGATGGATTTTTCTATCGCAATCAGAAAGTAGCTGTCATCGGCGGCGGTAATACTGCGGTTGAAGAGGCACTGTATCTGTCTAATATCGCTTCGGAAGTGCATCTCATCCATCGCCGTGATGGTTTCCGTGCGGAAAAAATCCTCATTAAGCGTCTGATGGATAAAGTGGAGAACGGCAATATCATTCTGCACACCAATCGTACGCTGGAAGAAGTGACCGGCGATCAGATGGGCGTCACTGGTGTTCGTCTGCGCGATACGCAAAACAACGATAACATCGAGTCACTCGACGTTGCCGGTCTGTTTGTTGCTATCGGTCACAGTCCGAACACTGCCATTTTCGAAGGGCAACTGGAACTGGAAAACGGCTATATCAAAGTACAGTCGGGTATTCATGGTAATGCCACACAGACCAGCATTCCGGGCGTCTTTGCCGCGGGCGATGTGATGGATCACATTTATCGCCAGGCCATTACTTCTGCCGGTACAGGCTGCATGGCAGCACTTGACGCGGAACGCTACCTCGATGGTTTAGCTGACAAAAATAATTTTACAAATCAGTAACAAAAGTAAAGAAGGCGACACCATGCGACTATGGGTCGCCTTTATTTTTTCCTCGTTGTAACATTGCTCTGCAAAAAATTCTGATAACTCACCTGCTAAGCGTGCAATGAACAAATCCCGTCAAAAAGAGTTAACCCGCTGGTTAAAACAGCAAAGCGTCATCTCCCAACGTTGGCTGAATATTTCTCGTCTGTTGGGCTTTGTGAGTGGCATGTTGATAATTGCCCAGGCCTGGTTCATGGCGCGTATTCTGCAACATATGATTATGGAGAATATTCCCCGTGAAGCCCTGTTGCTTCCTTTTACTTTACTGGTTCTGACCTTTGTTCTGCGCGCATGGGTGGTCTGGTTACGCGAACGGGTGGGCTATCACGCCGGACAGCATATCCGCTTTGCCATCCGCCGTCAGGTTCTCGACCGTCTGCAACAAGCAGGTCCTGCGTGGATTCAGGGAAAACCTGCAGGGAGTTGGGCGACGCTGGTGCTCGAACAAATTGACGATATGCATGATTACTACGCTCGCTACCTGCCACAAATGGCGCTGGCGGTGTCGGTGCCGTTGCTGATTGTCGTGGCTATCTTCCCCTCTAACTGGGCTGCGGCGCTCATTTTGCTGTGTACTGCACCGTTAATTCCGTTGTTTATGGCTCTGGTTGGAATGGGGGCTGCCGATGCTAACCGACGCAACTTTCTCGCGCTTGCTCGCTTAAGTGGACATTTTCTCGATCGCCTGCGCGGCATGGAAACTCTGCGTATTTTTGGTCGTGGTGAAGCTGAAATTGAAAGTATTCGTTCTGCTTCGGAGGATTTCCGCCAACGGACAATGGAAGTACTGCGGCTGGCGTTTCTATCCTCCGGCATTCTGGAATTCTTTACCTCGCTGTCGATTGCTCTGGTGGCGGTGTACTTCGGTTTTTCCTATCTTGGTGAGCTGAATTTTGGTCATTACGATACTGGCGTGACGCTGGCTGCGGGTTTTCTGGCCCTGATTCTTGCGCCAGAGTTTTTCCAGCCATTACGCGATCTCGGTACGTTTTATCATGCTAAAGCCCAGGCAGTTGGCGCAGCTGACAGTCTGAAAACGTTTATGGAAACCCCACTTGCCCATCCGCAGCGTGGTGAGGCGGAATTAGCATCGACCGATCCAGTGACCATTGAGGCCGAGGATCTGTTTATCATATCACCAGAAGGTAAAACGCTGGCCGGCCCGCTGAACTTTACCTTGCCAGCAGGCCAACGTGCGGTATTGGTTGGTCGTAGCGGTTCAGGTAAAAGCTCGCTACTGAACGTGCTTTCCGGTTTTCTTTCCTATCAGGGATCACTACGGATCAACGGGATAGAATTGCGTGATTTATCACCAGAATTATGGCGTAAACATCTCTCATGGGTTGGGCAAAACCCACAATTACCGGCAGCAACACTACGGGATAACGTACTGCTGGCACGACCTGATGCCAGCGAACAAGAGTTTCAAACAGCACTGGATAACGCTTGGGTCAGTGAGTTTCTGCCACAACTTCCACAAGGTGTTGATACGCCTGTAGGCGATCAGGCTGCGCGCCTTTCCGTAGGTCAGGCACAACGTGTGGCGGTGGCACGTGCATTATTGAATCCCTGTTCGCTATTACTGTTGGATGAACCCGCTGCCAGCCTTGATGCCCACAGCGAGCAGCGCGTGATGGAGGCACTGAATGCCGCCTCAATGCGCCAGACAACGTTGATGGTTACCCACCAGCTAGAAGATCTCGCTGACTGGGATGTCATTTGGGTAATGCAGGATGGTCAGATTATTGAGCAAGGACGTTACGCGGAGTTAAGCGTGGCTAGCGGTCCATTCGCCACATTGCTGGCCCACCGTCAGGAGGAGATTTAAATGCGCGCGTTGCTACCCTATCTGGCACTGTATAAACGTCATAAATGGATGTTAAGCCTTGGTATTGTGCTGGCAATTGTCACACTGCTCGCCAGTATCGGCTTGTTGACGCTTTCTGGTTGGTTCCTCTCCGCCTCGGCGGTTGCGGGTGTTGCAGGACTGTACAGTTTCAACTATATGCTGCCCGCCGCAGGAGTGCGTGGTGCGGCAATTACTCGTACCGCAGGGCGTTATTTTGAACGTCTGGTGAGTCACGATGCGACTTTCCGCGTATTGCAGCACCTGCGTGTTGATACGTTCAGCAAATTGTTGCCCCTCTCCCCTGCCGGACTGGCTCGCTATCGCCAGGGAGAATTACTTAACCGCGTCGTCGCCGATGTTGATACCCTCGATCATCTTTACCTGCGCGTTATCTCACCGCTGGTGGGTGCTTTTGTAGTGATTATGGTGGTGACAATCGGATTAAGTTTCCTTGATCTCACCCTCGCCTTTACGCTGGGCGGCATTATGTTACTGACGCTTTTCCTGATGCCACCGCTGTTTTATCGTGCGGGAAAAAGCACCGGACAAAATCTGACTCATCTTCGCGGGCAGTATCGTCAACAGCTGACAGCCTGGCTGCAAGGGCAAGCTGAACTGACTATTTTTGGTGCCAGCGATCGTTATCGCACGCAGTTAGAGAATACAGAACTTCAGTGGCTGGAAGCACAGCGTCGCCAATCCGAACTGACGGCCCTTTCTCAGGCTATTATGCTGTTGATTGGCGCACTGGCGGTGATCCTGATGCTGTGGATGGCGTCTGGCGGCGTTGGCGGCAATGCTCAACCAGGTGCGTTAATTGCCCTGTTTGTCTTCTGTGCGTTAGCCGCGTTTGAAGCTCTGGCGCCAGTAACAGGTGCATTCCAGCATCTGGGGCAAGTTATTGCTTCTGCCGTGCGTATCACTGACTTAACGGCCCAAAAACCAGAAGTGACCTTCCCTGAGACTCAGTCAGCCGTTCCCGAGCTGGTTTCCTTGACGTTACGGGATGTTGCGTTCACCTATCCGGAGCAATCCCAACAGGCACTTAAAGGGATTTCTCTTCAGGTAAACGCCGGGGAACATATGGCGATTCTCGGGCGAACTGGATGCGGTAAATCAACACTACTACAACTGCTGACCCGTGCATGGGATCCACTACAGGGCGAGATTCTGCTTAACGGTAGCCCCATTGCCAGCCTGAACGAAGCGGCTCTGCGCCAGACTATCAGCGTTGTGCCGCAACGAGTGCATCTGTTTAGCGCCACGCTGCGTGATAATCTGTTACTCGCCGCGCCGGATGCGACTGATGACACTCTTGCTGAAATTCTCCGTCGCGTCGGTCTGGAGAAATTACTCGAAGACACAGGTCTCAACAGTTGGTTAGGTGAAGGCGGACGCCAGCTCTCCGGTGGAGAACTGCGCCGTCTGGCTATCGCCCGTGCGCTGTTACATGATGCGCCGCTGGTATTGCTGGATGAACCTACCGAAGGCTTAGATGCCACAACCGAAAGTCAGATCCTTGAATTGCTTGCAGAAATGATGCGTGAGAAAACGGTGTTAATGGTCACCCACCGACTTCGCGGACTCTCTCGTTTCCAGCAAATAATAGTGATGGACAACGGACAAATTATTGAGCAAGGTACTCACGCAGAACTGCTTGCCCAACAGGGGCGTTACTACCAGTTTAAGCAGGGTTTGTGAGCTATTATTGAACGATCCGACTTGCGTGGAGTTTTGCGGTCATGCGCCTGGTTCAGCTTTCTCGCCATTCAATAGCCTTCCCTTCCCCGGAAGGCGCATTACGTGAGCCTAACGGCCTGCTGGCACTTGGGGGTGATCTAAGCCCTGCGCGCCTGTTAATGGCGTATCAGCGTGGTATTTTTCCGTGGTTTTCTCCAGGCGACCCCATCCTGTGGTGGTCGCCCGATCCCCGCGCGGTGCTATGGCCTGAATCATTACATATCAGCCGTAGTATGAAGCGATTTCATAAACGCTCGCCCTATCGTGTCACGATGAATTACGCTTTTGGTCAGGTCATTGAAGGCTGTGCCAGCGATCGCGAAGAAGGAACCTGGATCACGCGTGGCGTCGTTGAAGCTTATCATCGCCTTCACGAGCTGGGACATGCCCATTCCATAGAAGTCTGGCGTGAAGATGAACTCGTCGGCGGTATTTACGGCGTGGCCCAGGGAACGTTATTTTGTGGCGAGTCAATGTTCAGCCGGATGGAAAATGCGTCCAAAACGGCGCTTCTGGTATTCTGTGAGGAGTTTATCCGTCATGGCGGTAAGCTTATCGACTGCCAGGTACTTAATGATCACACTGCATCGCTTGGTGCCTGCGAAATTCCCCGCCGGGATTATCTGAATTATCTCAATCAAATGCGTCTCGGACGGTTGCCGAATAATTTCTGGGTACCACGGCGCTTGTTTTCTCCACAAGAATGAATGTTTTCGGCACATTTCTCCCCAGAGTGTTATAATTGCGGTCGCAGAGTTGGTTATGCTCATTACTCCGCTGCCGATAAGGAATTTTTCGCGTCAGGTAACGCCAATCGTTTATCTCACCGCTCCCTTATACGTTGCGCTTAGAGTGCGGCTTAGCCGTGTGTTTTCGGAGTTATGTGCCAAACCTGTTTGTTGCGAATTAGCGCGCAAATCTTTACTTATTTACAGAACTTCGGCATTATCTTGCCGGTTCAAATTACGGTAGTGATACCCCAGAGGATTAGATGGCCAAAGAAGACAATATTGAAATGCAAGGTACCGTTCTTGAAACGTTGCCTAATACCATGTTCCGCGTAGAGTTAGAAAACGGTCACGTGGTTACTGCACACATCTCCGGTAAAATGCGCAAAAACTACATCCGCATCCTGACGGGCGACAAAGTGACTGTTGAACTGACCCCGTACGACCTGAGCAAAGGCCGCATTGTCTTCCGTAGTCGCTGATTGTTTTACCGCCTGACGGGCGAAGAGAAAGAACGAGTAAAAGGTCGGTTTAACCGACCTTTTTTGCGTCTGAGGGTTAAGCAGAAGCGTAATTTGCAGGATAAGGTGAGGTGGTGTTGAAAGCTGCCTGTTCGGCAGTGAACGCATACCGGGGCGCTGGAAAAATGGTTGAAGGATTTCTAAGCTGCCTGTTCGGCAGTGAACCGCCCGTCCGACCCGCGCAGGAGTTGAAAACCTTTCTAAGCTGCCTGTTCGGCAGTGAACGATTTTATCGTCGCTACCCAGCGCGCGAATATTTTCTAAGCTGCCTGTTCGGCAGTGAACGAGGTCGCAGCGGATAACATTGCAGGCGTACATTTCTAAGCTGCCTGTTCGGCAGTGAACGTATTCCGTTTATTCGGTTCATCTGGACAATTTTTCTAAGCTGCCTGTTCGGCAGTGAACTGGAATAATAACAAACTATCTGATTGATTTACCGGTAAAAACATAAAAATCTTTTGGTCATACTCTTTTTAGGACCCCAAATATAGAATCATAAAAATCAACAAGTTATACATCCCCTTTAAAAAAGGGTTTGACTGTTTATTTCTTTAATCACCTAATCCCTGCGTAAGTATTGATAAATAATTGCCCAAACTTATACAGTCATCATCCAGGTCTGGCAAAGCATGTGTACAATGCATAACCAAACAAATCGTTCCTAATAAATTCTGCTTGACCGTTTTACTCTAACTCCCTATAGTAGCGCCCCGTTGCCACCCATGAGGTCTGGTAGCAAAACAATTTGGTGAGGTGTCCGAGTGGCTGAAGGAGCACGCCTGGAAAGTGTGTATACGGCAACGTATCCGGGGTTCGAATCCCCGCCTCACCGCCATATTTAAAGAAGAGCTCGTACGAAAGTACGAGCTTTTTTTGTGTGCGCTATTCAGGACGGGTCACACGCACAAAAAAAGCCCAACCATATGGTCAGGCCTGTTAGAAATTGCAAAAGACTAAAACCTGGGAATAGTAGCGGTTGCGCTTAATCCATAACTACTAAATACCCCTTTAACCGGTTCCGTAAGCAAATCCCCGTGTCGGATAAACAATTTGAACTGTTGCTGACTCGACAAACTCTTCATATTGAGAAAAGGTAAATCGGTCCGCTGTTCAGCTTGCGTTGCCTGTCGCTCAATCGCCTGTTCTTCAGTAAGCCAGCCTTTTTTCACTGAACGCCTTAACAGACGCTGAGGGCTACTTTTTACCTGTACACGACTTACGACTCGCCAGCCTTTAATTTCAGGAACTGGCGTGACAGGCGAACATTGGCAGTAATCCGTCAGCCCTTTACGCCACGTCGAGGCTTCAAGTTCTTGCAATGCGGGGGCACTGCCGTGCAAGCGTAAACGCGCTCCCGGCGTAACATTCACGTCCGGGAAACTCACGCCGATATCACCTTGCCCTCTTGCACCTAATGCCCGATGCAATTTGGCAAATAATGCCGCCATCAACATTTCGCTCGAAAATTCAGGATCTGGCAGAACGCGGATCTCAAGGTAGTGATCCATTGGCAGCTCCTTATTCCGCTTTCTCACCAAAGACACCGCCACGAATCAGCACAGCCATCACGTAGTGCTGCTGATCAACGTCTGGTTTCACTCCTTTCGTCACCCAGTTGTCCAGTAAGGTGTAGAAATCGAGTTTTTCTTTCGGTTGGCGGCAAGCAACACCGCGGCTGGTTACAGAACCATAAGGCTCCACGGCAATAGACCCCAACTCATCAACCTTCGGATGCCAGGTATCAATGGTGCGTAAAGCGTTACCAATTTTCTGAGAGTGAATACCGGCAATACCCGCCACCTGATACAACACGCGACTTTTGCTACTGTTGCTGTCGAGCACCAGTTCCTGCGACGGGAAAACTTCTTGCCCGGCCCCGAGGCGAACCAGCGCTTCAACCGTAAGCATTACCCACTCTTTTCCACTTAATCCTTGTTCTATGATGACCGCAAGCGGCGTGACCGCTGCCTGCCCTTGGTCAAATTGACGCAAAGAGAAGTCATGGCTGTTAAAAGTCCAGGACGAATCATTAGCAGTGACTTTCACCTGAATCTGCTCGGCGCCAATACGGTTGCGCCACAGAAAACGACCATTTGCCAGATTCAGCGCATAGCGAAGCGCCAGTGCTTTAAAGCCATGTTCGCTGATATAACCTTCAATAACGTTGGAAAGCGCCTCCTGATAGGCCATATCATTACATACTGAAGGTGAGGGTAAATTACCCAGCACACGCAGCGTAAACACCACCTTTAACGTATCCGCATCTACCGGAAGCGAAGCCACATCCACCCGTTGCAGGTTGGCTTTTTGGATTTCAGCATCCAGTTTTGTGGGATCGCTGACAATGGCATTTTTCAGGCGATTGGAGATAGTGCCACGAACCGCTTTTTCCTGAATCTCAATAGGTCGCCATTCATTTCCTTGCCAGTTACCTGCATACATCACCGCGTCAGAGGTTGCCAGTTTGCGCTCAAATGCCAGTACTGACGCCGTTTTTACTGCTACAGGGGCCTTTGCCATAATTATGTCCTTATTCTGTATCGTCATCTTCATTAGTAGTAGGGTCGTCAACGACTGGTATTGCCGAGCAATAGTAACCAGTATCCGTTGTACGGTAACGCCACATCAGCGGTTGCAAGCTAGTAATACGATGTAATCCACGCCATTCGCCAATGCCATAAACTGCTTCGACAAAGGCAAATGGTGTCGACGTATCGCGAGCATTTTCAACTTCACCGGATGCGTAAACAGGAGAAATGCGTTGGTAGCCGCACATTAACGGTACCAGGAAACCAGGCATTGGCTTCGGCAGGAATACCCATTGTGCGCTGTTGTCTTCTGCCGGAGATTCGGCCTGATATTTAATCGCAGCAAAATCAAGCCAGGCATCAAGCAACGATATGTCGGGATGTTGTTGGTGATGTTCAGTCAGCCATTCACTGCGATCGTAAAGCGCATAACCAGGCATTAAACGCCAGATGATTTTACGCAGTTGCTTTTCATCTTCAGGCGCATGAAAAAGCTGAGGTTCTCGCATGTCAACAATGCTGCCGCCCGCCAGTTTGTGGCTCTGACAGAGCATCTTCAGATGGTCGCAAAGGGCTTTTCTGCCATATTCACCATTGGTAATTTCGCCATTACATTCAATCAGCAGAGAAACCGTCAGGCGCATGCGGCCTTCTTCATTGAACGAAGCAGTTTTACCTTCTCTGGTTAGTGGGTTACGGGTGAGAGCAAACTGAAAATCGCGCCCGGAGCTGTACGCCTGAATATGTTGTTCATGGCTGACTACCGCGCAACCGTCAAAACTTACGCCAAATTCATCCACCACTTTGCGAGAAAGCGCATGGACATAACCGAGAAAATGGGTCATCGACGGAAATCCCCAGGTCAACCCGGAGACAGCATTAGCGTTTTCGATGCGTACATGGGGTAACAAGAGCAGATAACTCATTTCAGCGCCTCCTGCAAAACAGCTTCCATTTCACGCATCCGCTGAGCGAACAGAGACTGGCTTCGCCATTCTCTTTGCTCAACAGCGCCCACGTCGAAACTGGATTTTTTCAGGCGATAGTTTAGCCAGCGCGCAAAATCATCGGCCACCGTCCCCTGCCAGTCGTTTTTCTCACGTTCCAGTTTGAATGCTTCATCTGACAGGCTTCGCCAGGGATCCAGCCAAAGCTGCTGATGGCGCGGTAAATCTGGTGATTGCGCTGACCATCCCTGCCACTTTTCTTGCTGAAAAGAGGATGCCTGCATGAACAGCAGATCAATTAACTCGTCAATATATTTCGCCCGCGCAGTACGGATATGAACATTGTTAATGTCAACCTTCAGCAGATAAGTCATCCGGGCTATGATGCCCGAAGCCGCCCGATTGAAATCGCCGCTTAAGGCAAAAATACTGCGCATGTTTTGTGGTGCGCGATCCAGCGTCGCCCAGGTAGGCGGCATTGATGGCAATAGCCAGACACGACCACCACGCACACTATTGAGCAGAGAAATATTTTGCGGTTTTGTGCCGCCGAAATGCATTTCCGCAAGATTCGGGAAACGAATATCTGGCTGTGAGTGCCATTTACCTGCTTTACGAGCTTCGCGAATGGCTTTCGATTCCTCACTAAAGCGTACGGCAGTTAGCTTTTCATGCATCGCCTGCGCCAGCGAACTGGAAAACAGTGGGCATAACAGGTGATAGCCATCATCTACAGGGAAATAGATTTGTTTCGATAATTTATGAGCTTTTATCCACTCAGGAATATACGCTTCACTAAAGTACTTAACCCATTGTTTGAATTGTTCTTCATTCAACGCAAAAGCATTTAATGATTGATAATCACCACGTTTTAAGCTGGCGAGTAATGAATCACCGTTGATTTCCATTAGCAGTAGTTTTGCAACATCAAAAACGGCTGCGTTGCCTTCAGCATCCTTTGTAATAATTTCCAGTGATGCTGTATTTAAATATCCCTCGCTGACGAATTTCTCCAAATAACGCCCATATGCTTTGGAGTCACCATTACTATATTTTGCCCCGTGGGAGATTATCCTTATAGAACGAACACGCTTCGCCGCATCCGTTAACCAGTTACGAGGCTGGTAACAAGCTTCGAGTTCCTGCCGCTCCTGAGCGATGACGCTGGCGTCCTCGCCCTGCTCCAGTCGCTTTGCTGCTTCTTTTTCAAAGGTATCGATTTTGGGTTGCCTTCGCGCAGCGATGTAGTCAGTGATAAATTGTATTAGCGCCGCTTCTTCCATCTCGGCTCCTTTTCGTTAATCCATCAAATTGAAGTTGCTCCCTGACTTCACTGAAAAATCTCCGTAGCCCAACCAGGCTTCAGTACAACGACACACACAGTAAAAGGGACAACACCTGTGGCGATCATCATGGATAGTTCACCTAGAGGTATCTACGTTTTAATCTAGCCAAACCCAATGTAATAACCAAAAGTGATACTACCATGCATAAATTATTTGCAACACAATAGTTTAGAAATTAACATTCGCACACTGCCATTGGCAGCTTAGAAATAGAGATATCTCCGGATACGGACTTGTAAACTGCCGTACAGGCAGCCAGCGCCCCATCACAGGTTACGAAACACCCCTAACCAGGGGTGATAACGCCAGTCATCGATCGCATCGTCTTCACTGACCGGCACTCTCACTTCCGCAAACTTTTCCCCAACACGCTGTATCTCACAACGTTGCTTTTCAGCTAAATCCAACAAAACGTGTTGGTAATCCATTACGCCCCAGCACGCGACGCCGCTGGCACATCTCACCTCTTCTCGCCTGAAAATCCCCTGCTCTTTACGCTCGTTGTCGCCCGTGCGGGAATAGAAACGCACTTCGCTTTCTTCATCATCCATATGCAGAAAAAACACCGCCTCCGACAAAGGGGAATATCGAAATGGCGTCTGGCGTTGCATCCAGCCATTCCAGCTTAGCGGTGCTCGCCACCATTGCGCCGCCACCACATGTTTGCTTTTACTGCTCATCAATTCGGCAGATAAACGACTATGCTCAAGTTCCGCCAGTTTGTTGTCATTATTAGCCGGCAGGATCCGTGGCAGCGCGTTAATCGTCCGGTAGTCCGCAATCGGTATCAGTTCGCAAATATCGTGGCTGTTCAACAAGCGTTCTTTTGTTTCGAAACCTGGTTTACAAAACGCGGGGGCTTTTTTCTGCAATGCTTTGATATTGCTTCGCAAAATAACAAGGTTCTCACTGGTCGGCACATTTCTGCGATGGCGCTGAATACGTCCGGCAAATTGAATAATTGAACGCATGGAACTGGGTTCAATAATTCCCCAGTCCGCATCCCAGTCACGCCCTACTTCTATTACTGATGTACCCAGTACCACAAAAAGATGGTGTGATTCCGGACTTTTATCTATAGCCTCAGCAATATCTGGGTTGTTCCAGAAATCATCCTCATTATGGCGGGTAAACGCGCGGTCCAACCGCGTCTCAATTTCTGAACGTACCGCCAGCGGATGTCGGGAATGGTAAACACAATAATGAATGCAGACATCTTCTGGTGAAGGAATGGCGATCAGGGCTTTGGTCACTGCGACCAGTGGATTGATATTGGCAAAACGCACCAGACCCAGCGAAACGGTTTTACCGCTTTCGTGTTGCTGGCGATGCGCCTGATGCAACTTCAGCATTTGTGTATGCACCGTCTGAGCCACACTATCTGTAACGTCCTGTATCGTGTTTGATGCAGATGAAATCGAGGCAATCCGCCCAAAGTGCAGCCGCTCTTTTTCAGCCAGCATTAACGCCCGCCTGGCAACAAACTTTGTATGCGCATCGCGAAACGCCGCGCCATCGCTAATTTGCGTGGCATCAGCATCTTTTTCATCAAACCAGGCACAGCAGATATTGACGGGCCTGCCGTTCGTACCACAAGACGCCTGCCACATTTTACGCCCGGCAAGATAAGCCGCGAACAGCGCCTGAATCAGCCCTGGCGGCAACGTCGCGGAAGACAGTAATACCCGCGTACCCAGCATCCCGGCCCAGTTCATCAAACGACATACCGCATGAAGATCGGCAATATCAAAGTCATCAGGTTCGTCGAGTACTAAATCGCTGGTTAACAGACGCAACATTGCCGGAAGCTGTTTTCCGCCTCGTACACCTTCGGTCGCGGAAATAAGATGATCAATCGTCGCGACCAGAATCGGTGCGCTTATTAACTCCTTTAGTTTGTTGTCATCCTTCAACCATTTTTCCAGCGCCCCGGTATGCAGGCTGCCTTCGTACTTAACGAACTGTTGTTCCTCTGCCGGCGACTCTTGCGAAGCACTTCCGCAATCATTGTCTATTCTTTCCTGCTGCCATAGCTGTTTAACCGCCGCCGAACCAATCAGTACCGCAAGTTCATCCTCACCGAGTCCAAGCCGACTGCGCAGAGCATCGCCGGTTTGCAAAGTCAGCGTGCGCAATCCCAGCGCGACGGTAAAACGACACCCTTCCCGCTCATCGGCAAGCGCATACATAATGCGGGCATTCGCAAAGGTTTTACCGCACCCCGTCGAGGCCATATTAACGCCGAAAAATCCCTCTTCCCGGCTTCGTTCACGTAACGCTCGCGCCACATCCCAGGCTTTACGGCAGTGAACATATCGCTTAACCCGTCGAACATATCGCTGCCTTTCTAAGCTGCCTGTACGGCAGTGAACTTTGTTTGCGGGTTGTTATTAATCCTGAGCTGTTTCTAAGCTGCCTGTACGGCAGTGAACCGGTACATTGGGATCTCCTCCCGGTGCGTCCTTTTCTAAGCTGCCTGTACGGCAGTGAACCAAACCGACGACGGGGCGTGATGGAAATTCATTTCTAAGCTGCCTGTACGGCAGTGAACGGAATTAGCAGCAGCATGATCAAAGACGCGCGTTTCTAAGCTGCCTGTACGGCAGTGAACCGATGCTGATTGCTTCAAACGACAGGGCACCTTTTCTAAGCTGCCTGTACGGCAGTGAACATCAGACAACTGGCAGGATTTAGCAACGCCGGATTTCTAAGCTGCCTGTACGGCAGTGAACCTGCTGTTGCGCGGCCCGGCGTCCATCGATCTTTTCTAAGCTGCCTGTACGGCAGTGAACTTAATTCACCGTTGCTTATTTGATACTGCATTTTTTTCTAAGCTGCCTGTACGGCAGTGAACGGATTGTCGGCGCATACCGCATGACCGCGTTCGTTTCTAAGCTGCCTGTACGGCAGTGAACGAGTGGTGCCCGCAAAATATCCTACCCGTACTTTTCTAAGCTGCCTGTACGGCAGTGAACGTATCGGAGGCTTCTGGCAGCGTCATCTTGCTTTTCTAAGCTGCCTGTACGGCAGTGAACCCGGAATTCCGAGGAATTTACCGCCAAACATGGTTTTCTAAGCTGCCTGTACGGCAGTGAACTTATTTTAGGCGTTATTGTCAGGGTGTTTTATTTTTCTAAGCTGCCTGTACGGCAGTGAACTCAAATACTACACGTTTAGCCCGTTGTTAATAAAGCAAAACCATCTAATTTTCCTACCACCACCCTTTTTTATCCTTACTTTCCAGCAGCATTAATTATCAATAAGTTACCATCATCATCAAAAAAAGGGGCTGAAATCCTCCATCCCATAAATAAAAAGTCCGTAACCCCTGACGAGATTACGGACTTCATCAACTTACCTAACAATTCGATTAATGTGCGGCTTCCGGTTTATGCTTTTGTGCACTCTGGAACCCATAGACCAGCTCATTTTTCTCTTTATCCAGCGCAACGGTCACCTGGCCACCATCCACCAGCGAACCAAACAGCAATTCGTTAGCGAGCGGTTTTTTCAGGTTGTCCTGAATCACACGTGCCATCGGACGTGCGCCCATCGCCCGGTCGTAACCTTTCTCGGCCAGCCAGTTACGCGCTTCCTGGCTCACTTCCAGAGAAACACCTTTCTGATCCAGCTGTACCTGCAACTCGACGATGAATTTATCCACCACCTGATGGATCACATCAGTAGAGAGATGAGCGAACCAGATAATGTTGTCGAGACGGTTACGAAACTCCGGCGTGAAGATCTTCTTGATCTCTTCCATCGCATCGGTGCTGTTATCCTGGTGGATAAGACCAATGGATTTACGCTCGGTTTCACGGACCCCTGCGTTGGTGGTCATCACCAGCACCACGTTACGGAAGTCTGCTTTGCGTCCGTTGTTATCGGTCAGCGTACCGTTATCCATCACCTGCAGCAGAATGTTGAACACGTCCGGATGTGCTTTCTCAATTTCGTCCAGCAGTAGCACAGCGTGCGGATGCTTGATTACCGCATCGGTCAACAGACCACCCTGATCAAAACCAACGTATCCCGGAGGCGCGCCAATCAAACGACTGACGGTATGACGCTCCATATACTCGGACATATCAAAGCGCAGAAGCTCAATGCCCAGGGCTTTGGAAAGCTGTACCGTCACCTCGGTTTTCCCGACCCCAGTAGGACCAGCAAACAGGA
Source organism: Escherichia coli (assembly GCF_011881725.1). GTDB lineage: Bacteria > Pseudomonadota > Gammaproteobacteria > Enterobacterales > Enterobacteriaceae > Escherichia > Escherichia coli_E. The sequence continues at coordinate 45,215 of NZ_JAATUR010000002.1, read as the reverse complement.
ATGATCCAACCGGTTTATGTTCGTGACCTAAACCCGCACGTGCCATCTTGATGGCCTCGGTAAGCGCTTCAATGGCTTTATCCTGACCGAAGACCAGCATTTTCAGGCGATCGCCGAGGTTTTTCAGGGTATCGCGATCGCTCTGAGAAACGCTCTTCTCTGGAATACGCGCGATACGGGCCACTACGGATTCAATATCCGCCACATTGACCGTTTTCTTGCGCTTGCTTATCGGCATCAAACGTGCGCGAGCGCCCGCTTCGTCAATAACGTCAATCGCTTTGTCCGGCAGATGACGATCGTTAATGTATTTCACCGCCAGCTCCACCGCGGCACGCACCGCTTTCGCGGTATAACGCACATCGTGGTGCGCTTCGTACTTCGGTTTCAGGCCATTAATGATTTGAACAGTTTCTTCGATCGACGGTTCAGTAATATCGATCTTCTGAAAGCGACGCGCCAGTGCACGGTCTTTCTCGAAAATGTTGCTGAACTCCTGATACGTTGTCGATCCAATCACGCGAATTTTACCGCTGGAGAGCAACGGTTTGATCAGGTTAGCCGCATCCACCTGGCCACCAGATGCTGCGCCCGCACCGATAATGGTATGGATCTCATCGATAAACAGGATGCTGTTAGTATCCTGCTCCAGCTGTTTGAGCAACGCTTTAAACCGTTTTTCAAAGTCACCGCGATATTTGGTGCCTGCTAACAGGGAACCGATATCGAGAGAGTAAATCGTACAGTCAGCCATTATTTCCGGCACATCGCCCTGAACAATTCGCCATGCAAGGCCTTCAGCAATCGCGGTTTTACCGACGCCAGACTCCCCAACCAGCAGCGGGTTGTTTTTACGGCGACGGCAAAGAACCTGAATAGCACGCTCCAGTTCCTTCTCACGACCAATCAGTGGGTCAATTCCGCCCACGCGAGCAAGCTGATTCAGATTAGTCGTGAAATTCTCCATACGTTCCTCCCCACCAGCTTGTTCTTCACTGCTTGGCTGGTTCCCAGGATCTGAAGACTGTGTCGGCTCGTCTTTACGCGTGCCATGAGAAATAAAGTTCACCACATCAAGACGGCTGACTTCATGTTTGCGCAACAGATACGCTGCCTGCGACTCCTGTTCGCTAAAGATAGCGACCAGAACATTCGCACCGGTAACCTCACTGCGACCGGAGGACTGAACATGGAAGACCGCACGCTGCAATACACGCTGAAAACTCAAGGTCGGCTGCGTGTCGCGCTCCTCTTCACTGGCGGGCAGAACAGGTGTGGTTTGTTCAATAAAAGCTTCCAGTTCCTGACGAAGCGCAACCAGGTCCACGGAACACGCTTCCAGCGCCTCCCGAGCTGATGGGTTACTGAGCAATGCCAGTAACAAGTGCTCGACGGTCATAAATTCATGACGGTGCTCGCGCGCTCTGGCGAAAGCCATATTTAAACTGAGTTCCAGTTCTTGATTGAGCATAGGCACCTCCCCCAATTTTTATGCCTGCATTCAGGCTTTTTCCAGCGTACACAGTAATGGATGCTCGTTCTCCCTTGCGTACTTGTTCACCATCGCCACTTTGGTTTCTGCAACCTCGGCGGTAAAGACTCCGCAAATGGCCTTCCCCTGGTAGTGAACAGCGAGCATCAATTGCGTTGCACGTTCTACATCATAAGAAAAGAATTTTTGTAACACGTCAATAACAAACTCCATCGGAGTGTAATCATCATTGACTAATATCACTTTATACATAGATGGCGGTTTTAGCGCGTCGCGAACTTTTTCTTCCGCCAGTTGATCAAAGTCCAGCCAGTCGTTCGTTTTACCCATTGTCAGTTATCATCTTCGGTTACGGTTATCGGCAGAACGCTCTGCCGCTGACAAGAGCTTATTTGCCTTATCAATCTACTCCACATGATAGATAACTATCATCTATCGTTGGCATCAGCGACATCTGTCACATTCCTGGCAATAGCGTTAACTGCTTCAAATTTTTGATTCATACCTCCCCCCTGGCCCCTGTCAAATGCTTGACGGCTCGCCCTAATTCTCTAAATTGTATTTCTAGAGTTGGCGAGGTTTTGAACAGCCCCCTCTCTGACCCCGGTTTATTCCATCTTACTTGTATAAGATTTGCGAAGGATGTCGAAGCATGGAAAAGGGTACTGTTAAGTGGTTCAACAATGCCAAAGGGTTTGGTTTCATCTGCCCCGAAGGCGGCGGCGAAGATATTTTCGCTCATTACTCCACCATTCAGATGGATGGTTACAGAACGCTAAAAGCTGGACAATCTGTTCAGTTTGATGTCCACCAGGGACCAAAAGGCAATCACGCCAGTGTTATTGTGCCCGTCGAAGTAGAAGCAGCAGTCGCATAGCTCTTCTGTCTCATTGTGTACATCCTACAGGCAAAATGCCAGCCCGATCGGCTGGCATTTTTATCTCTAAAATTACTCTCGTGCCAGAGCATCCACTGGATCCAGCCGTGCTGCATTTCGTGCGGGTAACCAGCCAAATAAAACTCCGGTGACTGTCGAGCAGAGAAACGCCAGCAGCAGCGCCAATGGTGAAAAACCAATCTCCCAGCCAGGTAAGAAAAGCTGCAAGGTGAAAGCGATTAACAGTGACAGTGCTATTCCCAACGCGCCGCCGACCAGACAAACCAGCACGGCTTCGATCAGAAACTGTTGCAATACATCGCTTGCTCGCGCACCTACCGCCATGCGAATGCCAATTTCCCGCGTTCGCTCGGTCACTGACACCAGCATAATATTCATTACACCGATCCCCCCCACCACCAGCGAAATAACCGCCACCAGCGTCAGAAACAGTTGTAAAGTACGTGTGGTCTTTTCAACGGTTTTCAAGACACCGTCCATGTTCCAGGTAAAGAAATCCTTCTTACCGTGGCGCAGTGATAGTAAACGCGTGAGTTGCTGTTCCGCCTCGGCGCTGTCAAATCCTTCTTTCACCCTGACAGTAATGGAGTTCAGCCACGACTGGCCCATAACTCGCCCCGACATCGTGCTGTAAGGCAACCACACGCGCAGCACTTTACTACTGCCAAACATCGACTGTTTTTCTTCCGCCACGCCGATGACTCTCGCGGGCATATTTCCGACCAGAATCACCTCGCCAACCACATCTGCTTTATGTGGGAAAAGCTGGCGGCGAGTATTACTGTCGAGAACCACCACCTGCGCACGACCATTCAGTTGCTCCTGATTAAAAGTGCTCCCTTCGCTGAAGGTCATGCCATACACATTGAAATAATCGCCGCTCACGCCGTTGGCGCTGGCGGCAACATCAACATTGTTATAACGCAGGCGCAAGTTTTGCGAGACGGCGGGCGTGGCGGAGGCAACCCACGGTTGTTTTTGTATTGCGACTAAATCGTCGTACTTTAGCGCCTGCTGATATTGCGGATCGTCATCGCCAAAATCTTTCCCGGGATAGACATCAATGGTGTTGGTGCCAATAGAGCGAATGTCCGCCAGTACCATTTGTTTGGCTGCGTCGCCTACCACCACGATAGAAACCACCGATGCAATACCGATAATAATCCCCAGCATGGTCAGTAAGGTTCGCATTTTATTCGCTGCCAGCGCCCGCCACGCCATCATCAGCGCCTCGTTAAAACCGCTGACAAACTGCCGCCAACCAGAGGCTGTTTTGACGATCGGTTCCGTCCCCGTGGCGGTATTTACCTTTTCAATGGCGAGAGGATTACGCACAATTTCGCCATCACGAATTTCGATCACCCGCTCCGCCTGAGCTGCAACCTGAGGATCGTGGGTAACGATAATCACCGTGTGTCCGCGATCGCGCAACTGATGTAGTATCGCCATTACCTCTTCGCCGGAATGGCTGTCCAGTGCACCGGTAGGTTCATCGGCGAGGATCACCTGCCCACCGTTCATTAACGCACGAGCAATACTGACACGCTGCTGTTGGCCACCGGAAAGCTGGGCGGGGTAATAATCCAGCCGGTCTTCCAGTCCCAGTCGTTGCAATAACTCCTGGGCGCGAAGCAGTCGCTGTTTACGCTCAAGCCCGGCATAGACGGCGGGAACTTCAACGTTCTGCTCGGCGGTTAAATGCGAAAGCAAATGGTAGCGCTGGAAAATAAAACCAAAGTGCTCGCGGCGCAGCTGTGCCAGCGCATCGGCGTCCAGCGTGGCAACATCCTGACCAGCAACGCGATAGGTACCGCTGGTGGCTTTATCCAGGCAACCGAGAATATTCATCAGGGTCGATTTACCAGAACCAGAAGCACCAACAATCGCCACCATCTCGCCTGCATAAATATCCAGGCTGATGCCCTTTAGCACCTCAACCTGCTCGTCTCCAGCGGGATAGCTACGGCGAATATCCTTTAGTTCGAGCAAGGGCGTCATTGTGCTGCTCCTGGTTTGCCCTCACTAATCACTACTTCATCGCCCGCTTCCAGCCCTTTGACAATCTCAACATCGGTATCGTTACGTGCGCCAATTGTTACTTCACGCTCGCGGGTTTCACCATTACGCAACAATTTAACCCTATAACGATTATCACCAACCGGATCACCTAATGCAGAGAGAGGGATCGTCAGCACGTTTTTCACATCGGTGAGCTGAATATGCACCTGCGCGGTCATATCCAGTCGTAGCAAACCATTGGGGTTTGGTACTTCAAAACGGGCGTAATAGAAAATAGCGTCATTAACCTTTTCCGGCGTCGGTAGCACATCCTTGATTTGCCCCTCGTAGCGCGTCAGCGGATCGCCAAGCACCGTAAACCAGGCTTTTTGCCCCGGCTTCAGGTGAATGACATCCGCTTCAGAAACCTGCGCTTTTACCAGCATGGTACTCATATCTGCCAGCGTCAGAATGTTCGGTGCTTGTTGTGCGGCAATCACCGTCTGACCTTGCAGAGTGGTGATTTGCGTGACTTCCCCAGCCATCGGAGCAACGATGCGGGTATAATCAAGATTGGTTTTAGCCGTGTCGAGAGAAGCCTGATTCCGTTTGATTTGCGCGTCGATGGTACCTATTTGCGCCTGTTTAACGGCCATCTCCGTCGCTGCAGTGTCGAGATCCTGTTGAGAAACCGCCTGCGTTTGCGCCAGTCGTTGCTGGCGTGAGTATGTCACTCGTGCCAGTTTCAGTTCTGCTTCCGCCTGTTGCCTTTGCGCACGCAGCTCCATCAGTGTCGCTTCCACTTCCTTGATTTGGTTTTCAGCCTGTTCAGGATCAATAACCCCTAAAAGCTGATCTTTTTTCACTTTATCGCCAATCGCCACCGACAGCGTTTTCAACTGACCGCTGACCTGCGCACCTACGTCAACCTTTCTTAGCGCGTCCAGTTTTCCGGTCGCCAGCACGCTTTGCTGCAAATCACCAGGGCGCACAATCAGCGTCTGATAAGTCGGCACGGGGGCGTTAAGAATTCTCCATAACGCAATCAGCCCTGCGAAGACTATCACCAACGCAATAACGTAACGCTTCTTCACGGCTCTCCGCTTTTTCATAAATATTCTGAATACTCCATATGCCAATCCGGGTCATTAACTTCAACAAAATATCAACAAAACCCTAAAATTTACGTTAGTAATCACGCCATTGATGTTTGGTTAAGGTACGCAATGGTGAAATCGACGTCATGTATAACCATTGATTTCATGAATATGTCGCAGCTAACTGAACGGACCTTTACGCCACCTGAATCTCTCAGCAGCCTGTCACTTTTTCTTAGTCTGGCACGTGGACAGTGTCGGCCGGGTAAATTCTGGTATCGCCGTAGCTTTCGCCAGAAATTTTTGCTGCGCTCTTTGATTATGCCGCGTTTAAGCGTTGAGTGGATGAAAGAACTCTCCCACTGGCCTAATCTCAATGTGTTATTAACGCGCCAGCCGCGACTGCCTGTGCGTCTGCATCGCCCTTACCTTGCCGCTAATCTTAGCCGCAAACAATTGCTGGCGGCGTTACGTTACCATTATGCATTGCTCCGTGCCTGCATGTCGGCAGAAGAATTTAACTTATATTTGAATACCCCCGGGCTGCAACTCGCGAAGCTGGAAGGCAAAAACGGTGAACAGTTTACGCTTGAGCTGACCATGATGATCTCAATGGATAAAGAAGGTGACAGCACAATCCTGTTCCGCAACAGCGAAGGTATTCCTCTGGCGGAGCTCACCTTTACCCTCTGTGAATATCAGGGGAAAAGAACGATGTTTATTGGCGGGTTGCAGGGCGCAAAATGGGAAATTCCGCATCAGGAAATCCAGAATGCGACAAAAGCCTGCCACGGTCTGTTTCCCAAACGTCTCGTGATGGAAGCGGCCTGCCTGTTTGCCCAACGCTTACAGGTCGAACAAATTATTGCTGTCAGCAATGAAACACATATTTACCGCAGCCTGCGTTATCGCGATAAAGAAGGCAAGATCCATGCTGATTACAACGCGTTCTGGGAATCGGTTGGCGGCGTATGTGATGCTGATCGACATTATCGCCTTCCAGCACAGATAGCACGAAAAGAGATTGCCGAAATCGCCAGCAAAAAGCGGGCTGAATACCGCCGACGCTACGAGATGCTCGACGCTATTCAGCCTCAGATAGCTATGATGTTTCGCGATTAATCAGCCCGACCACGAGCCAGCCATAACACGCGCGAGAACATTTTTTTCAGCAACGTAGGCACAGATTCCACACCGCGCCGTCCGGCCTCCATAGCCACTTCAATGGCAAGGTCGGGCTTGGAAGAGCGATGGATCGCTTTTGAAATAATTTTGCGCAAATTCATCGGCACATTTTCCGGGATCTGCGCCACGCGATGGAACACATCGGAAAACCCCTGGCGATACATAAAATGTTCCATATCCAGCGCTGGTAACGCCGTTAAATGTTCTCGTTCGGCTTCCCGATCATTATTCAGCAGACTGCGTACCGTAGCGGCATATTTTTTCCCGGCTTCATCGCCATCGACCAACACATGCCATTCAATTCCCATCCGCCGGGCAAATTTAATCAACGGTTTTAGCCCGGACTGTGCAAACTCAATGACCTTGATCCCTTCAGCATCAAAATGGTGCCCACACTGACGCGCCAGTTCGTTAATAACCCAGGTTTCCGTTTCGCCTTCTACCAGTAGCCAGCAGCGAGCAAACAGCGATGACGCACGATTAAATCGAATGTGAAAAGAGATACGCCGGCTGTCTTCGGTACTCAATCCGCTCGGCCCCAGACGCCAGGCAGCAACGCGAGAGGACTCACGTACCAGACGGCAAACATGCTCCACTGGCGTTAACGAAAGCAACTCACCCGAGTTGGTGGTGGTGATGCGCTGTAAAGGCAAAAGGTTCAACAGATGCCAGGCAACAGAAAGCATAATGGGGTGTAAACGGGTTTCTGGATCTTCGATCAGCAATAAGGGACGAGCATCTTTATCCAGCCGGAGTGTGCCTTTTGCCTGCAATAAAGTGGCAAACAGACCAAGCAAAATTACCCGATACGATCGCCCTCCTGGTCTGTCAATCATCCGGTTGATGATATCGAGATAACGCCAGCTCCGTTGCTCATTGCTGGCTCGACGACGCATTAAGCGATATCTCGCCTGCCCGGCCCCTTGCTCCGAGAAATAATGCTCAAGCAGTTGCACCATTGCCGAAAGTCCCTGACGAATCTGCCCATCAGAGAGATTTTGCGGATGTGAGGATAACTCTCGGGCGAGAAAATCCAACTGGCGCGCGGTGACTTCCACATTAGGAACATTTGGTACCGTGCCACTCCGGATACGGCGCATAAAACGGGCATCACGCAAGCGCAGCACCGGCATTAAACGCACCAAATGGCGCGCCTGATCGTTAATATCATCGACATCAATCGGATGCCCGTCTTTATCAAGAAAACTGCGGAGCGTCATCACACTGCCATCTTCCGCACTCTCCCCTTCCAGACGGTAAAAAATACGGTGATAACCATCGGTGCACGGCGTCCAACACGCTTCCAGCGGGCGATAACGGCGTACACGATGTCGTCCTGGCTGCGATTCGCGAAAGGTCAGAATGATATGCAGATGGTGTTCCCGCCCATTGATATCACCGGGCGGAAACCAGAAATCATCGCGCTCAAAATGGTAGAGATCTGATTCTGGCGATAGCAACAGGGTTAAGGCGTCCAGCAAGCTGGATTTACCCCACGCGTTCTCCCCAATCAGGACGTTGTTTTGCTCCAACATCAACGACAATCGGTTGATGCCGCGAAAGCCCACAATTTCAACGCGCTCAAGAATCATATCCCCTCCAGAAATATGTTACTTATCCTTTACTCTGGCAGTATAACGGGAAAGACCGAAACAATACGTGGTGACATCACAATTAAGCATGGCAACCGTCTGAAAAATGAGCGAATAATTGCGTTATACTCTCTCTTGCTGATAAGTCTGCAAAAACAACAAAATCAAATGATTAGCATGGTAAGTTATTTTTATTACACCTAAAGGATTAATTCAGTCAATTGCACTACACTGTCAATCAGACAAATGACTATATGGGGCAACCTGCTGTTGCCCTAAATCAAATTTACTGGATTTATTTATCTGGTGAATGACTCACCTTCATTTTTAAAATAGCCGCGCATTATTTCCGTCGTCACGTTTTTACGACGCCCCTATAAAACGACCATATTTTTCACAGGGTCAATTTTTAATTGAGGTGGATATGTTCAGAAAATTAGCAGCTGAATGTTTTGGTACTTTCTGGCTTGTTTTTGGTGGCTGTGGTAGCGCTGTACTGGCCGCAGGCTTCCCGGAATTAGGCATTGGCTTTGCCGGTGTCGCACTGGCGTTTGGTCTGACCGTGCTGACGATGGCCTTCGCTGTTGGTCATATTTCTGGTGGTCATTTTAACCCGGCGGTCACTATTGGTTTATGGGCTGGGGGACGTTTTCCGGCAAAAGAAGTGATTGGTTACGTAGTCGCTCAGGTTATCGGCGGTATTGTTGCGGCGGCACTGCTGTATTTAATCGCCAGCGGTAAAGCTGGGTTTGACGCAGCGGCCAGCGGCTTTGCTTCTAACGGTTATGGCGAGCATTCACCGGGCGGCTATTCCATGCTTTCTGCTCTGGTGGTTGAACTGGTATTGAGTGCGGGTTTCCTGTTGGTGATCCACGGTGCAACCGACAAATACGCTCCGGCAGGTTTTGCGCCGATCGCTATTGGCCTGGCCTTAACCCTGATTCACTTAATCAGTATCCCGGTAACTAACACTTCCGTTAACCCGGCACGCAGCACCGCGGTTGCCATCTTCCAGGGCGGCTGGGCATTAGAACAGCTGTGGTTCTTCTGGGTGGTGCCAATTGTCGGCGGTATTATCGGTGGTCTGATTTACCGGACTCTGCTGGAAAAACGCAATTAATTAGTGCAGAAGGCCTGACACAATGTCAGGCTTTTTTTAAATATATTGATTCATCTTCCTGTTGCGCTCCTTGATGTGTTAAGCCACATATAGTCACTGGCGCAGGGAGCGCGCAGGGGGCGGCCAATCGCCGCCGCCCCCTGCCCCCCCGGTCTCTGGCGAACAAAATCGCCGCTGCGCGGTGCCCTCGACTTATCCCTTGCGGCTACCGGGTCGGGCACGAGGTAACATCCCTGTAAAACGCGCCCTCAGCCCACATCCATGTGGGCTGCCCCGGCCTTCAGGGAACGCCTCGGCGATTTTGACGCCACCAACACCAGTGCGGTTTGTAATTAAAGCGCAAGAATATCTTTAAATGAAAATGGATACCCTACTGCTCTTTATGCATAACGTTTCCTTTTAATTGCAACTTTACTCGTCCTTCCGCTTTCAGTAGTGTGTCATCGCGCATTTCGACTTCTTCTTTGCAAGGACTGGGTTTTCATGTTTTCTGGGCTGTTAATCATTCTGGTTCCCTTGATTGTGGGCTACCTCATTCCGCTTCGCCAAAAAGCTGCGTTGAAAATTATTAATCAGCTATTAAGCTGGATGGTTTACCTTATTCTCTTTTTTATGGGTATAAGTCTGGCGTTTCTCGATAACCTCGCCAGTAACCTGTTAGCGATTCTGCATTATTCCGCCGTCAGTATTACCATTATTTTATTGTGCAATATTGTCGCCTTGCTGTGGCTGGAGCGTGGTTTGCCATGGCGCAATCACCATCAGCAAGAAAAACTCCCGTCACGAATTGCGATGGCACTGGAGTCGCTGAAACTGTGTGGCGTCGTAGTGATTGGTTTTGCTATTGGCCTTAGCGGACTAGGTTTCTTACAACACGCGACCGAAGCCAGCGAATACACCTTAATTCTGTTACTTTTCCTCGTCGGTATTCAGCTGCGTAACAATGGCATGACCTTAAAGCAGATTGTCCTTAATCGCCGTGGAATGATTGTCGCCGTGGTGGTGGTTGCCAGTTCTTTAATTGGCGGTTTAATTAATGCCTTTATTCTTGATCTGCCCATCAATACCGCGCTGGCAATGGCCTCCGGTTTTGGCTGGTATTCTCTTTCAGGGATCTTATTGACTGAATCTTTTGGTCCGGTAATTGGTAGCGCGGCGTTCTTCAATGACTTAGCGCGTGAGTTAATCGCCATTATGTTGATCCCTGGCCTGATTCGCCGCAGCCGCTCTACTGCACTGGGCTTATGCGGTGCCACATCAATGGATTTCACCCTGCCCGTTCTTCAGCGTACAGGTGGGCTGGATATGGTCCCGGCAGCGATTGTTCACGGCTTTATTCTTAGCCTATTAGTGCCGATTCTCATCGCCTTTTTCTCCGCATAATACCTCTCTGGCGGTAGATCCCTACCGCCAAAATTGCGCTAAATCAATCTCCCTTAAAGTTGCATTAAAAATCCCTTTTATCCCCGCGTTAAGCGTCTTAACCTTAAACATGTATATTAAATATAACTTTAAAAGGTGTGATCATGTTTTGTGTGCAATGTGAACAAACTATCCGTACTCCGGCAGGAAACGGCTGCTCATACGCGCAGGGGATGTGTGGTAAAACGGCGGAAACCTCTGACCTCCAGGATTTACTCATTGCGGCGCTGCAAGGGCTTTCTGCCTGGGCAGTGAAAGCACGTGAATACGGCATCATCAACCACGAAATTGACAGCTTCGCGCCGCGTGCCTTTTTCTCGACGCTGACCAACGTTAACTTCGATTCTCCGCGCATTGTCGGCTACGCCCGTGAAGCGATTGCCCTGCGCGAGGCGCTGAAAGCGCAATGTCTGGCAGTTGATGCAAACGCCAGCGTCGATAACCCGATGGCTGAGCTGCAGCTGGTGGGCGACGATCTCGGCGAGCTGCAACGTCAGGCGGCGGAATTTACCCCAAACAAAGATAAAGCGGCGATTGGCGAAAACATTCTCGGTCTGCGTCTGCTCTGCCTGTATGGACTGAAAGGTGCGGCGGCCTATATGGAACACGCGCACGTTCTCGGTCAATACGACAACGATATTTACGCCCAGTACCATAAAATCATGGCATGGCTGGGGACCTGGCCTTCCGATATGAACGCACTTCTCGAGTGTTCAATGGAAATCGGCCAGATGAACTTCAAAGTAATGAGCATTCTGGACGCAGGCGAAACCGGTAAATACGGTCACCCGACGCCAACTCAAGTCAACGTCAAAGCGACGGCGGGTAAATGCATCCTGATTTCCGGCCACGATCTCAAAGATCTCTACAACCTGCTGGAACAGACCGAAGGCTCGGGCGTTAATGTCTACACCCACGGCGAAATGCTGCCCGCGCATGGCTACCCGGAACTGCGTAAATTCAAGCATCTGGTCGGTAACTACGGTAGCGGCTGGCAGAATCAACAAGTGGAGTTCGCTCGTTTCCCTGGCCCCATCGTGATGACATCTAACTGCATCATCGACCCAACCGTGGGTGCTTATGACGATCGTATCTGGACCCGCAGCATCGTTGGCTGGCCGGGCGTGCGTCATCTGGACGGTGATGATTTCTCTGCGGTCATTGCCCAGGCGCAACAAATGGCGGGCTTCCCGTACAGCGAAATTCCGCACCTGATCACCGTTGGCTTTGGCCGTCAGACGCTGCTTGGCGCAGCGGATACGCTGATCGATCTGGTGAGCCGTGAAAAACTGCGTCATATCTTCCTGCTTGGCGGCTGTGACGGCGCACGCGGCGAGCGCCACTACTTCACTGATTTCGCCACCAGCGTACCGGATGACTGCCTGATCCTTACCCTCGCCTGCGGTAAATATCGCTTTAACAAACTCGAGTTTGGCGATATCGAAGGTCTGCCGCGTCTGGTGGATGCAGGTCAATGTAACGATGCTTACTCAGCGATTATTCTGGCTGTCACTCTGGCAGAGAAACTGGGCTGTGGGGTGAACGATCTGCCGTTGTCGCTGGTGCTCTCCTGGTTTGAACAGAAAGCAATTGTCATTCTGCTGACGCTACTTTCTCTGGGCGTGAAAAATATCGTCACCGGCCCGACCGCACCAGGCTTCCTGACACCGGACTTGTTGGCGGTGCTGAACGAGAAATTCGGCCTGCGTTCTATCACCACTGTTGAAGAAGACATGCAGCAACTGTTGAGCGCGTAAGGAGTTTGTCGATGACGATGCCAACGAATCAATGTCCGTGGCGAATGCAGGTTCATCACATTACGCAAGAAACGCCGGATGTGTGGACGATCGCCCTGATTTGCCATGATTACTACCCGTATCGCGCCGGGCAATATGCGCTGGTCAGCGTGCGAAATTCAGCAGAAACGCTGCGTGCTTACACCATTTCCTCCACGCCAGGCGTGAGTGAATACATCACCCTGACCGTACGGCGGATTGATGACGGTGTCGGCTCCCAGTGGCTGACCCGCGATGTAAAACGCGGTGACTATCTCTGGCTTTCGGACGCGATGGGAGAATTTACCTGCGACGATAAGCCAGAAGATAAATTCCTGTTACTGGCGGCAGGCTGCGGCGTCACACCGATTATGTCGATGCGTCGCTGGCTGGCAAAATACCGTCCTCAGGCAGATGTGCAGGTGATCTACAATGTGCGCACGCCGCAGGATGTTATTTTCGCGGATGAGTGGCGTGACTATCCGGTGACACTGGTGGCGGAAAATAACGTTACCGAAGGTTTCGTTGCCGGACGTCTGACTCGCGAACTGCTGACTCGCGTTCCTGATCTGGCCTCACGTACAGTGATGACCTGTGGCCCCGCGCCGTACATGGATTGGGTAGAGCAGGAAGTGAAAGCGCTCGGTGTGACACGCTTCTTTAAAGAGAAGTTCTTTACACCAGTAGCAGAAGCGGCAACCAGTGGTCTGAAATTCACCAGGCTGCAACCAGCGCAAGAATTTTACGCACCGGTTGGCACCACACTGCTGGAGGCGATGGAAAGTAATAAAGTTCCGGTTGTCGCCGCCTGCCGTGCGGGTGTTTGCGGCTGCTGTAAGACGAAAGTGGTTTCCGGTGAATATACGGTGAGCAGCACCATGACGCTGACCGACGCCGAAATCGCCGAAGGTTACGTGCTGGCCTGCTCCTGCCATCCGCAGGGGGATTTGGTTCTCGCGTAATCGCATTACGCCCGATGATATTCCTGTCATCGGGCAGTTTAACCGTTAGTGCCTCCTTTTTCCTCCGTCCCTTCCCCCTTCGTCAGATGAACTAAACTTGTTACCGTTATCACATTCAGGAGATGGAGAACCATGAAACAAACGGTTGCAGCTTATATCGCCAAAACACTCGAATCAGCAGGGGTAAAACGCATTTGGGGAGTGACGGGCGACTCTCTTAACGGTCTTAGTGACAGTCTTAATCGCATGGGCACCATCGAGTGGATGTCCACCCGCCATGAAGAAGTCGCAGCCTTTGCCGCTGGCGCTGAAGCCCAGCTTTCGGGAGAACTGGCGGTCTGTGCCGGATCGTGCGGACCTGGCAACCTGCACTTAATCAACGGCCTTTTCGATTGCCATCGCAATCACGTTCCGGTGCTGGCAATTGCCGCTCACATTCCTTCCAGCGAAATCGGTAGTGGTTATTTCCAGGAAACCCATCCGCAGGAGTTATTCCGCGAATGTAGTCACTATTGTGAGCTGGTTTCCAGCCCGGAACAGATCCCACAAGTGCTGGCGATTGCTATGCGTAAAGCGGTATTAAATCGTGGCGTTTCTGTTGTTGTGTTACCGGGCGACGTGGCGCTAAAACCTGCGCCAGAAGGGGCAACCACACACTGGTATCACGCTCCCTTACCCGTTGTCACACCAGAAGAAGAAGAGTTACGCAAACTGGCGCAACTGCTGCGTTACTCCAGCAATATTGCACTGATGTGCGGCAGCGGCTGCGCGGGGGCGCATAAAGAGCTGGTGGAGTTTGCCGGGAAAATTAAAGCACCTATTGTTCATGCCCTGCGCGGTAAAGAACATGTCGAATACGATAATCCATATGATGTCGGAATGACCGGATTGATCGGCTTCTCGTCAGGTTTTCATACCATGATGAACGCTGACACCTTAGTGCTTCTCGGCACACAATTTCCCTACCGCGCATTCTATCCGACCGATGCCAAAATTATTCAGATTGATATCAATCCAGCGAGCATCGGCGCGCACAGCAAGGTAGATATGGCGCTGGTCGGCGATATCAAATCGACCCTGCGTGCACTTCTGCCACTGGTGGAAGAAAAAACCGATCGCAAATTCCTTGATAAGGCGCTGGAAAATTACCGCGATGCCCGCAAAGGTCTGGACGATTTAGCCAAGCCCAGCGAGAAAGCGATTCACCCGCAATATCTGGCCCAGCAAATCAGCCACTTTGCTGCCGATGACGCCATCTTTACCTGTGACGTTGGTACGCCAACGGTATGGGCGGCGCGTTATCTGAAAATGAACGGAAAACGCCGATTGTTAGGTTCGTTTAACCACGGTTCGATGGCCAATGCCATGCCTCAGGCGCTGGGCGCGCAGGCAACACAGCCGGAACGCCTGGTGGTCGCCATGTGCGGCGATGGCGGTTTCAGCATGTTGATGGGCGATTTCCTCTCGGTGGTACAGATGAAACTGCCAGTGAAAATTATCGTCTTTAACAACAGCGTGTTGGGCTTTGTGGCGATGGAGATGAAAGCCGGAGGCTATCTGACCGACGGCACTGAACTGCACGACACCAACTTTGCCCGTATCGCCGAAGCGTGTGGCATTACCGGTATCCGCGTGGAAAAAGCCTCTGAAGTCGATGAAGCCCTGCAACGCGCCTTCTCTATTGACGGCCCGGTGTTGGTGGATGTGGTGGTTGCCAAAGAAGAGCTAGCCATTCCGCCGCAGATCAAACTCGAGCAGGCCAAAGGTTTTAGTCTGTATATGCTGCGCGCAATCATTAGCGGACGCGGCGATGAAGTGATCGAACTGGCGAAAACGAACTGGCTAAGGTAAAAAGGTTGGCATTTCCCGTCATAAATAAGGACATGCCATGATTGATTTACGCAGTGATACCGTAACCCGACCGAGCCGCGCCATGCTCGAAGCGATGATGGCCGCCCCGGTTGGGGACGACGTTTACGGAGACGACCCTACCGTTAATGCTCTGCAGGACTATGCGGCAGAGCTTTCCGGTAAAGAAGCCGCCATTTTTCTGCCTACCGGCACTCAGGCCAACCTGGTCGCTCTGCTCAGTCACTGCGAACGCGGCGAAGAGTATATTGTCGGTCAGGCAGCGCATAACTATCTGTTTGAAGCCGGTGGCGCGGCGGTGCTGGGCAGTATTCAGCCGCAACCCATCGACGCAGCTGCCGATGGTACGCTTCCGCTGGATAAAGTAGCGATGAAAATCAAACCTGACGATATCCACTTCGCCCGCAGCAAATTACTCAGTCTCGAAAACACCCACAATGGCAAAGTGTTGCCGCGTGAATATTTAAAAGAGGCATGGGAATTTACCCGCGAGCGCAATCTGGCGCTACACGTTGACGGCGCACGCATTTTTAACGCCGTGGTAGCTTACGGCTGCGAACTGAAAGAGATCACGCAATATTGTGATTCGTTCACCATTTGTCTGTCGAAAGGTCTTGGTACGCCGGTCGGTTCATTACTGGTCGGTAATCGTGATTACATTAAACGTGCCATCCGCTGGCGGAAAATGACCGGTGGCGGGATGCGTCAGTCCGGCATTCTGGCAGCCGCCGGGATGTATGCTCTGAAAAATAACGTCGCACGTTTGCAGGAAGACCACGACAACGCCGCCTGGATGGCTGAGCAACTGCGTGAAGCAGGCGCAGATGTAATGCGTCAGGATACCAATATGCTGTTTGTCCGCGTCGGCGAAGAAAATGCCGTCGCGTTAGGCGAATACATGAAAGCGAGAAACGTGCTGATTAACGCCTCGCCGATTGTTCGCCTGGTGACGCATCTCGACGTCTCTCGCGAGCAACTGGCAGAAGTCGCCGCCCACTGGCGCGCTTTCTTAGCGCGTTAAGGAGCGAGATGTGCCGCAACGTATTTTAGTTCTCGGTGCCAGTGGCTACATTGGTCAGCATCTGGTGCACGCACTCAGCCAGCAAGGGCATCAGATCCTGGCGGCGGCACGTCATGTCGACAGGCTTGCAAAGCTGCAACTGGCAAACGTCAGTTGCCATAAAGTCGATCTCAGTTGGCCGCATAATCTGCCGGCCCTGTTGCAGGATATCGATACCGTCTATTTTCTGGTGCACAGCATGGGCGAAGGCGGCGATTTTATCGCTCAGGAACGCCAGGTTGCTCTCAACGTCCGCGATGCCCTGCGCGAAGTCCCCGTTAAGCAATTAATCTTTCTCAGTTCGTTGCAGGCCCCGCCCCACGAGCAGTCGGACCATCTGCGCGCCCGTCAGGCTACGGCGGATATTTTGCGTGAAGCGGGGGTCCCGGTTACTGAATTACGTGCCGGAATTATCGTTGGCGCAGGTTCAGCGGCGTTCGAAGTGATGCGCGATATGGTCTACAACCTGCCAGTGTTAACGCCTCCACGCTGGGTACGTTCACGCACCACGCCTATTGCGCTGGAAAACTTGCTGCACTATCTGGTGGCGCTGCTAGACCATCCGGCCAGCGAACATCGCATCTTCGAAGCCGCCGGGCCAGAGGTGCTCAGTTATCAACAACAATTTGAACATTTCATGACCGTGAGCGGTAAGCGCCGCTGGTTGATCCCCATCCCCTTTCCCACCCGCTGGATTTCGGTGTGGTTTCTCAATGTGATTACTTCCGTCCCCCCCACCACTGCCAAAGCGTTGATTCAGGGGCTGAAACACGATCTGCTGGCAGATGACACCGCGTTACGTGTACTCATTCCACAACCGCTGATTGCTTTCGATGATGCGGTACGTAGCACGTTGAAAGAGGAAGAAAAACTGGTCAACTCCAGCGACTGGGGATACGACGCACAGGCCTTTGCCCGCTGGCGACCGGAGTACGGTTATTTCGCCAAACAGGCGGGCTTTACGGTTAAAACTTCCGCAAGCCTTCAGGCACTCTGGCGAGTGGTCAATCAAATCGGCGGTAAAGAACGTTACTTCTTTGGCAATATTCTGTGGCAGACCCGGGCGCTGATGGACCGCGTAATCGGTCATAAACTGGCGAAAGGCCGCCCTGAGCGGGAATATTTGCAGACGGGCGATGCGGTAGATAGCTGGAAGGTGATTGTCGTTGAACCGGAAAAACAGCTTACGTTGTTATTTGGTATGAAAGCGCCGGGGCTGGGACGGCTTTGTTTTACCCTGGACGATAAAGGCGACTACCGCACCGTAGACGTTCGCGCTTTCTGGCATCCGCACGGTATGCCGGGTCTGTTTTACTGGCTTTTCATGATCCCTGCACATCTGTTTATTTTTCGCGGCATGGCAAAACGAATTTCCAGACTTGCAGAACAACTCACAGATTAATCGAAAAAAACCTGCGTGATTCTTTCATGTTTCCCATTGCATCAAGGGGGAAATCACGAAAGAATGCGCACGTCGTCTTATCAACAACAGTGGAATGATATGAAGGTACTGGTTACCGGCGCCAGCAGCGGCTTAGGTCGTAACGCGGTTGAATTTTTATGCCAGAAAGGCGTCAGCGTGCGAGCGACCGGTCGCAACGAGGCAATGGGTAAATTGCTGGAAAAAATGGGCGCAGAGTTTGTTCCAGCAGATCTGACCGAGCTGGTCTCTTCTCAGGCTAAAGTGATGCTCGCAGGCATTGATACGCTGTGGCACTGCTCCAGCTTTACCTCGCCCTGGGGAACGCAGCAGGCTTTCGATCTGGCCAACGTTCGCGCCACGCGTCGCCTGGGCGAATGGGCTGTCGCCTGGGGAGTGCGTAACTTTATTCATATCTCTTCACCCTCCCTGTACTTCGATTATCACCACCATCGCGATATTAAAGAAGATTTTCGCCCTCACCGCTTCGCCAACGAATTTGCCCGCAGCAAAGCCGCCAGCGAAGAAGTGATCAATATGCTCTCCCAGGCGAATCCACAAACACGCTTTACTATTCTGCGTCCACAGAGTCTGTTTGGGCCACACGATAAAGTCTTTATTCCCCGTCTGGCACATATGATGCACCATTACGGCAGCATTCTGTTACCGCACGGCGGAAGTGCGCTGGTCGATATGACCTACTATGAAAATGCCGTGCATGCCATGTGGCTGGCAAGCCAGGAAGAGTGCGACAAACTGCCTTCCGGCAGGGCATACAACATTACCAACGGCGAGCATCGTACATTACGCAGCATCGTGCAGAAGCTAATCGATGAACTGAATATTGATTGCCGTATTCGTTCGGTTCCCTACCCGATGCTGGATATGATCGCGCGCAGCATGGAACGTTTAGGCCGCAAGTCAGCGAAAGAGCCGCCGCTGACCCACTACGGCGTCTCCAAGTTGAATTTTGACTTTACGCTGGATATTACGCGTGCGCAGGAAGAGTTAGGCTATCAGCCGGTCATCACTCTGGATGAAGGCATTGAGAAAACGGCCGCCTGGCTGCGCGACCACGGAAAATTACCGCGCTAATCCTGCCCGTATTTCTCCAGCAACGCTTGCGCAATGGCCTGAGTTTCCGCATCCGCTTCGCCGTTATATAACGTCGGGCGGAAATGCATCTGGAACGCCATAATCACTCGTTGCTGCTCGCGCGGTGTCATATCAGGTTTTACGTCATAGCCGTAACGGGCCAACAGTTCCAGCAACGAGGCGGTATCTACCGGTGTGTGCGGCGCACGCCCGGCAAGATAAAAGTTCACCCGCTGCGCATCCGGCCAGGCGCCAATCCCCTGCTGCGCCAGTTGCTGCCAGGGAAATAACGGCCCAGGATCATCTTTGCGCTGCGGGGCAATATCAGCATGAGCCACTACGTTTTCCGGTTTGATGTGATAGCGGGCGATAATATCCTTCGCCAGTGGAATGAGCGCCTGAATTTGTGTCGGTTCAAATGGCGCAAAATATTTCACCCCCGCTGATTTTTGCCAGCCACGGTTTTCCAACTCAATGCCAATCGAAGTATCGTTAATTCGTGTCGCGCCGCGCCAGGCGCTGATCCCCGCATGCCAGGCCAGTTCCTGTTCTGGCACCAGTTGCCAGATGCGCGGTTTGCCGTTGTATCGCGGTGGCACAGCGGGTACCAGATAATGCGAACTGACCTGCTTATCGGTCAGTGTTGCCAGCGAGCTATCGAAATCATCTGCGGTGTAGTGGATCACCAGCATTTTAATGCGCGGATACGCCGCCTGGGCCTGGCGTCGGGTATCAAGCTGGTATCCCTCTTTCTCAACAATGCCTTTTTCGCCTGCACACCCAGCCAGGAGCAAAGCGGCGGCGGCCAGCCAGAAGACTCTGCTCATCGACGCGTTTTCACCGCCGTTCCACTGACGCTAACCATCAGCATACTGCCGTTTTGCCCGACCGTTTCGTAGTCGATATCAATACCGACCACTGCATCGGCCCCCAGCGCTCGCGCCTGGTCGCCGAGTTCCTCGAAAGCTATCTCCCGCGCTTTACGCAGTTCTTTTTCATACGCACCAGAACGTCCGCCAACGATATCGCGGATCCCCGCAAAAAAATCACGGAAAATATTAGCGCCTAAAATTGCTTCGCCGGTCACTACACCGCAATATTCAACGATGGTCTGGCCTTCCAGAGTTGGGGTTGTGGAAAATTGCATGATCGATCTCCTTGTTTGCTAAGCCTTCGATCTCAAAAGCATTATCGGACTGATACGCTATTATTGAAAGGATATCATTATTATCGTAGAACGCTTTCAGAGCGACCGCTTATAAGGAAATGATTATGCGCTACAGCAAATTGACCATGCTTATCCCCTGCGCACTGCTCCTCAGTGCTTGTACCACCGTCACGCCAGCTTATAAAGATAATGGCCCCCGAACAGGCTCTTGCGTCCAGGGCGGACCTGACAGCGTGGCCCAGCAGTTTTATGACTACCGCATTTCGCACCGCAGTAACGACCTTACCGCTCTGCGCCCGTATTTAAGTGACAAACTGGCAACGTTGCTGAGTAGTGCCAGCCGCGATAACAACCATCGCGAATTATTCGGCAGCGATCCGTTCTCAAGTCGTACCACCTTGCCAGACAGCGCACAGGTTGCCAGCGCTTCGACCATCCCAAATCGCGATGCGCGCAATATTCCGTTGCGGGTGGATCTGAAACAAGGCGACCAGAGCTGGCAGGATGAAGTGTTGATGATTCAGGAAGGACAGTGTTGGGTAATAGATGATGTGCGCTATTTGGGTGGCAGCGTACACGCATCTGCCGGCACTCTGCGCCAGTCCGTTGAGAACCGCTAATACCTTGATTAAACGATAAACCCCATAAATTGTCTGGCATTCTGTGAAGAATGCCGACATTTATGCTCGCCACCCATCGCCGCCGTTATTTTGTGCTATGTTTATTGAATAATGTGCTCTACTTTTAACTTTTAAAGCAGAAATATTGCATAATTATTCTGTCAAAGGTACTATCTTCGACTTCAATAGCTATCCGACTGCCAGTATACGAGTGTCAATGAGTATTCAATTAAACGGCATTAATTGCTTCTACGGCGCGCATCAGGCGCTGTTCGATATCACGCTGGATTGCCCGCAAGGCGAAACGCTGGTGTTACTTGGCCCCAGCGGCGCGGGAAAAAGCTCGCTGCTGCGTGTACTCAACCTGCTTGAGATGCCGCGCTCCGGTACGCTCAACATCGCAGGTAACCATTTCGATTTCACTAAAACGCCCTCTGACAAAGCGATCCGCGAGCTGCGTCGTAACGTCGGGATGGTGTTTCAGCAATACAATCTGTGGCCGCATCTGACGGTACAACAAAACCTGATTGAAGCACCCTGCCGTGTACTGGGGCTGAGTAAAGATCAGGCGCTGGCCCGTGCAGAAAAACTGCTGGAACGTCTGCGCCTCAAACCATATAGCGATCGTTACCCTCTGCATCTATCTGGTGGCCAGCAGCAACGTGTTGCTATTGCTCGTGCGCTGATGATGGAACCGCAGGTACTGCTGTTCGATGAACCGACCGCAGCGCTGGACCCGGAAATTACGGCACAAATCGTCAGCATTATTCGTGAGCTGGCGGAAACTAACATTACCCAGGTGATCGTCACCCACGAAGTTGAAGTCGCGCGTAAAACCGCCAGCCGTGTGGTGTATATGGAAAACGGTCACATCGTAGAACAAGGCGACGCGCGCTGCTTTACCGAGCCGCAAACCGAAGCATTTAAAAACTATCTCTCTCACTAAGATTCGGGATAACAACAATGAAAAAAGTTCTGATTGCCGCGTTAATTGCAGGTTTTAGTCTTTCCGCCACAGCTGCCGAAACTATTCGTTTTGCCACCGAAGCCTCCTATCCTCCGTTTGAATCGATTGATGCAAACAACCAGATCGTTGGTTTCGACGTCGACCTGGCGCAGGCGCTGTGTAAAGAGATTGATGCAACATGTACTTTCTCTAACCAGGCGTTTGACAGCCTGATCCCGAGCCTGAAATTCCGTCGCGTGGATGCCGTTATGGCGGGTATGGATATTACTCCTGAGCGTGAAAAGCAGGTGCTGTTTACCACCCCGTATTATGACAACTCCGCACTGTTTGTTGGTCAGCAGGGTAAATACACCAGCGTTGATCAGCTGAAAGGCAAGAAAGTCGGTGTGCAGAACGGGACGACACACCAGAAGTTCATTATGGATAAGCATCCGGAAATCACCACTGTTCCGTATGACAGCTACCAGAACGCAAAACTGGATCTGCAAAACGGTCGTATCGACGGCGTATTTGGTGATACTGCAGTGGTAACTGAATGGCTGAAAGATAACCCGAAACTGGCGGCAGTGGGCGACAAAGTGACCGATAAAGATTACTTCGGTACTGGCCTCGGCATCGCGGTACGTCAGGGCAACACTGAACTGCAGCAGAAATTCAACACTGCGCTGGAAAAAGTGAAGAAAGATGGCACTTACGAAACCATCTACAACAAATGGTTCCAGAAGTAATTCCTGATGAATGAATTTTTTCCTTTAGCAAGCGCCGCCGGGATGACCGTCGGCCTTGCCGTTTGTGCATTGATTGTCGGACTGGCGCTGGCGATGTTCTTTGCGGTATGGGAGTCAGCAAAATGGCGTCCTGTCGCGTGGGCAGGTTCGGCGCTGGTAACGGTTCTGCGCGGTCTGCCAGAAATTCTGGTTGTGCTGTTTATCTATTTTGGCTCCTCGCAGTTGCTGCTAACGCTTTCGGATGGCTTCACCATCAATCTTGGGATCGTACAGATCCCGGTGCAGATGGACATCGAGAACTTCGACGTTAGCCCGTTCCTTTGTGGTGTTATCGCTCTGTCACTGCTGTATGCCGCCTATGCCTCGCAAACGCTGCGCGGTGCTTTAAAAGCGGTGCCAGTGGGTCAGTGGGAATCTGGTCAGGCGCTGGGGCTGTCGAAATCGGCTATCTTCTTTCGTCTGGTGATGCCACAGATGTGGCGTCATGCGCTGCCAGGCCTCGGTAACCAGTGGCTGGTGCTGCTGAAAGATACCGCGCTGGTCAGTTTGATTAGTGTGAATGATTTAATGCTGCAAACTAAAAGCATCGCTACCCGTACTCAGGAGCCGTTTACCTGGTACATTGTGGCGGCGGCGATTTACCTGGTGATTACCCTGTTGAGTCAGTACATTCTCAAACGCATTGACCTGCGCGCGACACGTTTTGAGCGGAGGCCCAGCTAATGTTTGAGTATTTACCCGAACTAATGAAAGGGCTGCACACCAGTCTGACGCTGACAGTCGCTTCGCTGATTGTGGCGTTGATTCTGGCGTTGATTTTTACCATTGTCCTGACGCTGAGAACACCGGTGCTGGTATGGCTGGTGCGTGGTTATATCACCCTGTTTACCGGTACGCCGCTGCTGGTGCAGATCTTCCTGATTTATTACGGTCCAGGCCAGTTCCCGACGTTGCAGGAATATCCGGCACTGTGGCATTTGCTGTCAGAACCGTGGTTGTGTGCGTTGATAGCCTTGTCGCTGAACAGTGCGGCGTATACCACGCAGTTGTTTTACGGTGCGATCCGCGCGATCCCGGAAGGTCAATGGCAATCCTGTAGCGCACTGGGAATGAGCAAAAAAGATACGCTTGCGATCCTGCTGCCGTATGCCTTTAAACGTTCGCTCTCGTCTTATTCCAACGAAGTGGTGCTGGTGTTCAAAAGTACCTCTCTGGCTTACACCATTACGCTGATGGAAGTGATGGGTTACAGCCAGCTGTTGTACGGACGCACCTACGATGTGATGGTATTTGGCGCGGCGGGGATTATTTACCTCGTCGTTAACGGTCTGCTGACGCTGATGATGCGTCTGATCGAACGTAAAGCACTGGCGTTTGAACGACGAAATTAATGTGGCTGCGTACATTCGCCGGGGGATTTTGTAGGTCTGATAAGACGCGCCAGCGTCGCATCAGACATCAGCACGGTGCCTGTGCCGGATGCGGCGTGGACGCCTTATCCGGCCTACATAGTGCATAAATTCCTATAATGAAGACGGACAACCCACTAAGTTGTCCGTCTTTTTTTATTTCATGCAAATTATTTAATCATATTTATTGCATATAAATTCACTTAATGGCATTGTTATCCCATGCCGCAGACACGGCCAATAATCATAAGATTGACAGACGGGAGTTCCATCATGAAAAAGTTAGTTCTTGCCGCATTACTGGCATCCTGTGCGTTCGGCGCTTCTGCCGCAGAGAAAATCAATTTCGGCGTATCAGCGACCTATCCTCCGTTCGAGTCGATGGATGCCAATAACCAGATTGTCGGCTTTGATATCGACCTGGCAAAAGCCTTGTGCAAACAGATGCAGGCAGAATGTACTTTTACCAATCACGCTTTCGACAGCCTGATCCCGTCGCTCAAATTCAAGAAATATGATGCCGTAATCTCCGGTATGGATATCACGCCAGAACGTAGCAAGCAGGTATCGTTTACCACGCCTTACTACGACAACTCAGCAGTCGTCATTGCCAAAAAAGATACCTATAAAACGTTTGCAGACCTGAAAGGCAAACGCATTGGGATGGAAAACGGCACGACACACCAGAAATATATTCAGGACCAACATCCGGAAGTGAAAACCGTCTCTTATGACAGTTATCAGAATGCATTTATCGACCTGAAAAATGGCCGTATCGATGGCGTATTTGGCGACACAGCGGTAGTGAATGAATGGCTTAAAACCAATCCACAACTGGGCGTTGCTACTGAGAAAGTGACCGATCCGCAGTACTTCGGCACCGGCCTGGGTATCGCTGTACGTCCAGATAACAAAGCCCTGCTGGAGAAACTGAATAATGCTCTGGCAGCCATTAAAGCAGATGGTACGTATCAGAAAATCAGCGACCAGTGGTTCCCGCAGTAATTGAGGCTGATGGCAAAAGTAAGATTGCCTGATGCACTACGCTTACCAGGCCTACATTGACTCTGCAATATATTGATTCAGAAAGGTTTTGTAGGCCGGATAAAAGGCGTTCACGCCGCATCCGACATGAACAACTCTCACCTGTTCAGCAATCTAAAGCCGCAACCGCGGCTTTTTTATTGCTTCACCAACAGCGTCAACACTTCATAGTGTGCGGTGTGCGGGAACATATCGAAAAGCTGCACGCGTTCAATGCGATAACCAGGCAGTTCCCGGATATCTTTCGCCATCGTTTGGGCGTTACAGCTGGAGTAAATGATAAAACGCGGTGCCATCGTCGAGAGATAATCACACAGCGGTTTACCAATGCCGCGACGCGGCGGGTTAACCAGTACCAGCTCCGGCACTTCCCCCTGCGAGGTGGCAAATTGAGTGGAATCCAGCGCCTGAAATTGCAAACGTGTTAAGCCCAGCTCAGCGGCTGACTGCTTCGCACAGGCAATGGCTTCTGGCGCAATTTCGATCCCGGTTAACTGCATGTCAGGGGTCGCGCAGTGCAAACCAAAGCCGCCCACGCCACAGAACAGATCCCACATATGTTTGACCGGCAGTTGTCGCACCCAGTCACGCGCGGTGGCGTACAGTTGGCTTGCGACCGCCGGATTAGTCTGGAAGAAACTCTGCGGACGGATCCACAGTGGCACATCATTAAAACGCTCCGCCAGCGCCTGTTGTTCGGTCAGGTAGATCTCCGTCTCCCCTTCCATAATCGCCATATGCACCGGCTGAATATTGACGGTAATGACTTTCAGCTGCGGCAGTTGTTCCTGTAACCACGGCAGCGCCTTACGCAACTGCGCCTGTTTGCTGTCAGAACGCAGCACGAAGCGCAGCATCATACCGCCATCTGTCTGGCTTTCGGTCAGCAGAATGTATTTCAGTTCGCCACGCTTACGCGCCACGTTATAAGGTGTTAGCCCCGCTCGGGCGATAAACGGTTTTAGCGCTGCAAAAACAGGCGCAAATGAGGGTGGATAAAGCGGGCAGTCGCAAAGGTCTTCCGGTGTGCCGTCACGATGCAGCATCCCGAGCAGTGGTTTTTCAACGCTACCACTCACCACCATTTTGGCTTTATTGCGAAAACATTGTTCCGGGCCAGACACTGGCGCGCACCATTCCGCGACCGGAAATTCAGCGAGAAGATTTTTAAGATCGGCGGTTTTAGCGGAGAGTTGTTCCGGGATCGACTGCATTATCCACTGACAGGAACGACAGCGACCCGCGTCGTAAAGTGCGCACTGCATACATTGACCTTCACATCATCAGGGGCGACGATTATACACATTATTGCAACTGGAAGAACCGCCGACTGGTCGCGGGAACGAACAGTAGCAACAAGATGAGCATATCCGGCAGCTTTTGCAGCATCAGGCTATGGAATATTTCGCGTTTTGATTCACCGGGAATGCTGAACAGCTCCGGATATCCATAACCCAGCGAAGCCGCCCACAGATAACTGGCCGCAGTGATTTGTGTCAGAAGATATAGCCAGCGCGCCCAGCTACGCCCTTTCACCAGCGAAAACGCACACCAGATCTCAATAAAAACCAGCACCAGGCTGCTTAAAAAGACCAGCGTTAAACTCCAGGTTTGTACGCTGCGGTGAATGAACTCACCAATACCGCGCACGCCCAGTGTATTGAAAATCATCAGCACGTCGAGGCCACGGATCATAATAATGGCAAGCGCCGCCACCTGCACCAGCGCAGGCACATTCAGGCGAGCATGTGATGAAGATGTTTTTTTAAAAAATCCCAACGTTTCCTCTTCCATGAAAACAATGCCGCGACATGCGCGGCATTATGTAGCCAGGTTGGCAAATTTTAGTGTCTTCAGCCACGTCTTGCACGCTGGATATCGCGTATCCGCTGCTTTTCTGCGCGCGCCATTACATACCAGGCGATAAATCCGACAATTCCTACCGCGCCGAGAATTAACGTTGCAAGGGCGTTAATTTCCGGATTCACCCCCATCCGTACGCTGGAGAAGACCAGCATCGGTAATGTGGTGGCTCCCGGCCCGGAAACAAAGCTGGCAATCACCAGATCATCGAGTGACAGAGTAAAAGCAAGCAACCAGCCAGAAATGATCGCGGGCATGATCATCGGTAGCGTAATGACGAAAAACACTTTCAGCGGCGTCGCCCCGAGATCCATCGCCGCTTCTTCTATAGAGCGATCCAGTTCCCTCAGACGCGAAGAAATAACGACCGCCACATAAGCCATACAGAAAGTGACATGCGCCAGCCAGATGGTGAGCATACCGCGTTCCGCAGGCCAGCCAATGGCATGAGCAAGTGCGACAAATAACAACAACAGCGACAAGCCCGTGATCACATCCGGCATCACCAGCGGCGCAGTGATCATAAAGGCAAAGCCATTTGATCCACGAAACCGTCCGAAGCGGACCAATACTACCGCTGCGATAGTCCCGAGGATTGCCGCTGCCGTTGCCGCACAGGCAGCAATTGTCAGGCTTAAACCAACCGCACTCATCATCGCGTCATCACGCAGTAATTCGCCATACCAGCGCGTTGACCAACCCGCCCACACCGTCACCAGCTTCGAGCTGTTAAACGAATAGATAACCAGCATCAGCATTGGTGCGTAGAGAAAAGTGAAGCCCAGCAGCAAAATCACAATCCGCCAGGGCGAACGAACAACCGGTAAATTATTCATCCGTGTTCTCCCACGCTTTTTTGCTGATGCTTGTGGAACCACATTATCGGCACGATGAGCAGCAACAACATGATGATCGCCACTGCCGAGGCCACCGGCCAGTCACGGTTGTTAAAGAACTCCTGCCACAACACGCGGCCAATCATGATGCTGTCCGGGCCGCCGAGCAGTTCCGGGATCACAAACTCGCCAACCGCCGGAATAAAGACCAACATCGATCCGGCAATAATTCCGCCTTTAGTAAGTGGCACAATGACAGTAAAGAACGTTTTCAGCGGTCGCGCGCCGAGATCCAGTGCCGCTTCCACCAGCGAATAATCAATACGCGTCAACGCGGTATAGATAGGCAGCACCATAAACGGTACATAGGCGTAAACAATGCCGATATAGACCGCCAGGTTGGTATGCAGAATAGTCAGCGGCTGATCGATAACCCCCAGCCACAGCAGGAAGTTATTCAGCACGCCGTTGTTTTTTAATATCCCCATCCAGGCGTAGACACGGATCAGAAACGAGGTCCACGACGGCAGGATCACCAGTAGCAATAAGATATTACGGGTCGAAGGCTTACTGTGCGCCACCGCCCACGCCAGTGGATAGCCGATCAGTAAACAGCAAATGGTCGAAATCGCCGCTACCTGTAACGACTGGAGATAAGCATCGAAATAGAGCGGATCGTCGGTCAGTTGCAGGAAATTACCGAGATTGAGGGTGAGCGACAGTTGCCCGTCGGCCCACTCCATCAGTTCGGTATAAGGCGGAATGGCCCGCGCCATCTCCGCCAGGCTTATTTTAAAGACGATCAGAAATGGCAGCAGAAACAGCAAAATCAACCAGATATACGGCAACGCAATCACCAGTTTGCGCCCGTGCTTCATTTGCAGCTGCGACAGCCATAGCTTAAATCCGCCCGGCGGTTTCGGCTGGGCTGCAGGTTCAAGTGTACTCATCCTGGCTCCTTAAACCGTCAGCACTACACAACTGTCTACTTCCCAGCACAAACGCACTTCATCGCCCCAGGTGGGTAATCCTTTGCGATAACGATGGGCGTTTTGTAGCTGGGCGCTAATCATCTGTCCGCTCTTGAGACGAACGTGATAGATCGAAAGATCGCCGAGATAGGCAATGTGCATCACCTCCCCGACCGCGAAATTGTAGCCATCAGCAGGAGGTTCTTCGCAAAGCATGATTTTTTCCGGGCGCAGTGCCACATGCACGGGCACGTTATCCACCACCGAAGCATCCGCATCGACTTTCAGTGGATGCACCAGCCCAGGCGAATAAAGCACCAGACCATCTTCCTGGCGCTCTTTAAGCACACCTTCAAAGACGTTAACTGAACCGATAAATTCAGCACTGTAGCGGGTGGTCGGATGCTCGTAGATCTCTTCCGGCTCGCCAATCTGGACAAATTTTCCGCGATTCATGATGGCAATACGTCCTGCCATTGTCATCGCCTCTTCCTGATCGTGGGTGACCATTACGCAGGTCACACCGACGCGCTCCAGAATATCCACCACTTCAAGCTGCATCCGATCGCGCAGTTTTTTATCCAGCGCGCCCATCGGTTCGTCGAGCAGTAATAACTTTGGACGTTTGGCGAGGCTTCGGGCAAGCGCCACACGCTGGCGTTGACCGCCGGAAAGCTGATGTGGTTTGCGTTTAGCGAACTCCTGCATATGTACCAGCCCGAGCATCTCATTGACCCGGCTGGCAATTTCCGCTTTTGGCAGTTTGTCCTGCTTCAGGCCAAAGGCGATATTCTGTTCCACGGTCATATGCGGAAACAACGCGTAGGACTGAAACATCATATTGATGGGCCGCAGGTAAGGCGGCACCTGTGATAAATCAACACCATCGAGCATAATCTGCCCGGTAGAAGGTTGTTCAAAACCTGCCAGCATACGCAGCAGCGTGGATTTACCACAGCCGGATGCGCCCAGCAGCGCGAAGATTTCACCTTTATAGATGGTCAGGCTGACATCATCCACCGCGTGCTGACCATCGTAAGATTTAGTCAGATTACGGATTTCTAATAGTGGCGTCAGCGCCTTACGGGTTTTCGCCTGCGGGCGAGGGATAACGTCATTCACGGCTGCTCTCCGGCATTTAATGGGTGCAAGCGCACCATAATGGTGCGAATTGCCGGCGGGAATGGTGCGCCCGTCCGGCATCTACAACAGCGGATTATTTTCCGCTCTTCACTTTGGTCCAGGCGCGAGTGCGCACACGGTCGATTTTCGGATCCTGCACTTGCAGTGTGAACATTTTGGCGCGAACGTCCGCCGGAGGATAAATGCCTGGGTTATCACGTACTTCCGCACTCACCAGCGGCGTGGCTTCTTTGTTGGCATTGGCATAGAACACATGGTCGGAAATATGCGCTACCACATCCGGGCGCAGCAGATAATTCAGGAACTGATAGGCTTCGTCTTTGTTTTTGGCATCAGCAGGCATGGCAAAAACATCAAAGAACGCCATCGCCCCTTCTTTAGGGATCGAGAAAGAGACATTCACGCCGTTCTTCGCTTCTTTCGCGCGGTTAGACGCCTGCCAGACATCACCCGCCCAGCCGACAGCAACGCAAATGTCGCCGTTTGCCAGATCGTTAATGTATTGAGAAGAATGGAAATAACGAATGTTCGGTCGCAGCTTTAACAACAGATCGGTAGCCGGTCCGGTATAATCATCCGCTTTAGTGCTGTTGGGATCTTTGCCGAGATAATTCAGCACGGTGGCAAAAACTTCTTCAGGCGCATCGAGGAAAGAGACGCCGCAGCTTTTTAGTTTTTCCAGATTTTCAGGTTTGAGGATCAAGTCCCAGCTATCGACGGGCGCGTTTTCACCCAGTACCGCTTTGACTTTATCGACGTTATAGCCAATTCCGGTAGTCGCCCACATATAGGGCATAGCATATTTATTGTCGGGATCATGTTTAGCTACCAGCTTCAGCAGCTCCGGATCGAGATTTTTCCATTCCGGTAGTTTGCTTTTATCCAGCGGCTGGAACACTCCCGCAGTCAACTGACGCTCGAGAAAGCTGGCGGATGGAACGACAAGGTCAAAGCCGGTGCTTCCTGCCATTAATTTCCCTTCCAGCACTTCGTTGGAATCGAAAACATCATAGACGACTTTTATACCTGTCTCTTTTTCAAAATTTGCCACCGTATCCGGGGCGATATAATCAGACCAGTTATAGATGTGGAGTGTTTTTTGTTCAGCCGCGAGCGTGCCGACAGAGACGGCCATCAGAGCACCCGCAACCAGACCCGATAGCCATTTTTTATTTAAGGCGGTCATATCTCTTTCCTTCTGAAAGTTCGTTAACAAACGAACAAAAGTTGTCACACTGAAATATATGCAATAAACGTGCATATTTTTTATCGGCGCGGTGCAAGAAAAGAGAACTCTCTCCCGGCCAGCATTGCTCGCTATATAAAAGCCTCGCAAGAATAACTTTAGCCAGGGTTTGAGACTATAGCTCAGATTAAAAAACGGTATATAACAAATTTTTATGCGTATTTGCTCTATGTGATCAAGCAAATGCGGCACAACACAAGTGAAAAAGTCTTTAATGAAAGGTTAAATTTAGCAGAAAATATTATGATGCGCAGTCACTGCGGCAGCGACTGCGTGCTCAGAAAGAATTATCAGTGAAGGAAATAGCTTTCGGTAACGTTATTTTGCCCTTCATCGTCAGTCGGCAACAGCAGTTGATGGGCATTGGCTTCAAGGATTACCATCGAAATCTGCTCTTCACTCTGGCGTACGAACCATGCAAATTGTTCATAGGTTACGCCCTGCATAACGGATAAAGACTGGCAAACCACCAGCTTTGGCAGATTATCGTCTTGTATATCAAGAAATGCTTTCACTGTCAGTGAACTGGCATTGATGGCCGATAAATCCGCTGCCAGCGGCAACACGGCTGAAGGTCTGACTTCCGCCATAGCAGAAAACAGGATCGTGTTATCGATCAGATCGATTTTGGCATCAAAGACACCGTCGAAATTTTGCATATGCGGCAGATGTAGCGCCTGACAGTTATCACATTCAAAAAAACTCATCCCCAGGTCATCGAGCCATTGACGCAACGTATCCAGACCAGGAACGACCAGCGATGTCATAATTTTGTACAACCTCTTCCGATAAAAAGACCGGGACAGCTTACGCAAAAAGCGCAGGCAAAACCATGATCAGTGACGTGATTGCAACTAACCACCGGTTTTTAAGCAATATTCTGCCGTGGCGTGGCGCTCAATCCAACGGATCATTTTACCCGCGATGTCGATACCGGTGGTTTTCTCTATCCCTTCCAGACCAGGCGACGCATTCACCTCCATCACCAACGGTCCGCGATTTGCACGCAGAATATCCACACCAGCAACATCCAGCGCCATCGTTCGTGCGGCTTTTAGGGCGATTTCACGCTCCTGCGGCGTAATACTGGCAATGCTTGCCGCGCCACCACGATGCAAATTGGAACGAAAATCGCCCTCTTTCGCCCGTCGTTCAATTGCCGCGACGACTTCATCGCCAACGACCAGACAACGGATATCACGCCCTTTTGCTTCTTTTATATATTCCTGCACCAGAATATGCGCATTAAGGCCGCGAAAAGCGTCAATCACGCTTTCTGCTGCCTGACGCGTCTCCGCCAGCACCACACCAATCCCCTGCGTGCCCTCGACCAGCTTGACGACCAGCGGCGCACCACCGACCATCTCGATTAAGTCGCTGGTATCATCCGGCGAATGCGCTATGCCTGTTACAGGCAGGTCAATGCCCTGTCGCGCCAACAGCTGCATAGAACGCAATTTGTCACGCGCACGGGCAATCGCAACCGATTCATTCAACGGATAGCTCCCCAGCATTTCAAACTGACGTAGCGCCGCCGTGCCATAAAAGGTAATAGCGGTGCCAATACGCGGGATCACCGCGTCAAAATGGGGTAGCTTGCGGCCTTTATAGTGAATAGAAGACGCCGCAGGATTAATGTTCATATAGCAAGAAAGCGGATCGAGAATTTCAACCAGGTGACCGCGCTGTATGGCGGCTTCACGCAGCCGCTTACACGAATAGAGCGTTCCATCCCGGGACAATATGGCAATTTTCACCCTGCACCTCTCTGGCAGATCTGGTCAAAAGCCCGCGTATGATACATCGGCGTTACGTTTTTAGCGCGTTGCCCAACCCTGTTTGTGCAAATAATCCAGAATAAATGGGCGGCTTTCTTTAATAATTGTTCGGCGGATATGATCGCTCCAGGTATCCCGACGATTATTGCTGCCACGGGTGAGATAATATTCCGCCAGTTGCTCGTCATACTGCGCCAGTGCGTCTTTATCCAGCGGTTGATAACTGTTTTCATGCACCAATATGGAAGCAGGTAAACGCGGCTTGAGATCTGGATTATCCGCAGGCCAGCCAAGACACAGACCAAACAGCGGCAGAACATGCTTCGGTAACTTCAGCAGTTCTGTCACTGCTTCGATATTATTGCGCAGCCCACCAATATATACGCCGCCCAATCCCAGAGATTCCGCTGCAGTTAACGCATTTTGCGCCATCATCGCCGTATCAACGACACCGAGCAACAGTTGTTCCGCCAGACCAAGCTGGGCATCCGGGCAGATCTGTAAATGTCGGTTAAAGTCGGCACAAAAAACCCAGAACTCGGCAGCTTGCGCAACATGTTTTTGCCCACCGGTCAGCGTCACCAGTTCATCACGTAACGTCTTATCGGTTATGCGAATAATGCTACTGCATTGCAAAAAACTGGAACTGGACGTCGCGCGAGCGCTGTTGATAATCGCCTCACGCTGCGCGTCAGAAATGGGTTCATTAGTGAAATGGCGAATGGAGCGATGGCCACAAATAAGTTCAATGGTTGGCGTCATTATCTTTTTCTCTTTCTGAACGTGATGATTCTGGTGGACGGTTCATCAGTTGTGGGGCAAGCCGTTTTGCCACCTGAAGAATAACCACCACCGCAGCGGGAAGCATGAGCAAAACACCGAGAAAAATCATCAGAATTTGTACCTCTGGCATCGAAAATAGCGCCGGAAGCGAAAGGTAATGGCTTAACGACAGTAGCGCCGTCACCAGTAACATCATGCCGATGAATTCCAGTATCAACACGCTTTTAGGTAATTTACCAATCGCGCGCATAAGCTTCCCTCTGCAAAGTGAATCACTATTTTAAAACCTTTCGTTGCGTTGTGCTTAACAGTTATAGCTCTAGTCAATCGATGCAACAGGTTAAACCTACTTTCAGCGAATACATTTTGGCGTGATCATGACGAACATAAACCTATGAGGAGAGAAACAATGCAAACCGTTATTTTTGGCCGTCCGGGTTGCCCTTACTGTGTGCGTGCTAAAGATCTGGCTGAGAAATTGAGTAATGAACGCGATGATTTTCAGTATCAGTATGTGGATATTCGTGCGGAAGGAATTAGCAAAGAAGATTTACGACAGAAAGCGGGTAAGCCTGTAGAAACCGTACCGCAGATTTTTATCGATCAACAACATATTGGCGGCTATACCGATTTTGCCGCGTGGGTAAAAGAAAATCTTAACGCCTGATCGCCTGACAAGCCCTTTGTATTGAGGGCTTTATTCATTTTTTCTGTGGTGTGGCTTGAACAGACTGCTGATAAACAAGAAACACAATGCCCCCAGCGCACACCAGAATACTGCGCTCAATAACCACGCCAGTTCCTGCCAGAATGAACGGGTCGGAGAAAAAAACAGTCGCATAATTAACATCGAGCACGGTGCCGCCAGCATTGCGCCAAACAGCGGTTTAAGGACTTCTCTACGCTGCGAAAAAAAGCTGGCAACCGCTCCAGGAAGAATGAAAAATAGCAGGCCGATTTCAGGGTGCCCGGCAGCCCGAAAAGCGCCTTTCATATGCGTTGCCAGGAAAAGGCACACCACAATGAAGAGGACAAAACAGCAGATTGCCCCTGCCCAACGTTGTTTATGTTTCACTCACTCCTCCTGACACTGCCTCTATCGAACACACTTTCGCCACGATGGCGTTCAGTAAGATAAAGCCGCTTCGCATTCCATGCTAATATTGGCCAACGCAATTTTTATAGCCGTTGGTACTTAATGTGATTACACTAGTAAAATATCTTGTTCTTTACTATTGCTTAGGTGCGCTGAATGAATCTGCGCCCTGATTTCAGGTAAAAACATTATCGTAAATCACCATTTCTTTCAACAGCTTACTCGTAAACAAGAAGTTAGTCTCCGTGAATATAAACGTCGCCGAATTGTTAAATAGGAATTACATTCTGTTATTATTTGTAGTCCTTGCGCTTGGGCTATGTCTAGGAAAATTACGACTTGGATCAATCCAACTGGGTAATTCCATTGGCGTTTTAGTCGTATCGTTACTATTAGGGCAACAACATTTCAGCATTAACACCGACGCGCTCAATCTTGGCTTTATGTTGTTTATTTTCTGCGTCGGAGTTGAAGCCGGCCCCAACTTTTTTTCCATTTTTTTTCGCGATGGGAAAAATTACCTAATGTTAGCTCTGGTAATGGTTGGCAGTGCGCTGATGATCGCCTTAGGGTTGGGTAAGCTGTTTGGCTGGGATATCGGTCTGACGGCCGGTATGTTGGCAGGATCGATGACTTCAACACCTGTTCTGGTTGGCGCTGGCGACACATTACGCCATTCCGGCATGGAAAACGGACAGCTCTCCACAGCCCTGGATAATCTAAGCCTCGGGTATGCGTTAACCTATTTAATTGGCCTGGTGAGTTTAATTGTCGGTGCACGTTATTTACCGAAGTTACAACATCAGGATTTACAGACCAGCGCCCAACAAATCGCTCGCGAACGTGGTCTGGACACCGATGCCAGCCGAAAAGTGTATTTGCCGGTGATCCGCGCCTACCGTGTCGGCCCGGAATTGGTTGCCTGGACCGACGGCAAAAACCTGCGTGAATTGGGTATTTATCGTCAAACCGGATGCTACATTGAACGTATTCGTCGTAACGGGATTCTGGCAAATCCGGATGGTGACGCCGTGCTGCAAATGGGCGATGAAATAGCGTTAGTGGGATATCCTGACGCCCACGCCCGCCTCGACCCCAGCTTCCGTAACGGGAAAGAAGTTTTTGATCGTGATCTTCTCGACATGCGTATCGTTACTGAAGAGGTCGTCGTCAAAAACCATAACGCTGTAGGTAAACGTCTGGCACAACTGAAGTTGACCGATCACGGTTGCTTCCTTAACCGCGTCATCCGCAGCCAGATTGAGATGCCAATTGATGACAACGTTGTGCTTAACAAAGGTGATGTTTTGCAGGTGAGCGGCGATGCCCGTCGCGTGAAAACCATTGCTGACCGCATCGGCTTTATCTCGATTCACAGCCAGGTCACAGACCTGCTGGCATTCTGCGCGTTCTTTGTTATTGGCCTGATGATCGGGATGATCACTTTCCAGTTCAGTACATTTAGCTTCGGCATGGGTAACGCAGCTGGCTTGTTATTCGCAGGCATTATGTTGGGCTTTATGCGCGCTAACCACCCGACCTTCGGTTATATTCCACAGGGTGCGTTAAGCATGGTGAAGGAGTTCGGCTTGATGGTGTTTATGGCAGGCGTTGGTTTAAGCGCCGGTAGCGGCATTAATAATGGTCTGGGGGCAATTGGCGGCCAGATGTTAATTGCCGGATTGATTGTCAGTCTGGTGCCAGTGGTTATCTGCTTCCTGTTCGGCGCCTATGTACTCCGTATGAACCGCGCGCTCCTGTTCGGCGCAATGATGGGTGCGCGTACCTGTGCTCCAGCAATGGAGATCATCAGCGACACCGCACGCAGTAACATCCCGGCCTTAGGGTATGCGGGCACTTATGCAATAGCTAACGTACTGCTGACGCTGGCAGGGACAATCATTGTCATGGTATGGCCAGGACTCGGATAAAACTGAAGTTGCCCTGAAAATGAAATTTTTTTGTACAATCGCCGAACTTTTCTTCGGGGCATCAGTCTTAATTAGTGCCACTGCTTTTCTTTGATGTCCCCATTTTGTGGAGCCCATCAACCCCGCCATTTCGGTTCAAGGTTGATGGGTTTTTTGTTGTCTGAAATTTATCTCCTGCCCCGCCACTCGCGCCACCATCCTCAAAATCTCCTCTCGCGATAGTGGCTTACGGTCAGTGACAAAATGTAGCGTCATCCCCTCAATAAACGCATCGAGCGCGCGTGCAGTTTCGGGCTCAAACCATTGTTCGAGTGTTTGCTGACTGCGCTGCATCCAGTTTTGCATCACTGTTTTTAATAACGGTTTTCGGCTGGCCAGCGCGTATAACTGATACATCAGTTCCATGTTATCCGGCGTTGCAACTTGCGAACTGTAGATCATATCGGTGATAGCCTGGCAGGCGCCGGGAGCATCACTAACATTGCTAAAAAATGCCTGATATTGCCTGGACATGATTTCGGTAAAACTACTGAACGCTTCCAACAGCAACTCATCAATTCCTGAAAAATAGTAGGTCATCGATCCCAACGGTACCCCGGCAAGAGTAGCGATTTTGCGGTGCGTAACGGCATGTATTCCATAAAGTTTCACCGCCTCCAGCGTGGCCTGGATGATTTTTTCTCGCCGTTGCGGATCGTTAGCGCGACGCATGTCATTTCCTCTCTTTGCAATTGTGTACAAATGTACACAACCTTGCTAAGGTTGTCTTCCCTCTTCTTTTTTTGACGTGATCTATGACCATAAATTCTTCACGTAATGCCTTGAAACGCCGAACCTGGGCGCTGTTTATGTTTTTCTTTTTGCCGGGCCTGCTAATGGCGTCCTGGGCAACCCGTACACCCGCTATCCGCGACATTCTTTCTGTCTCTATCGCCGAAATAGGCGGTGTGCTCTTTGGCCTGTCGATCGGTTCAATGAGCGGCATTCTCTGCTCAGCGTGGTTAGTGAAACGCTTTGGGACGCGTAATGTCATCCTGGTCACGATGTCCTGCGCATTGATCGGGATGATGATATTAAGTCTGGCGCTCTGGCTGACATCTCCTGTGCTCTTTGCCGTTGGTCTTGGCGTTTTTGGGGCCAGTTTTGGTTCCGCAGAAGTGGCGATAAACGTTGAAGGTGCCGCCGTTGAGCGAGAGATGAATAAAACGGTTTTGCCGATGATGCATGGCTTCTACAGCCTCGGTACACTGGCGGGGGCTGGTGTGGGGATGGTGCTGACAGCCTTTGGCATTCCGGCAACTGTCCATATTTTGCTGGCGGCGCTGGTGGGCATCGCGCCTATTTATATCGCTATTCAGGCAATACCTGACGGTACAGGAAAAAATGCTGCCGATGGCACACAGCATGGTGAAAAAGGGGTTCCTTTTTATCGCGATATTCAGTTGCTGTTAATTGGTGTCGTGGTGCTGGCGATGGCTTTTGCAGAAGGTTCTGCCAACGACTGGTTACCCTTATTAATGGTTGATGGCCACGGATTTAGCCCAACGTCAGGCTCATTGATATACGCAGGTTTCACATTGGGGATGACAGTTGGACGTTTTACCGGCGGCTGGTTTATTGATCGTTACAGCCGCGTTGCCGTGGTACGTGCCAGTGCGCTAATGGGTGCGTTGGGTATTGGGCTGATTATTTTTGTCGATAGCGCTTGGGTCGCTGGGGTTTCTGTCGTTCTTTGGGGACTGGGTGCTTCTCTGGGCTTCCCGCTGACCATCTCTGCCGCCAGTGATACCGGTCCCGATGCACCAACTCGCGTCAGCGTAGTAGCGACTACTGGTTATCTGGCTTTCCTCGTCGGACCGCCGCTGTTGGGCTATCTCGGCGAACATTATGGATTACGTAGTGCAATGCTGGTTGTACTGGCGCTGGTTATTCTCGCGGCTATCGTCGCAAAAGCCGTCGCCAAACCCGATACAAAAACGCAGACTGCGATGGAGAATAGTTGATGGGCATTAAATTAATTGCGGTAGACATGGACGGTACTTTCTTAAGCGATCAAAAAACCTATAACCGCGAGCGGTTTATGGCGCAGTATCAGCAGATGAAAGAACAAGGCATTCGCTTTGTGGTCGCCAGCGGGAATCAATATTATCAGTTGATCTCTTTCTTCCCCGAAATTGCCGATGAAATTGCCTTTGTGGCAGAAAACGGCGGTTGGGTAGTGAGCGAAGGCAAAGATGTTTTTAATGGCGAGCTGTCTAAGGATGCATTTACCACTGTCGTGGAGTATTTACTGACGCGCCCGGAAGTGGAAATTATTGCCTGCGGAAAAAATAGCGCCTATACCCTCAAAAAATATGACGATGCCATGAAAACGGTGGCGGAAATGTA
Source organism: Escherichia coli (assembly GCF_011881725.1). GTDB lineage: Bacteria > Pseudomonadota > Gammaproteobacteria > Enterobacterales > Enterobacteriaceae > Escherichia > Escherichia coli_E. The sequence continues at coordinate 6,259 of NZ_JAATUR010000002.1, read as the reverse complement.
TTATCACCGTCTGGAATACGTCGATAACTTCGACAACATAGAAGATATCTTCTTTAAATTTGGCTTGAATCTTTCCGATGAACTGATTCCACAAGTGCAAAAAGCATTACATGAAGCCATCGGCGATATTATGGTGCCAGTGCATACTGGCAACGGCAGCATCGATCTCATTATCCCCGGCGTACATAAAGCCAATGGCCTTCGTCAGCTCCAGAAATTATGGGGAATAGACGACAGCGAAGTCGTGGTCTTTGGCGATGGCGGTAATGATATTGAGATGCTGCGTCAGGCTGGCTTTAGTTTTGCGATGGAAAATGCCGGCAGCGCAGTCGTGGCGGCAGCGAAATATCGTGCAGGCTCTAATAACCATGAAGGCGTATTGGATATAATCGATAAAGTTCTTAAGCACCAGTCGCCGTTTGACCAATAAAATGGGCAGCACGCCCGGCAACACAATGCCTGAATGAAGGCTGCATAATTCGCGGAAATTAACCCGCTGCATGATTTCAGGCGAAATGATTATGAAAAATTGTCTACTGTTGGGCGCGCTTCTAATGGGCTTTACTGGTGTGGTGATGGCGCAAAGTGTCACCGTCGACGTGCCGAGTGGATACAAAGTGGTTGTGGTCCCTGATTCCGTCAGCGTTCCGCAAGCGGTCAGCGTCGCGACAGTGCCACAAACCGTCTATGTGGCCCCAACTCCTGCTCCGATTTACCGTCCACATCCGTATGTTCGTCATCTTGCCAGCGTTGGTGAAGGGATGGTTATCGAACATCAGATCGACGACCATCACCATTAATTCGAAAATGCCTGATTGCACAATGCAATCAGGCATTTTTTTACCCTTCGTGTGAATTTCCTACCTGTTTATCTTTTAAAAAGATAACCATCAGCAGCAGCCACAAAATTCCGTTGGTAAGGTTGAAAAGATTAAACAGACCGTTGCCGCCGTTCAGATACGCGTGTTTACTTATCTCAATGCCAACAGTGAAAATCAGCATTTGCAGCATCCCCATCGCCGCCGAGACAGTACCTTTGCTCATATCGCTCGCGAACAACGTCAGACGCACCAACCCCGCATTCGCCAGGCCAATACCGAAAGCATAAATACTTAACCCGGCAGTCATCCATAAGTACGCGTGCGATGAGATGACCGTTGCCGCAGCAGCGACCAACAGACCAATCATAATCGGCCAGCCGCCCATAATGATCAGCGAACGTACGGTGCGACGCGAGGTCAGACGCGCTAACAGCAAGTTACCTGCAATTAACGCCCCGAAAATAGGCACTTGCAGTAAGCCATATTCATAGCTGCTCAACTGCTCGCCGGTAATGATGATAATCGGCGACTGGGCGATCCACGCCAGCAACGGCAGGCTAACAAATCCCAGTGCCAGCGCCCCCGCCACAAAGCGACCATTCTTCAGCACCAGCTTGTAGTCACGCCCGAGTTCTTTCAGCGACAGTTTCTCGCCAATACGCGTAGCGGTTTCTGGCATAGCACGTTGCAAACCGAAGAAGGAAATAGCCGCCAATGCAGCAAACAGGACAAACATGCCTTCCCAGGGCAGCACGTGGATCCACGCAGCGCCCACCAGCGGACCGAGTAGCGGAGCAATCAGCGCCACGTTCGCCATCAGCGCAGTGATCTTGATACAAACCGCCTCTTCAAAGGATTCCTGAATTGCGGCGTAACCTACCGCGCCAATGAAACAGAGGCTTATCCCCTGCAAGAAGCGCAACAGCGTGAATTGTTCAATGTTTTGCGCCAGTAATATTGCCAGACAGGTGACAATAAACCACACCACACCCGCCAGCATCACCGGACGGCGACCAATACGATCCGACAGCGGCCCCAGCAGCCACTGTAAAAACATCCCACCCGCCAGGTACGCGGTCATCGAGGTAGGAACCCAATCAATGCCCGCCTGGTACTGTTCCACCACGGCCAACATACCGGGCTGAATCATATCGTTACCGATATAGGTTGAGAATTCGTAGAGCACCAGACAGAGAGGGAAAAGTAATGCCTGACGTCCAAGTCTGGCACCATTAGCTAATCTATTTTGCATGCAATTTCTTCGCCAAGAATAATCGCGCAAAGTTTAATAAAAGCGCGGCTAACGAGAAAGCAATTTTTTCCCCTTAAGCACATTCTTACATTAATCGGCGATTAGACTCTCTTTTTTAAGCTTTATTTAACTTCTGCACGTTACCATCACTTCACGTAATATGGGCCGCTTATGAGAAATAAGACGATGCCGCTTTACCCTGTTTAACATGCACCTTATTCTCACCGAGTTGTCTGACAGATCCCCATTAAACACCTTATGAGTCTGGAAGTTATGCTGGAAAATCTCAATTACTCATTATTCTCTCTAATTAATGCCACACCAGATTCTTCTCCGTGGATGATCTCGTTGGCGATTTTTATTGCCAAAGATTTGATTACCGTGGTGCCATTGCTGGCCGCGGTACTATGGCTATGGGGACTTACAGCGCAACGGCAACTGGTTATAAAAATTGCCATCGCGCTGGCGGTCAGTCTGTTTGTTTCCTGGACGATGGGCCACTTATTTCCGCACGACCGGCCATTTGTCGAGAATATCGGCTATAACTTCCTGCATCATGCGGCGGATGATTCATTCCCGAGCGATCACGGTACGGTGATTTTCACCTTTGCACTGGCATTTTTATGTTGGCATCGCCTGTGGTCCGGCTCCCTTTTAATGGTGCTGGCCGTCGTCATTGCCTGGTCGCGCGTTTATCTTGGCGTGCACTGGCCGCTGGATATGCTCGGTGGATTGCTGGCGGGAATGATTGGTTGCCTTAGCGCGCAAATTATCTGGCAAGCTGCGGGAGCGATGCTCTACCAGCGACTACAATCGTGGTATCGCTTCTGTTTCGCCTTACCGATCCGTAAAGGCTGGGTGCGTGACTGATATCTGGTAAAAAGTGTAGTATTGAGCGGCTCGCTTCAATAACTATTCAGAGGGATTATGGAAACACGTCGCGAAGAGCGTATCGGGCAGTTACTGCAAGAATTAAAACGCAGCGATAAGTTACATCTTAAGGACGCGGCCGCCCTGCTTGGGGTTTCGGAGATGACGATTCGTCGCGATCTGCACAACCACAGTGCCCCAGTCGTTTTGCTCGGCGGCTATATTGTTCTGGAACCGCGCAGCGCCAGCCATTACCTGTTAAGCGACCAAAAATCCCGCCTGGTAGAAGAAAAACGCCGGGCGGCAAAACTGGCTGCAACGCTGGTAGAACCCGATCAGACCCTCTTTTTTGACTGCGGCACTACCACGCCGTGGATTATTGAAGCGATTGATAACGAAATCCCTTTCACCGCCGTTTGTTATTCGCTAAATACCTTTCTGGCGCTGAAAGAGAAATCCCATTGCCGCGCGTTCCTTTGCGGTGGTGAATTTCACGCCAGCAACGCCATTTTTAAACCCATCGATTTTCAGCAAACGCTGAATAATTTTTGCCCGGATATCGCTTTTTATTCCGCGGCAGGCGTGCATGTCAGTAAAGGCGCTACCTGTTTTAATCTTGAAGAGTTGCCAGTTAAACACTGGGCGATGTCAATGGCACAAAAGCATGTGCTGGTTGTCGACCACAGTAAGTTTGGCAAGGTGCGTTCGGCGCGCATGGGTGACCTGAAACGCTTTGATATTGTGGTGAGCGATCGTTGCCCGGAAGATGAGTATGTGAAGTACGCGCAGACGCAGCGTATTAAGTTGATGTATTAATTGAGCATGACCGGATGACGTCTACGCGCCATCCGGTCAGCGAAAGATTAAGAGAACCAGCTACCGAACCACTGATGGAATTTCATCATCACGAAATCCCACATCCGACCAAAGAATCCACCCTCTTCCACATTCTCCATTACAATCAGCGGACGCTGTTCAATAGACTTGCCATTAAGCTGGAAATCAATGGTACCGACAACCTGACCTTTTTTCAGCGGCGCGGTGAGCTGAGGCTCGGTTAATGTATAACTCGCTTTCAGGTTTTTCAGCTGCCCGCGCGGTATGGTCACTGAACCACCTTCGCCTGCGCCGAGATTCACTTCGCTCTTATCACCAAACCAGACGCGCTGGGTCACAAAGGTGGCATCAGGTTTGATCGGTGTCACGGTTTCAAAGAAGCGGAAACCCCAGGTTAATAATTTCTCAGACTCATTAAAACGGATACGGTCAGTTTTCGCCCCCAGCACTACGGAGATCAAACGCATATCACCCTGGGTAGCCGAAGCAACCAGATTGTATCCTGCGCCAGCCGTAGTTCCGGTCTTCATGCCATCAACATTAAGATTGCTGCTCCACAGCAGACGATTACGGTTAGGCTGACGAATTTTGTTGAAGGTGAACTCTTTCTCTTTATGAATCGCGTACTCTTCCGGCACATCGTGGATCAATGCTTTACCCAGTAATGCCATATCGCGCGCGGTACTAAATTGCCCCGGCGCATCCAGACCGTGCACTGTCTGGAAGGTGGTGTTGGTCAGGCCCAGTTTTTTAGCATAACCATTCATCAAGCCAATAAATGAATCCTGACTGCCCGCAACGTAATCAGCCAGCGCAATACAGGCGTCATTACCAGACTGAATGATCACACCTTTGTTTAAATCTGCCACCGAAACCTGATCACCCGGTTTCAAGAACATCACCGAAGAACCACGCAGCGCCGGATTCCCCGTCGCCCAGGCATCTTTACCGACCGTTACCATATCGGTGAGTTTGATCTTATCGGCCTTGAGCGCCTGCCCAACCACATAGCTGGTCATGATTTTAGTCAGGCTGGCGGGGTCCAGTTTCTCATCTGCATTCCCTTCTGCCAGAACTTTACCGCTGGCGTAATCCATTAAAATCCATGCTCGCGCATCCACGCTCGGCGCTTCAACGGTTTGTTCCGCCGCGAATGCCGCCGGGGCGAAAAGGAATAAAAATGCAGAACCCGCTGTAAGACCACGAAGGAGAGAGGAGAATTGCGTCATAAATGCCACCCGAGTATCCATTCAAAAAAAATACGTTAAATCGCCGTATGATAAGTTCGGTGATTAATAACGCACACACAAACTTAAAGAAACCGTAAGTTGGTAAAGTTTTTAAAGTTTATGCAATATCCTGCCGCTCCGCTGCTTCTGACGTCATTTTTTTGCCAACTGTTGCTTAAAAGTTAACTTTACTCCACCATCGGAGTCCTGTTCAGCCTGTGGCTGCCTGTGTAAAAAGGGGTGAGTATGATTACGCTGTGGGGTCGGAATAATTCAACCAACGTAAAAAAAGTGTTGCTGACGCTCGAAGAACTGGAACTACCGTATGAGCAAATTCTCGCGGGTCGCGAGTTTGGGGTAAACCATGATGCCGATTTTCTGGCGATGAACCCTAACGGCCTGGTGCCGTTGTTGCGTGACGACGAAAGTGATCTCATTCTTTGGGAATCAAACGCCATTGTTCGTTATCTGGCGGCACAGTACGGGCAAAACCGCCTGTGGATCGACTCACCGGCACGTCGTGCGGAAGCTGAAAAATGGATGGACTGGGCAAACCAGACGCTCAGCAATGCCCATCGAGGGATCCTGATGGGACTCGTCAGAACACCGCCAGCAGAGCGGGATCAGGCCGCCATTGATGCCAGCTACAAAGAGTGCGATACCCTGTTTGCCCTTCTCGATGCGGAGTTGGCGAAAGTTAAATGGTTTTCTGGTGACCAGTTTGGTGTAGGCGATATCGCTATCGCACCGTTCATCTACAATTTATTTAACGTTGGCCTGACATGGACACCGCGCCCGAATTTGCAACGCTGGTATCAACAGCTCACCGAACGCCCCGCAGTGCGCAAAGTGGTAATGATCCCCGTTAGCTAATTATTACGTGGACTTACTTTCAGTAATTCGCCATTGGACTCGTCGGTCAATACGTACAAATAACCGTCGGGCCCAGTGCGAACATCACGAATTCGCTGTCCTCTGTCCGTTAATATGCGGCCATCTTCCGTTACTTTGTTACCGTTGACGCTCATTACGATGACATCTTTATCTTTTAACGCGCCAATAAATAATTTTTGCTGCCACTGGGGGAATTTGTCGCTGTTATAGAAGGTCATGCCACTCACCGCCGGAGAGTCTTTCCAGTAGAAAATAGGTTGTTCGGTTCCGGCGACGATTTCCCCTTTCGCTTCCGGTATTTTAAATCCCGAGTAATTGATGCCCCAGGATGCCAGCGGCCAGCCGTAATTTTTGCC
>NZ_JAATUR010000029.1 GCF_011881725.1 Escherichia coli | reverse complement strand
ATGATTCCAGCAATGTATTGAATTCGCATGAATTTGTAGGCCGGATAAGGCGTTTACGCCGCATCCGGCATGAACAACACGCACTTCGTCAATAATCACTTGCCCGCCGTTCCGGTGGGCCTTGTTTTTTCTCTCTTTATCCCCATCTTTATCGCAATGCTTGCGCCTTTTTCCTGTGGCGTGAATAATTTCTTTATAGGCCGGTGAATGTTCAGCTTCCGGCGGCATACAGATAAGAGGAACGGTTTGAACATAGACACTCGCGAAATCACCCTGGAGCCAGCAGACAACGCGCGTCTGTTGAGCCTGTGCGGCCCGTTTGATGACAACATCAAACAACTCGAACGCCGTCTCGGCATCGAAATCAATCGCCGCGATAATCACTTTAAACTGACCGGCCGTCCGATTTGCGTCACTGCCGCGGCAGACATTTTGCGCAGCCTGTATGTCGATACCGCCCCGATGCGCGGTCAGATTCAGGATATCGAACCGGAACAGATCCACCTTGCGATTAAAGAAGCTCGCGTGCTTGAACAAAGCGCAGAGAGCGTGCCGGAGTACGGCAAAGCGGTTAATATCAAGACCAAACGCGGCGTGATTAAACCACGCACGCCAAACCAGGCGCAGTACATCGCCAATATTCTCGACCATGACATCACCTTCGGTGTTGGCCCGGCGGGTACGGGGAAAACTTACCTGGCAGTAGCTGCGGCAGTTGATGCCCTGGAGCGTCAGGAAATTCGTCGTATTCTGCTGACTCGTCCGGCGGTAGAAGCCGGTGAGAAGCTGGGCTTCCTGCCTGGCGATTTAAGTCAGAAAGTGGACCCGTATCTGCGCCCGCTGTACGACGCGCTGTTTGAAATGCTGGGCTTTGAGAAAGTCGAGAAGTTGATTGAGCGCAACGTTATTGAAGTCGCGCCGCTGGCCTATATGCGTGGTCGTACGCTGAACGACGCGTTTATCATTCTCGATGAGAGCCAGAACACCACCATCGAACAGATGAAGATGTTCCTGACCCGTATCGGCTTTAACTCTAAAGCGGTTATTACCGGCGACGTGACCCAGATCGACCTGCCGCGCAACACCAAGTCAGGTCTGCGTCACGCCATTGAAGTGCTGGCCGATGTCGAAGAAATTAGCTTTAACTTCTTCCACAGCGAAGACGTAGTTCGTCACCCGGTGGTGGCGCGTATCGTTAACGCTTATGAAGCCTGGGAAGAAGCCGAACAAAAACGTAAAGCAGCGCTGGCGGCAGAACGCAAGCGCGAGGAACAGGAACAAAAATGAGTCAGGTGATCCTCGATTTACAACTGGCATGTGAAGATAATTCCGGGCTACCGGAAGAAAGCCAGTTTCAGACATGGCTGAATGCGGTAATCCCGCAGTTTCAGGAAGAATCGGAAGTGACTATTCGCGTGGTCGATACCGCCGAAAGCCACAGTCTGAATCTGACCTATCGCGGTAAGGACAAGCCGACCAACGTGCTCTCCTTTCCGTTTGAAGTGCCGCCAGGCATGGAGATGTCGCTGCTGGGCGATCTGGTTATCTGCCGTCAGGTGGTTGAGAAGGAAGCTCAGGAGCAAGGCAAACCACTGGAGGCGCACTGGGCGCATATGGTGGTACACGGCAGTCTGCATTTGTTAGGTTACGATCACATCGAAGATGACGAAGCAGAAGAAATGGAAGCCCTCGAAACAGAGATTATGCTTGCTCTGGGCTATGAGGATCCGTACATTGCCGAGAAAGAATAATTTGCCAGACATTTGACTGGCAGACGTCCCCGCCGTTGGTGATTTAACGACGGCGTTTTGATTAACTAACATGAGAACCCATACGACGCCATGAGCGACGACAATTCACACAGTAGTGACACGATAAGCAACAAGAAGGGATTTTTCTCCCTGTTACTCAGCCAACTTTTCCACGGTGAACCGAAAAACCGTGACGAACTGCTGGCGCTGATCCGTGATTCCGGGCAGAACGACCTTATCGACGAAGATACGCGCGATATGCTCGAAGGGGTGATGGACATCGCAGACCAACGCGTACGCGACATCATGATCCCCCGCTCCCAGATGATTACCCTGAAACGTAACCAGACGCTGGACGAATGCCTTGATGTCATCATCGAGTCCGCCCACTCACGTTTCCCGGTGATCAGCGAGGACAAAGATCACATTGAAGGGATTCTGATGGCGAAAGACTTGCTGCCGTTTATGCGTAGCGATGCTGAAGCCTTCAGCATGGACAAAGTGTTACGTCAGGCGGTTGTCGTTCCTGAAAGTAAGCGCGTAGACCGGATGCTGAAAGAGTTTCGCTCTCAGCGATACCACATGGCGATCGTCATTGACGAATTCGGTGGAGTTTCCGGTCTGGTGACCATAGAAGACATCCTGGAACTGATTGTTGGTGAGATTGAAGACGAGTATGACGAAGAAGATGATATCGACTTCCGTCAGCTTAGCCGTCACACCTGGACCGTGCGCGCACTGGCTTCCATTGAAGATTTCAACGAAGCGTTTGGCACTCACTTTAGCGATGAAGAGGTCGACACCATCGGTGGTCTGGTGATGCAGGCGTTTGGGCATCTCCCGGCGCGTGGCGAAACCATCGACATCGACGGTTACCAGTTCAAAGTGGCGATGGCCGACAGTCGGCGTATTATTCAGGTTCATGTCAAAATCCCGGATGACTCACCCCAGCCGAAGCTGGATGAATAAAACCGAAACTGGATATAAAACTACATGGCTTTTGCCTCATTAATTGAACGCCAGCGCATTCGCCTGCTGCTGGCGTTATTATTCGGTGCCTGCGGTACGCTGGCCTTCTCTCCTTATGATGTCTGGCCTGCGGCGATTGTTTCGCTGATGGGGCTTCAGGCACTGACCTTTAACCGCCGTCCTCTCCAGTCAGCCGCTATCGGCTTCTGCTGGGGATTTGGTCTCTTTGGCAGCGGTATTAACTGGGTATATGTCAGCATCGCCACCTTTGGCGGGATGCCTGGCCCGGTTAACATCTTCCTGGTGGTACTGCTGGCGGCATATCTGTCGCTGTATACCGGACTGTTTGCTGGCGTGCTGTCGCGACTGTGGCCGAAAACCACCTGGCTACGCGTGGCGATTGCCGCCCCTGCGCTCTGGCAAGTGACCGAGTTTTTGCGCGGTTGGGTGCTAACTGGCTTCCCCTGGTTGCAGTTCGGCTATAGCCAGATTGACGGGCCGTTAAAAGGGTTGGCACCGATAATGGGCGTGGAAGCCATTAACTTCCTGCTGATGATGGTAAGCGGTTTGCTGGCGCTGGCTCTGGTCAAACGCAACTGGCGTCCGCTGGTGGTGGCCGTCGTGCTGTTCGCCCTTCCCTTCCCGCTGCGTTACATCCAGTGGTTCACCCCGCAATCGGAGAAAACCATTCAGGTTTCGATGGTTCAGGGCGACATTCCGCAATCGCTGAAGTGGGATGGAGATCAGCTTTTTAATACGCTGAAGATTTACTACAACGCAACGGCACCGCTGATGGGCAAATCGTCGCTGATTATCTGGCCGGAGTCGGCGATTACCGATCTGGAAATTAATCAGCAACCGTTCCTCAAAGAGCTGGATGGCGTGCTGCGTGAGAAAGGTAGCTCGCTGATCACCGGGATTGTCGATGCGCGCCTTAATAAGCAGAACCGCTACGATACTTACAACACCATTATCACGCTGGGTAAAGGTGCGCCGTACAGCTACGAATCAGCCGATCGCTATAACAAAAACCATCTGGTGCCGTTTGGCGAGTTTGTTCCGCTGGAGTCGATTCTGCGTCCGTTAGCGCCGTTCTTTGATCTGCCGATGTCGTCGTTTAGCCGTGGGCCATATATCCAGCCACCGCTGTCGGTAAATGGTATCCAGCTTACTGCGGCAATTTGCTACGAGATCATTCTCGGTGAGCAGGTGCGCGATAACTTCCGCCCGGATACCGATTATCTCCTGACCATCTCTAACGATGCGTGGTTTGGTAAGTCTATTGGTCCGTGGCAGCATTTCCAGATGGCGCGAATGCGCGCGCTGGAGCTGGCGCGCCCACTGCTGCGTAGCACCAACAACGGTATTACGGCGGTGATTGGCCCGCAGGGTGAGATTCAGTCGATGATCCCGCAATTCACCCGCGAGGTGTTGACCACCAACGTGACGCCGACCACCGGACTCACACCGTACGCACGTACCGGCAACTGGCCGCTGTGGGCGCTGACTGCACTGTTTGGTTTTGCCGCTGTGCTGATGAGTCTGCGTCAGCGACGTAAATAATCCCTTCTTATCGTGCCGGAATACATCCCGTATTTCGGCACGCTCACAGGATGGTGCGTCAATGCCTTATCCGGATGACAAAATTCCCCTATACAACTTTGGCACATCAATTGCTTTGTTATACAAGGCAACCTTGAACCGGCGTCAGCACAACCCGGTTGCACCACAGCAATCCACCAGTAGCACCAAAAGAGTGCACATTAAGAATTTTGTTTCAGAATGGTGCGGTGCATCTCGCAAAAACAAACAATAAAACAGCAATATCTTTACATTTAACAAAACTAAATGTTACCTAACAATCACAACACTGCACAATAAAGTTGCAGATGATAACAACACAAACACTCACAACGAGTATCCATGCGTTCTTAACGCAGAAGATAAAGGAGTTGGATATGCAATTACGTAAACCTGCCACAGCAATCCTGGCCCTGGCGCTTTCCGCAGGACTGGCACAGGCAGATGACGCCGCCCCGGCAGCGGGCAGTACGCTGGACAAAATCGCCAAAAACGGCGTGATTGTCGTCGGTCACCGTGAATCTTCAGTACCTTTCTCTTATTACGACAATCAGCAAAAAGTGGTGGGTTACTCGCAGGATTATTCCAACGCCATTGTTGAAGCAGTGAAAAAGAAACTCAACAAACCGGACTTGCAGGTAAAACTGATTCCAATCACCTCACAAAACCGTATTCCGCTACTGCAAAACGGCACTTTCGATTTTGAATGTGGTTCTACCACCAACAACCTCGAACGCCAAAAACAGGCGGCTTTCTCTGACACTATTTTCGTGGTCGGTACGCGCCTGCTGACCAAAAAGGGCGGCGATATCAAAGATTTTGCCGACCTGAAAGACAAAGCCGTGGTGGTCACTTCTGGCACCACCTCTGAAGTTTTGCTCAACAAATTGAATGAAGAGCAAAAAATGAATATGCGCATCATCAGCGCCAAAGATCACGGTGACTCTTTCCGCACCCTGGAAAGCGGTCGTGCCGTTGCCTTTATGATGGATGATGCCCTGCTGGCCGGTGAACGTGCGAAAGCGAAGAAACCGGGTAACTGGGAAATAGTGGGCAAGCCGCAGTCTCAGGAAGCCTACGGCTGCATGCTGCGTAAAGATGATCCGCAGTTCAAAAAGCTGATGGATGACACCATTGCTCAGGTGCAGACCTCCGGTGAAGCGGAAAAATGGTTTGATAAGTGGTTCAAAAACCCAATTCCGCCGAAAAACCTGAACATGAATTTCGAACTGTCGGACGAAATGAAAGCACAGTTCAAAGAACCGAATGACAAGGCACTGAACTAATTACAAGAACCAGGGGCGGAAAATTCAGCCCTCTCGATTGTTACGTAGCACGGACAGACTATACGCCTGATGGTCGTTCCCCATCGGGCCTGAAAACCGCAATACGCTGGGTAATAATCTTCGAGGGTAGCAGTTAACGCTGCTACCCTTTTTTTTCTGGAGTAGATTTATGTCTATAGACTGGAACTGGGGTATTTTTTTACAACAAGCCCCATTCGGCAACACCACCTATCTCGGCTGGATCTGGAATGGTTTTCAGGTGACGATCGCTTTGTCGATCTGCGCCTGGATTATCGCTTTCCTCGTCGGTTCATTTTTTGGCATTTTACGTACCGTTCCAAACCGTTTTCTCTCCGGTCTGGGTACGTTGTATGTCGAACTGTTCCGCAACGTGCCGCTAATTGTGCAATTCTTTACCTGGTACCTGGTGATCCCGGAGCTGCTGCCGGAGAAAATCGGCATGTGGTTTAAGGCAGAACTGGATCCCAATATCCAGTTTTTCCTCTCCTCCATGCTTTGCCTGGGGCTGTTTACTGCGGCGCGCGTTTGCGAACAGGTTCGCGCCGCGATCCAGTCGCTGCCGCGCGGGCAAAAGAATGCTGCGCTGGCGATGGGGCTGACGTTGCCGCAGGCCTATCGTTATGTGCTACTGCCTAACGCTTATCGCGTTATCGTCCCGCCGATGACCTCTGAGATGATGAACCTGGTGAAAAACTCCGCCATAGCCTCGACCATCGGTCTGGTGGATATGGCGGCGCAGGCGGGTAAATTGCTCGATTACTCGGCCCACGCCTGGGAGTCGTTTACCGCCATCACGCTGGCGTATGTGTTGATTAACGCGGTTATCATGCTGGTAATGACGCTGGTTGAACGTAAAGTTCGCCTGCCTGGCAATATGGGGGGCAAATAATGTACGAGTTTGACTGGAGTTCCATTGTCCCTTCCCTGCCATATCTGCTCGACGGGCTGGTGATCACCCTGAAAATCACCGTCACGGCGGTCGTGATTGGTATTTTGTGGGGCACCATGCTGGCGGTGATGCGCTTGTCCAGCTTTGCGCCTGTGGCGTGGTTTGCCAAAGCCTACGTTAACGTATTCCGCTCGATTCCTTTAGTTATGGTTTTGCTGTGGTTTTACCTGATTGTGCCGGGTTTTCTGCAAAACGTGCTGGGATTATCGCCCCCGTTTAATTTCGGCGATGGTGGCGTTTTCGATGTTTGAAGCGGCCTACTATTCAGAGATTATCCGCGCCGGTATTCAAAGTATTTCCCGTGGTCAGTCGAGCGCCGCGCTGGCGTTGGGGATGACTCACTGGCAGTCGATGAAACTGATTATTCTGCCGCAGGCGTTCCGCGCGATGGTGCCGCTGCTGCTCACTCAGGGCATCGTACTGTTCCAGGATACCTCGCTGGTGTATGTGTTATCTCTGGCCGATTTCTTCCGTACCGCCTCAACCATTGGTGAACGTGATGGTACGCAGGTCGAGATGATCCTGTTTGCTGGGTTTGTTTATTTCGTTATTAGCCTTAGTGCGTCGATGTTGGTCAGCTACTTGAAAAAAAGGACAGTATGATGATTACCCTGAAAAATGTTTCAAAATGGTATGGTCACTTTCAGGTGCTGACCGACTGCTCAACCGAAGTGAAAAAAGGCGAAGTGGTGGTGGTTTGCGGGCCGTCCGGCTCCGGTAAATCAACGCTGATTAAAACCGTCAACGGCCTCGAGCCTGTGCAACAAGGTGAAATCACCGTTGATGGCATCGTGGTTAATGACAAGAAAACCAATCTGGCAAAGCTGCGTTCCCGCGTCGGGATGGTGTTCCAGCATTTCGAGCTGTTCCCCCATCTGTCGATTATCGAAAACCTGACTCTGGCGCAGGTGAAAGTGCTTAAACGCGATAAAGCGCCTGCGCGTGAAAAAGCCCTGAAATTGCTCGAGCGTGTCGGGCTTTCCGCACATGCCAATAAGTTTCCAGCGCAGCTTTCCGGCGGTCAGCAGCAGCGTGTGGCGATTGCTCGCGCATTGTGCATGGACCCGATTGCGATGCTGTTCGACGAACCGACATCGGCGCTGGATCCGGAGATGATCAACGAAGTTCTGGACGTGATGGTCGAACTGGCGAACGAAGGGATGACCATGATGGTAGTGACCCACGAAATGGGCTTTGCCCGCAAAGTGGCGAATCGGGTGATCTTTATGGATGAAGGGAAAATTGTTGAAGACTCGCCGAAAGACGCTTTCTTCGATGATCCGAAATCAGACCGCGCAAAAGACTTCCTCGCGAAAATCCTGCATTAATCACTCTGGCGCGCATATTCAATTGCGCGCCATCTCACGCTTTATCGTTTCGTCCCTCGTATCTGTTACATCCCGGCGTTACCCTTGTCGCAAAGAAACACACAACAAGGAGCAACAATGGCACTGCCAATTCTGTTAGATTGCGACCCAGGTCATGATGACGCTATCGCAATAGTTCTCGCCCTCGCCTCACCAGAGCTCGATGTCAAAGCAATCACATCTTCAGCCGGAAACCAGACACCCGATAAAACATTACGCAATGTTCTGCGTATGCTGACCTTGCTTAATCGCACCGATATTCCGGTAGCAGGCGGCGCGGTGAAACCGTTAATGCGTGAGTTGATTATCGCCGACAACGTACATGGCGAAAGTGGCCTGGACGGCCCGGCATTACCGGAACCTGCGTTTGCACCGCAAAACTGCACGGCGGTGGAGCTGATGGCGAAAACGCTGCGTGAAAGTGCTGACCCCGTCACGATTGTTTCTACCGGACCGCAAACTAACGTCGCCTTGCTGCTCAATAGCCATCCGGAGCTGCATAGCAAAATTGCCCGAATCGTGATTATGGGCGGTGCAATGGGACTTGGTAACTGGACGCCAGCCGCCGAGTTTAATATTTACGTGGACCCTGAAGCGGCAGAAATTGTCTTCCAGTCAGGGATCCCGGTGGTGATGGCCGGTCTGGATGTTACTCACAAAGCGCAAATTCACGTCGAAGACACCGAGCGTTTCCGCGCGATTGGCAACCCTGTTTCAACCATCGTTGCCGAACTGCTGGATTTCTTCCTCGAATATCACAAAGACGAGAAATGGGGCTTTGTCGGCGCACCGCTGCATGACCCATGCACCATCGCCTGGCTACTGAAACCAGAGCTGTTTACCACTGTTGACCGCTGGGTCGGCGTTGAAACACAGGGGAAATATACTCAGGGTATGACGGTTGTTGATTATTACTATCTGACTGGCAATAAACCAAATGCCACCGTAATAGTCGATGTTGATCGGCAGGGCTTTGTTGATTTACTGGCTGAACATCTGAAATTTTACGCTTAATAACTCGCCGGATGACATCACGTCATCCGGCGCCATTCATTACGGCTCGAACGGGCGTCTCTGGAACTGGTCATGACCACATTTCGGGCATAGAGTCAGCACTTCCGGTGTGTAGATTGGGAGATGGAAGTGACATTTCTCGCAGACCAGATTCCCCAGCCCTACCACTTCTCCGCTGTGATAAACCCCATGATGATTGAGGTCCTGGAAAACTTCACGCCATTCAAGCTGTGTTTTATCGGTGATGTCCGCCAGCTCCTGCCACAAGCTTTCTTTAATCACCCGCATAAAGACGCTGTCGGATTCTTCTTTCAGGCTCTCTTCATAGCTCATGGCGAACTCTTCCAGGTCACGCCTGACAGCTCGCGTCAGCTCATCGACCTCGGTTCGCGTTAACTCCCCTGTTTTTATTACGCGCTCGCGCGCCTGTTCCACCAGCGCGTCGATATCACGCTCGCCATTGTGCAGGCGTTCGCTCAGGGACGCGACCAGTTCACGGTAATATTGAGCAACCTTGTTCATCGTTTCATCTCCCGGGTCGTTAACTGACTATAATAATAGACGTTCTTTGTTCCTTGCTTTGCTAATACGTCCACAAACTCTGTAAATTAATGTATGAATAATCCGGGCATCATTTCAACGTCGAATGCGCGAAAGGCTGTTTTGACGCTGACGTTTGGGCTATGCTATGCGGATCTGAAAAACCACCTCTAACGCTACTTTTGTAGCCGTAATGAAAACAGGACCACTGGCTGCCATGCAAGAGCAATACCGCCCGGAAGAGATAGAATCCAAAGTACAGCTTCACTGGGATGAGAAGCGCACATTTGAAGTAACCGAAGACGAGAGCAAAGAGAAGTATTACTGCCTGTCTATGCTTCCCTATCCTTCTGGTCGACTACACATGGGCCACGTACGTAACTACACCATCGGTGACGTGATCGCCCGCTACCAGCGTATGCTGGGCAAAAACGTCCTGCAGCCGATCGGCTGGGACGCGTTTGGTCTGCCTGCGGAAGGCGCGGCGGTGAAAAACAACACCGCGCCAGCACCGTGGACATACGACAACATCGCGTACATGAAAAACCAGCTCAAAATGCTGGGCTTTGGTTATGACTGGAGCCGCGAGCTGGCAACCTGTACGCCGGAATACTACCGTTGGGAACAGAAGTTCTTCACCGAGCTGTATAAAAAAGGCCTGGTGTATAAGAAGACCTCTGCGGTCAACTGGTGCCCGAACGACCAGACCGTACTGGCGAACGAACAGGTTATCGACGGCTGCTGCTGGCGCTGCGATACCAAAGTTGAGCGTAAAGAGATCCCGCAGTGGTTTATCAAAATCACCGCTTACGCTGACGAATTGCTCAACGATCTGGATAAACTGGATCACTGGCCAGACACCGTTAAAACCATGCAGCGTAACTGGATCGGTCGTTCCGAAGGTGTAGAAATCACCTTCAACGTTAATGACTATGACAACACGCTGACCGTTTACACTACCCGCCCGGACACCTTTATGGGTTGTACTTATCTGGCGGTAGCGGCAGGTCACCCATTGGCCCAGAAAGCGGCGGAAAATAATCCGGAACTGGCGGCCTTTATTGACGAATGCCGTAACACCAAAGTTGCCGAAGCTGAAATGGCGACGATGGAGAAAAAAGGCGTCGATACTGGCTTTAAAGCCGTTCACCCATTAACTGGCGAAGAAATTCCAGTTTGGGCAGCAAACTTCGTATTAATGGAGTACGGTACTGGCGCAGTAATGGCGGTTCCGGGTCACGACCAGCGCGATTACGAGTTTGCCTCTAAATACGGCCTGAACATCAAGCCGGTTATCCTGGCGGCTGACGGCTCTGAACCAGACCTTTCTCAGCAGGCACTGACTGAAAAAGGCGTGCTGTTCAATTCTGGCGAGTTCAATGGTCTTGACCATGAAGCGGCCTTTAATGCCATTGCCGACAAACTGACTGAAATGGGCGTTGGCGAGCGTAAAGTGAATTATCGCCTGCGTGACTGGGGTGTTTCCCGTCAGCGTTACTGGGGCGCGCCAATTCCGATGGTAACGCTGGAAGACGGCACAGTAATGCCGACCCCGGATGACCAGTTGCCGGTGATCCTGCCGGAAGATGTGGTGATGGACGGCATTACCAGCCCGATCAAAGCTGATCCTGAGTGGGCGAAAACCACCGTTAACGGTCAGCCTGCGCTGCGTGAAACCGATACTTTCGACACCTTCATGGAGTCCTCCTGGTACTATGCGCGCTACACTTGCCCGGAGTACAAAGAAGGTATGCTGGATTCCGAAGCAGCTAACTACTGGCTGCCAGTGGATATCTACATTGGCGGTATCGAACACGCCATCATGCACCTGCTCTACTTCCGCTTCTTCCACAAACTGATGCGTGATGCAGGCATGGTGAACTCTGACGAACCAGCGAAACAGTTGCTGTGTCAGGGCATGGTGCTGGCAGATGCCTTCTACTACGTTGGCGAAAACGGCGAACGTAACTGGGTATCTCCTGTTGATGCCATCGTCGAACGCGACGAGAAAGGACGTATCGTAAAAGCGAAAGACGCGGCAGGTCATGAACTGGTGTATACCGGCATGAGCAAAATGTCCAAGTCGAAGAACAACGGTATCGACCCGCAGGTGATGGTTGAACGCTACGGCGCGGATACTGTTCGTCTGTTTATGATGTTCGCTTCCCCGGCTGATATGACTCTCGAATGGCAGGAGTCTGGCGTTGAAGGGGCTAACCGCTTCCTGAAACGTGTCTGGAAACTGGTTTACGAGCATACGGCGAAAGGTGATGTTGCAGCACTGAACGTGGATGCGCTGACAGAAGATCAGAAAGCGCTGCGTCGCGATGTGCATAAAACTATCGCTAAAGTGACCGATGATATCGGCCGTCGTCAGACCTTCAACACCGCGATTGCGGCGATTATGGAGCTGATGAACAAACTGGCGAAAGCACCTACCGATGGCGAACAGGATCGCGCCCTGATGCAGGAAGCGCTGCTGGCGGTAGTACGTATGCTTAACCCGTTCACTCCGCACATCTGCTTCACGCTGTGGCAGGAGCTGAAAGGCGAAGGCGATATCGACAACGCGCCGTGGCCGGTTGCTGACGAAAAAGCGATGGTGGAAGACTCCACGCTGGTCGTTGTTCAGGTTAACGGTAAAGTCCGTGGCAAAATCACCGTTCCGGTGGATGCAACGGAAGAACAGGTTCGCGAACGTGCTGGCCAGGAACATCTGGTAGCAAAATATCTTGATGGCGTTACCGTGCGTAAAGTGATTTACGTACCAGGTAAACTCCTCAATCTGGTCGTTGGCTAAGCGCGGGAGGAAGCGTGCGATATCTGGCAACATTGTTGTTATCTCTGGCGGTGTTAATCACCGCCGGGTGTGGCTGGCATCTGCGTGATACCACGCAGGTTCCTTCCACAATGAAGGTTATGATCCTGGACTCTGGCGATCCGAACGGACCGTTAAGCCGTGCGGTGCGTAATCAGTTGCGTCTGAATGGTGTTGAGCTGCTCGATAAAAGTACTATGCGCAAAGATGTTCCCTCACTGCGTTTGGGCAAAGTGAGCATCGCGAAAGATACCGCTTCGGTATTCCGTAACGGTCAGACAGCGGAGTATCAGATGATCATGACGGTTAATGCGACCGTGTTGATCCCTGGCCGTGACATCTACCCGATTAGCGCAAAAGTGTTCCGTTCGTTCTTCGATAACCCGCAAATGGCGTTAGCGAAAGATAATGAGCAAAGCATGATCATTCAAGAGATGTACGACCGTGCTGCCGAACAGCTGATTCGTAAGCTGCCAAGCATCCGTGCTGCGGACGTCCGTTCCGACGAAGAACAGACGTCGGCAACAACGGATACCACAGCAACGCCTGCACGCGTCTCCACCACGCTGGGTAACTGATGATTCGGTTGTACCCGGAACAACTCCGCGCGCAGCTCAATGAAGGGTTGCGCGCGGCGTATCTTTTGCTTGGTAACGATCCCCTGTTGTTGCAGGAAAGCCAGGACGCTATTCGTCAGGTCGCCACCGCACAAGGGTTCGAAGAACACCACACTTTCTCCATTGATCCCAACACTGACTGGAATGCGATTTTTTCGTTATGCCAGGCCATGAGTCTGTTTGCCAGTCGACAGACGCTATTGCTGTTGTTACCAGAAAACGGACCGAATGCGGCGATCAATGAACAACTTCTCACACTCACCGGGCTTCTGCATGACGATTTACTGTTGATCGTCCGCGGTAACAAATTAAGCAAAGCGCAAGAAAATGCTGCCTGGTTCACCGCTCTTGCTAATCGAAGCGTACAGGTGACCTGTCAAACACCGGAGCAGGCTCAGCTTCCTCGCTGGGTTGCTGCGCGTGCAAAACAGCTCAACTTAGAACTGGATGACGCCGCAAATCAGGTGCTCTGCTACTGTTATGAAGGTAACCTGCTGGCGCTGGCCCAGGCACTGGAGCGTTTATCTCTACTCTGGCCAGACGGCAAACTGACACTGCCGCGCGTTGAGCAGGCGGTGAATGATGCCGCGCATTTCACCCCATTTCATTGGGTTGATGCTTTGTTGATGGGCAAAAGCAAGCGCGCGTTGCATATTCTTCAGCAACTGCGTCTGGAAGGCAGCGAGCCGGTTATTTTGTTGCGTACTTTGCAACGTGAACTGTTGTTACTGGTTAACCTGAAACGCCAGTCTGCCCATACACCACTCCGTGCGTTGTTTGATAAGCATCGTGTTTGGCAGAATCGCCGGGGCATGATGGGCGAGGCGTTAAATCGCTTAAGTCAGCCGCAGTTACGCCAGGCCGTGCAACTACTGACACGAACGGAACTCACCCTCAAACAAGATTACGGTCAGTCGGTGTGGGCAGATCTGGAAGGGTTATCTCTTCTTTTATGCCACAAATCACTGGCAGACGTATTTATCGATGGTTGATATGAAATCTTTACAGGCCCTGTTTGGCGGCACCTTTGATCCGGTGCACTATGGTCATCTTAAACCCGTTGAAACGCTGGCGAATTTAATTGGTCTGACACGGGTTACAATCATCCCTAATAATGTTCCTCCGCATCGTCCCCAGCCGGAAGCGAACAGCGTGCAGCGTAAACACATGCTTGAACTTGCGATTGCCGACAAGCCACTGTTTACCCTTGATGAACGCGAGTTAAAGCGTAATGCCCCTTCTTACACGTCGCAGACGTTAAAAGAGTGGCGGCAGGAACAAGGCCCGGATGTGCCGCTGGCGTTTATTATCGGTCAGGATTCGCTACTGAACTTTCCGACCTGGTATGAATACGAAACGATTCTCGACAATGCACATTTGATAGTCTGTCGACGCCCGGGTTATCCGCTGGAAATGGCACAACCGCAGTACCAGCAGTGGCTGGAAGATCATTTGACGCATAATCCGGAAGATCTGCATCTTCAGCCTGCTGGTAAAATTTATCTCGCCGAAACGCCGTGGTTTAATATCTCGGCGACAATCATCCGCGAACGTTTGCAAAACGGCGAATCTTGTGAGGAATTGTTACCGGAATCGGTACTGACCTACATTAATCAACAAGGCTTGTATCGCTGATACCTGTCGTCACGGAGGGAATGATGCGACTGTGGTTAATTCGTCACGGTGAAACGCAAGCGAATGTCGACGGGTTATATAGCGGTCATGCGCCTACACCACTTACGGCGCGCGGTATCGCACAGGCGCAAAACTTGCATACCCTGTTACGTGATGTTCCCTTCGATAAGGTTTTATGCAGTGAACTGGAACGGGCGCAGCACACCGCGCGCCTGGTTCTTGATGCCCGTCAACTCCCCGTGCAAATCATCCCTGAACTCAACGAAATGTTTTTTGGTGACTGGGAAATGCGGCATCATCGCGAGCTGATGCAAGAAGATGCCGAAAACTATAGTGCCTGGTGCAATGACTGGCAGCATGCCGTTCCTACTCACGGTGAAGGCTTTCAGGCATTTTCGCAGCGGATAGAAAGGTTTATTGCCGGACTTGGTGAGTATCAGCAGCA
This sequence comes from Escherichia coli, assembly GCF_011881725.1. Classification (GTDB taxonomy): domain Bacteria; phylum Pseudomonadota; class Gammaproteobacteria; order Enterobacterales; family Enterobacteriaceae; genus Escherichia; species Escherichia coli_E. The sequence goes on along the minus strand of NZ_JAATUR010000029.1, from coordinate 48,649 downwards.
CAAAAACATATTAATCGTTAGCCACCAGGGTGTGTTGAGCCTGTTGATCGCCCGCTTAATCGGCATGCCTGCCGAGGCAATGTGGCATTTTCGTGTAGACCATGGCTGCTGGAGCGTCATTGATATCAATGAGGAGTTTGCAACTCTACGCGTCCTCAATAGCCGCGCCATCTGGTACGAAGATGTATGACTTTTCTGTTTTTTTTCAGGTAAGCCGCAACGGACATTGACAGGCCCGGGCAGGCTGATATTCTCCGCAACCTGACTTTTCCGCCATGCACGACTTTGTAGAAATTGTTTTACAAAAATGGCGATGCAATCTGTGACGCGGGGTGGGATGATAGCCCACTTTCAAGAGCCGATTTGGTGACATTTGTCCCGAAATCGCCTCTTCTTCAGGTATACTGACAGACCATTTTTATCTTTTTTATTTCACCCAGGGGGAAAACTTGCAGGGTAAAGCACTCCAGGATTTTGTTATCGACAAAATTGATGACCTTAAAGGTCAGGACATCATCGCCTTAGACGTTCAGGGCAAATCCAGTATCACCGACTGCATGATCATCTGCACGGGTACGTCCAGCCGTCATGTTATGTCCATTGCCGACCATGTGGTTCAGGAATCTCGTGCGGCGGGTTTATTACCCCTCGGCGTTGAAGGTGAAAACGGCGCGGACTGGATTGTGGTCGATCTGGGTGATGTGATTGTCCATGTTATGCAGGAAGAGAGCCGTCGCCTGTATGAGCTGGAAAAACTCTGGAGTTAATGCGTGAAGCTGCAACTTGTCGCCGTGGGAACGAAAATGCCGGACTGGGTACAAACCGGTTTTACCGAGTACCTGCGTCGCTTTCCGAAAGATATGCCTTTTGAACTGATTGAAATTCCGGCAGGAAAACGCGGCAAGAACGCGGATATCAAGCGCATACTCGACAAAGAGGGTGAACAAATGCTGGCTGCCGCAGGTAAAAACCGCATTGTCACCCTCGATATCCCAGGCAAGCCCTGGGACACGCCACAGTTAGCCGCTGAACTGGAACGCTGGAAGCTGGATGGCCGCGATGTCAGCTTGCTGATTGGCGGGCCTGAAGGGTTATCGCCTGCCTGTAAAGCGGCGGCAGAACAAAGCTGGTCACTTTCAGCACTTACTCTTCCCCATCCGCTGGTTCGCGTACTGGTCGCAGAGAGTCTGTACCGGGCGTGGAGCATTACCACCAACCATCCTTATCACCGTGAGTGATAAGGGAGCCTTAAGTAGAAAACGCAGCGGATGAAATTACAGAACTCTTTTCGCGACTATTCGGCAGAGTCCGCGCTGTTTGTGCGCCGGGCGCTGGTCGCCTTTTTGGGGATTTTGCTGCTAACCGGCGTGCTCATCGCCAACTTGTATAATCTACAAATTGTTCGCTTTACTGATTACCAGACCCGTTCTAATGAAAACCGCATTAAGCTGGTGCCTATCGCTCCCAGCCGCGGCATTATCTATGATCGTAACGGTATCCCTCTGGCGCTCAATCGCACAATCTACCAGATTGAAATGATGCCGGAGAAAGTCGATAACGTGCAGCAAACCCTGGACGCTTTGCGTAGCGTGGTTGATCTGACCGATGACGATATCGCTGCATTTCGAAAGGAGCGCGCACGTTCACACCGTTTTACCTCTATTCCGGTGAAAACTAACCTGACCGAAGTACAAGTGGCGCGCTTTGCCGTTAACCAGTACCGTTTTCCTGGTGTGGAAGTTAAAGGCTATAAACGTCGTTACTATCCCTATGGTTCAGCGCTGACCCACGTTATCGGCTATGTCTCGAAAATTAACGATAAAGACGTCGAGCGACTGAATAATGACGGCAAACTGGCCAACTATGCCGCAACACATGATATCGGCAAGTTGGGGATTGAACGTTACTACGAAGATGTTCTGCACGGTCAGACGGGTTATGAAGAAGTTGAAGTTAACAACCGTGGTCGAGTTATCCGCCAGTTAAAAGAAGTCCCACCACAGGCCGGACACGATATTTACCTGACGCTGGATCTCAAACTTCAGCAATATATTGAAACGCTGCTGGCAGGCAGTCGCGCAGCTGTTGTTGTCACCGATCCGCGTACAGGTGGCGTGCTGGCGCTGGTTTCCACACCAAGTTACGACCCTAATCTGTTTGTTGACGGTATCTCCAGCAAAGATTATTCCGCGTTGCTGAACGACCCGAATACGCCGCTGGTAAACCGCGCCACACAAGGGGTTTATCCGCCAGCGTCGACGGTTAAACCGTATGTTGCGGTTTCTGCGCTTAGCGCAGGCGTCATTACCCGCAACACCAGCCTGTTCGACCCAGGTTGGTGGCAGTTGCCGGGTTCAGAAAAACGTTACCGTGACTGGAAAAAATGGGGCCACGGTCGCCTGAATGTTACTAAATCGCTGGAAGAGTCTGCAGATACCTTCTTCTATCAGGTTGCCTACGATATGGGTATCGATCGGCTTTCCGAATGGATGGGTAAATTTGGCTACGGTCATTACACAGGTATCGACCTGGCGGAAGAACGTTCCGGTAATATGCCTACCCGCGAATGGAAACAGAAACGCTTTAAAAAACCGTGGTATCAGGGTGACACCATTCCGGTCGGTATCGGTCAGGGTTACTGGACAGCGACCCCTATCCAGATGAGCAAAGCACTGATGATCCTGATTAACGACGGTATTGTGAAGGTTCCGCATTTGCTGATGAGCACCGCCGAAAATGGCAAGCAGGTGCCATGGGTACAGCCGCATGAACCGCCAGTAGGCGATATTCATTCTGGTTACTGGGAACTGGCGAAAGACGGCATGTTTGGTGTTGCTAACCGTCCTAACGGTACGGCGCATAAATACTTTGCCAGCGCACCGTACAAAATTGCGGCGAAATCCGGTACCGCGCAGGTCTTCGGCCTGAAAGCGAACGAAACCTATAATGCGCACAAAATTGCCGAGCGTCTGCGCGACCACAAACTGATGACTGCATTTGCGCCGTATAACAATCCGCAAGTCGCTGTCGCCATGATTCTGGAAAACGGTGGTGCGGGCCCGGCGGTCGGTACGCTGATGCGCCAGATCCTCGACCACATTATGCTTGGTGATAACAACACCGATCTGCCAGCAGAAAACCCGGCGGTTACTGCTGCGGAGGACCATTAATCATGACGGATAATCCGAATAAAAAAACATTCTGGGATAAAGTCCATCTTGATCCCACAATGCTACTGATCTTACTGGCATTACTGGTCTACAGCGCCCTGGTAATCTGGAGCGCCAGCGGCCAGGACATCGGCATGATGGAGCGTAAAATCGGCCAGATCGCGATGGGTCTGGTCGTTATGGTGGTGATGGCCCAAATTCCGCCGCGCGTTTATGAAGGCTGGGCGCCCTATCTCTATATCATTTGTATTATTTTGCTGGTAGCGGTAGATGCCTTTGGCGCCATCTCCAAAGGTGCTCAACGCTGGCTGGATCTCGGTATCGTCCGTTTCCAGCCCTCGGAAATTGCCAAGATTGCCGTACCGCTGATGGTGGCACGCTTTATCAACCGCGACGTATGCCCGCCATCGTTGAAGAACACCGGTATCGCGCTGGTACTGATTTTTATGCCCACGCTGTTGGTGGCAGCGCAGCCTGACCTGGGGACATCAATTCTCGTTGCGCTTTCCGGTCTGTTCGTACTGTTTCTCTCTGGCCTGAGCTGGCGCTTGATTGGCGTTGCAGTGGTGCTGGTGGCGGCGTTCATTCCAATTCTGTGGTTCTTCCTGATGCATGATTACCAGCGCCAGCGCGTAATGATGCTCCTGGATCCTGAATCAGACCCTCTTGGCGCGGGCTATCACATTATTCAGTCTAAAATAGCTATTGGCTCCGGTGGATTGCGCGGCAAAGGCTGGTTGCACGGCACTCAGTCACAGCTTGAATTTCTACCCGAACGCCATACCGACTTTATCTTCGCGGTACTGGCGGAAGAGCTGGGATTGGTGGGCATTTTGATTCTGCTCGCCCTCTACATTCTACTGATCATGCGCGGACTGTGGATAGCCGCCAGAGCGCAAACCACCTTTGGTCGCGTCATGGCTGGCGGTTTAATGCTGATATTATTCGTTTATGTCTTCGTAAATATTGGTATGGTAAGCGGTATTCTGCCGGTTGTAGGGGTTCCGCTCCCACTGGTCAGTTATGGAGGATCGGCGCTTATAGTGCTGATGGCTGGGTTCGGGATTGTAATGTCAATCCACACCCACAGGAAAATGTTGTCGAAAAGCGTGTAAGAGGTGCGCAATGCGTAAGCAGTGGCTCGGGATCTGCATCGCGGCAGGAATGCTCGCGGCATGTACAAGCGATGATGGTCAGCAACAGACGGTAAGTGTACCGCAGCCCGCGGTATGTAATGGCCCTACAGTAGAAATCAGCGGGGCAGAACCGCGTTTCGAACCACTGAACGCGACGGCAAATCAGGATTACCAGCGCGATGGCAAAAGCTACAAGATCGTGCAAGATCCGTCTCGATTTAGTCAGGCAGGACTGGCGGCAATCTATGATGCCGAACCAGGCAGTAACCTGACAGCATCAGGCGAAGCATTCGATCCGACACAGTTGACGGCGGCACATCCAACGCTCCCTATCCCGAGCTACGCCAGAATTACCAACCTGGCTAACGGGCGGATGATCGTGGTGCGCATTAATGATCGTGGTCCCTACGGCAACGACCGCGTAATTTCACTTTCTCGCGCAGCCGCTGACCGTCTTAACACCTCGAACAATACCAAAGTTCGTATCGATCCTATTATTGTCGCCCAGGATGGTTCGCTTTCTGGCCCTGGTATGGCTTGTACTACTGTCGCCAAACAGACTTATGCCCTGCCTGCGCCGCCCGATTTAAACGGCGGCAGCGGAACAAATTCAATGTCTGTCCCGCAGGGTGATATTCTCCCGGTCAGCAACTCGACGCTGAAAAGCGAAGATCCGACCGGCGCACCTGTAACCAGCAGCGGCTTCCTCGGCGCACCAACGACCTTAGCGCCAGGTGTACTGGAAGGCAGCGAACCGACACCTGCTCCACAGCCCGTAGTCACAGCTCCGGCGACGACGCCTGCAACAACACCTGCAATGGTGACACCGCAAGCCGCCTCGCAAAGCACCAGCGGTAAGTTTATGGTGCAAGTCGGAGCCGTTAGCGATCAGGCTCGCGCACAACAGTATCAACAACAGCTGGGGCAAAAGTTCGGCGTACCTGGTCGGGTGACCCAAAACGGCGCAGTCTGGCGTATTCAGCTTGGTCCATTCGCCAGCAAAGCTGAAGCCAGTGCCTTACAGCAACGTTTACAAACTGAAGCCCAATTACAGTCATTTATTACCACCGCGCAGTAGCGTAAAGCCGGCATCTGAAGTGTCAATTTCTGTAAATGACGTTAACAAAGTCACGCGGAAAGTCAGATGCCTGGTGGTAGTGCATTTGCTATAGTAGGGCACTTATTTTAAATTCCATCACGGATGTCGTAGTTCAGACCATGAATACCATTTTTTCCGCTCGTATCATGAAGCGCCTGGCGCTCACCACGGCTCTTTGCACAGCCTTTATCTCTGCTGCACATGCCGATGACCTGAATATCAAAACTATGATCCCGGGTGTACCGCAGATCGACGCGGAGTCTTACATCCTGATCGACTATAATTCCGGCAAAGTGCTTGCCGAGCAAAATGCGGATGTCCGTCGCGACCCTGCCAGTCTGACCAAAATGATGACCAGCTACGTTATCGGTCAGGCAATGAAAGCAGGTAAATTCAAAGAATCTGATTTAGTGACCATCGGTAATGACGCCTGGGCCACAGGTAACCCGGTGTTCAGAGGTTCTTCGCTGATGTTCCTCAAACCTGGTATGCAAGTGCCGGTTTCTCAGCTTATCCGTGGTATCAACCTGCAATCTGGTAACGACGCTTGTGTTGCCATGGCTGACTTCGCTGCCGGTAGCCAGGATGCTTTCGTTGGCCTGATGAACAGCTACGTTAATGCTCTGGGCCTGAAAAATACCCACTTCCAGACTGTACACGGTCTGGATGCTGACGGTCAGTACAGTTCCGCGCGTGATATGGCGCTGATTGGTCAGGCTCTGATTCGTGATGTACCTAACGAATACTCTATCTATAAAGAGAAAGAGTTTACCTTTAACGGTATTCGCCAGCTCAACCGTAACGGCCTGCTGTGGGATAACAGCCTGAATGTCGACGGTATCAAAACGGGCCATACCGACAAAGCGGGCTACAACCTTGTCGCCTCTGCTACTGAAGGCCAGATGCGTCTGATCTCTGCGGTGATGGGTGGACGTACTTTTAAAGGCCGTGAGGCCGAAAGTAAAAAACTGCTAACCTGGGGCTTCCGTTTCTTTGAAACCGTTAACCCACTGAAAGTTGGCAAAGAATTCGCCTCAGAACCGGTATGGTTTGGTAATACCGACCGCGCTTCGTTAGGGGTAGATAAAGACGTTTACCTGACCATTCCGCGTGGCCGCATGAAAGACCTGAAAGCCAGTTACGTGCTGAACAGCAGTGAACTGCATGCGCCGCTGCAAAAGAACCAGGTCGTTGGTACCATCAACTTCCAGCTTGATGGCAAAACTATCGAACAACGCCCGCTGGTGGTGTTACAGGAAATTCCGGAAGGTAACTTCTTCGGCAAAATCATTGATTACATTAAATTAATGTTCCATCACTGGTTTGGCTAAAAATTGAACACTTGAAAGTGTGATTTCCGCCCCCATATACTAAGCATCAGTAAAAACTCCCGCCCTCTGGCGGGAGTTGCTATTTAATTACGTTACGCCGGAGCTGACATGAAAACCAAACTTAACGAACTGCTTGAATTCCCTACTCCTTTTACCTACAAAGTAATGGGGCAGGCGTTACCTGAGCTGGTTGATCAGGTGGTTGAAGTGGTACAGCGCCATGCGCCAGGTGACTACACCCCAACGGTAAAACCAAGCAGCAAAGGCAACTACCACTCGGTATCTATCACTATCAACGCCACTCATATCGAGCAGGTTGAAACTCTGTACGAAGAACTGGGCAAAATCGATATCGTCCGTATGGTTCTGTAATTCGTTTCTCCGTTACCCGGCTTCTGGTCGGGTAACTCCCCTCTCCTCGCTGTGATATAATTTTCCTCACTTTTACTCATTCTCCACGGAGATGCCGTTTTGTATCAGGATAAAATTCTTGTCCGCCAGCTCGGCCTTCAGCCTTACGAGCCTATTTCTCAGGCTATGCATGAATTCACCGATACCCGTGATGAAAATACCCTTGATGAAATCTGGCTGGTTGAACACCATCCTGTATTCACTCAGGGACAAGCAGGTAAAGCGGAACATATTTTAATGCCAGGCGATATTCCTGTGATCCAGAGCGATCGCGGCGGCCAGGTAACTTATCACGGGCCAGGGCAACAGGTGATGTATGTGTTGCTTAACCTCAAACGTAGGAAGCTGGGCGTGCGTGAACTGGTGACCTTGCTCGAACAAACGGTAGTGAATACTCTGGCCGAACTGGATATTGAAGCACACCCTCGGGCTGATGCTCCGGGTGTCTATGTTGGGGAAAAGAAAATTTGTTCGCTCGGATTACGTATTCGCCGCGGTTGTTCATTCCACGGTCTGGCATTAAACGTCAATATGGATCTTTCGCCATTTTTACGTATCAACCCTTGCGGTTATGCCGGGATGGAAATGGCAAAAATATCGCAATGGAAACCTGATACGACCACCGATAATGTTGCACCGCGCTTACTGGCAAATATTTTAGCGCTACTCAAAAATCCTGCCGTAGAATATATTCCTGCTTGATTCCCCTTATAAATGACCCAAATCATATTGGGTCATTGCAAGCAGCGACATGTTAGCGATTATTCCCTGCCGTTTTATACCCTATTTGGTCGTTGCTGCGCGGTGAGGAAACCTCCCTTTATTACATTTCATGAAGGGCAAATGGATTTTTCTGCTCATTTCAACAAGTGCAATCAGCTTGCTCCAATACGTCGCGGGCAACTGATGCTGTCGAAATGTGTTTTGAAAAAGTATCGTTACATTGAGTTCACATCGCAGAGCGACAAAATGGCACAAACCAACAACAATTTTACATTTTCGCGACCGCTTTGGCTGCTTTCTGGGCCGTTTCAATGATATACTGCCAGTCGTTAATTCAAAAATAGTTGATAATTACAACAATCCATTGAATTGAAACGCTTTCCTTCGTAATTCGCAACTGGAACACGCACGCTATGAGTAAACCCATTGTGATGGAACGCGGTGTTAAATACCGCGATGCCGATAAGATGGCCCTTATCCCGGTTAAAAACGTGGCAACAGAGCGCGAAGCCCTGCTGCGCAAGCCGGAATGGATGAAAATCAAGCTTCCCGCGGACTCTACACGTATCCAGGGCATCAAAGCCGCAATGCGCAAAAATGGCCTGCATTCTGTCTGCGAGGAAGCCTCCTGTCCTAACCTGGCAGAGTGCTTCAACCACGGCACAGCAACGTTTATGATCCTCGGCGCTATTTGTACCCGCCGTTGCCCGTTCTGTGACGTTGCCCACGGTCGCCCGGTCGCCCCGGATGCCAATGAGCCGGTGAAACTGGCCCAGACTATTGCCGATATGGCGCTACGTTATGTCGTCATCACCTCCGTTGACCGTGATGACCTGCGCGATGGCGGTGCCCAGCATTTTGCGGATTGCATTACTGCCATCCGGGAAAAAAGCCCGGAAATCAAAATTGAAACTCTGGTGCCGGATTTCCGTGGTCGTATGGATCGCGCGCTGGATATTCTGACCGCCACGCCACCCGACGTGTTCAACCACAACCTGGAAAACGTACCGCGTATTTACCGTCAGGTACGCCCGGGGGCGGATTACAACTGGTCGCTGAAACTGTTGGAACGCTTTAAAGAAGCGCATCCGGAAATCCCGACCAAATCCGGTTTGATGGTCGGACTGGGTGAAACCAATGAAGAGATTATTGAAGTCATGCGCGATCTGCGTCGTCATGGTGTAACCATGTTGACACTGGGGCAATATTTGCAGCCGAGCCGCCATCACCTGCCGGTTCAACGTTACGTTAGCCCGGATGAGTTTGACGACATGAAAGCCGAAGCGTTGGCGATGGGCTTTACCCATGCCGCATGCGGTCCGTTTGTCCGCTCTTCCTACCACGCCGATTTGCAGGCGAAAGGCATGGAAGTTAAGTAATTATGTAATAATTACTTACATCTATATGATAAAAAACCCGCTATCTGAAGCGGGTTTTTTTATCGAACAAGATATTGAGGGAGCGTCCTGCTCGCCACGTCACTCTTTATGAGAGAGCTTTTCAGCCTGAAGATCAACGTCCGCGCCTTTTTTCGCCGCAGCATCGTCATCATTCATCGCCTTCTTGAACCCTTTAATGGCCGCTCCAAGGTCTCCGCCCAGCGTACGTAACTTCTTAGTCCCAAACAGCAGAACGACCAGCGCCGCAACTACCAGCAGTTTGGTAATACTAATCTCACCCATAGATACCTTCTTGACATAAAACCGGCAACAGAACGCGCCTTAAAAACCAGAGAATATTAACGGTCATTCGACGCGCGCACACAATAGCAATCTGTAACAAGGTGAATCAAGCATCGAGTAAAAAAACATCATAATAATTGCGGCGGCGCAAACCGACGGTTGTTTAAAACAGGCAACTGCGCGCGCACCTGACGTACACGTTCAGGCGTCACTTCCGCCATGATTAACGCGGGCATTTCCGCTGCCGCCGCAATAGTGACACCAAAAGGATCGATGATACGGCTTTGCCCGATGTTTTTGTTGCCACACTCCCCCGCCGCCACCATATAGCAGGTGGTATCCAGAGCACGAGCGGCGAGCAAGGTTGACCAGTGGTGTTCTTTGAGCGGCCCGCGAACCCAGGCCGCTGGCAGTATCAGGATTTCCGCGCCTTGTAATGCCAGGGCCAATGCCAACTCAGGAAAGCGTATGTCATAGCAGGTCATCAGCCCCACTTTCATCCCTTCGACCTCCAGTAAAGGAGCTATTTCATTACCTGCATCCACATGGCGTGATTCCTGAATGGCAAACGCATCATAGAGATGCAATTTGGCATAATGGGCGACAATTTTCCCCGCCTGTAGCGCCACCAGCATATTCCATGCGCGCCCAGGAGTTGAGGGAACATGAATCGTCAGAATCGTCGTCATCATGTTACGCTTACTTTCCCGCAGTAAACGTCCGAGGAATTCCCCTTCCAGCAACTGTGCCGATTTAACTGATAAATTCGGGTCAAGATCATCACGCGCCAGAAGCGCTTCCGGCAGGACAAACAGCGATACGTCGTTTTCTGCCGCCTGCGCCATTAACGAGGCGCAAATCTCAGCGTTCTTTTCCCATATTGATGTAACAGCAAATTGTCCTGCGGCAACTAGCATTGCCACCTCCTGTCAGAGTTGTAAAATTCGCCAACGCCGAATATTCGGCGTTACACTTATCACTCATACAAATCAAATAGCAGGATTTTGCAGTGTTACAACTCCTTTTAGCAGTTTTTATTGGTGGTGGTACGGGAAGCGTGGCGAGGTGGCTGTTAAGTATGCGGTTTAATCCGCTGCACCAGGCTATTCCACTCGGGACTCTGGCAGCAAACCTGATTGGAGCATTTATCATAGGAATGGGGTTTGCCTGGTTTAGCCGTATGACTAACATCGATCCGGTGTGGAAAGTATTAATCACCACTGGTTTTTGTGGCGGGCTAACGACCTTCTCAACATTTTCGGCAGAAGTGGTGTTTTTATTGCAGGAAGGGCGCTTTGGCTGGGCGCTACTGAACGTTTTCGTTAACCTGTTAGGTTCCTTTGCCATGACCGCACTGGCTTTTTGGCTATTTTCAGCATCAACCGCACACTAAAGACCAAAAAAAACCCGCTGATTAAGCGGGTTTTGAATTCTTGCTGACGAATCTTACAGAGCGATTACGTTTGCAGCAGAAGGGCCTTTGGCACCGTTAGTGATTTCGAACTCTACGCGCTGACCTTCAGCAAGAGTTTTAAAACCATTAGTCTGGATTGCAGAGAAGTGTACGAACACATCTTTGCTGCCGTCTTCCGGAGTAATGAAACCGAATCCTTTGGACTCATTAAACCACTTAACGTTACCTTTAATCTTAGACATCAAAATTACCTTTACATGAAAAATAGACACAAATGCTGTGTCGGTTACCAGTACACCAATTGTGGTACGCTTTGTCCAGTGCAACTTTACTAAAAAGTGATAAAAGTCGCGTTATTTTTGATGTTAACTCCATTACATATTGATTTTTAAAGATTTTATCAAAACATAACTTGTCTAAAACTGAAACCACATCCAGGCAAAGTAAACATTGCCCTTGTTGTAGGCGCCAGGGATGTCGCTCATCTGAAAAGTCGCAGAACCATAGCCCACAGAAACCAATGGCCGTAACAGCGGAGCAGGTATGTCGTTCTAGTTATCACGCGCCGTCCCACCAGTGGTGAATCCCTGACCAGCATGACTGCCCCCCACGGTATTTCGTTATAGCGACCGGTTTTTTCTTTGTCATAAGCGAAACGCGCATGCGGGTGATAGCGGGAAGATAAAAATCATATTGTTCTGACCGCAGCCAGTTTCCTGTGACACTCTCTCTAAATATCGCAATCCATTGCTCTGCGCATGCAGAAACTTCTTCAAAGCAGATTGACTGAATAAAAACAAAAGAAATACGGTAACACATTAAATGCCCCCAATTAGTGACCACAGAAAACTCATCAAAAACATATCAGCGGCATAGCTAAGAAAAAACAAATATAATATTAACAAGGAAAACACAAAGAATAACCCGCATGTCTGCAACGTTTATTATATGAAATACAATAATAAAACCATCAGATTATCCCAGAGTCTTCAGTAGCATTTTCCTGCCGGAGAGTAGGTTATGCAAATAAAATTCATAATCGCACACAAAAAAACAACAAATATCCACTTATTTTTCAAGTATATACAACAGCACCATCAATAAGGCTATCGTTTGCATTGTCATATAACGCGCATACAAAATTATTTTTTCCGGACAACCCCCCCACAAAATCATTAACAAAATCGCATCAACTATTCATCATTCCATATACATGACAATACTGTAACCCCCCCCTAAAATAAATTATGTTACCCAGATATAAAAACAACGACATCAATGCCTTAATGACAGCTTTCTTGATTTCAATCAGCATCTGATGTCAATTTATTCGGCATATTTTTTTCTTATTTTAGGAATTTTTTATTATTTATCGTAGATTCTGGAGACAGGAAAGAATATGCAGACATTTATTGAACTCCTTATTGGGGTTGTGGTTATTGTGGGTGTAGCTCGCTACATCATTAAGGGGTATTCCGCCACCGGGGTGCTATTTGTTGGCGGTCTGCTACTGCTGATCATCAGCGCTATAATGGGACACAAAGTTTTACCCTCCAGCCAGACGTCCACTGGCTACAGCGCCACAGATATCGTTGAATACATTAAAATATTACTGATGAGCCGTGGCGGCGATCTCGGTATGATGATTATGATGCTGTGTGGCTTTGCCGCTTACATGACCCACATTGGCGCGAACGATATGGTCGTCAAGCTGGCATCAAAACCGCTGCAATACATTAACTCCCCTTACCTGCTGATGATTGCCGCCTACTTTGTTGCCTGTCTGATGTCGCTGGCAGTCTCTTCCGCAACCGGTCTTGGCGTTTTACTGATGGCAACGTTGTTCCCGGTGATGGTGAACGTTGGTATCAGTCGCGGTGCGGCAGCTGCCATTTGCGCCTCACCTGCAGCAATTATTCTCGCACCAACATCTGGTGATGTGGTGCTGGCGGCACAGGCTTCTGAAATGCCGCTGATTGACTTCGCCTTCAAAACAACACTACCTATCTCGATTGCCGCGATTATCGGCATGGCGATTGCCCACTTTTTCTGGCAACGTTATCTGGATAAAAAAGAGCACATCTCTCATGAAATGTTAGATGTCAGCGAAATCACGACCACCGCGCCCGCTTTTTACGCCATTCTGCCGTTTACTCCGATCATTGGCGTACTATTTTTTGACGGCAAATGGGGTCCACAATTGCACATCATCACCATTCTGGTGATATGTATGCTGATTGCCTCTGTTCTGGAATTTATTCGCGGCTTTAATACGCAAAAAGTCTTTTCGGGCCTCGAGGTGGCTTATCGCGGCATGGCTGATGCCTTCGCTAACGTAGTAATGTTATTAGTTGCCGCTGGTGTTTTCGCTCAGGGTCTTAGCACCATCGGCTTTATCCAGAGCCTGATCTCAATCGCTACTTCGTTCGGTTCGGCGAGCATTATCCTGATGCTGGTACTGGTTATCCTGACAATGCTGGCAGCGGTCACCACTGGTTCCGGCAATGCGCCTTTCTATGCCTTTGTGGAGATGATCCCGAAACTGGCTCACTCTTCCGGCATTAACCCGGCGTACCTGACAATCCCGATGCTGCAGGCATCAAACCTGGGGCGCACGCTTTCGCCAGTCTCTGGCGTGGTGGTTGCCGTTGCAGGGATGGCTAAAATATCACCTTTTGAAGTGGTTAAACGCACCTCGGTACCGGTGCTTGTTGGGCTAGTGATAGTCATTGTGGCTACAGAATTGATGGTGCCAGGTACTACCGCTGTGGTTACTGGTAAGTAATTTCCCAGGCCGGAGGAGTGCATCCTCCGGCACTCTCTTCATCCACTGTGGTAAATACGTTGTGGTCTGCCAACTTTGCCGTGAACAATCTCGGCAATAATCAGATGACGGCTGGCGCAATATTCAAGATAACGTCTCGCGGTGGTGCGGCTTATGGTCAAAGCCTGCGCCACTGTCTCGGCCGTATGTTGCACTCCTGGCTCTTTAAACAGTTTTCTCACTGCATTTAGCGTCAACGCGTCAATGCCAGTTGGCAGTTCATCCTTTGGTTCACCGCGAGCGTAAGCGTTGAACATCTCATCAATTTGCTTCTGACTGGCGCTATCAATGCTTTCCAGCATATGTTTACGCTGGTGGAAACGGGTCAGTGTTTGTCCCAGGCGTTCATAGGCAATTGGTTTAATGAGATAATCAAATACACCACAACGTACGGCTTCAGACACTGTTTCCATATCGCTGGCTGCAGTGGTAAACACTACATCGCCGGGATAATGCGCCTGCACCAGTTCATGCAGTAAATTAATCCCTCTACCATCAGGGAGATAGTTATCCAGCAAGATAAGCCCCGGCTTAAAACGCTCGATCATCATTCGGGCCTGCGCCAGGTTTCCCGCCAACAATATCTGACTGAAGCCGGGAATGTGACGAATATATTCCGCATGCATTTCTGCCAACGGCGTTTCGTCCTCAACGATCAATAGGGTTAATGGAGCTGTCATCAGGTTTCACTTTCGGAATATAGATTGAAAATAAAGTACCGCAGGGATCATTCTCTTCGAGAGTGATAACTCCACCGCAGCGCGTTACATAGCTGGCAATAAGATACAACCCAATGCCATGTTCACCGGGTTCATCAGCACGCGTACTGACGCCCTGCTCAAATATTTTGTCGCGAAGAGACTCTGGTATGCCGCAGCCCTGATCGGCCACTTCGATTACCACGTCGTCACCTTCATCGCTCAGGTATAACTCGACGATCTTATTCCCTTCATCACTATGCAGACTGGCTTCGAAGGCATTATCGAGTAAGTTGCCCACAATCGCCGCAAATTCAGTGCTGTCCAGCCCTTGTGGCAGTTGTGAAAGTTGGCTACCGGGAACAATCGTCATTTTTAACCCTAATTCCCGGGCTCGCTGCACTTTACCAAAAAGAAGTCCCGCCACCTGGCGATCGGCAAATGCTTCACGCAGACTATCAATAAGTTGCTGCTGGGCCTGGGACTCCCCCTGTACCATCGCCAGCACACGATCATACTCTTTCATCTGCAACAGACCATTGAGCGTAGACATCCAATTGAGATGTTCATGACGTAGTGTGCGCAGGCTTTCGACGTATTGTTTAATTTGCGTCAGTTGCGCATTAAGGGTAGATATTTCATCTTTACTACGAAAACTAATAATTGCACCCAACAAATCATCACCAGAACGAATAGCTTCGCGGTTAGCAATAACGCTCAGACCATTAAAATTCGCCACCACATCCTGACGTTTTTCATCAATTTGTTCGGTAAAGAAATCAGCCGGCCTGACAACCTCTGCAATAGGTCTACCCAGCCACTGCCGTCCGGGAGAACTCAGCCCTAACATTTTTCTTGCATTGCGGTTGATGGCAGTAATATGCCCAAACGGGTCCACCGCAATCAGCCCTTCATAAACCGAACTAAAAAGCGCCTCTTGCTGGCGAACCACGCGCGCGATCTGCTTTGGTTCCATCCCCATCATCTGGCGGCGGATATGCGCAGCTAAGAACCACGACAGCAGCATCAAAATGCCTAACAGCACGACAAACACGCCCACCATCGGTAATAAAAACTCAGCCCGCCAGCTATCGATTTTACTCACCAGATACCCCACCGATACCACGCCGATGACTTTGCCATCGTCATCAAAGATCGGCGTCTTGGCGCGCATTGCCATACCTATAGACCCTTTGCCGGTGATGAAGTAACTCTCCCCTCTTTCCAGAGCCCCCGGCTTGGTAAACTGCATCCGGTAGCCAATCTTTTCCGGATTAGGATGGTAAAGGCGGATCGAATCCCGGTCACCAATCACTACATAATCAAAGTCGGTATCTCTTTGCAATTTGTTGGCGATAGTAGCTAGCCGTTTGTAGTCACGCGTTTTCACTGCGGTGATGATACTGTCATTGGAAGCAATAATTTTCGCCTGATTCATTGCCATGTCACGAACATGAAGCGTTAAATAGTCCTCAAAGCTGGCCGTAAAATATTGTGCCAACGCAGCGATGACAAATATCGAGAACACCAAAATCAGCAGAAAAATACGCAGCGGGAACGCCAGTCGTTGGAAAAAAGCAAACTGTTTATTCTCATTAAGCTGCAACATTGTTTTCCTTGCGGGTTGACCCGAGTCTCTTTGACGAATGTAATTAAAATGTTGAATCAAAATACATAGGCTTTAAATATGATCGTGGCAAATTTTATTCATTAAATCAATTAAATCACTTAAACCTGTGGGTCAATTCGTAATTACATTAATTAAAAAACTTAAAACCATTAAATAAATAAAAAACCACTAACTCTATGTGAAATAAATCAAAATTTCACGATGCAATACTCCTTAGGATGTATAGTGAAAGGAGAAACAGAAATACCTCGCTCACTTCCCTTTCTCTCAACTGAAAATAAAAGGTTATCAGTTTGCTACATCAAACAACATTTGTTGCAAACCGGTAACAACATGCACCTTCAGGATACTATTTATTATGTTCGGCAATGATATTTTCACCCGGGTAAAACGTTCAGAAAATAAAACAATGGCGGAAATCGCCAAATTTCTGCATGAAAATGATTTGAGCGTTGACACTACAGTCGAAGTATTTATTACCGTAACCCGCGATGAAAAACTTATCGCGTGCGGCGGAATTGCCGGAAATATTATTAAATGCGTTGCTATTAGTGAATCCGTTCGCGGTGAAGGACTGGCGCTGACATTAGCCACCGAACTGATAAATCTCGCCTATGAACGTCACAGTACGCATCTTTTTATTTATACCAAAACCGAATACGAGACACTGTTCCGTCAGTGCGGTTTCTATACGTTAACCAGCGTACCTGGCGTGATGGTGTTGATGGAAAACAGTGCCACACGTCTGAAACGCTATGCCGAATCGCTGAAGAAATTCCGTCATGAAGGAAACAAGATTGGCTGTATCGTTATGAACGCCAATCCCTTTACTAACGGCCACCGTTATCTGATTCAACAGGCTGCGGCACAGTGCGACTGGCTGCATCTGTTTTTAGTCAAAGAAGATTCTTCACGCTTCCCCTATGACGCTCGATTGGATCTGGTGTTAAAAGGCACCGCCGATATTCCGCGTCTGACCGTGCATCGCGGCTCCGAGTACATCATCTCCCGCGCCACGTTCCCCTGCTACTTCATTAAAGAACAGAGCGTCATCAACCATTGTTACACCGAAATTGACCTGAAGATTTTCCGTCAGTACCTCGCGCCGGCTCTGGGCGTAACTCATCGCTTTGTTGGTACTGAACCCATTTGTCGCGTGACCGCCCAGTACAACCAGGATATGCGCTACTGGCTGGAAACACCGACCATCTCCGCACCGCCTATCGAACTGGTTGAAATTGAGCGACTGCGTTACCAGGAAATGCCGATATCCGCTTCCCGGGTACGTCAACTGCTGGTGAAAAACGATCTCACGGCTATCGCGCCACTGGTCCCGGCAACCACTCTGCATTACTTGCAGAATCTGCTTGAACACGCCCGCCAGGACGCGGCAGTTCGTCAAAAGACCCCCGCATGAGAAACAGGTGAAAAATGAAAATAAACCAGCCCGCCGTTGCAGGCACCCTTGAGTCTGGGGATGTGATGATACGCATCGCCCCACTCGATACGCAGGATATCGACCTTCAGATCAACAGCAGCGTTGAGAAACAGTTTGGCGATGCGATTCGCACCACCATTCTGGACGTGCTTGCCCGCTATAACGTGCGCGGCGTACAGCTGAATGTCGATGACAAAGGCGCACTGGACTGCATTTTACGTGCACGACTGGAAGCCTTGCTGGCGCGCGCCAGCGGTATCCCGGCGCTGCCATGGGAGGATTGCCAATGATTTCCGCTTCGCTGCAACAACGTAAAACCCGCACCCGCCGCAGCATGCTGTTCGTGCCTGGCGCCAATGCCGCGATGGTCAGCAACTCCTTCATCTACCCAGCCGATGCTCTGATGTTCGACCTCGAAGACTCCGTGGCGCTGCGTGAAAAAGACACCGCACGTCGCATGGTCTATCACGCGCTGCAACATCCGCTGTATCGCAATATTGAAACCATTGTACGTGTAAACGCGCTGGATTCTGAATGGGGCGTTAACGACCTGGAAGCCGTCGTTCGCGGTGGTGCAGACGTCGTGCGTCTGCCGAAAACGGATACCGCTCAGGACGTTCTGGATATTGAAAAAGAGATCCTGCGTATTGAAAAAGCCTGCGGTCGTGAACCTGGCAGCACCGGTCTGCTGGCGGCGATTGAATCTCCGCTGGGCATCACCCGCGCGGTAGAAATTGCTCACGCTTCCGAGCGTTTGATTGGTATCGCCCTCGGTGCAGAAGACTATGTGCGCAACCTACGTACAGAACGTTCCCCGGAAGGTACTGAACTGCTGTTCGCTCGCTGCTCTATTTTGCAGGCCGCGCGATCCGCGGGTATTCAGGCGTTCGATACCGTCTATTCCGACGCCAACAACGAAGCCGGATTCCTGCAAGAAGCCGCTCACATCAAACAACTGGGCTTTGACGGCAAATCGCTGATCAACCCGCGTCAGATTGATCTGCTGCACAACCTCTACGCACCAACCCAGAAAGAAGTGGATCACGCACGCCGTGTTGTAGAAGCCGCTGAAGCTGCCGCTCGCGAAGGCCTCGGCGTGGTTTCTCTGAACGGCAAGATGGTTGACGGTCCGGTTATCGATCGCGCCCGTCTGGTGCTCTCCCGTGCAGAACTTTCCGGCATCCGCGAAGAATAAGGCAATCAAAATGACGCAGAAAATTGAACAATCTCAACGACAAGAACGGGTAGCGGCCTGGAATCGTCACGCTGAATGCGATCTTGCCGCTTTCCAGAACTCGCCAAAACAAACCTACCAGGCTGAAAAAGCGCGCGATCGTAAACTGTGCGCTAACCTGGAAGAAGCCATTCGTCGTTCTGGTTTGCAAGATGGTATGACCGTCTCCTTTCACCATGCTTTTCGTGGCGGCGACCTGACCGTCAATATGGTGATGGACGTCATCGCGAAAATGGGCTTTAAAAACCTGACCCTGGCGTCCAGTTCCCTGAGTGATTGCCATGCGCCGCTGGTAGAACATATTCGTCAGGGTGTGGTAACCCGCATTTATACCTCCGGTTTGCGCGGCCCACTGGCAGAAGAAATCTCCCGAGGCCTGCTGGCTGAACCGGTACAAATCCACTCCCACGGCGGTCGCGTGCATCTGGTACAGAGCGGCGAGCTGAACATCGACGTGGCCTTCCTCGGCGTTCCGTCCTGTGATGAATTCGGTAATGCCAACGGCTACACCGGCAAAGCCTGCTGCGGCTCGCTCGGTTATGCAATGGTCGATGCCGACAATGCAAAACAGGTCGTGATGCTCACCGAAGAACTGCTGCCTTATCCGCATAACCCGGCCAGCATTGAACAGGATCAGGTCGATCTGATCGTCAAAGTTGATCGTGTTGGCGATGCCGCGAAAATCGGCGCAGGCGCAACCCGTATGACCACTAACCCGCGCGAACTGTTGATTGCCCGCAGCGCCGCGAATGTGATTGTCAACTCCGGCTACTTCAAAGAAGGTTTCTCCATGCAGACCGGCACCGGCGGCGCATCGCTGGCGGTAACCCGTTTCCTGGAAGACAAAATGCGTAGCTGCGATATTCGCGCCGATTTTGCTCTTGGCGGCATCACGGCCACCATGGTTGATCTGCATGAAAAAGGACTGATCCGCAAACTGCTTGATGTACAGAGCTTTGACGGTCAAGCCGCACAATCACTGGCCCGTAACCCGAATCATATCGAAATCAGCGCTAACCAGTATGCCAACTGGGGTTCTAAAGGTGCATCGGTTGATCGTCTCGACGTGGTAGTACTGAGCGCGCTGGAAATTGACACTCAGTTCAACGTTAACGTGCTGACCGGCTCTGACGGCGTACTGCGTGGCGCTTCCGGTGGTCACTGCGATACCGCGATTGCCTCTGCGCTTTCCATCATCGTCGCGCCACTGGTGCGCGGTCGTATTCCGACGCTGGTGGATAACGTGCTGACCTGCATCACCCCGGGCTCCAGCGTCGATATTCTGGTCACCGACCACGGCATCGCTGTTAATCCGGCACGTCCGGAACTGGCAGAACGTTTGCAGGAAGCAGGTATCAAAGTGGTTTCCATTGAGTGGCTGCGCGAACGTGCGCGCCTGCTGACCGGTGAACCACAGCCGATTGAATTCACCGACCGCGTTGTTGCCGTTGTGCGTTACCGCGATGGCTCGGTAATTGATGTTGTGCATCAGGTGAAGGAATAAGCCATGCACCTGCTTCCTGAACTCGCCAGCCACCATGCGGTTTCGATTCCCGAGCTGCTCGTCAGTCGGGATGAAAGGCAGGCACGGCAACATGCCTGGCTCAAGCGCCAACCTGTTCCACTGGTCTCCTTTACCGTGGTTGCGCCAGGGCCGATTAAAGACAGCGAGGTCACACGCCGAATTTTTAATCATGGCGTAATTGCCTTGCGTGCCTTAGCCGCAAAACAGGGCTGGCAAATTCAGGAGCAGGCTGCACTGGTTTCTGCCAGCGGGCCGGAGGGCATGTTGAGCATTGCCGCCCCGGCTCGCGACCTCAAGCTTGCGACCATTGAGCTTGAGCATAGTCATTCTCTCGGACGTTTATGGGATATCGATGTCCTGACGCCCGAAGGCGAAATTCTCTCCCGCCGCGATTACTCACTGCCGCCTCGCCGCTGCCTGCTCTGCGAGCAAAGCGCAGCCGTCTGCGCGCGCGGGAAAACCCATCAACTGACCGATTTACTCAACCGCATGGAGGCGCTGCTGAATGATGCCGATGCCTGCAACGTCAACTAAAACCACAAAGCTTGCTGCGTCATTAATCAATGACTACGCCCTGCTGGGCTGGCGCGCCATGCTGACTGAAGTCAATCTGTCACCGAAACCAGGCCTCGTGGATCGCATCAACTGCGGTGCGCATAAAGATATGACGCTGGAAGATTTCCACCGTAGCGCGCTGGCGATTCAGGGCTGGCTTCCACGTTTTATCGAATTTGGCGCCAGTAGTGCAGAAATGGCACCCGAAGCGGTACTCAACGGATTACGCCCAATTGGAATGGCCTGCGAAGGCGATATGTTCCGCGCTACTGCGGGCGTAAATACCCATAAAGGCAGCATTTTTTCTTTAGGGCTATTGTGTGCGGCAATTGGCCGTTTGCTTCAGCTCAACCAGCCGGTAACGCCCACAACCGTTTGTTCGACGGCGGCAAGTTTCTGCCGTGGTCTGACCGATCGCGAGCTACGTACCAATAATCCACAACTGACGGCAGGGCAACGGTTGTACCAGCAACTTGGCCTTACCGGTGCGCGCGGTGAAGCCGAAGCGGGTTATCCCCTGGTGATTAACCACGCCCTGCCGCACTACCTCACTCTGCTGGATCAGGGGTTAGATCCTGAACTGGCATTGCTCGATACCTTACTCCTGGTGATGGCAATCAACGGCGATACCAACGTCGCATCACGCGGTGGCGAGGGAGGCCTGCGCTGGTTACAGCGTCAGGCGCAAACATTATTGCAAAAAGGGGGCATTCGAACCCCCGCCGATCTCGATTATCTCCGGCAGTTCGACAGGGAGTGTATCGAACGAAATCTCAGTCCAGGCGGCAGCGCCGACCTACTGATTCTTACCTGGTTTTTAGCACAGATTTAATAATTTAAGCACTTGATAAATTTGGAAATATTAATTTTCGGAGAACCCGTATGTCTTTAGCAAAAGATAATATATGGAAATTATTGGCGCCACTGGTGGTGATGGGCGTCATGTTTCTTATCCCTGTCCCCGACGGTATGCCGCCGCAGGCG
This sequence comes from Escherichia coli, assembly GCF_011881725.1. Classification (GTDB taxonomy): domain Bacteria; phylum Pseudomonadota; class Gammaproteobacteria; order Enterobacterales; family Enterobacteriaceae; genus Escherichia; species Escherichia coli_E. The sequence continues at coordinate 26,795 of NZ_JAATUR010000029.1, read as the reverse complement.
TGGCATTATTTCGCTGTGTTTGTGGCAATGATTGTCGGCATGATCCTTGAGCCAATCCCGGCAACAGCGATCAGTTTTATCGCAGTAACTATTTGTGTTATTGGCAGTAATTATCTGCTCTTTGACGCCAAAGAATTAGCTGATCCCGCGTTTAATGCCCAGAAACAGGCGCTAAAATGGGGGCTGGCCGGTTTTTCCAGTACCACTGTCTGGCTGGTATTTGGCGCATTTATCTTTGCATTAGGATATGAAGTTTCTGGATTAGGCCGCCGTATTGCCCTTTTCCTGGTGAAATTCATGGGCAAACGCACGCTGACATTGGGTTATGCAATTGTCATTATCGACATTTTGCTGGCACCGTTTACACCGTCTAACACCGCGCGTACCGGGGGTACGGTTTTCCCGGTTATTAAAAACCTGCCGCCGCTTTTTAAATCCTTCCCAAACGATCCGTCCGCGCGTCGTATTGGCGGCTACTTAATGTGGATGATGGTCATCAGTACCAGTCTGAGCTCCTCCATGTTTGTCACTGGTGCAGCGCCGAACGTGCTGGGCCTGGAATTCGTCAGCAAAATTGCCGGTATCCAGATTAGCTGGTTACAGTGGTTCCTCTGCTTCCTGCCGGTTGGGGTTATCTTACTTATCATTGCGCCGTGGCTTTCCTACGTGCTGTACAAACCGGAAATCACGCACAGTGAAGAAGTGGCAACCTGGGCAGGCGATGAACTGAAAACAATGGGCCGCCTGACGCGCAGAGAATGGACGCTGATTGGCCTTGTATTGCTGAGCTTAGGTTTGTGGGTATTTGGCAGCGACGTGATTAACGCCACTGCGGTTGGCTTGCTGGCGGTTTCGCTGATGCTGGCGCTGCACGTTGTACCGTGGAAAGACATTACCCGTTATAACAGCGCATGGAACACACTGGTTAACCTGGCAACGCTGGTCGTCATGGCTAATGGCCTGACGCGTTCCGGATTTATCGACTGGTTCGCCAGCACCATGAGCACTCACCTGGAAGGTTTTTCACCGAACGCGACGGTTATCGTCCTCGTGCTGGTGTTCTATTTTGCTCACTACCTGTTTGCCAGCCTGTCTGCGCACACTGCAACCATGCTGCCGGTCATTCTGGCGGTCGGTAAAGGTATTCCGGGCGTACCAATGGAACAACTGTGTATCCTGCTGGTGCTGTCTATCGGTATCATGGGCTGTCTGACCCCATATGCTACTGGTCCGGGTGTGATTATTTACGGCTGCGGCTATGTGAAATCGAAAGATTACTGGCGTCTTGGCGCTATCTTCGGGGTCATCTACATTTCAATGTTGTTGCTCGTAGGCTGGCCAATTCTCGCCATGTGGAACTAATACATTCGGTAAACGCTGAATAAATCACCGCGCCCGGCAGGTTAGCCAACCTGGCGGGCTTTTTTATGATTTAATAGATAGTATTCAGTGTATGTATGAGTTCCACACCCATTATGAAAGCATTCTGGCGTAACGCCGCTTTACTGGCGGTTTCTCTACTTCCCTTCTCTTCTGCCAACGCCACTGCGTTGGAGGCAAAACAGTATGGCGATTTTGATCGTTACGTTTTAGCTCTTTCCTGGCAAACCGGGTTTTGCCAGAGTCAGCACGATCGAAATCGTAACGAGCGAGATGAATGTCGCCTGCAAACCGAAACGACCGATAAGGCCGATTTCCTGACGGTACACGGCCTGTGGCCAGGATTGCCTAAATCAGTCGCGGCACGTGGCGTAGATGAACGCCGCTGGATGCGCTTCGGCTGCGCCACTCGCCCGGTTCCAAACCTGCCGGAAGCTCGCGCCAGCCGGATGTGTTCTTCACCAGAAACAGGGTTGTCGTTGGAAACTGCAGCTAAATTGAGTAAAGTTATGCCGGGCGCAGGTGGTCGTTCCTGTCTGGAACGTTATGAATACGCGAAACACGGTGCCTGCTTTGGTTTTGATCCGGACGCGTACTTCGGTACGATGGTTCGTCTGAATCAAGAGATCAAAGAAAGCGCAGCCGGAAAATTCCTTGCGGATAACTACGGTAAAACAGTAACCCGCAGTGACTTTAACTCTGCCTTTGCCAAAAGCTGGGGGAAAGAGAACGTGAAAGCAGTCAAGTTAACGTGCCAGGGTAATCCGGCGTATTTGACTGAAGTTCAGATTTCGATCAAAGCTGACGCCATCAATGCCCCGCTCTCGGCAAACTCATTCTTGCCACAACCACACCCAGGCAACTGTGGCAAAACCTTTGTCATTGATAAAGCGGGTTATTAATCATTTGATTTACAAAATGGGGTAATCACCTTCCATTAACTATGGTGATTAAGATTTATACATAATGCGATGCATTGAGGAATTACCTGAATGTGATGCAAATCACTTCAAAGAGTGAGCAACAGTCAGTATCATCATATGAGTTAAACCCTCGCCGCCTGACGGTGAGGGTTTTCTTTTGGGTATGTTTATCTGCGCCCCTCGCAGTACCGACGACATGGAGTAAAAATGTCCAGACCAACAATCATCATTAACGACCTGGATGCCGAACGCATCGATATTCTGCTGGAGCAACCTGCCTATGCCGGTTTGCCAATCGCCGACGCGTTAAACGCAGAGTTGGATCGCGCCCAAATGTGTTCGCCAGAAGAGATGCCACACGACGTGGTAACAATGAACAGCCGGGTCAAATTCCGCAATCTTAGCGATGGCGAAGTGCGTGTGCGTACACTGGTGTATCCGGCAAAGATGACCGACAGCAATACTCAGCTTTCCGTTATGGCTCCGGTGGGTGCCGCACTGTTGGGGCTGCGCGTTGGCGATACCATCCACTGGGAGCTTCCGGGCGGTAGCGCAACCCACCTTGAAGTGCTGGAACTCGAATACCAGCCAGAAGCTGCTGGCGACTACCTGCTTTAATCCCATCTGCACAAGCGATAACTCGCTTTGCCCAGAGGATGCATTCGCATCCTCTTTCCGCTCAAATATCAACCAGGTTTATCATTTTGCTATTTCGCGCAGCATTCTAATCTGAACAGGTTATTCATCTGCGGAACCTCATATGAGCGAAGCTCTCGGTATCACTGCATTTTATATATTCATAGCAGCGATTATTGTTGCGGCAGTGCTATACCTTGAACAACGCTGGTAGTATCTGGTTTTATTTATTTTCCATATCAATAGCTAATTCAGAACAAATCGGCCTCGCAAATCATAGATTCATAATCAATAATATGCTGTTATGTATACATGCAAAAACAAGGAGAGAATGCTTATGTACAAAACAATCATTATGCCAGTTGATGTTTTCGAAATGGAGTTAAGTGACAAAGCTGTCCGCCACGCTGAATTCCTCGCCCAGGATGACGGAATTATTCATCTACTTCACGTGCTACCCGGCTCAGCCAGTCTGAGTCTGCACCGCTTTGCCGCTGATGTGCGTCGTTTTGAAGAGCATCTGCAACATGAAGCAGAGGAACGTCTGCAAACGATGGTCAGCCACTTCACCATCGATCCTTCCCGTATCAAACAACATGTCCGTTTTGGTAGCGTGCGGGATGAAGTCAATGAGTTGGCAGAAGAACTGGGGGCAGATGTTGTGGTTATCGGTTCGCGCAACCCGTCTATTTCGACCCACCTTTTAGGTTCTAACGCCTCCAGCGTGATCCGTCACGCTAATCTGCCAGTACTGGTCGTTCGCTAACAGATAAACGTATTTATGCCGCCCTGCCTGGAGCCATCCCGGCAGGGTTTTTTATTGCAATAAAAAAAGCCGCCAGGTTTGCCCCCGGCGGCTAAGCAATTACAGGTGAATCTTACTTCTTCTTATGCTGTTTTGGTGCGAATCAGGTAGTCAAAAGCACTCAGAGAGGCTTTGGCACCTTCGCCAGTGGCGATGATGATCTGCTTGTAGGGCACAGTCGTACAGTCTCCGGCAGCGAAAACGCCTTTGACGTTGGTTTCGCATTTCGCATCGATGATTACCTCACCCATACGGTTACGTTCTACTGCGCCTTCCAGCCAGTTGGTGTTCGGCAGCAGACCAATCTGGACGAAAATACCAGCCAGTTCGATGTTGTGAATATCACCGCTGACACGATCACGATATTCCAGACCAACGACTTTGCTGCCGTCGCCTTTTACTTCGGTGGTTTGCGCGTTCAGAATGATGTCGACGTTTTTCAGGCTGCGCAGTTTGTCCTGCAGAACCTGGTCGGCTTTCATTTCTGGCGCAAATTCCAGTAGTGTTACGTGCTCAACAATTCCCGCCAGGTCGATTGCCGCTTCCACACCAGAGTTACCGCCGCCGATGACCGCTACACGTTTACCTTTAAACAGCGGGCCATCGCAGTGCGGGCAGTAGGTTACGCCTTTGGTGCGATACTGATCCTCACCTGGAACGTTCATGTTGCGCCATTTTGCGCCGGTCGCCACGATAATGCTGCGTGCTTTCAGTACCGCGCCGGAAGCGGTTTCAATCTGATGCAGGCCGCCTTCAACCGCTGCCGGGATCAGTTTGCTCGCGCTCTGGCTGTCGATCACATCAACGTCGTATTCATCAACGTGAACTTTCAGCGCACCTGCCAGTTTCTGGCCTTCGGTCTTCGGTACAGAAATGTAGTTTTCGATATCAACGGTATCGAGGATCTGACCACCAAAACGTTCGCCCATCAGACCAGTACGGATACCTTTACGTGCGGAGTAAATTGCTGCCGCTGCACCCGCCGGGCCGGAACCGACGATTAATACGTCATAAGCATCACGCTTGTTCAGCTCTTCTGCCGCACGTTTTTCAGCACCGGTATCAATTTTGGCAACGATTTCGGAAATAGTCATACGGCCCTGACCAAACTCTTTCCCGTTTACGAACACTGCCGGAACGCCCATCACGTTGCGATCGGTGATTTCGTTCTGGAAGGTGCCGCCGTCAATCGCCGTATGCTTGATACGCGGATTCAGTACGCTCATCAGGTTCAGCGCCTGCACCACGTCCGGACAATTGTGGCAAGAGAGCGAGTAATACGTTTCGAATTCAAAATCACCGTCAATATGGCGAATCTGCTCCAGCAGAGACTGGGCTTCTTTCGACGGATGACCACCGGTCCACAGCAGTGCCAGTACCAGCGAGGTGAACTCGTGGCCCAGCGGGGAGCCTGCAAAACGCGGCCCCTGGTTGGAGCCTGGGTTGGTGATCAGGAAAGACGGCTTACGCACCGGCAAGCTGTTATCTTCTTTAAAGGTGACTTTGTCTGACAGTTCTGCGATTTCAGCCAACAGTTCCTTGATTTCTGCCGATTTAGCGCTGTCATCCAGCGTGGCAATTAACTCAACAGGCTTGGTCAATTTCTCAAGGTAAGCCTTGAGTTGAGTTTTCATATTTGTGTCGAGCATGTTTATCTCCTGGGCTTTAAACATCATCATGCAAGCGGCCTCATCGGCTACCTGGATGCAGCTTGCATCATGGTGCGGGGAAGAAAATCGGGTGCCGCAGCACCCGAATAATTAGGTGAATTTCCGAAGTATTTCGCGCCAGAGTTGATAGCGAGAAAGACGAAGGAAATTTAGATTTTACCAACCAGGTCCAGAGACGGAGCCAGAGTTGCTTCACCTTCTTTCCATTTAGCCGGGCAAACTTCACCTGGGTGAGAAGCTACGTACTGTGCCGCTTTGATTTTACGCAGCAGGTCAGACGCGTCACGGCCAATGCCTTCAGCGGTAACTTCGATAGCCTGGATGATACCCTGCGGGTCAACTACGAAGGTAGCACGGTCAGCCAGACCTTCGTCTTCACGCATGTTGTCGAAGTTACGGGTCAGGGCGCCAGTCGGGTCGCCGATCATCGCATATTTGATTTTCGCGATGGTTTCAGAGCTGCTGTGCCATGCTTTGTGGGTGAAGTGAGTATCGGTAGATACTGCGTATACGTCTACGCCCAGTTTCTGCAGTTCTTCGTAGTGGTCAGCAACGTCACCCAGTTCGGTCGGGCATACGAAAGTAAAGTCAGCCGGGTAAAAGAAGAAGACGCTCCAGCGGCCTTCGGTGTCTTTCTCGGTTACTTCAATGAATTCGCCGTTTTTGAATGCCTGGTTTTTAAAAGGTTTAATTTTGGTGTTAATCAAGGACATCTATACTTCCTCCGTGTTTTCGATGAGATGTAAGGTAACCAATTTTTGCCGATTCGGCTAATGCGTTTCCATTATCAAATCGATAAGTTTTACCTTACAACCTTCGTAAGACAACTTTGTGAACTTTGCACCGCCAACGGCGATAAAAAGTAAAATGGGCCCCCTTTCCAGGTGGCCGCGTAACCTGAACTACCCTTTGGTATCTTCAGCGCCTGTTCAGCAGGCTGCGGTGTTGCGATGACGATCGCAATGCCGAGAGGGATTACAACACCCTCATAAACAAAGGGCAATCACCTGCTCTAAGCTCTTGCCTATGACAGTGATAGGTTATGCCTTTTACTCAAATTTTGCACTGACTGAAAAGGACAAATTAATGTTAAAAAAGATACTTTTACTGGCTCTGCTTCCTGGAGTCGCCTTCGCAGATGAACTTCCTGCCCCAGTAAAAGCCATTGAAAAACAGGGCATTACTATCCTCAAATCGTTTGATGCCCCCGGCGGAATGAAAGGTTATCTCGGAAAGTATCAGGATATGGGCGTCACCATCTACCTGACCCCTGATGGTAAGCATGCCATCTCTGGTTACATGTACAACGAGAAAGGTGAAAACCTGAGTAACGCCCTTATTGAAAAAGAAATTTACGCGCCAGTCGGACGCGAAATGTGGCAACGGATGGAACAATCCCACTGGCTCCTGGACGGTAAAAAAGACGCGCCGGTCATTGTCTACGTCTTCGCCGATCCGTTCTGTCCGTATTGCAAACAGTTTTGGCAACAGGCTCGCCCGTGGGTAGAATCTGGCAAAGTGCAGCTAAGGACATTATTAGTTGGGGTTATCAAACCAGAAAGCCCGGCCACTGCCGCTGCAATTCTCGCATCTCAAGATCCCGCAAAAACATGGCAAGAATATGAAGCCTCTGGCGGCAAACTTAAGTTAAATTTGCCTGCAAAGGTAAGCACGGAACAAATGAAAGTGTTAAGTGCCAATGAGAAACTCATGGACGAACTGGGGGCCAATGTTACTCCCGCTATCTATTACATGAGCCCAGAAAATACATTGCAACAAGCTGTCGGATTACCTGATCAGAAAACACTTAATATCATTATGGGAAATAAATAAAATATAATTCATGGATGGTTGATATCTAATCCAGTTTTTCAACCATCCTTTAAAAGGCATGAATTGCTCGTAAGCCCCCTGACACATATGCTATTTTATAAAAACTTAATCCTACGTTAAGCAAAAAACATAATGAATAGAAATAAAGCAGCAACATCATTGATCATATGAATGGTTTGTTGGCGAGTTAATATAACGGAGTATGTTATGGCTAACCTTTATGATTTAAAAAAATTCGATCTTAATTTACTGGTCATATTTGAGTGCATTTATCAACATCTCAGCATTAGTAAAGCAGCAGAATCATTATATATAACCCCCTCTGCTGTTAGTCAGTCGTTACAACGCTTACGGACACAATTTAACGATCCTTTATTCACTCGTTCCGGAAAGGGTATCGCGCCGACAACAACTGGGTTAAATTTACATCATCATCTTGAGAAAAATCTCAGAGGCCTTGAACAAACAATCAATATTGTTAATAAATCTGAGCTAAAGAAAAATTTTATTATCTACGGTCCTCAGCTTATCTCTTGCAGCAATAACAACATGCTCATCCGCTGCCTCCGTCAAGATACTTCCATCGATATCGAATGCCATGACATTCTGCTATCTGCCGAAAACGCCGAAGAACTGTTGATTCAACGCAAAACTGACCTGGCAATTACGCTACAGCCGGTAATTAGCCGTTCTGTCATTTGTATGCCACTACACACCATTCGCAATTCTCTTATTTGCAGCAGCAAGCACCCTCGAATTACTGATACCAGTACTTATGAACAAATTATGACCGAAGAATTCACCCTGTTAATATCTAAATCAGCAGGAATTGACGAAATTCAAATGGACATAGACGAACGTTTTATGAACCGTAAAATTTCGTTTCGCAGCTCCTCTTTGTTGACCATAATTAATAGTATTTCTGTTACTGACCTGCTGGGTATTGTTCCCACCGAACTGTACGATTTACATCGTGATTTTTTAAAACTAAAAGAAATAAAACTAGAATACCCACTCCCTGCGGTTAAACTTTATATTTCCTATAACAAAGCCTCGTTGAACAATCTGGTTTTCTCCCGATTCATAGATCGCTTAAATGATAAATTCTGATTTATTATCTTTTACAAATAGTATATTACACTCAAATTTATTCATTATGTGAATATAAAATAATGTGCTCTACCTCGCTTCGTTTACATTATAATTAGCAAATTCATCTCACGAGTCACCCAGTAGCGTTCAGAGAGCGTTTTCAGATGTCTATTTATAAAATTCCTCTTCCGCTGAATATACTAGAGGCAGCACAAGAACGTATTACCTGGACACTCAGCACTCTGCCCCGAGTATGTGTCTCTTTTTCTGGGGGGAAAGATTCAGGTTTAATGCTCCATCTAACCGCGCATCTGGCCAGAAAAATGGGCAAAAAAATATATGTTCTGTTTATCGACTGGGAAGCGCAGTTTTCTTGCACCATCGACTATGTACAGTCATTACGCGAGTTGTATGCAGATGTTATTGAGGCGTTTTATTGGGTTGCACTCCCGCTTACCACGCAAAATGCCCTTTCACAATACCAACCCGAATGGCAGTGCTGGGAACCTGATGTCGAATGGGTACGACAGCCCCCGGACGATGCGATAACCGATCCCGCGTATTTCCCGTTTTACCAGTCAGGCATGTCTTTTGAACATTTCGTGCGTGAATTTGCCGAATGGTTTTCGCAAAAACGTCCGGCGGCGATGATGATCGGTATCCGTGCTGACGAGTCCTATAACCGTTTCGTTGCTATCGCCAGTTCGAATAAACAGCGTTTTGCCGACGATAAACCCTGGACCACTGCCGCACCGGGTGGTCATAGCTGGTACATTTATCCCATCTACGACTGGAAAGTGGCCGATATCTGGACCTGGTATGCAAATCATCAAAGTCTCTGTAACCCACTGTATAACCTGATGTATCAGGCAGGCGTCCCTTTGCGTCACATGCGAATTTGCGAACCTTTTGGCCCGGAGCAACGGCAGGGATTATGGCTCTATCACGTTATCGAACCGGATCGCTGGGCTACCATGTGCGCACGAGTCAGCGGTGTAAAAAGCGGCGGAATTTACGCCGGACATGACAACCATTTTTACGGTCACCGGAAAATCCTCAAGCCAGAACATTTAGACTGGCAAGCGTATGCGCTGCTGCTCCTCAACAGTATGCCGGAGAAAACTGCGGAGCATTACCGTAACAAAATTGCTGTTTATCTGCACTGGTACCAGAAAAAAGGGATCGATATTCCGCAGACTCAACAAGGGGACATTGGCGCGAAAGATATCCCTTCCTGGCGGCGTATATGCAAAGTATTGCTCAATAACGATTACTGGTGTCGGGCATTATCGTTTAGCCCAACAAAAGCAAAGAACTATCAGCATTATAACGAACGGATTAAGGGAAAACGTCAGGAATGGGGAATACTATGCAACAACGATTAACGCAGGATTTGACCCAATTTCTCGCCAGCTTGTCGGAGGATGATCGTATCAAAGCGATTAATGAAATCCGCATGGCGATCCATCAGGTTAGCCCCTTTCGTGAAGAGCCGGTGGATTGTGTTTTATGGGTGAAAAATAGCCAGCTTGTGCCAAATGATTACAATCCCAATAATGTGGCGCCGCCAGAGAAGAAGCTACTGCAAAAATCCATTGAAATGGATGGCTTTACACAACCCATTGTGGTCACGCATACGGATAAAAATGTCCTGGAAATTGTTGATGGTTTTCACCGCCATGAAATTGGTAAAGGGTCATCATCGTTAAAATTACGCTTAAAAGGGTATTTACCGGTAACCTGTCTGGAGGGTGATCGTCATGAGCGCATTGCCGCAACTATTCGTCATAACCGCGCCCGTGGACGCCACCAGATCACCGCGATGTCGGAGATTGTGCGGGAACTCAGCCAGTTGGGATGGGACGATAATAAAATCGGTAAAGAACTGGGTATGGACAGCGACGAAGTTTTGCGTCTCAAGCAAATCAACGGTCTGCAAGAACTGTTTGCCGACCGTCAATATTCCCGTGCCTGGACCGTCAAATAACTAAAGCTGGCTCAGGCGCTCAGCCGCCGCCAGCAACGTCGATCCCTTCTTGGCAAAACAGAGACGAATCAGTTTATGTGGGAAGGGATCGGCGCAAAATACCGACAACGGAATCGCCGCCACGCCGTGCTCCCGCGTCAGCCACTGACAAAACTCAACATCATCCAGCGTAGATACAGTGCTGTAATCCACCAGCAAAAAGTAAGTGCCTTCGCACGGTAAAATCTCCAGCCTGCTTTCACTTAAAGCATTCACCAGAATATCGCGCTTCTGACGATAGAAGTCCGGTAATGCAAGATAATGCTCAGGTTCTGCTCGCAGCATATCGGCAAGCGCCAGCTGTGCTGGGGTATTCACCGAAAAGGTCAGATACTGATGCACCTTGCGGATCTCGGCGCTGATGGGCGCAGGCGCAACGCAATACCCCACTTTCCAGCCAGTCATATGATAGGTCTTGCCAAACGATGACACCGCCACCGCTCGCTCACGAAGTTGCGGATGCGCCAGTACGCTGGCATGACCTTGCTGTGAAAAGTTAATGTGCTCGTAAACTTCATCACTAATAACAAAAATTTCGCGCCCGGCAATGGCTTGCCACAAGGCCGCAAAATCAGCCTGCTGCCAGACGGTAGCGCTTGGATTATGCGGTGTATTGAGGATAACCAGACGGGTACGCTCGCTTAACAATGCGGCAAATTCCTGCCAGTCAACGCGAAAATGCGGCGGTTGCAGTGCAATACGTTTCACTATTCCCCCCGAAAGCGCGATGGCGGGCGCGTAGCTGTCATAGCTGGGATCAAAACAAATCACTTCATCGCCACTGTGTACCAACGCAGTAATCGCTGCATATAACGCTTCCGTCGCCCCTGCCGTTACGGTGATATCGCTGTCGGCATTCGGTTGGAAGCCATATAACCGCGCGGTTTTCTCACTTATCGCCTCACGCAATGCCTGTACGCCAGTCATGGGCGCGTACTGGTTTGCCCCCCGGGCAACGTGGTACGCCAGGCGCTCCTGTAAATAGCGCGGACCATCAAAATCCGGAAAGCCTTGCGACAGGTTAATCGCCTGGTGTTGCTGCGCAAGTGCGCTCATCTGGCTGAAAATAGTGGTGCCAAGTTGTGGAAGTTTACTTTGTGGAATCAGAGGGTTATTTGTCATTTTTATTGTGCCTGACGAAGTTGTGTGTTGAAGGCACTATAACACGATGCTAGTATTTGGCAATCAAGACGTTTAGATGTCTAAATAAAACAATAAGGACAACACAACATGCCTCACAATCCTATCCGCGTCGTCGTCGGCCCTGCTAATTACTTTTCTCATCCCGGAAGTCTCAATCACCTGCATGAATTTTTCACCGATGAACAGCTTTCTCGCGCGGTGTGGATCTACGGCGAGCGCGCCATTGCCGCGGCGCAAGCCAAACTTCCGCCAGCGTTTGAACTGCCAGGGGCAAAGCATATTGTGTTTCGTGGTCATTGCAGTGAAAGCGATGTGCAACAACTAACAGCAGAGTCTGGTGATGATCGCAGCGTAGTAATTGGCGTCGGTGGCGGCGCACTACTCGACACCGCGAAAGCCCTCGCCCGCCGTCTCGGCCTGCCGTTTGTTGCCGTTCCGACAATCGCCGCGACCTGCGCCGCCTGGACACCGCTTTCTGTCTGGTATAACGATGCCGGACAGGCGCTTCACTATGAGATTTTCAACGATGCCAATTTTATGGTGCTGGTGGAACCGGAGATTATCCTTAATGCGCCACAAGAGTATCTGTTGGCGGGGATCGGTGACACGCTGGCGAAATGGTATGAAGCAGTAGTGCTGGCTCCGCAACCTGAAACGTTGCCATTAACCGTTCGGCTGGGAATCAATAACGCGCAGGCCATCCGCGACGTTTTGTTAAGCAGTAGCGAACAGGCGCTTGCCGATCAGCAAACCCGGCAATTAACGCAATCATTTTGCGATGTGGTAGATGCGATTATCGCCGGAGGCGGAATGGTGGGGGGGCTGGGCGATCGTTTTACGCGTGTGGCCGCGGCCCATGCCGTACACAACGGTCTGACCGTGCTGCCGCAAACCGAGAAGTTTCTCCACGGTACCAAAGTCGCTTACGGTATTCTGGTGCAAAGCGCCTTGCTGAGTCAGGATGATGTGCTGGCGCAATTAATCGGAGCGTATCAGCGTTTTCATCTGCCGACCACGCTGGCGGAGCTGGAAGTGGATATCAATAATCAGGCGGAGATCGACAAAGTGATTGCCCACACCTTGCGTCCGGTGGAATCCATTCATTATCTACCCGTCACGCTGACACCAGATACATTGCGTGCAGCGTTCGAAAAAGTGGAATCATTTAAAGTCTGACATGCAGATTTAGCAGCAGCGCGCGCCGCCTTTTCCACCGTAGCGCGCGTCCTGCCGCTCACGGAAAAACTCTTCATAAGTCATCGGTGTCTGGTCGGGATGGTTAACCCGCATATGTTCGACATAGTTGTCGTAATCAGGCATACCAATCATCAGCTTTGCTGCCTGACCTAAATATTTTCCGGCTTTTGCCAGCGAATCAAACATCAATACCTCCGGTACTTACAATGCTGAGATAGTGCCGGATGCGGCGTGAGCGCCTTATCCGGCCTACAAATGCTGAGAGTGAGGGGAACCATCGGCATCATGCCACTGTTCCCCATACTCTGACTTTAGTGCGCGCCTTTCGCCTGCGCCACGATCTCTTCGACATTTTCCGGCATTGGCTCATACGGCGTTTCTTTCACCGTCGGCTTCGGCTCTTTCAACGCCGCCAGTGCCGTCTTAATCGAGAACAGCGCCAGAACTACCACAACGACCATAAAGAAGATGGTCAACCCGGCATCCAGACGGTTGTTGAACACCAGTTGCGCCAACTGCGACTCGGTGTACTGCGACGGAATATTGCCGCTGTCGATCATTGCCTGGAACTTGTTAGCAATCGCCAGGAAGCCCACTTTTGCATCCGGACTAAACGCTTTCTGCCAGCCTGCGGTCAGGGTACAAATCAGCAGCCAGGCCGTTGGCACCAGCGCCACCCAGGCGTAACGTTGACGTTTCATCTTGAACAGCACTACGGCACAGAGCATCAGCGCCATTCCTGCCAGCATCTGGTTGGCAATACCAAACAGCGGCCACAGGGTGTTAATACCGCCCAACGGATCGACCACGCCCTGATGCAGGAAGTAGCCCCACGCCAGTACGCACAGCGCCGTTGCCAGCAGGTTAGCAGGCAGGGAATCGGTCCGTTTCAGGCCCGGAGAAACTACGCCCAGCAGATCCTGCAACATAAAGCGCGCAGCACGCGTACCTGCATCTACCGCCGTCAGAATAAACAGTGCTTCAAACAGAATGGCGAAGTGATACCAGAACGCTACATCCATCATGCCGCCCAGCGCGCCGTGCAGAATGTAGGCCATCCCTACCGCCAGCGTCGGGGCACCGCCCGCACGGGAAATGATCGACTGTTCACCCACTTCGTTAGCAATCTGATTTAACGTATCTGGGGTAATGCTAAAGCCCCAGCTACTCACCACCTGCGCCGCAGAAGCGACCACATCCGCCGTTCCTGCCGGAGCCAGCACCGCCATCGGGCTGTTCATGGCGAAGTACACGCCCGGATCGATGATACAGGCGGAAACCAGCGCCATAATCGCCACGAAGGATTCCATCAACATCCCGCCGTAGCCGATAAAGCACGCCTGGCCTTCGTTCGCCAGCATCTTTGGCGTAGTGCCGGAAGAGATCAGCGCATGGAAGCCAGACACCGCGCCACAGGCGATAGTGATAAACAGGAACGGGAACAGGTTACCGGTCCACACTGGCCCCGTGCCATCAACAAATTTGGTCAGTGCAGGCATGGTCAGCGTCGGACGCATAATCAAAATGCCTACCGCCAGACCAACAATAGTGCCTATTTTCAGGAAGGTAGAGAGGTAGTCACGCGGGGCCAGCAGCAGCCACACCGGCAGCACCGCCGCCACAAAACCGTAACCCACCAGCATCCAGGTCAGCTGCACGCCCGTAAAGTCAAAGTACGGTGCCCAGGTCGGACTTTCTGCCACCCAGCCGCCAGAGATAATGGCGAAAATCAGGAACACCAGACCGATGACCGACACTTCGCCAATACGCCCCGGACGCAGATAGCGCAGGTAGATCCCCATAAACAGCGCCAGTGGAATGGTGAACGCAACGGTATACGTTCCCCACGGGCTATGGGTCAGGGCTTTCACCACGATCATCGCCAGCACCGCCAGAATGATGACCATGATCATAAAGCAGGCCACCAGCGCAATGACCCCCGCAGTTGGCCCCATCTCCTCTTTGACCAGTTCACCCAGTGAGCGACCGTCGCGGCGCGTGGAAACAAACAGCACCATGAAATCCTGCACCGCACCGGCAAGAACCACCCCGGCGAGCAGCCAGATCATCCCCGGCAGGTAGCCCATTTGCGCCGCCAGCACCGGCCCCACCAGCGGGCCCGCTCCGGCAATGGCCGCAAAATGGTGACCGAACAGCACTTTCTTGTCTGTCGGTACATAGTCCAGCCCGTCATTATGGCGCACCGCTGGCGTCATACGCGTCGGGTCAACCGCCAGCACATTTTTGGCGATATACAGACCATAAAAACGGTAAGCGATCAGATAGATACAGACCGACGCCACCACAATCCACAGTGCGTTGATCTGTTCCCCACGATTTAAAGCAATGTATCCCAGAGCAAATGCTCCCATTACAGAGAGCACTGTCCAGACGAGGTATTTCCCTGATTTGTTCATAGTTGTTATCCGTGTGCGTGTCCATAGAGATGTTACATTTTGTTTCTATAACATCTTTGTACAATTTAACAACACGGCAACCATGTAAATCGGAGTTGAAACCAATATTTAACTTAACAATGTTAACTCGATCACTCCGCTAATCGAATTTTCCTGCAATCTCATTTAATTCTGTCGGGTTCATCCCAAAACCGCTGTGCCCAGACGACAGGTGCAGCAACGCCGCCCCTGTTCATCGAAAACCACGATTTCCCAGCTCTGATTTTGCCGTCCAAGATGCAGCGGTTGGCAGACGCCGCGCACCTTGCCCTCAGATACCGGGCGATGATGCGTGGCGTTAAGTTCCGTGCCCACCACACACTGCCCGTCTCGGGTCATCATAAATCCAGCCATCGATCCCAAAGTTTCCGCCAGCGCCGCCGATGCACCGCCATGCAGCAGGCCGAACGGCTGATGAGTTCGCGGATCAACCGGCATTTCGGCTTCCAGCACATCATCACCCAGACGGGTATACACAATTCCCAGATGCGCCACCATCGTGTTATGGCTGGTGGCGTTTAGTTCATCGAGCGTTAAATGGCGCTTCCAGATCACAGTTATGCTCCCAGCGTCGAGCCGCCATCCACCACGATATCCTGTAACGTGATATGACTGGCGAGATCGGAGGCGAGAAACAAAATCGTGTTGGCTATTTCCTGGGGACGGGCAATTTTTCCCAGCGGAATGCCGAGCTTGAACTGCTCGCCAAAGCCGCGGATACGCTGCTCTTCGGCGTCATCACTCACCCACAACGTGCGTTGCATATCGGTATCGGTGGAACCAGGGGAAACCACATTGCAGCGCACGCCGCTGCCTGCCAGTTCCAGCCCGACGCTCAACGCCAGGCTTTTCAGCGCCGCTTTCGATGCGCCATAAGCACTCATACCAATACGCGGCGTGTGCGCGGCATCGGACGCGACCGTTACAATCGCCCCACCCCGCTGACGGCGAAACTGGTTCATGGTCTGCTGAAACAGGTTAAACGCGCCGCCGACGTTAACCGCAAAAGTTTGCTGCCAGTCCTCCTGGCTTAGCTGATCGGTCGCGCCCATGCGCAAAATTCCTGCCGCATTAACCAGCACGTCCAGCCGCTCCGTTTCCACTAACAGTCGCTGGCATACCTGCGCCACCTGCCCGGCATCAGCAACATCCATCGCTTCGGTCGCAAAGGGATAATTATCCAGACTGAAGGCCCGATCAAAGCCAGTGACCTTCGCTCCCGCTTCAACAAACGCCAGCGCCGTGGCGTAACCGATACCTTTACCGGCCCCCGTTACCCAGACATTTTTGCCGCTAAAATCCATTATTTCACCTCGCGGGAGAGCAGCTTCCACCAGGCATCGATGGTCGGCTGTTTCGCCAGCATGACAAAATCGATATCGCCATGCACTTTACGCCAGCGCGCCGCCAGCGCCATCATGCGCACCGAATCCAGACCGTAGTCGATCAGGTTGTCGTCATCGAACGGCTCATCAGACTCGTCCAGCAACGGCAGGATCACCTCACGCAACTCTGCTTTACTGGAAGGAATGGGGGCGGGCAATAATTCTTCGGTCATCACCACCCGGCCAGAACGTCCGGCCACATATTTCAGTGACATCAAATGCTCGTCACGGCTGAAATCGGCCAGCGCATCCGCCACCATAAACGGTTTAATATCCCGCATAAACGCATCGGTTGCGGTGGTCATACAGCCAATATGCGCGTACACACCGGTAATAATCAGTTGGTTACGTCCACTCTCTTTGAGCATTTGCTCCAGCGGGGAACGATGAAATGCACTGTAGCGCCACTTCACCAGCACCGTGTCGTCAGCATCTGGCGTCAGGCTATCCACCACCTTTTGCTGTTCCGGCGAACGGGTCAGGCCCGGCCCCCACATATCATTCAGTAATGCCCGATCTTCATCGCTCTGTTCTTTCGGTTGAGCGGTGTAATAAACCGGAATATTGTGCTGTTTGCAGTAATCACGCAGTGCAGCAATATTAGCGATCACCTGTTCCATCATCGGGCAACTCTCGCCCCAGAAACTGACAAAATAGTCCTGCATATCATGGATTAACAGCGCGGCGCGTTGCGGTTCAAATGCCCAGTCGACTTTATTTTGGGGAATATCATGAGACTCCGGCAGTGCGTAAGCCTGTAGTTTTGGAATAGCCATCGTGTTCTCTCCTTCAGGCTGATGCGCGTGACGCCAGCCACTGACGTAATTGTTTTTTATCGACTTTCCCGACCGCCGTCAGCGGAAGTGAATCTACACACTCCACGCGATCCGGTAATTTAAATTCGGCAATGCCCTGTTCACGCAGGAAACGACGTACCTGCACCGCGCGCAGCAGCTCTTTCACCACCAGATAAGCACAGCTTTTTTCGCCCAGCAGCTCATCTTCCATGCTCACCAGTGCGGCGTAGATCACCGCCGGATGGCGCAGCAGCAGGTTTTCGATCTCTTCGGCAGCGATCTTCTCGCCGCCACGATTGATCTGATCTTTCTCTCGTCCCTGCACGGTGATGTATCCGTCTGGATCAATGGAGATCAGATCGCCGGAACAGTAAAAACCGTTGGCATCAAAGGCGCTGGCATTGTGCTGCGGGCTTTTGTAATAGCCGCGGAAGGTGTACGGCCCGCGTGTCATCAGGCGTCCGACTGCTCCTTGCGGCAATGGATTTCCGTCAGCATCAGCGACCCACACTTCATCGTCCGGACACATTGGATAGCCCTGGGTATGAATGATTTTTTCCACGCTATCATCAAGACGGGTGTAGTTCACCAGCCCTTCCGCCATGCCAAACACCTGCTGCAACTGGCAGCCAATCTCAGCGGGAATACGCGCCGCAAGCGTGGCAGAAAGACGCGCGCCGCCGACCTGTAACAGTTTCAGCGAGGCGAGCTGCGCCCGGCTTTCACCTTCGGCCAGCGCCTGTAACCACAGGCTGACTGCCGGTGGCACCAGCGCGGTAACGTTAACCTGATGTTTTTCAATCAATGGGAAGCAGAGCGTGGCGCTGGGATCGGCAGCCAGAACGACAGTACCGCCAGCATGAAAAACACCTAATGATCCTGGAGAACTCATCGCGTAGTTGTGAGCTGCCGGAATCGCGCACAGGTAGCGCGTCTGTTGTGTGAACTGACAAATCTCCACGCTACGGCGCACGCTGTAGTAGTAGTCGTTATGAGTACGCGGGATCAGTTTCGGAGTGCCGGTGGTACCACCGGATAGCTGGAAATAGGCCACTTCATCGGCAGGTGACGGCGTGGCCGTAAAATTGTCTGCCGGATGGTTAATCGCATCCTGCAAATTATGCTCGCCGCTGTCGTTCAGCAGTTGCACCACACGAATAGAAGAATGCTCTGCAACAAAGGTGTTGAGGAAATCATCCCCGTTAAACAGCGTATGCTGGCGATCGGCAATCAGTAACGCCGGTTCAATCTGACGGGCATAGGCGTTCAGTTCACTACGCTGATGGCTGAACAGCGCCAGCACGGGTGCTACGCCCAGTTTCAACAGCGCGAAAAAGGTGATGTAAAGTTCAGCGACATTACCCAACTGTACCAGCGCGGTTTCGCCCGATTTAATTCCCTGGCGGCGCAAGCTACAGGCCAGATTATCCGACGCCTGATTCAGCTCCCGGTAACTCAACTGCCGCTCGCCGTCGATAACCGCGATGTTATCGCTCTCAGCATGGCGTGTCAGAATGTCGGTCAGCGGCAAATCCTGCCAGTAACCTTTTTCCCGATAGCGGCGGGCAAACTCTTCCGGCCAGCGGGTAAATGGAATGCTCATCCTCACTCCTTAATGCAGTCCAAAAACGTTCAACATGGTAGAAAGTTTGACGCCCGTTTCACGCCATTCACCCAGCGGTGAAGACGCAGGCACAATCCCCGCGCCGGCAAACAGACGCACCTGATTGGCCCGTAACTTCGCGCAGCGGATGGTCACCACCCACTCGCCATTACCTTCGCTGTCACACCAGCCAACAATGCCGCCAAACAATTCGCGGTCGAACGGCTCCAGTTCAGAAATCACCTGGGTTGCTGCCTGATGCGGGAAACCACTCAGCGCGGGAGTCGGATGCAGCAGGCAGGCCAGGGTCAGCGCGTTTTCTTGCGAGTTAGCTTTGCCTTCAAAGGGTGTTGCGAGATGCCACAGCGTTGGCGTGGTGATCAGTTGTGGAGAGGAGGGAACATGTAAATCACTGCTGCGCGCACGTAGCACCTCTTTCATCGCCTGAGTCACCAGCTCATGTTCATGGCGATCTTTTTCCGACGCCAGCAGACGATTACCCGCTTCACGATCGAGCACTTCATCCGGCTGACGGCGCGCGGAACCCGCTAACGGAATAGAACTAAAACGCTCGCCGTCTTTACGCAGCAACAGTTCCGGGCTCGCCCCCAGCAGAACGCCACCATCAGCCAGTGGTACATGGAAGTTGTAACTAACCGGGTTTTGCGCGATCAACCGTTCCAGCAGTACACCGCTGTCAATGGCGGCGTCGGTGGTGATATCAATCAACCGTGATAACACCACTTTGTCGACTTGCGGCGTGGCAGTGAGTTCGGCGGCGCGGGCGACCATCTGTTCAAACGTGGCTTGTTCCGGAATTGCCTGACGTTCCACCACGTTCAGCGACTGGCTGCGGGTGAAACGGCGGGCGGAAGTTTGTTTTTCCTGGCGGGAAAACGGCTGCCAGGATTCGGGAATATAGAGCGACGAAGGCTGATGTGGATCGAAGGGGATCGCCCCGACCATCACCGGATTTTTGATGCCCTGCGATTTGGCATCAGCAAACAGTGCGGCAAGTTTTTGCTGGAAGGGACTGTCGGGCGAATCCCCGTTCACAGCCGGTTCATCGAAGCGGGCGAAACATCCTGACGTCGTAAAACTGCGGTACGGCGACATAAAGAAAAAGCGATTGGGCGCAAGTGTTGCCATGGTCTGCTGTACTTCCTCTGCCAGTGACGTATCCATATCATCCTCCACAAAACGATAAAGGCTTTAATAATGATTATCATTTATATTTTCGGGCGCTAACCTAAAAGCAAACGCGCACTATGTCAACTCTTGCCGCAACACAATCTGCGACTCAGGCTTGCATCTGGTTAAGGTTACAATGAAAATGAGAAGCATTAACTTCACTAATAACAGGAAGATGATTTGTGAGACTCGCCCCGCTCTACCGCACCGCTCTTCTATTGACAGGCTTTTTACTTTCAGGAATATCCGCAGTTCAGGCCGCTGACTGGCCGCGTCAGGTCACTGACAGCCGTGGCACTCATACCCTGAAAAGCCAACCGCAGCGTATTGTTTCCACCAGCGTCACCCTTACCGGCTCACTGCTGGCGATTGATGCCCCGGTGATCGCCAGCGGCGCGACTACACCGAATAATCGCGTGGCGGATGAACAAGGCTTTTTACGCCAGTGGAGCGAGGTTGCGAAGCAACGCAAACTGCAACGCCTCTATATTGGCGAGCCAAGCGCCGAAGCGGTTGCCGCACAAATGCCGGATCTGATTTTAATTAGCGCGACCGGCGGCGATTCGGCACTGGCGCTCTACGATCAGCTTTCCACCATCGCGCCGACGTTGATCATCAATTACGACGACAAAAGCTGGCAGTCGCTGTTAACACAGCTTGGCGAAATTACCGGGCATGAGAAACAAGCAGCAGAACGGATTGCGCAGTTTGATAAGCAACTGGCGGCGGCAAAAGAGCAAATCAAATTACCGCCGCAGCCAGTCACTGCCATTGTTTATACCGCCGCTGCGCACAGCGCCAATCTCTGGACACCGGAATCAGCACAAGGGCAGATGCTGGAACAACTTGGTTTTAAGCTGGCTAAACTGCCCGCAGGTTTAAACGCCAGCCAAAGCCAGGGTAAACGTCATGACATCATTCAGCTTGGTGGGGAAAACCTGGCTGCCGGGTTAAATGGCGAGTCTCTATTCCTGTTCGCCGGTGATCAGAAAGACGCCGATGCTATTTATGCCAATCCGCTGCTCGCACATCTGCCTGCAGTACAAAACAAGCATGTTTATGCGCTGGGAACCGAGACGTTCCGTCTGGATTACTACAGCGCCATGCAAGTGCTGGAGCGACTTAAGGCGCTGTTTTAAGTATTAACTGTCGGACGCTGTCGCTTGCGGCGGCGTCTGGCGGAAACGGCGTAACTCCACCAGCACCAGCAACAACAACACGCCAATAATTAACAAACCAAAACCACTCGCGCTTGCGGAGGTCACCGGCGTCATCATCGCCCCCAGACCGCCCAACAACGCCGCGCCAATCGCATCGCCCGTCACGTTTTGCGCCGTCCACAAACCGTTAATTCGCCCTAACATTGCTTCCGGCGTCTGCGTTTGTAGCATTGTGTATTGCAGCAACGAGCTGACCGCACTCAACCAGCCAAACAGCGCCAGACAAACCACGCCTAAAATCCACATTGGCATCAAGCCAAATAAACCAATGGCGAGGAACGATCCCAGCGTGGAGAGCAACATCAACAACCCTGGTCGCACGCTATGCGCCAGTTTCCCGCTGGTTAACGCGCCAATAGCCGCACCAAGCGGGATCGCCGCATAGAGAAAGCCAATCTGCGCCGCCGACATCTGCCAGTTGGCAGCCAGCGCCGGATACAGTACCCGCACCGCACTCGCCATCGTCAACAAACCGCCCAGCAGCGCAATACCGCCCACCAGCGGACTGGCGAGCAGAAAACGAAATCCCGCGAGCAGTGATTTCACCGGATGCTCACGCGGCTGCGGTGGCGGCGGCAGTGCCGGAAGGCTTAACAACGGCAGCAAAGTAATAAACGTTCCTGCCGCCGCCAGCCCATAGTTCCAGGCCACGCCACCGGTCGCCAGCAGTAATCCGCCAATCATGGGCGAAATCACCGATCCCAGACGCACGGTCAACATAGTGATCGCCCCGGCCTGCATTAAATTTTCACGCCCAACTAATGCCGGAGTCGCCGCCAGCAGCGCCGTCACGCCAAGTGACGCGAAAAAACCATCCCATAAACCGAGTAAATAGATTGCCAGCAAGGACGGCTCCGGCAGCAATGCATTCAGACACAGGCCAATAAAACCAATGCCACAGGTACCGCGCGCCAGCAAAATCACCTTTTTGCGCTCATAACGATCCGCCAGCACACCGCCAACCATCAGACCGACAAACATGGCTCCACCGGTCAGCGTCACCGAAAGCCCTACCTGCCAGGTAGAATGCGTCATCATCTGGATCTGCACCGGCACCGCAACGCCGAGCAACCCCAGAGAAACAATAGAGATAAAACGAGCGAGGAATACTGCGCGAAACGCCGGGTGCGTTTTCAACAGGCTGAGGTTAAGCAGCCAGGATTGTTTATTCATTACAATGCCTTGCCATCAAATATTTTAAATACCTATTCTTAGGCTGCACATGCTAACATATCCAAATAAGATCGATAACGATAATTAATTTCATTATCATGGAAGTTCGTATGTCTGGTTCTGTTGCCGTGACACGCGCCATTGCCGTGCCCGGATTACTGTTATTACTGATTATCGCGACGGCATTAAGCCTGCTCATTGGGGCAAAATCACTCCCCCCTTCCGTAGTGCTGGAGGCACTCTCCAGTACCTGCCAGAGCGCCGACTGCACCATCGTGCTCGACGCGCGACTGCCGCGCACCCTTGCCGGTTTACTGGCGGGCGGCGCGCTTGGCCTTGCCGGGGCTTTAATGCAAACCCTCACCCGAAACCCGCTTGCCGATCCTGGTTTGCTTGGCGTGAACGCCGGAGCCAGCTTTGCCATTGTGCTGGGCGCCGCATTGTTTGGTTATTCTTCCGCACAGGAACAACTGGCGATGGCCTTCGCTGGCGCGCTGGCGGCCTCGTTGATTGTTGCCTTTACCGGCAGCCAGGGCGGCGGGCAGTTAAGTCCGGTGCGTTTAACCCTGGCAGGCGTGGCGCTGGCGGCAGTACTGGAAGGACTGACCAGCGGCATTGCTCTGCTTAATCCTGACGTCTACGATCAGCTGCGTTTCTGGCAAGCCGGTTCGCTGGATATTCGTAATCTGCACACCTTAAAAGTGGTGCTGATCCCAGTGCTGATCGCCGGTATAACTGCACTATTACTGAGCCGCGCGCTGAACAGTTTGAGCCTCGGCAGCGACACCGCGACGGCACTGGGAAGCCGTGTGGCACGCACGCAATTGATTGGTCTGTTGGCGATTACCGTGCTTTGCGGTAGTGCGACGGCGGTGGTTGGCCCGATTGCCTTTATTGGCCTGATGATGCCGCACATGGCGCGTTGGCTGGTGGGTGCCGATCATCGCTGGTCGCTGCCTGTCACGCTGCTCGCCACGCCTGCCCTGCTGCTGTTTGCCGATATCATCGGGCGTGTGATTGTACCCGGCGAGTTGCGCGTTTCCGTGGTTAGTGCCTTTATTGGCGCGCCAGTGTTGATCTTCCTCGTCCGGCGTAAAACGCGAGGTGGCGCATGATTCACGTCTCTCGCCGATTACTCATCACCTGTTTGCTGCTAATTACCGCCTGTGTGTTGGCTGGTATCTGGGGATTACGCAGTGGCACCGTGCCACTGGAAACGTCGCAAGTATTCGCTGCGCTGATGGGTGATGCGCCGCGCAGTATGACGATGGTAGTCACCGAATGGCGTTTACCGCGCGTGTTGATGGCGCTATTGATTGGCGCGGCACTGGGCGTCAGCGGCGCGATTTTTCAGTCACTGATGCGTAACCCACTCGGCAGCCCTGACGTGATGGGCTTTAACACCGGAGCGTGGAGCGGCGTACTGGTGGCGATGGTGCTGTTTGGTCAGGATTTAACGGCTATCGCGCTGGCAGCAATGGCGGGAGGTATTATCACTTCGCTGCTGGTCTGGCTGCTCGCATGGCGCAACGGTATCGACACCTTTCGGCTAATTATTATCGGCATCGGCGTTCGCGCCATGCTGGTGGCCTTTAACACCTGGCTGCTGCTGAAAGCGTCTTTAGAGACGGCGCTAACGGCGGGATTGTGGAATGCCGGATCGCTCAACGGTCTGACATGGGCAAAAACCTCGCCTTCCGCGCCAATCATTATATTGATGTTAATTGCCGCCGCCTTGCTGGTGCGGCGGATGCGCTTGCTGGAGATGGGCGATGATACAGCCTGCGCGTTGGGCGTCAGCGTCGAACGTTCTCGTCTGTTAATGATGCTGGTGGCGGTAGTGCTTACCGCTGCGGCAACGGCGCTTGCCGGACCGATTTCCTTTATTGCGCTGGTCGCGCCGCATATTGCACGGCGTATTAGTGGCACTGCCCGCTGGGGGCTTACCCAGGCGGCGCTGTGTGGCGCGCTGTTATTACTGGCGGCAGATCTCTGCGCTCAACAATTGTTTATGCCGTATCAACTTCCGGTTGGCGTCGTTACCGTCAGCCTCGGTGGTATTTACCTTATCGTCTTGTTAATTCAGGAGTCTCGCAAAAAATGACAGAATCAGTAGCCCGTTTGCGCGGCGAACAGTTAACTCTGGGCTATGGCAAATATACCGTCGCGGAAAACCTAACCGTGGAGATCCCTGACGGTCATTTCACGGCGATTATCGGGCCAAACGGCTGCGGAAAATCAACATTGCTGCGTACTTTAAGCCGCCTGATGACGCCTGCTCACGGGCATGTCTGGCTGGATGGCGAGCACATTCAACATTACGCCAGTAAAGAGGTCGCACGCCGGATTGGTCTGCTGGCGCAAAACTCCACCACACCCGGTGATATCACCGTTCAGGAGCTGGTAGCGCGTGGGCGTTACCCGCATCAACCGTTGTTTACCCGCTGGCGGAAAGAAGATGAAGAGGCGGTGACAAAGGCGATGCAAGCCACAGGGATCACCCATCTGGCGAATCAAAGCGTGGATACCCTCTCCGGCGGGCAACGACAACGAGCGTGGATCGCGATGGTGTTGGCCCAGGAAACGGCAATTATGCTGCTCGACGAACCCACTACCTGGCTGGATATCAGTCATCAGATTGATTTACTGGAATTATTGAGCGAACTGAACCGCGAGAAAGGCTACACCCTGGCGGCAGTGCTGCACGATCTCAATCAGGCCTGTCGTTACGCCAGCCATTTGATTGCATTGCGGGAAGGGAAAATTGTTGCTCAGGGCGCGCCGAAGGAGATTGTCACTGCTGAACTGATCGAGCGCATTTACGGTCTGCGCTGTATGATTATTGACGATCCGGTGGCCGGCACGCCGCTGGTGGTGCCGCTCGGGAGAAATAAATAGTAAAAAATGGAGCGCGTTACAGCGCTCCATTTGTCATTACACAAACTGTTCATCCATCACCGTGGCTTTCTCCATTTTGCGAGAAAACATAGCGTTACGCATCAGCACAATGCCACACGCAACCATTCCGCCCACAAACGCTGCCAGAATGGCAATAATCGCTTTTCCTGGACCATCTTTCTTCACAGGCAATGATGGCTTCATCTGATATTTAAACGGTGCAAATTTGACATCGCTAACATTAAGCTTATTGAGTTGCTCTACGTAATACTGTCGATTACGCAAATCGCCATTCAGCTCGGCTACGTCTGTAACACCTTTTTCGATTTCCAGTTTTCGCTGAATACCATCAGCACCGAGAGAAATTGAAAATTCTGGATCGTCTTTTACCGCCTGTCCGTTACTATAAACTGGTTTTTTAATGCCGGCAGCATTGGCAATGTCGAGAGAATAATTCAGTCGTTGAATATTTGCATCCAACTGATTACGAATTTTCACACGATCCTGAGCCAGTTTTTCTTGCTCAAAACGAGTTTTAATTTCCAGCTTATTACGGATATTTTCCAGTGATTCTGCAACCACCAGATTGGAAATATACTGAATATAACCTGCCAGAACCTGCTGTGCTTCTTCTTTTGTCGGTGCGGTAAAGCTCAAACGCCAGGCAGTATAGAGAGCCGTTTCATCTTTTTTCTTGCCGGCATTCTCATCCACCGCTTTCATTTTCTCGCTGAGTGCAAAAATAGCCCGGTGCAACTCCAGTTCATCAATATCAGCCCCTTTCAGTTGATCCATAACATAAGCTGAGGAGCGGAGATAATCTTCCAGCAATGTTGGTGACTGAAACTTCTTAATAAAAAGATTAAATACGCCGCTACGATCAATACCTGCGTCGACATCCAATACCCGTAATTTGGTAAATGTTCTTTCCAGTTCCTGCCACTGCACGGCTTCTGCAGGAGTGACTACCGCTGCACTGGTCCACTTTTGTGGCAACAAAAAGGAAATTAATATTCCCGCACAAGCAAACGCAAAACTAATGGCAATAATTTGCTTCTTTGCCTGCCAAAGAATGTCAATAAGATGTAATAAGTCTATTTCATTTCTGTCAGGCGAAGGTAATGCATAGCCGACGAAATCCGAGTCTTTTTCTCGATTTACATTTAATGATGACATGTGTGAAACCTGAGGTTTTAGTCCATAAAAGCACAACGGTGGATGTAATACTCTAACACGAACTGAGAATTATCCGAAAGAGCTCTTTCACTATTATTAACCCAAAATGAGTAACAAACTCAGCAACCCCAGCAATGGCGCAGCTCTCAGAGAAATTAATAATTATTAAGAATATAAAAACCACAATCATT
>NZ_JAATUR010000028.1 GCF_011881725.1 Escherichia coli | reverse complement strand
GACCATTGAGCGTAATGATCGGCTTTGCCATGCTTAACTCCGTTTTTTCTTCCCTTGCTAATAATAATGACTTTTTTGTTGCATCATCATAACGAAAATCAAACTGCTCAGGTAAAGAAGTGAAAATGTTTTGAGTTAATTCTTAAGCTATGATACAACTCAAGCGTGTTCAACTACCGAGGACAATTATCATCCGCGATGACGAGAAGCAACACTGCGGATAATTGTAATATTATGGACAATTTGTTCAGGACGTTATTTTCTACATTTACCCATCTTCGTACCTCATCCACTATTTTGCTCGTAGGTGAGCAGCACTGGCGCAACGCGCTGTAGTCCTTTCTTCTGCCTAAGCTTGCGCTATGCGCGGGGCTTGACCACTTTACTTTGGTTTCGCTGAATAGAGCGAAAATTAAAATAATTCTCTTGCAGGAGAAGGATGATGTATATTTATTGGATTTTATTAGGTCTGGCTATTGCTACGGAAATTACCGGCACGCTATCTATGAAATGGTCGAGTGTCAGTGAGGGAAATGGCGGTTTTATTTTAATGCTGGTAATGATTTCTCTGTCATATATATTTCTCTCTTTCGCCGTTAAAAAAATCGCCTTAGGCGTAGCTTATGCGCTGTGGGAAGGTATCGGTATCTTATTTATTACGCTGTTTAGCGTTTTGTTATTTGATGAAAGTTTATCGCTAATGAAAATTGCCGGGTTAACAACCCTGGTTGCCGGGATTGTATTGATCAAATCGGGTACGCGTAAAGGGCATAAATCTACGCTGGAGCAGAATCATGGCTCAGTTTGAATGGGTTCACGCCGCCTGGTTGGCACTGGCAATCGTGCTGGAAATCGTTGCTAACGTCTTTCTAAAATTTTCTGACGGCTTTCGTCGCAAAATCTATGGTTTGCTGTCTCTGGCGGCGGTACTTGCTGCTTTTAGCGCGCTATCCCAGGCAGTTAAAGGGATCGACTTGTCAGTGGCGTATGCGTTATGGGGGGGATTTGGTATTGCCGCCACGTTAGCCGCAGGTTGGATCTTGTTTGGGCAACGGTTAAATCTCAAAGGCTGGATTGGCCTGGTCTTGCTGTTGGCTGGAATGATCATGGTGAAACTTGCCTGAGGAACACGCTGCCCGCGCTGTCGGGCAGCGTTTGAATGTTATTTTTGCGACAGTTGATCCAGCTTGTCGCGAAAACCAGTAACAGAGATGGCCCGGTTATCGGCCCGCCAGCGGTCTTTCGCCGCCGGCGCCGAACTTTGCACGCCAATTAACTGCCAGCCGTCATCAGTATGCAGCATCAGTGGTGAACCGCTGTCACCTGGTAGGGTGTCGCACTGATGAGACATCACCGACGTTTGCGCCCAGCCAGTCACTTCACAGTTTTGATGACTGTACAATGTATCGAGATGATCTTCGGGATACCCTGCCTGAGTCACTTTACGACCTGCCGCTTTTAATGCGGCGGTAAGTGCGGATTTATCCCCCTCAAATAAAGGCAATGGGGTAATGCCAGAAGGAGGATTGCGCAGCACAATCAAACCGAAGTCCCATGGCGCAGCCGCGGGAGGAACAATCCAGCCATCTCCATCCGCTTTTAACCGTTTACCGAGTGTCGGTTCAACGCGGCCTTCGATGTCGTGGATCTCATAGCGCCAAAGACCTTTATTCGACACAAAACGCAGCGCCACCGCTTTATCCGGTTTACCCTTTGGCGGTGTCAATAAACAGTGTCCTGCCGTTAATGCCAAATTGGGTGCAATCAGCGTCGCCGTACATAAATTGCCACTGGCTGTTTCCAGTTGCCCAACCGCATCCCACGGTGATTGGGTCGTGTCATTCACTGGCACACGATCATCATGACCAAAAAACAGGGTGCTGACCTCATCGTTCGCCGATTTGGCAACGTCTGGTTTATCTGCAAACACAAAAGCAGACGTCAAACTAATTACACCCAACACTACAGCAATGGTTGTACGCATATCACACTCTGGTGGGTAATTATGATTATTAAAAGCAAACCCTCATAAATACTATAGACGGGACGGGATGAAAGTGGGAGTAAAATCAGATAACTACGATTAGGAAAGATAAAAATGAGTGGCAATTAGCGCACATAAAATAAGGATGATAAGAATGAACTCAAAGCGATAACGGCCCACCATAATACCCTCCGCTAAAGTCGGTGCTAAACGTTGTCCGCTTAGCACCGTAATTTTCAGGCGCGAGGGGGCGCGCCACTGTTGCTGTTAAAAACTTACGCTGCAGGTTGTGCAGCCGGTTTTGTCGGTTGCTGATGGCTGTGCTTCGTGGTGTGTTTCTTCGCTGCCTGCGCTTTTTGCTCAGGCGCTTTCTGTTCATTTTTTGCCTTTTTATGATGCTTTTGAGCCGCCTGCGCTTTTTGGGCAGGTGCTGCTTTATGCTGTTTTTTATGATGTGTGGTTTTTGCAGGTGCTGTTTTGGTGGCCGTCGCAGTCGGGGCCGGTGTGGTCGTAGTCTCTGCAGCAAAGTCGGCTGAAGAGAGACCCATAGCAGCGGCAACAACCAGAGCTAATACTTTATTCATTGTCATACCCTCAATTTGTTTTTTCATTAAACCCCACTGCGGGGCCGTTGAAATGACTATATCTCGGGGAATGGCAGACTTCCGTGAGTAGTTGGTTTCAGCATGTAACGGTATGTACAAATGATGAAGAAATGACAGCGTTGATAATAACGTATTATGACTTAAGGAAAATTTAGCTACCAATAATAGTAGTCTTGATCGCGTTAACTATTTTACTACTTACAAAGCAGTAGAATAACTGCGCATCAGTAATAAATGACACACAGCAAAATGAATCCGTTTATTTGGGTATTTATAATCCTGATGACATTAGACGCGCTACGGGAATTAGCAGGCGCTTCGTCTATTTTGGGATGGTTATTAACGTTGAGTTGAGTAAACAATAAGTCCGGGTGGGTATATTACTCAACCCGGACTTATTTTTTCAGGCGTGCAATCGATGGTGCAAACGTGTGCCCACTATAATCGCGACCACCAACATCGATGCAATAAAGGCGCCGACGCCGTTCCAACCGTAGTTATGCCAGAAGACTCCGCCCAATGTTCCGGCAATACTTGACCCCAGGTAGTAACTGAACAGATACAGCGAGGAAGCCTGGCCTTTGGCGCGTTTAGCACGGGGACCAATCCAGCTGCTGGCGACCGAGTGAGCGGCAAAGAAGCCAGCGGAGAAGAGCAACATCCCAGCAAAAATCAGCCATATCGAACTGAATAATGTCATTAACAGTCCGAAAAGCATGACACCTGTCGAAGACAACATCACCGGACCGCGTCCAAAGCGGGTGGTCATTGTTCCGGCTTTTGGTGAACTCCAGGTACCGGTCAAATAGGCCAGCGATAATAAACCCACTACCGCCTGGCTGACATGCCACGGGGAAAGCATCAAGCGATAGCCAATGTAATTAAACAGCGTCACGAACGACCCCATCAGCAAAAAGCCTTCTGCGAACAATAACGGTAATCCCCGGTCACGCCAGTGCAGGCGGAAGTTAATAAACAACGTTTTAGGGCGCAGTGAGGAAGGGCGGAAATGGCGAGATTCGGGAAGAATTTTCCAGAACATTAACGCCGAGGCCAGTGCGAAACAGCCAATCGCTGCCAGTGCAATTCGCCAGTTGAAAAAGTCTGTGAAGACACCGCTAATTAAGCGTCCGCTCATGCCGCCAATCGAGTTACCGCTGATGTACAACCCCATTGAAAAGGCAACAAAACTGGGGTGGATCTCTTCGCTAAGGTAAGTCATGCCCACCGCAGCTACGCCGCTTAATGAAAGGCCAATCAAGGCGCGCATCACCAAAATGCCGTGCCAACTGGTCATCATTGTCGAAAGCAACGTACAAATAGAGGCCAACAGTAGCGCCGTTACCATCACTGGTTTGCGACCAATGGCATCGGATAGCGGGCCAGTAAACAGCAAGCCGATTGCCAACATGGCCGTTGAAATGGACAGTGAAATACTACTGTTTGCGGGTGTTAAACCAAACTCCTGCGAAAGAACCGGAAGGATAGGTTGCACACAGTAGAGGAGTGCGAAGGTTGCCAGTCCGGCAGAAAAAAGCGCCAGGGTCACGCGCATAAATTGCGGCGTACCGCGTTTGATGAACAGGTTTGGCTGGGAAACGTTTTGCTTGTCAGTGTCGCTTGCCGGAGCGCCATCAACAGTTGTGGTACGACTCACTTGAAATCCTTACTAAATATGCGCGTTGTGTTGGCTCAGGAATAGAGTAGGAAAATCGAATTATTATGTCTAATATATTAATAGTCTCAAATAATATGTATAAAATATGAATATTGAATTGCGTCACCTCCGTTACTTCATCGCTGTTGCGGAAGAATTACATTTTGGTCATGCGGCTGCGCGGCTGAATATTTCCCAACCGCCACTAAGCCAACAGATTCAGGCATTGGAGCTACAAATTGGCGCGCGCCTGCTGGCCAGGACCAATCGTAGCGTCTCGCTCACCGCTGCAGGTAAACAATTTCTTGCCGATAGTCGTCAAATTCTTTCTCTGGTGGACGATGCCGCAGCGCGAGCTGAACGATTGCATCAGGGGGAGGCGGGAGAGTTACGCATTGGTTTTACCTCATCGGCGCCATTTATTCGCGCAGTGTCAGATACCTTATCGTTATTTCGCCGTGAATATCCGGATGTCCATTTGCAGACACGCGAGATGAATACCCGCGAGCAAATTGCTCCCCTTATCGAAGGGACACTCGATATGGGACTGTTACGCAATACGTCGCTGCCGGAAACGTTGAACCACGCGGTAATTGTGCATGAACCGCTCATGGCGATGATTCCGCACGCTCATCCGTTGGCCAGTAAATCTGTAGTTACGCTAGCGGAACTGGCAAAAGAGCCGTTTGTTTTCTTTGATCCTCACGTCGGGACGGGGCTTTATGATGACATTCTTGGCCTGATGCGACGCTACAACCTTACACCTGTCATTACCCAGGAAGTGGGGGAGGCTATGACCATCATAGGCCTTGTGTCTGCCGGTTTAGGCGTTTCGATTTTGCCCGCTTCATTTAAACGTGTTCAGCTTAATGAAATGCGTTGGATACCTATTGCTGAAGAAGATGCGGTTTCTGAAATGTGGTTGGTCTGGCCGAAGCATCATGAACAAAGTCCGGCTGCGCGAAACTTTCGTATTCAGCTGCTGAATGCTCTCAGTTGAGATAAAATACGGCTAAAAAACCCGAAAAGTGTGCTGTTAATCACATGGCTAAGTAAAAATTTGACGGCACGCATTGAAGTGTTTCACCATAGTCTACAGATTATTTCGGAGCGCGAAAATATAGGGAGTATAAGGTGGTTGCTGAGAACCAGCCTGGACACATTGATCAAATAAAGCAGACCAACGCAGGTGCTGTATATCGCCTGATTGATCAGCTTGGTCCCATTTCGCGTATCGACCTTTCCCGAATGGCGCAACTGGCTCCAGCCAGTATCACCAAAATTGTCCGCGAAATGCTAGAAGCGCACCTGGTGCAAGAGTTAGAAATTAAAGAAGCGGGAAACCGTGGCCGCCCTGCGGTGGGTTTGGTGGTGGAAACGGAAGCCTGGCATTATCTTTCTCTGCGCGTTAGTCGTGGTTTGATTTTCCTTGCTCTGCGTGATTTAAGCAGCAAGCTGGTGGTGGAAGAGACGCAAGAGTTGGCGCTTCAGGATGAATTGCCTTTACTGGAACGTATCATTGCGAATATTGACCAGTTTTTTATTCGTCATCAGAAAAAACTCGAACGCCTGACATCTATAGCCATTACCTTGCCGGGAATTATTGATACAGAAAATGGTATTGTGCACCGGATGCCGTTTTACGAGGATGTGAAAGAGATGCCCCTCGGTGAAGTGCTGGAGCAGCACACAGGTGTACCGGTTTACATTCAGCATGATATCAGTGCGTGGACGATGGCCGAGTCATTATTTGGCGCCTCCCGCGGGGCGCGTGATGTGATTCAGGTGGTAATTGATCACAATGTTGGTGCAGGCGTGATTACCGACGGTCACCTGTTACATGCCGGAAGCAGTAGCCTGGTAGAAATTGGTCATACCCAGGTGGATCCCTATGGTAAACGCTGTTATTGCGGTAACCACGGTTGTCTGGAAACCATCGCCAGTGTGGACAGTATCCTCGAACTGGCGCAATTACGCCTTAATCAATCAATGAGTTCGATGTTGCACGGGCAGCCTTTGAGCGTGGATTCATTATGCCATGCAGCGTTGCAGGGCGACTTGCTGGCAAAGGATATTATCACTGGCGTAGGCGCGCATGTTGGGCGCATTCTGGCCATCATGGTGAATTTATTTAATCCACAAAAAATATTGATTGGCTCGCCGTTAAGCAAAGCGGCAAAGATTCTGTTCCCTGTGATTTCTGACTGCATCCGTCAGCAGGCGCTTCCTGCATACAGCCAGCATATTAGTGTTGAGAGCACTCAGTTCAGCAATCAGGGGACAATGGCAGGGGCCGCGCTGGTAAAAGACGCGATGTATAACGGATCTTTACTGATTCGTCTGTTGCAGGGTTAACATTTTTTAACTGTTCTACCAAAATTTGCGCTATCTCAAATTGAGTGCAGAAAGCATAACTTAGACTTTCCACGTTGAAATATTTTCCTGGCTTATATTAGTGAAGCATAACGGTGGAGTTAGTGATGCTGAAGCGTTTCTTTATAACAGGTACAGACACTTCTGTAGGGAAAACGGTGGTTTCCCGCGCATTGCTACAAGCGTTGGCCTCCCAGGGAAAAACGGTTGCGGGATACAAACCCGTAGCGAAGGGGAGCAAAGAGACACCTGACGGGTTGCGGAATAAAGATGCCCTGGTGTTGCAGAGTGTTTCATCAATTGAACTGCCTTATGAAGCAGTCAATCCCATTGCGTTAAGCGAAGAAGAAAGTAGCGTGGCGCACAGCTGTCCAATCAATTACACCCTCATTTCAAATGGCCTGGCTAACCTGACCGACAAGGTTGATCATGTTGTAGTTGAAGGGACTGGCGGATGGCGTAGCCTGATGAATGATCTGCGTCCGCTCTCTGAATGGGTGGTGCAGGAACAACTCCCGGTGCTGATGGTGGTGGGGATTCAGGAGGGCTGTATTAACCATGCGCTTCTGACCGCACAAGCGATTGCGAACGATGGTCTTCCGCTCATTGGCTGGGTGGCTAATCGTATTAACCCCGGGTTAGCGCATTACGCTGAAATCATTGATGTGCTGGGTAAAAAACTCCCGGCACCACTCATTGGTGAATTACCTTATCTGCCGCGCGCAGAACAGCGAGAACTGGGTCAATACATCCGTTTAGCCATGTTGCGTAGTGTGCTGTCGGTAGATAGAGTCAGGGTGTAAGGTCCGCGACATTACCGACGCTATCACGCAGGCAATCAATAAACCGGGGAGTAGCTGATACTCCCCGGTCATTTCACATATCATTAAAGTCGACATAATCGGCGCATGTGTGGTCGCCGCCAACAGAGTCCCCATCCCGGTTAATCCAAGTAAAAGCGTAATTTCTTCGCCGTCAGGGAACCATAATCCCAGGCTGCGACCATACAACATGCCGATGGCAAGACCGATAAATAGCGTTGGCGTAAACACGCCGCCAGGCGCGCCGGAACCGCTACTGGCCAGCACGGCAAAAAGTTTGCAGATGAAAATCGCAGCTATGACTGCAAACACTGGCGGGGTGGTTAAAAAGGATTGTACTGTACTATAACCATTACCCCATACGGCAGGTGTGAGCAGGGAAAGCAGGCCGACGATCAGACCACCTAACGCCAACTGCCAGGGCGGAGCCAGTTTTAGATGAACAAAACCTTGATGGCTGGAACTCATCATTTTCAATAATAATGGTCCGCAAAGACCAGTCAGCACGCCGGTACTGATCATCAGCGCATAGTCTCGCACTTGCAGATTCACTTCGAACTGAACGCTGTAGAGTAATGCATCGCTGTGATTAATAAGATTGCTGACAAGCAATGCCACTACGGCTGAAATTACCACCGGGCCAAGAGAAGCCAGCATCATGGTGCCAAAAAGCACTTCGGCAATAAATAAACTCCCGGCAAGCGGCGCGCGATAAGCTGCAGCCATGCCTGCCGCAGCACCGCTGGCAATCCATAATTTCCACTCTTCACGCGGCGTAAAGTGTTGGGCAAACCAGGATGCAACAAGAGCCGCCAGTAGAATCATCGCACCTTCACGGCCAATGGCGCTACCGCTGGTCACCACCAGCAGAGAGGCGAGTGATTTTACCAGGCTTGCTGCGTAATCGAACTGCCCCTCGGTCTGCAATGCTTCCATATAGTCAGTTGGCGCATGAGGTCTTTGCTGCGTAACTCTCTGCCAACCCATTAGCAATAAACCTGCCGCCAGTCCGCCGAGCGCAGGAGTTAACAAGCGTCGCCACGGAGAAAGGTTTGTCGCAGCATTGACCAGACTCCCGGAATCGTTGCTCAGGAACAACCACTCCAGCAACAGCATGGCATGACGGAACCCTGCAACGGCAAACGCCGCGAGAATACCGACTACTGTTGCGATAAGCAGACGACGGAACATGGAGCGCAGATTCGGGTAAAGGTGAAGATGATGCATGAGTAGCAATGGCAATTTAAACACGGGCATCTATTTTGCGGGAAAAGACGCCTGGCGCAAAAGCTGTGCGTGCTTTAAGTGGGTAAATGGTGTGACACTGTAACTTATTCAATATTGGATGGCGCGCGATTGTCACCATCCGGTAATGCTACGATAGCCTTAACGAAACAGTTGTTTAACTGCGACGGGAATTAGCAATTGTGACTGCCACTCCGCCAGCGTTAAGCGAGCCAGTTCACCCAGTGTGCGGTAAAAAGGGTGTTTTGCATTTTCGATAAATACCTCGAGAAAGCGCGTCGACCACGGTAAAAGATGCCACGCCAGTAACTCTTCGCACTCTGTCTGACGACCGTTCTCCGCCAGCCAGGCCGCCATCAGTAATAACGAGCCAAAATGGTCTTCTGGCTCGTTTTGCGTCATCTCAAACTGAATACCTTTTTCGCGCATCCATTGACGAAGTGCCAACGTTGAATCGCCAAACAGTACCGATTCACGATCCAACCAGACCGACCCCCACGGCGGGGACGGCAATGCCCACGGGCCAACGAATAAACGCTGCCAGGCCTGCGTACACGATTCTTCACTCTGTTGCTGAAAAGCAGTTATCAGCGGTTCTAATGAAGTTTGTGGCAGAGGCCACTGAGTTTCCCAGCCATCGCTGGTCATTGCGGAAACCAGAGGCGCGGCTTCCTCGCTTTCTGGGGCGTAATAAAACAGCGCTCCCAGCACGCGCGCCGCGACAGAAAAATTATCTTGTTGTGAAAAATGCGTCATTCCCATCATCCTGAAACGTGCAGGTTACCCCGCACTAAGTTGTAGCATCGCATCATACGTTTTACTGAGGTTCTGAAGGTACGCCATCCTGAGTCGGGTGTACAGGGGCAGAATTATTACCGCTGGTGGTGCGGTTATAGAGAATTTTATGCGTATCATTGGCGCAATGACCAACTACCTCGGTATCAGGCTGATCAACTTGATCATTCGGTACAACACTTAAAGTAAAGCTACTTTCTGGCACACCGTTATTGATAATACGCTGTGAAATATCGCTCTTTATCCGTTCACAGGAATCTGGTGCTGCGAGCACCGCGGGTGAGGCCAGAGTTAGCAGAAGAGCGGCACAATAAGTTGAGATTTTCATCTTTGGCTCCTTACATGAATATTACTAACTAAGCATAGCATTTAACGTGTAAAGTACTGTATTTGCTACTATGATTGAGAATCATCTCTACTGTCTGGTGACTGTTGTGAAATACAAATTACTGCCATGTTTGCTCGCGATATTACTCACAGGATGTGACCGCACAGAGGTAACACTTTCTTTTACCCCAGAGATGGCCAGTTTCTCTAATGAATTCGATTTTGATCCGCTGCGTGGTCCGGTTAAAGATTTCACTCAAACGTTGATGAATGAACAAGGGGAAATGACGAAACGAGTTTCAGGCAGTTTATCGGAAGAAGGTTGCTTCGATTCGCTTGAATTACTGGATCTGGAAAATAATACCGTGGTTGCCTTAGTGCTGGATGCCAATTATTACCGTGATGCGCAGACACTGGAGAAAAGAGTACGCTTACAGGGTAAATGTCAGCTAGCAGAATTACCTTCTGCCGGAGTGAGTTGGGAAACTGATGATAATGGCTTTGTAGTTAAAGCCAGCAGCAAACAGATGCAGATGGAATATCGCTATGATGATCAGGGTTATCCGCTGGGTAAAACCACGAAAAGCAACGACAAAACGTTATCTGTCAGCGCCACGCCATCAACTGACCCGATCAAAAAATTAGATTACACGGCGGTTACTTTACTGAATAATCAACAGGTTGGTAATGTTAAACAAACCTGTGAATATGACAGTCATGCCAATCCGGTGGACTGCCAATTGATCATTGTTGATGAAGGGGTAAAACCCGCCGTCGAACGGGTTTACACCATCAAAAATACCATTGATTATTATTAACGCTATTGCGCGGTCGGCTTCAGCATCGCCTGACCAGGTGTTTTATGTT
This sequence comes from Escherichia coli, assembly GCF_011881725.1. GTDB lineage: Bacteria > Pseudomonadota > Gammaproteobacteria > Enterobacterales > Enterobacteriaceae > Escherichia > Escherichia coli_E. The sequence goes on along the minus strand of NZ_JAATUR010000028.1, from coordinate 55,144 downwards.
CCGCCAGATACTGATGCTGGAATATACACATGCGAATGGCATTGCGATATTGACCATTAATAAAGAACTCATGCATCAGTTCACCTTCGACCGTAAAACCAAGCTTACGGTAAATATGAATCGCTTTTTCATTCTCTTTATCGACAATCAGATAAAGCTTATAGAGATTAAGAACAGTGAAACCATAATCCATTGCTAATTTGGCTGCGCGGGTTGCCAGACCTTTCCCCTGATATTCCGGGGAGATGATTATCTGAAATTCTGCCCGGCGGTGGACATGGTTAATTTCAACCAGTTCCACCAGACCGGCTTTTTCACCATCGCATTCCACCACGAAGCGGCGCTCACTCTGATCGTGAATATGTTTATCGTACAGATCAGAGAGTTCAACGAAGGCTTCGTAGGGTTCCTCAAACCAGTAACGCATCACGCTGGCGTTATTGTCGAGTTGATGCACATAGCGTAAATCTTCACGCTCCAGCGGACGTAGCTTAACACTGTGGGCGCTTGTCATAACGTGTCCTTACATTCCTTATATCAATAAGAGGTTAGGGGGTAATTACGCGGCCAGTACGACGGTCCAGACAGCGTAAAGTATTCGGTTCCCAGTAGGCATTAATGTTGGGACTTTGTTCGCATTTATCGCGGCTATCGAATGCGGCGTCAACTTTATCCCATTCTTTCTCGGTGCGTTTATTGACTTTTTGGCGCAGATTGCGAGTTTCATTCCATTGCTCTTTTTCCATTGTCGCCTGTTGGCGACTCTGTGCGCTGTCACCAGACTCAATCACCAGTTTATTGGTTTCTGCATGAGTAGTTGCGCTAAATGCCAGTGCGCAAGGTAGCAGAAAAGCGAGCAGGCTGAGCCGTTTGCAGAAAGTAATATTCATGATTCATTCCTTACGCGAATGTTTAAAGGGGATTTTACACGATCCACTGTGAACGCAAAACGTACCAGAAGGATGCATATGGTGATGATATTATGTCGATCCATAAATATACATGATGTCAATGAGTGACAAAGATGATTAAAACAACGTTACTGTTTTTTGCTACTGCGCTGTGTGAAATTGTTGGATGCTTTCTGCCCTGGCTGTGGCTTAAACGAAACGCCAGCGTCTGGCTGCTGATTCCGGCGGGGATTTCTCTGGCGCTTTTCGTCTGGCTGTTAACATTGCATCCGGCGGCAAGTGGGCGAGTGTATGCAGCTTATGGTGGCGTTTATGTTTGCACTGCGTTGATTTGGCTACGGGTTGTGGATGGCGTGAAGCTGAGTCTTTATGACTGGACAGGGGCGTTGATTGCGATTTGCGGCATGTTAATCATTGTTGCGGGATGGGGGCGAGCTTGATTATATCGAGAATGACTAATTTTTTTAATAAGTTACGCTCTTGCTGATGTCGATAATAACGTAAAAAATTGACTGTTTTTAGAACTATTCACGGCGCAAATATGCGCCTTTTTTTGTGATCATCCTGGCTTTTTTGTGTCTTTATACTTGTATGGTAGTGGTTCAACTGCGTAGATTTCATGCATCACGACGAGCGATGCAAGGAATCGAACATGAAGATCGTAAAGGCGGAAGTTTTTGTCACCTGTCCAGGACGTAATTTCGTCACTTTAAAAATCACCACCGAGGACGGTATTACCGGTCTTGGTGATGCCACGCTTAACGGACGCGAACTTTCCGTTGCGTCCTATTTGCAGGATCACCTTTGTCCGCAACTTATGGGCCGCGACGCCCATCGCATCGAAGATATCTGGCAGTTTTTCTATAAAGGCGCTTACTGGCGTCGCGGTCCTGTCACCATGTCGGCCATTTCAGCCGTTGATATGGCGCTGTGGGATATTAAAGCCAAAGCGGCCAACATGCCGCTTTACCAACTGTTAGGTGGGGCTTCCCGTGAAGGTGTAATGGTCTATTGCCATACCACCGGTCACAGTATTGATGAAGCTCTGGATGATTACGCCCGTCATCAGGATCTGGGATTTAAAGCCATCCGCGTACAGTGCGGAATTCCAGGCATGAAAACCACCTACGGTATGGCGAAAGGCAAAGGTCTGGCTTATGAACCCGCAACCAAAGGGCAGTGGCCGGAAGAGCAGTTGTGGTCGACGGAGAAATATCTCGATTTCATGCCGAAATTGTTCGACGCAGTACGTAACAAGTTTGGTTTTAATGAACATTTGCTGCATGACATGCACCATCGCTTAACGCCTATTGAAGCGGCGCGCTTTGGTAAAAGCATTGAAGATTATCGCATGTTCTGGATGGAAGACCCGACACCTGCGGAAAACCAGGAATGCTTCCGTCTCATTCGCCAACATACCGTCACACCAATCGCGGTAGGTGAAGTCTTCAACAGCATCTGGGACTGCAAGCAGCTGATTGAAGAGCAGCTTATCGATTATATCCGCACCACGCTGACCCACGCGGGTGGCATCACCGGCATGCGCCGAATTGCCGATTTTGCTTCGTTGTATCAGGTACGTACTGGGTCACACGGTCCTTCCGATTTGTCACCTGTTTGTATGGCGGCAGCGCTGCACTTTGATCTGTGGGTACCGAATTTCGGTGTCCAGGAATACATGGGCTATTCCGAACAAATGCTCGAAGTCTTCCCGCACAACTGGACTTTCGATAACGGCTATATGCATCCGGGTGACAAACCGGGTCTTGGCATCGAATTCGATGAAAAGCTGGCGGCGAAATATCCCTATGAACCTGCTTATCTGCCAGTCGCACGTCTGGAAGATGGCACGCTGTGGAACTGGTAAGGACGAAATATATGGCTAGTGTTGTTGTCGAAAAACCAGGGCAAATGCGTCTGGTTGAAAGCGTTTATTCTGCGCCTAAAGCTGAGGAAGTTTGTGTCAAAGTGGAATATGCCGGGATATGTGGTTCAGATCTGCATATTTATCATGGCGCAAACCCGTTTGCGGTTTATCCCCGCATAGTAGGGCATGAATTTATCGGAACTATTACCAGCGTAGGTGCCAATATCTCACCGCAACGTATTGGTGAGCGAGTCGTGGTTGACCCGGTTATTAGCTGTGGCCATTGTTATCCATGTTCTATTGGACGCCCAAATGTGTGCGAAAGCCTGAATGTATTAGGCGTTCATCGCGATGGGGGCTTTACCGATTATACTTGTGTACCAGCCACTAACGCGTGGCTTGTACCTGACGCTATACCGACACATCTTGCCGTGGCGATTGAGCCGTATTCGGTTGCAGCCAATGTAACCAATCGCACGGGGGTTTTTCCAACGGATGTTGCACTGGTATATGGCGCAGGTCCGGCGGGTTTAACCATTATTGATGTCTTGTGTAATGTCTGGCAGATCCCTGTCATTGTGGTAGACCAACGTGAAGACCGGCTGTCAATGGCGGGACGTTGCGGTGCCACTCATACTTTTAATAACCAGAATGGTTCATTACGGGAATTTCTACACAATAATAAACTAACACCGACGTTAATTATTGATGCGGTTTGTCATCCTTCTATTCTGGAAGAAGCTGTAACGTTAATATCTCCTGCGGGGCGAATCGGACTTTTAGGTTTTTCTGCGACACCGTCCGCAATAGCGCAACAAGAATTAACTCGTCGTGAGTTAACCCTCTATTCATCACGTTTAAATTGTCGTATGTTCCCTAAAGTTATTGAGTGGATGGTGAAGGGATTAATTCATCCAGAGAATATTATAAGCCATGTTTTTGATATTCAAGATATACATGAGGCATTTAAAGTCATTGAGTCTCAACAAGCAGGGCTTTGCAAAGTGTTGTTGAAGTTCCCCGAGTCCTGAATTCATATATAAAAACAACTGTACCTACAAAGGAACATTAACCATGGAAAAGAAAAAACTATCACTGGCACTTTGTACACTGTTAGGTGGACTATTAAGTTTTTCCGCTTTAGCCGCAGACGTTACCCTTAAATTAGGACATCCTGTTAACGAAGAGCATAGTTGGCACAAGGCCTCATTAAAATTTGCTGAGTTGGTAAAGCAAAAAACCAATAATGCGGTTGAAGTTAAAATCTATCCTAATGAATCATTAGGCAAAGAAATGGATATTATTAACGCCATCCAACTGGGAAGCGTTGATATGACGATTACAGGGGAGTCATTACAAAACTGGGCACCTTCTGCAGCATTACTGGCAGTGCCTTATATGATTACTTCTTCAGAGCAAATGGCAAAAATTGTTAATGGTGAAGTTGGCGCACAAATCTCCAAAGATATTGAAGAACGTGTAAAACTGAAAACTATCGCCTGGTTTGAACGCGGTCCACGTAACCTGACTTCTAACCGTCCAATTACCAATCCGGAAGAATTAAAGGGGCTGACACTCCGTTTACCTAACGTACCCATGTTCATTAACGTTTGGAAAGATTTGGGGGCACAACCAACACCAATGGCGTTTTCTGAAGTCTTTACTGGCTTACAGCAAGGGGTGATCGAAGGGCAGGAAAACCCACTTTCTATGATTATGAGTGGAAGTTTCTTTGAAGTGCAGAAGTATCTTAACCGGACAGAGCATGTTCGCAGCTGGATCTATCTGGTTATGGGATCGAAGAAATTTAATAAGCTGAAGCCAGAATTCCAGCAAGCCATTCTTGATGCAGGTAAAGAGGCGCAGGTCTATGAACACGAATTATATCTACAAGATGAAGATAAATTAATTGAAGCTCTACAAGCGAAAGGTATGACGTTGGTTGATGTACATCAGAACGAGTTTGCTCGGATAGCAAATAAATCGGTTGAAAAATCAATTAATCCACAAATTAAACCTCTTTACGAAAAAGCTCTGGCAACAAAATAATCCTGAAAGGGGGAGTTGCTGCCCCCTTTTTTTGAGCTAAAGGAGTTCAGATATGTTTAATAAGCTGTATGGCTTTATAGAACGAAGCTATTTAATTATTGGTACAGTATTGTTAACTGCGCTCATTGGTGTTGTTTTGCTCCAGGTTGTATCTCGTCCATTACCTATTAGTTCACCCGCATGGACAGAAGAAGTAGCACGATTTCTGTTAGTGTATGTGGTTGCTTTTGGGTGCGCATTAGCAACAGGTAAGCGGGAATTAGTCAATGTTGACCTGGTGATAAGTCTGCTTTCTCCGACATTAAGAAGAGTCCTGGTGCTTATTATTGATCTGGTCATCCTGAGTTGTTCAATAACGCTAATGATTAATTCTGTTGAATATGTTGAAAGTACGATGTGGCGCATGGCAACCACGCTACCTATTTCTCAGGCATGGGTTACAGCATCGGTCATTATCATTACAGCCAATATGTCTCTTTTCACCTTATTCAATTTGATTAGGGATTTTACACCGCAAGAGCGGAAATAGAATAATTTAACGTGAGAACATCGCATGAATCCGACAATTGGTCTATTTGTGATTTTTTTTGTTTCACTTATGCTAGGTGTGCCGGTTATTTTCTCCCTGGCGTTATCCTCAATCTTCTATTTATTGGTCACCGATATGGGACTCGCCATCATGGCGAACCAGTTTTTTAGTGGCATGGACTCCTTTGTACTGCTCTGCATTCCGGGCTTTCTGTTGGCTGGTGGATTAATGAATGGAGGAGGTATTACTGATCGAATCGTTTCTTTCAGTAATGCCTGGCTTGGTCATATTCGTGGCGGATTGGCAATGGCCAACGTCAGTGGCTCAATGATTTTTGCCGGTATCTCTGGCACAGCAGTATCAGAAGCCGCAAGTATTGGCTCGGTTATGATCCCTGCGATGAAACGTAGCGGATATGATGCACCATTCTCGGGGGCTATTACTGCTGTTGCATCGACAGTCGGTCCAATTATTCCTCCCAGCGTACCTATGATTATCGTTGGTACACTAACCGGTTTATCGGTAGGTAAGCTTTTTATTGCGGGGGCCGTTCCTGGTTTGATGATGGGCTTAACCATGGCAGGAATTGCCTGGTATCTGGCGCGGAAACGTGGCTATCCAAAAGGTGAGCGTGCGAGTTTCCGTGAACGTTTGCATGCAACCCGTGGGGCGATCTGGGCAATTCTGATGCCAGTGATGATTATCGGAGGGTTGGTGACAGGGTTGTTTACTCCGACAGAAGCGTCAGTATTTGCCGTTGTTTTCTCGTTAATCGTTGGTTTTTTTGTTTATGGCGATTTGACCGTAAGCAAATTCATGGCATGTATGATGGAAAGCATCAGCGGTACGGCGGGCATTTTGATGCTGGTTGGTTTCGCCAACGTTTTTGCCTGGATCCTGACCTCTGAAGGGATCCCGCAGCAAATCGCTGATGGCATGCTATCTATTACAAGCAACAAATATTTGTTGATTCTAATGATTAATCTGCTGCTGCTGTTGGTAGGGATGTTTATGGAAACCATCGCAGCATTGTTGATTCTCTTTACTCCATTACTCTCAGTTGCAACAGCCATCGGCATGGACCCAATCCATTTTGCCGTAATGATGGTAATGAATCTTGTTATAGGCCTGACGACACCGCCTGTGGGCGTGTGCCTTTTCGTTTCGCAAGGGATTGCCCGCGTGTCCTTAGGCGAGATCAGTAAAGCGGTAATTCCGTTTATTACAGGAAATATTATTTTACTGTTTATGGTTTCTTACATACCAGGACTCTCATTGTGGCTTCCGGCACTATTAGGGATGAAATAATACGTCACTTGAATTGCTTCTTAATAACCTATGTCTGACCCGTTATAAAAAGGAATTAAATATGAAAATGAATAAGGCAACTTCCGTTATCAGACTTGCCTGTATATTACCTTTGTTTATTTTTAGTGCTAGTTATGCTGCAGAATCGCTGAATGTCAGCACATCGCTTTCACCGGATGATCCGATTTATAAAGGGTTGCAAAGTTTTAAAAAAGGAGTTGAAGCCCGGACGAAAGGTGAAATAAAAATTAAGCTTTTTTCCAGTGGTCAATTGGGTGCAGATAACGAACTTTTACAACATGCACAGGCGGGAAGTAATGTTGGTGTGGTGGTGGATGGGGCGCGTTTAGCGCAATTTGTGCCAGAGTTTGCCATTATTCCAGCACCTTTTGTGTTTAAAGATTACACAGCACTGAAAACATTTATTGCGAGTCCGGTGTTCTTGCAGTGGAGTGATAAAATGGCCAGCAATTCAGGACTGACGCCATTGTCATTCAACTGGTATCAGGGGGCTCGGATGCTGGTCACACAAAAACCAATTACTAAACCATCCGATCTCAATGGGGTGCGTGTTCGTGCACTGGAAGCACCAGTTACCATTGAAACGATCAAGTGTATGGGCGGTTCACCGACGCCGCTTTCCTGGTCAGAGGTTTATTCTTCGATTCAGACTGGCGTTGTTGATGCGGCTGAAGCTCAACCAACAGCGGTGTATGGTTCTAAGCTGTATGAAATAACTAAATATATTACAAAAACCAACCATATTCATTTAATGACAGGGATTATTGTTTCACAGAAATGGCTGTCCAGCCTGACTCCAGAACAACAGACCATATTGCGTGAAGAATCGCAAAAAAATGGGGATATTGCGTCAGAGAATACTATTCAGGCTGGTGATAAGATGCTGGATGAAATGGCAAATAAAGGTATGACAATTTCAAATGTCGATATCCAACCTTTTATTGACGGATGTCGTTATGTACCAGAGAAACTAGGGTTGAGCGAGGCATATAAACAGGTTAACTCAGTAATTAATTAAATAATGCAAGCAGAGTTTCGGCTCTGCTTCTTTACTTGAGGAGTATCAATGAATATTTTCCGTAAGGCTGAACTTGTTCTTGCCCGTCTTGGCTTAGTTTCTATTGTATTAATTATTCTGATCGGAGGTATTAGTCGGAGTATTGGTTATCCGGTTATTTGGTCGCTGGAGATAGCAATGGTACTTTTTGCCTGGGTCAGTATGTTTGCTATCGACTATGCTTTTCAGACGCGTAGACATATTGGTATCGATGCCTTAACTAATTTATTCCCACTACAATTACAGATATTTTTCCTGTGGTTTAACGAGATTTTTATTCTGGGTTTTTTGCTCTGCGGAGTGTGGTATGGTTTTAGCTTTACATGGACTACACACAATCAGGTACTACCAGTCACTGAGATGTCAATTGCCTGGTTAAACAGTGCTGTGCCGACTGGGTGTTTATTAATGGTCGTAACATCAGTATCATTTATTTTTCAGGGATGTCGGCAAAAAGTTGCCGTTTCACAGGAGGAAACATGTTAATAGCAGTTATTTTATTTATTGCATTACTCTGTGTTGGTATGCCTGTCGGGATGGTAATTGCAATATCTAGTTTAAGTTATTTCTTTACTGCTGACTTTTTACCTGTCGGTATTGCTTTTCAAAAGTTTTCGGCACCCACGCAATCATTTCCTATTCTGGCGACACCACTTTTTTTATTGGTCGGTAATTTGCTGAACAAATCGGGGGTAACAGGACGTCTGCTTGATTTTGCTCGTGTGATTTCTGGCTGGATGATTGGTGGACTGGCGCAAATTAACGTACTTTTGGCGTGTTTGCTGGGGGGCGTTTCTGGTTCGGCAACAGCCGATGCAGCGATGCAAGCGAGAGTGCTTGGCTTACCCATGGTGGCACGAGGGTACCCGAAAGCGTTCAGTGCTGTCGTCATTGCTTTTAGCTCTTTGATAACGGCTACAATTCCTCCCAGTATATTAATGATTCTCTATGGTTTTGTTGGTAACGTTTCTATCGGTAAGTTGTTTGTGGCGGGTATTTTCCCAGGATTATTGCTAACAGCAATATTAATGCTGACGAATTATATGCTTGCCCGGAAAATGAATATCAAGCCAGAGACAGCATCACTGCCATGTCGGCAGGAAGTATGGCACAGTTTTAAAGAAAGTTTTTGGGCGCTGATGTTTCCTGTGGTATTAATCGTTGTGATTCGTCTTGGAATATTCACCACGACAGAGGCGGGGGCATTCATTGTTTTGTATTCTTTTATTATTGGCCGTTATGTCTATAAAGCCTTAGATAACTCTGTTTTATGGGATGTGCTCAAAGAAACAATAAATGACATTGGCGTGGTTATGCTATTAATTATGTCCGCAGCGATACTGGGACATATCACGATTCTTGACCAAATTCCACAGCAACTGGCGGAAACGATACTGGAATTTACCGAAAATAAATACGGCATTCTTTTTTTATTGCTTGCATTTATTGCACTTGCAGGAATGTTATTCGATGGTAGTGTGATTATTCTGCTGCTAACACCCATTTTATTGCCAATTGCGCTTGAAGCCGGTTTTGATCCGATACATTTCGGTATGATTTTTGTTGTGCTAACTTTATTAGGTGCAAACACACCACCTGTTGGCATATGTATGTACACCGTATGTGGAATATTAAATTGTAGTTCAGTTGCGTTCGTGCGCGCGTCGATTCCGTATTTAATTGCATTTTTCGCATTCATTATCTTGCTGGTTATATTCCCGCAAATCGCATTGTTCTTACCTTCATTACTGATGTAAGACCAGAATTTTTCGTTGCGCTATTCATTGCTGATAGATAGCAATATTTATTCATCTTTTTGATTGAAATTTACAGGTGTTTTTATGGAAAACAGACTTCTAAATGCCAGAGCTACACTTCCTAATTATGATCGTTCACAGTTGGTTCCTCGGATTGTGCATTTGGGTTTTGGGGCATTTCACAGGGCGCATCAGGCAGTATATGCAGATATTCTGGCAAGCGATCATGGCAGTGACTGGGGTTATTACGAAGTTAACCTGATTGGCGGTGAACAACAAATTATCGATCTAAAACAGCAAGATAATCTCTATACCGTTGCGGAAATGTCGGCCGATGCCTGGACTGCTCGTGTTGTTGGTGTCGTGAAAAAAGCGTTGCATGTGCAAATAGACGGTTTAGACGCGGTACTTGCTGCTATGTGCGAACCGCAAATCGCAATTGTCTCCCTGACAATCACTGAAAAAGGGTATTTCCACTCTCCGGCGACCGGGCAGTTAATGCTGGATCACCCTATGATCGTTGACGACCTAAAAAATCCCCACCAGCCGAAAACGGCACCTGGTGTTATTGTGGAGGCGCTGGCTCGCCGTAAGGCGGCAGGACTTCCCGCGTTTACAGTAATGTCTTGTGACAATATGCCAGAAAACGGTCATGTGATGCGTGACGTTGTCACTTCTTATGCGCATGCTGTCGATGCAAAACTGGCGCAATGGATCGAAGAAAACGTGACTTTCCCATCGACAATGGTGGACCGTATTGTGCCCGCGGTGACAGCGGAAACGTTGGCGAGAATCGAACAACTTACCGGTGTGCGCGATCCGGCAGGCGTGGCCTGTGAACCGTTCCGCCAATGGGTGATAGAAGATAATTTTGTTGCCGGACGCCCGGAATGGCAAAAAGCCGGTGCTGAACTGGTCAGCGATGTGCTGCCTTATGAAGAGATGAAACTTCGTATGCTCAACGGCAGCCATTCATTCCTGGCATATCTGGGCTATCTGGCCGGATATCAGCATATTAACGACTGTATGGAAGATGAAAGTTATCGTCGTGCGGCATATGCCTTGATGTTGCGGGAACAGGCTCCGACGCTGAAAGTGCAGGGCGTGGATCTGCAAAATTATGCTGAGCGACTGATTGAACGCTACAGTAATCCGGCGTTACGCCATCGAACCTGGCAGATTGCGATGGATGGTAGTCAGAAACTGCCGCAGCGTATGCTGGATTCTATTCGCTGGCATCTGGCACATGACAGCGAGTTCGATCTGTTGGCGCTGGGCGTCGCGGGTTGGATGCGTTATGTCGGCGGTGTTGATGAACAGGGAAATCCGATTGAAATCAGTGATCCACTGTTACCTGTTATTCAGAAGTCTGTACAAAGTAGTGCCGAAGGGAAAGCGCGCGTGCACTCATTGCTGGCGATTCAGGCGATATTTGGTGATGATTTGCCAGACAATCTTTTGTTCGTTGCAAAGGTGACGGAAGCGTACTTGTCTTTATTAACGCATGGTGCGAAAGCGACCGTGGCGAAAAATTCCGTGAAGTAAAAAAAGCAATGCCGCCATCGGCGGCATTCACACGCTTAGTTCATGCCGAGACGAATCAGGTCCAGAGGTGCCAGTTTCTCTTCACAACCGTCAACTACTACGGTTTTACCGCGGCGGATTTGCTCTGCGGTCAGACCTTCAGTATCAATCGACAGGATCTTGCCAGTGTGACCAGTGCCGCTAACCATAACACGGCTGCCAGTAGTGATTGCGTTACGGTTACGATCGTAGGTCGTCATAGGTGTTTTCTCCTTTCTGATTTACAGTCGAAGCCCACGTAACGGGCGCAATATAAATACTCCTGTCGAGTGAATTTTTTTTTGTTTATGATCAAGTTCACATCTTTTTTGGTGCTTGCATAAACCAGAAGGAGGGGATGAACTCTCACCCCGAATGGGATGAGAGGAAATGAATTACTCTTCGCTAAACCAGTCGCTGTTTTCCTGGCGGATCTGGCGCACGGATTCGCTGATTTCCTGCAAATGTTGCATCATTGCACGTTCTACCGCATCGGCATCACGTTTTTGCAGGGCAGAGAAAATATCGAGATGCTGACGTAACAGCATTTCCGGTGGCGAAACGTGGTCAAAACTCATGTAGCGCACGCGATCAACGGTCGCCTTCAGGTTTTCAATGGTGTCCCAGGCGAGCTGACAGTCGGCAATCTCGGTCAGGAGTTGATGAAAATTGTCATCAAGTTCAAAAAAATCATCCAGTTGCTTGCGCTCAATGGCAATGCGTTGCTGGTGAAGATTTTGTTCTAACTGATAGCACTGGCTTTCGGTAATCATGCTTGCCGCCCGACGCGCCACCGCGCACTCAATAGCCTGACGGATAAAACTGCCGTTACGCACCTGGGTCATGGAGATTTTGTTAACGTAGCTGCCACGCTGAGGACGAATTTGGATCAGTCCGTTTTCTGCCAGTTTAATAAAGGCTTCACGAACAGGCTGGCGTGACACATTGAAACGAACAGAAACTTCTTTTTCCGACAACGGCGTGCCTGGTGCAATCAGGCAATGGACAATGTCGCGGCGAAGAATACGATAAATCTGCTGATTGACAGGCTGTGTGGGGTTAAGTTGCGTTTCGACGGTCATTCGTTCTAGCTTTTGAGTGGGTAAACGGCATGAGTCTACCACTTTTTTGTGACAAGCAATAACCCGGCATTTACGCCGGGTATAAAAATTACTGACGGTGGACATTCAGCCCGGCATAGCTTTGCGTAACCGGCATCATTTCCAGGGTGTTGATATTGACGTGAGCAGGGAGCGTTGATACCCACCAGACGGCTTCACTAACATCCTCTGGCGTCAGTGCAACGGTGTTTTGATAGGTTTTTTCGGCTTTACCATCATCGCCTTTAAAGCGGACATTGGAAAACTCGGTGCCGCCTACCAGACCCGGTTCGATGTCGGTGACGCGCACCGCCGTACCATGCAGGTCCGTACGCAGATTCAGACTGAACTGACGAACAAACGCTTTCGTCGCACCATAAACGTTACCACCGGCATACGGCCAGCTACCTGCCGTTGAGCCAATGTTAATGATATGACCATGATTACGTTCAACCATACCTGGCAATACTGCGCGCGTCATATACACCAGGCCTTTATTGTTGGTATCAATCATGGTTTCCCAGTCTTCAACGCTCGCTTTATGCGCCGGTTCCATACCCAGCGCCAGTCCGGCATTGTTCACCAGAATATCAATGTCACGCCACCCGGCAGGAAGTGATGCCAGCATTTCTTCAATAGCTGCGCGGTTACGGACGTCCAGTTGGGCGATATACAGATTGTCTCCCAATTCGTCTTTTAACTCCTGCAACCGCTCCTGACGACGGCCAGTAGCGATAACTTTGTGCCCTTGTTGAATAAAACGACGAGTAATGCATTCACCAAAACCTGCCGTTGCTCCAGTTACTAAAACGATCATCTCACTGTTCCTCAACGCTTTTGTGTGTCACTAACATAGCACGTGATGCTTAAGAGCGGGTAATACTGGTTTACAAGATTGCACTCCGTTATCAGTAAGCCTACGCTATGGAACACCTCGTTTTCAGGAGTAGAAAATGTCAACGACGAATCCTTTTCTTACGCAGAGCACGCTGCCTTATATGGCTCCCCATTTTGATCAGATTGCAAATCATCACTATCGCCCGGCATTCGACGAGGGGATGCGGCAAAAGCGGATTGAGATAGAGGCGATAGCGTTAAACCCACAGACGCCTGATTTTACTAACACTATTCTGGCTCTTGAAAAGAGCGGGGAATTACTCACACGAGTGACCAGCGTCTTCTTCGCTATGACCTCGGCGCATACCAACGATGAATTACAGCGTCTTGATGAACAGTTTTCGGCGGAACTTGCTGAACTGGCGAATGACATCTACCTGAACGGCGAATTATTCGCACGGGTAGACGCCATCTGGCAGCGCCGTGACTCCCTGGGGCTTGATAGTGAATCCATTCGACTGGTTGAGGTGATTTATCAGCGTTTTGTCCTTGCCGGGGCCAAACTTGCAGAGGTCGATAAAGCAAAATTAAAAGTGCTGAATACAGAAGCTGCGACCCTGACAAGCCAGTTTAATCAGCGGTTATTGGCGGCAAATAAATCCGGCGGTCTGGTTGTGGACGATATCGGGCAACTGGCGGGGATGAGTGAGCAGGAGATGGCGCTGGCGGCTGATGCGGCTCGTGAGAAAGGTCTGGATAACAAATGGCTTATCCCGCTGCTGAATACCACCCAGCAACCGGCACTAGCCGATCTGCGTGATCGCACAACGCGTGAAAAATTGTTCACGGCGGGCTGGACGCGAGCGGAAAAAAATGACGCTAACGATACCCGTGCCATTATTCAACGTCTGGTGGAGATCCGCGCGCAGCAGGCGAAACTGCTTGGTTTCCCGCATTATGCCGCGTGGAAAATTGCCGACCAGATGGCAAAAACACCCGAAGCAGCACTTAACTTCATGCGTGAAATCGTCCCGGCAGCGCGTAAGCGAGCAGACGATGAGCTGGCATCTATTCAGGCGGTTATCGAAAAGCAGCAGGGCGGGTTCAACGCTCAGCCGTGGGACTGGGCATTTTATGCTGAACAAGTGCGTCGTGAGAAATTTGATCTCGATGAAGCGCAGCTTAAACCTTATTTCGAATTGAATACGGTGTTGAATGAGGGGGTATTCTGGACTGCCAGTCAGCTTTTCGGCATTAAATTTGTCGAGCGCTTCGATATACCGATCTATCATCCGGATGTGCGCGTATGGGAAATATTTGACCATAACGGCGTTGGTCTTGCGCTATTTTACGGTGACTTCTTCGCCCGTGACTCAAAAAGCGGCGGCGCGTGGATGGGGAATTTTGTTGAGCAATCTACGCTCAATGAGACACGTCCCGTTATTTACAATGTTTGCAATTATCAGAAACCGGCGACAGGCGAACCTGCATTATTATTGTGGGACGATGTTATAACCTTATTCCACGAGTTTGGTCATACGCTGCACGGCCTGTTTGCCAGCCAACGTTATGCGACGCTTTCTGGCACTAACACGCCGCGTGATTTCGTCGAGTTTCCTTCACAAATCAACGAGCACTGGGCGACAAATCCGCAGGTATTCTCTCGCTATGCAAGGCATTACCAAACCGGAGAAGCGATGCCGGAAGAGTTACAAAAGAAAATGCGCAATGCCAGTCTCTTTAATAAAGGCTACGAGATGAGCGAATTACTTGGTGCCGCGCTTCTTGATATGCGCTGGCATTGTCTGGAAGAGAAGGAAGCAAGACAGGATGTGGACGATTTCGAACTGCGGGCGCTGGTGGCGGAAAACATGGATCTTCCTGCTGTACCGCCGCGTTATCGTAGCAGTTATTTCGCTCACATTTTTGGCGGCGGATATGCGGCGGGTTACTACGCCTATCTGTGGACGCAAATGCTGGCCGACGATGGTTATCAATGGTTTGTCGAGGAGGGCGGCTTAACGCGTGAAAATGGGCAACGTTTCCGCGAGGCGATTCTTTCCAGAGGCAATAGCGAAGATTTAGAACGTCTGTATCGTCAATGGCGCGGTAAGGCACCACAGATTGCACCGATGTTGCAACATCGCGGGCTAAACGTTTAATTTTCTGTAAATATGTCTGGTCTGGCGTGTAGCCAGGCCAGAAAGTCACTCCAGTAATTTCAAAAATTGCGCCAGTGCAAATCGGACCGCCAGTGCTAATACTGTTTCGCAATCACCATCAAAATTCATAACCGCAGTATTCAATTTTCCTTTTAATATTCCATGAGAACCGTTTGGGTTATCCATTTGCAGAAATAGTCACAAAAAAAATTAGCCTAATGGCCCAATAGATTGGGGCATTAGGCTTTGTTGTTTATGTTATTGCCTGTGCTTTATGGCGCAACGAAGAGATAATTTACAAAATTAAACACTTTTTATCTGCTTATTTTGTTTTAAATCACAATGTTATCTTTAACGCCGCTTCGAATTAGGATTTCTATTAAAATACTGACGTAATTTTTCTTTTCTCTCGGTAGAATACCGCGCACAAGGAACTGTGAAAAAGGAGTGGCAATGATCAAGAAGACAACGGAAATCGATGCCATCTTGTTAAATCTCAACAAGGCTATCGACGCCCATTATCAGTGGCTGGTGAGTATGTTTCACAGCGTGGTCGCGAGAGATGCCAGTAAGCCAGAAATTACGGATAACCATTCTTATGGGCTGTGCCAGTTTGGTCGCTGGATTGATCATCTGGGGCCACTTGATAACGATGAATTACCTTACGTTCGGCTAATGGATTCAGCCCATCAAAACATGCATAACTGTGGTCGGGAATTAATGCTGGCTATCGTCGAAAATCGCTGGCAGGACGCTCATTTTGATGCTTTTCAGGAAGGGTTACTGTCTTTTACTGCGGCATTAACCGATTATAAAATTTATTTGCTGACGATTCGTAGCAATATGGATGTTCTGACAGGATTACCTGGTCGTCGGGTGCTTGATGAATCCTTTGATCATCAATTACGTAATACTGAACCACTAAATCTTTATTTGATGCTGTTGGATATAGACCGGTTTAAACTGGTTAATGATACCTACGGGCATTTAATCGGCGATGTGGTATTACGCACCCTGGCCACTTACTTAGCCAACTGGACGCGTGATTACGAAGCGGTTTATCGCTACGGTGGTGAAGAGTTTATTATTATCATTAAAGCCGCTAATGATGAAGAAGCATGTCGCGCTGGAGTCCGTATTTGTCAGTTAGTCGATAACCACGCGATAGCGCATCCTGGCGGACATATCCAAATAACAGTAACTGCTGGCGTGAGCCGCGCATTTCCTGAAGAACCCCTGGATGTGGTTATTGGAAGGGCTGACCGGGCAATGTATGAAGGCAAGCAGACAGGAAGAAATCGCTGCATGTTTATTGACCAGCAGAGTGTGATTAACCGAGTTTTAGCTCCGTTTAACATTCATTGAGAAAAGTGATGCTACTGTGTCAAAGATCCGTTATCAGTGCAAGAAAATGCCTGTTAGCGTAAAAGCAAAACACAAATCTATCCATGCAAGCATTCACCGCCGGTTTACTGGCGGTTTTTTTTCGCCGTCAAAAAAATCAGGCCCCTTGTACGCAGTGGTAACAAGGGGCCAGTTAGGTGGGGGAATATCTCCGTTCATTAGTCATCCCATTTGTGGCTGAAATACGCGGCCAGAAAACCAGAAAATAAAATTATTCCCAGTACGGCCATAAAAACATTCATATTACCCAGCATTATTGCCTCCGTTTATGGTGTGGTGTGTTTCCTCGCTTACCTTAATTTTCATCTCAATGAGAAAGATATTAGCAGAGGTAACCTAAACAAAGGCTGAATTAAAATTTTATTGTGACTGGTCTCCGTCAACAAAGAACCGGCTGCCCCCAGGGTCTTGTGCTAATACCTTTTAATATCAGCACCCACGCAGCAATGATTACCAACGCCAGGATGACAAACAGCGAGGAAGACGGCAGGCTGGTGAGCACAAACCCACTTACTAATGGGTTAATCGCGGCACCAAGCCAGCCTAAAGACTGGGCGGAAAAATAGCTGGCTTTCATTCCTGGCGGCGCAATATGGTCAATCAGCATATACTCGCCCGGCGCATAAATGATTTCACCGACAGTAAATACCGCAGCTGACATACCCCAAAATAACAGACTGTTGCCTGAAAAGATAAAACCTATCAGACCGATGACGAAACAGAGGGTGCCTACTGTCATCAGCGTGCGGATGTTGGCCGGATTAATACGCCGCCCCACGGAATATTGCAACGTAACCACCATGGCAGCATTAACCGGTAGAACAACGGCAACCACCTTTTCGGCAAAATCACCATCAGCAATTACCATCACGTATTGTGAAATGCATGAGGCAAAAGCACCGCTGACGAAAGAAGCCAGAAAGCCAGAGCAGGTAAACCACAACAGCGCTTTATCCTGTAATAACACTCTCGGAGACCAGACACTGCCTGTATCTGTGGCGATGATTTTCTCGCTGCGCTTTACCCAAATTTGAATGAAAAGCATGGGAAACGCGGAACAGATAGCTGCCAGCCAAAAGGGTAGATTGATGCTTTGCATCACCAATAGCGTGCCAAGGGGAGGACCGAGGGTCCAGCCAATGTTGAGCATGGTGTAGTTGATTGAGAAGATCTTCGTTTTGCTGGTGGATGAAAGATTGTCGGCAAACCAGGCTTTCAACACAGTGGCAAAAACGGAATAGGCGCAGTTGATAAGGGCAAAAAATAGTACCACCAGCGTCACGCTATCGACTAAAGGAATGGCGATAAAACCGCTGGCGAAGGCAGTAATTGCCAATAACATATAACGTTTCTTGTCGAACTTATCCGCCAGAATACCAAAACCGAGGCTAAAAATGACGCCAATAGTGAGCGCGATTGTCATCGCATAACCAATGAGATCGACACTCAGGCTGTACTGGCGACTCAAGTAAATGGTCATAAACGGCAGCGTAGCACCGCGTCCTATGGTTAATAACAGCGACGAGGCAAGAAGGGCGCTGGTAGAGCGTCGTAGGGATAAGTTCATTTGGCTGTCCGGCAGTGCGTTTCGTTATGTTTTGTTTTAGATATGTAAAGAAATAGCATGACAAAAATCCGAAGTATAGCGACTTATTTGCGCATTAATGCCGTCATAACTTGCGGCTAACGAATCAACTGTTAAAGAAAAGTAAATTCAGCTAAGTTGATTGCTGACAAAAGATGAAAATTCAGAGGCGGGAAAATGTCGCGGAAAGATGGATTGTTGGCGCTATTAGTCGTCGTTGTATGGGGGCTCAATTTTGTGGTCATCAAAGTGGGGCTTCATAACATGCCACCGCTGATGCTGGCCGGTTTGCGCTTTATGCTGGTAGCCTTTCCGGCAATCTTTTTCGTGGCACGACCAAAAGTACCGCTGAATTTACTGCTGGGATATGGTTTAACCATCAGTTTTGCGCAGTTTGCTTTTCTCTTCTGCGCCATTAACTTCGGTATGCCGGCTGGATTAGCCTCGCTGGTCTTACAGGCTCAGGCATTTTTTACTATCGTGCTCGGTGCTTTTACTTTTGGCGAACGGTTGCACGGTAAGCAACTGGCGGGGATTGCGTTAGCGATTTTTGGCGTACTGATGTTAATCGAAGATAGCCTGAACGGTCAGCATGTGGCGATGCTCGGCTTTATGTTGACCCTGGCAGCAGCATTTAGCTGGGCGTGTGGCAATATCTTCAATAAAAAGATCATGTCGCACTCAACGCGCCCGGCGGTGATGTCGCTGGTAATCTGGAGCGCATTAATCCCGATCATTCCCTTCTTTGTTGCCTCGCTGATTCTCGATGGTTCCGCAACTATGATTCACAGCCTGATAGCTATCGATATGACCACCATTTTGTCTCTGATGTATCTGGCGTTTGTGGCGACGATAGTTGGCTACGGGATCTGGGGGACTCTACTGGGGCGCTATGAAACCTGGCGTGTCGCACCATTATCATTACTGGTGCCGATAGTCGGTCTGGCAAGCGCAGCGTTACTGCTGGATGAACGCTTAACAGGCCTGCAATTCTTAGGGGCTGTGCTCATTATGACCGGACTGTACATCAATGTGTTTGGATTGCGGTTGCGTAAAACCGTGAAGGTGAGAGGCTAACAAGCCCCGATAGACCGGGGCCTGAATAAACTACATAGCGTGTTGATTATAATAGGGTACGCCGAGCGCATCCGACTTATCACTGCCAGTACCCATGTGATTTAAATCAAACGGTGGTTGTTCCTGCGATGGGGGAACAACCACTACATTGCCACAAGAAGTTACAACCGGCTGCGTGGTTTGTTCCGCAAAGGCTTGCGCGGAAAAGACAATAAGCGCGGTTACCATTGCGGATAAAAGTGGTTTCATGATTGCCTCAGTGACGTTGTCACATTTTTATTAACTGTTGTAATGGTTCAATGGATGTAAAAAGCGCGATTCGGCTTGCATATTGGTCATCCGATATTTATGCGGCGGAACATCAAAGTAATTTTTGAAGGTTCGGGTCAGGGTTTGTTGAGACTCGAAGCCATACCGTTCTGCCAGATAAAGTATCGGCTCGTTACTTTCCTTCAGCTTTTGCGCGATTTCTGTCATCTTACGGCTGCGGATGTATTGGCCTAATGAATGACCGGTTTCTTTTTTAAACATCCGTTGCAGGTGCCATTTGGAATAACCTGAACGCTCTGACACTTTTTCCAGTGACAGTGGTGATTCCAGGTTGTCCTCGATCCAGTCCAAAATGCTGTGAATGGTAATAGCGTCAGTATTGCGTCTGGACATCGTCATACCTCATTTTTGTTTACGGCAGGACTTTCTTAAGCAAATGCTCAAGCGTTGCCACTTCGTCCGCCGTCAGGTTTTTTGTTAATTCTTGATGCAGGTCCTGGCCAACTAATTGATGGCATTGTTCACATATTGCCGCGCCGCTGGTGGTAAGCTTTACCAATACGCCGCGCTTGTCATTCGGGTTCGGCAACCTTTCCACCCAGCCTTTACAGACCAGACGATCCAGCATACGGGTCAATGCCCCCAGGTCGACCGACAACACTTTTTTCAGTTCGACCGGCGTAATGCACGCCGCGCAGCGGATAGAGCAGAGCACCTTAAACTGTGCCGCGGTGATATCCAGCGGAGACAGATAATCGTTAAGCAGGCGATCTTTCTTCTGATTAACCATATGGATTAAGCGACCCAATGGAATAATTTCATTAAACAGATCGCTGGTACTTTTCACATTAGTTGCCCTGGCAAGTAATTAGTTGCAGGGGATAATATTGCCCAGGCAAGTATAAGTCAAATGAATGAATCGACCGATGCCACGTTTTGCTAAATCGGTTCAAGTTTTGGTCAATGCGATGCAAGGTTAGCTAAAGAGTGAAACTTTCTCCTTGTTTACCCTATATACTTCTCGCAGATAACTAACGACACAGGATGACAACCACCAATGTTAGATTTGTTTAAAGCGATTGGCCTGGGGCTGGTGGTGTTATTGCCGTTAGCTAACCCGTTAACTACCGTAGCGTTGTTTCTTGGACTGGCGGGTAACATGAACACCGCCGAACGTAATCGTCAGTCATTAATGGCCTCGGTATATGTTTTTGCCATCTTGATGGTGGCGTACTATGCCGGGCAACTGGTGATGGACACATTCGGGATTTCGATTCCCGGTCTGCGTATTGCTGGTGGCTTAATTGTCGCTTTTATTGGTTTTCGAATGCTCTTCCCACAACAAAAAGCAATTGACTCACCTGAGGCGAAAAGCAAATCGGAAGAGCTGGAGGATGAACCCAGAGCCAATATCGCCTTTGTTCCACTGGCAATGCCAAGCACCGCCGGACCGGGGACAATCGCAATGATCATCAGTTCGGCGTCTACTGTGCGCCAGAGTTCAACCTTCGCGGACTGGGTACTGATGGTTGCGCCGCCGTTAATCTTTTTTCTGGTTGCGGTCATTTTGTGGGGAAGTCTACGTAGCTCTGGTGCAATCATGCGACTGGTGGGCAAGGGAGGGATTGAAGCGATCTCCCGTCTGATGGGATTCCTGCTGGTATGTATGGGCGTGCAGTTTATTATTAACGGCATCCTCGAAATCATTAAAACGTATCATTAAAAAAGGCCCGAATGGGCCTTTCAACTATCGTGTCTGTTCCTCAAGTGCCACTGGCCAGCGGCGAAATGTGACGATCGACCATATCAACGCAGCAAAAGCAGGCACCGCGCCTACATAGCCAATCATCGACATTGACCAGTGCAAACTCACCTGATTACCTACCAACGCACCAGCGCCGATTCCAATATTAAATATGCCGGAAAATAGCGCCATCGCGACGTCGGTGGCATCAGGTGCCAGCGCAAGCACTTTAACCTGCATACCAAGTCCGATGATCATCATCGCGATACCCCAGAAAATACTCAGCACCCCGAGATGTATTTCACTGTTCGCCGCAGGGAGCAGCAGTACCAGGCACACCAGCAATATTGCAATCGCCGTACTCACCAGCGTAGACGCATACTGATTGCCCAGTTTACCGAAAATCACGCTGCCAATAATGCCTGCGCCACCGAGCATCAACAGTAGTGCTGTGGCAAAGTTAGCGCTGAATCCCGCAATGTTTTGCACAAAAGGCTCGATATAGCTGTATGCCGTGTAATGGGCGGTGACGACCACCACGGTTAATAAATAAATGCTCATCAATGCCGGGCGGCGGAACAATAGCGGAAGGCTTTTCAATGAACCGGAATGCTCACTGGGCAGTAAGGGGAGTAACTTAATCAGGCACAAAAGGGTGATAAGCGCCCCGATACCAATCGCAAAGAAGGTCATTCGCCAGCCGAAATACTGCCCCACAATGCGCCCGAGAGGTAAACCTAATACCATTGCCAGTGCTGTACCGGTGGCAATCAAACTCAATGCCTGTGCTCGCTTCCCGGCCGGTGCCATACGGATTGCCAGAGATGCCGTAATCGACCAGAAAATCGCATGTGCAAAAGCCACACCAATGCGACTGATCACCAGAACGGTAAAGCTCCACGACAAAAACGACAGTACGTGGCTGGCAATAAACACGACAAACAGGCAGATCAGTAACTTGCGTCGTTCAACCTGGCTGGTCATTAGCATAAAAGGCAATGACATTAGCGCAACTACCCATGCATAAATGGTCAACATGATGCCGACCTGAGCGGTTTGCATGTGAAAACTTTGCGCAATGTCAGAAAGCAGCCCAACAGGGACAAATTCGGTGGTATTAAAAATGAAGGCGGCAACTGCCAGCGTAACGACCCGTAGCCACGCTACTTTGCGGGAAACAGTGTTTGTTGTCATAACAGATTTTCGGGTTGGTTGCGAAAAGGTGATGAAATGATCTTAAAACGGTTAATGACGTGAATACAATGAATTTGTGATCCATATCTCATTTTGCTGCTTCATATTGTTACAGCGACGTGTCAAGCAGTTCAATAAACGCCTCAAGCTGACGACTCTTCGCGCCACGACGCCAGACCAGCCATGTCGTTAACCAACGCCATTGTTCACCCAATGGCCAGGCTTCAACCTGATGTTGCCCCGGCATAGTTTCCAGCATGGAACGGGGAATAAGCGCAATTCCCGCCCCGGCGATTACGCAGGCCAGCATACCGTGGTATGACTCCATCTCATGAATTGTCCCCGGCGCTGCGCCGTCGGCATGAAACCAGCTCTCAAAGTGGCGGCGATACGAGCAGTTAGCGCGGAAGGCATAGATATTACACCCATTAACCTGGCTGGCGCGGGTAATGGGTGTATGCCCTTGTGGAGTGACGATCATCAACTCCTCGCGGTACACCGGCATCCCGTCAATGGCTGTATGGTTAATCGGACCATCAATAAATGCCGCATTCAATTTTCCCTCAAGTACACCGTCCAGCATGGTACCGGAGGGGCCGGTGGAAAGAGAAAACTGAATTTTAGGATAACGACGGTTAAATTCTGCCAGTGTCGCTGGGATGCGCACTGCTGCGGTGCTCTCCAGCGAACCGAGAGAAAACAAGCCTTGTGGTTCATCGCCAGCAACAACATTTCGCGCTTCGTCGACCAACGCGAGAATTTGTTGGCTATAGCGCAAAAAGTTGTGCCCGGCCGGTGAGAGACGTAAACGCTGATTCTCGCGGATAAACAGTTCAACGCCCAGTTCAGTTTCCAGCTGGCGGATACGGGTAGTAAGGTTAGATGGCACACGATGCACTTTTGCTGCCGCCTGGGTAATGCTGCCAGCCTCGGCAACGGCATTAAACATCTCCAGTTGGGTCAGATCCATAATATTCTCGATTCGTGAATAAGTGACTTAATATTATTCATTTTCACGAAAGAGTAAATCTGCGTATCTTCACACCATAACTCACGAAGGAGATCCCCAGATGACCATTACTCCGCTTACCCATGCCATTTCAATAAATCCAGCCAATGGCGAACAGCTATCTGTACTGCCCTGGGCTGGTGCTGACGATATTGAAAATACACTTCGGTGCGCGGCGGCAGGCTTTCGCGACTGGCGCGTAACACACGTAGATTATCGCGCAGAAAAACTGCGTGATATCGGTAAGGCTTTGCGCGCCCGTAGCGAAGAGATGGCGCAAATGATCACGCGTGAAACGGGGAAACCGATCAAACAGGCGCGTGCCGAAGTGGCGAAATCGGCAAACTTGTGCGACTGGTATGCAGAGCATGGTCCGGCAATGTTGAAGACCGAACCTACACAGGTAGAAAATCAGCAAGCGGTTATTGAATATCGTCCTCTTGGGACGATTCTGGCGATTATGCCGTGGAACTTTCCCTTATGGCAGGTGATGCGAGGGGTAGTTCCCATTATCCTGGCAGGTAACGGTTACTTACTTAAGCATGCGCCAAATGTGATGGGCTGTGCGCAGTTAATTGCCCAGGTCTTTAACGATGCAGGTATCCCGCAAGGCGTATATGGCTGGCTGAATGCCGACAATGACGGTGTAAGCCAGATGATTAAAGACCCGCGCATTGCTGCGGTTACCGTCACCGGAAGTGTCCGCGCGGGCGCAGCCATTGGCGCGCAGGCTGGGGCGGCGCTGAAAAAATGCGTGCTTGAACTGGGCGGTTCAGATCCGTTTATTGTGCTTAACGATGCAGATTTGGAACTGGCAGTTAAAGCCGCGGTAGCCGGACGTTATCAGAATACCGGACAGGTTTGCGCGGCGGCAAAACGCTTTATCATCGAAGAGGGTATTGCCTCTGCATTTACCGAACGTTTTGTGGCGGCGGCAGCAGCATTGAAAATGGGCGATCCCCGTGACGAAGAGAATGATCTCGGACCAATGGCACGTTTTGATTTGCGTGATGAGTTACACCATCAGGTGGAAAAAACATTGGCACAGGGAGCTCGTTTGTTACTGGGTGGTGAGAAAATGGCTGGGGCAGGTAACTACTATCCACCAACAGTTCTGGCTAATGTCACACCGGAAATGACCGCGTTTCGTGAAGAATTGTTTGGACCCGTCGCGGCAATCACTATTGCGAAAAATGCGGAACATGCGCTGGAACTGGCTAATGATAGCGAGTTTGGACTTTCTGCAACCATTTTTACCTCTGATGAAGTACTGGCGAAACAAATGGCCGCACGTCTCGAATGCGGTGGGGTGTTTATCAATGGTTTCAGCGCCAGTGATGCACGGGTAGCGTTTGGCGGTGTAAAAAAGAGCGGCTTTGGTCGTGAGCTTTCCCATTTTGGGGTACATGAGTTCTGTAATGTCCAGACGGTATGGAAAGACCGGATCTGACGTCACATATTTAGCTCTGTTATACTCGCAGGTCTTTTCAGACCTGCGGTCCAGGAGTAGAAAGTGGCAGTCGCCATGGATAATGCAATTTTAGAAAACATCTTGCGGCAAGTGCGGCCGCTCATTGGTCAGGGCAAAGTCGCGGATTATATTCCGGCACTGGCAACGGTAGACGGCTCCCGGCTGGGCATTGCCATCTGTACTGTTGACGGACAGCTTTTTCAGGCCGGAGACGCACAAGAACGTTTTTCCATTCAGTCTATTTCCAAAGTGCTTAGTCTCGTTGTCGCCATGCGTCATTACTCCGAAGAGGAGATCTGGCAACGTGTCGGCAAAGATCCGTCGGGATCGCCATTCAATTCCTTAGTGCAACTGGAAATGGAGCAGGGGATTCCACGTAATCCTTTTATTAATGCCGGTGCGCTGGTGGTCTGCGACATGCTGCAAGGGCGATTAAGCGCTCCACGGCAACGTATGCTGGAAGTGGTGCGCGGATTAAGTGGCGTGTCTGATATTGCCTACGATACGGTGGTAGCGCGTTCAGAGTTTGAACATTCTGCGAGAAATGCGGCGATAGCCTGGCTGATGAAGTCGTTTGGCAATTTCCATCATGATGTGACAACAGTACTGCAAAACTACTTTCATTACTGTGCACTAAAAATGAGCTGTGTTGAGCTGGCCCGGACGTTTGTCTTTCTGGCGAATCAGGGGAAGGCTATTCATGTCGATGATCCCGTGGTGACGCCAATGCAGGCGCGACAAATTAACGCGCTGATGGCGACCAGTGGAATGTACCAGAACGCGGGTGAGTTTGCCTGGCGGGTGGGGCTACCCGCGAAATCTGGCGTTGGCGGCGGTATTGTTGCGATTGTTCCGCATGAAATGGCTATCGCGGTCTGGAGTCCGGAACTGGATGACGCAGGTAACTCGCTTGCTGGTATAGCAGTTCTCGAACAATTGACGAAACAGTTAGGGCGCTCGGTTTATTAATGCAGTCTCTCGATCCACTCTTCGCGCGTTTATCCCGCTCAAAATTTCGTTCTCGTTTCCGTTTGGGCGTGAAAGAGCGTCAGTATTGTCTGGAGAAAGGCGCGCCGGTCATTGAGCAACATGCGGCGGAATTTGTCGCTAAACGTCTTGCTCCGGCCATACCGGCAAACGATGGCAAGCAAACTCCCATGCGCGGGCATCCAGTGTTTATTGCCCAGCATGCTACAGCAACATGTTGCCGCGGCTGTCTGGCTAAGTGGCATAACATTCCTCAGGGGGTACCGTTAAGCGAGGAACAACAACGTTATATCGTGACGGTTATCTATCACTGGCTGGTTAAACAGATGAATCAGCCATGAGAATCGCGGAAAACGATAAAATAGTATTCTCCAGACATCTTTATTTGCCGCCGCTGTCAGCGAACATGCTATCCTTTATAAGAATTTACTTATTGTGTTGAGATAATTGCCACTCGCAATTGCATGGACAGATAATTAATGCATGTACAGCCCATTTCAACTTTCCGTTTGTTCCAGGAAGGTCATCTGCTACGTAATAGCATCGCTATTTTTGTGCTAACCACACTGTTCTATTTTATTGGTGCAAAGTTACGCCTGGTTCACGAGCTTTCTCTTTTCTGGCCGCTGAATGGCGTGATGGCCGGGGTGTTTGCCCGCTATGCCTGGCTTAATCGCCTGCATTACTATGCGATAAGTTATGTGGCAATGCTGGCTTATGACGCGATGACTACCCAGTGGGGGTTGGTTTCATTAGTCATCAACTTGTCCAATATGATGTTTATTGTGACCGTCGCCTTGCTGGTCGTGCGGGATAAGCGTCTGGGGAAAAATAAGTACGAGCCAGTAAGTGCCTTACGGTTATTTAATTATTGTCTGATTGCCGCGTTATTATGCGCCATTGTAGGGGCGATTGGTTCGGTCAGTATTGATAGTCTGGATTTCTGGTCTTTACTTGCCGACAGGTTCAGTGAGCAATTCTCAACGGGCGTTTTGATTGTTCCTTGTATGCTGACACTGGCAATTCCTGGGGTATTGCCGCGCTTTAGAGCACAGCAGATGATGCCCGTTATCGCGCTTATTGTGTCGGTTATTGCCTCGGTAGTCATTGGTGGCGCGGGAAGTCTGGCATTTCCGCTGCCTGCATTAATCTGGTGTGCGGTGCGTTATACGCCGCAGGTGACATGTCTGCTGACTTTTGTCACCGGAGCAGTGGAAATAGTCTTTGTGGCAAATTCGGTAATTGATATCGCCGTCGGTTCGCCGTTCTCTATTCCGCAAATGTTCTCCGCACGTCTCGGTATTGCCACGATGGCGATATGCCCAATTATGGTTTCGTTTAGCGTGGCAGCGATTAATTCGCTAATGAAGCAAGTTGCGCTGCGAGCCGACTTTGATTTTCTGACTCAGGTTTACTCACGATCCGGTCTTTATGAGGCGCTGAAAAGTCCATCGTTGAAACAGACACAACATCTGACTGTCATGCTACTTGATATCGACTATTTCAAAAGTATTAACGATAACTATGGTCATGAATGTGGCGATAAAGTGTTAAGCGTGTTTGCCCAGCATATTCAGAAGATTGTCGGTGATAAGGGGCTGGTGGCACGAATGGGCGGCGAAGAATTTGCCGTTGTAGTGCCTTCGGTGAATCCTGTCGATGGTCTGCTAATGGCAGAAAAAATCCGTAAAGGCGTTGAGCTGCAACCGTTCAGCTGGCAACAAAAAACGCTTTATTTGACGGTTAGTATCGGTGTCGGAAGTGGGAGTGCAACATTTCGTACGTTAACGGATGATTTCAACAACTTGATGGTAGAAGCTGATACTTGCCTTTATCGCTCGAAAAAAGACGGGCGTAATCGTACCCGTACTATGCATTACGGCGGAGAAGTTATCTGACAAGTTGATGAACTTTTGTGGGGTGGCACCTAATTTGTTCTACCAATTTAATCATTCCCCTTTTTACCGTGAATCGTGATGACAAGCTTTAACTTTCAAGAACTTTGATCAGCACCACATTTTTCGCCAAAAAATGTGAATTGTTCATCGCTAGTTGATCAAAACAGGGGTTCAGCATATCAAAGTTTGCTAACCTGTCGTACCAATTCAAGCAGGTTGTATGACTAATCAAAAGGGAACCCATTGTGAAAACACTAAATCGTCGCGATTTTCCCGGTGCACTGTATCCAGAACGTATCATTCAGTTTGGTGAAGGTAACTTTCTACGTGCCTTTGTCGACTGGCAAATTGATCTCCTGAATGAGCACACCGATCTGAATTCAGGCGTTGTCGTTGTTCGTCCAATTGAAACTTCATTCCCGCCGTCACTTAGCACTCAGGATGGTCTGTACACCACCATCATTCGTGGTTTGAATGAGAAGGGCGAGGCGGTTAGCGATGCGCGTCTGATTCGCTCTGTTAATCGTGAAATCAGCGTCTACAGTGAATACGATGAATTCCTGAAGCTGGCACATAACCCGGAAATGCGTTTTGTCTTTTCCAACACCACAGAAGCAGGCATCAGCTACCATGCGGGCGACAAATTTGATGATGCGCCAGCGGTAAGCTATCCGGCAAAACTGACGCGCCTGTTGTTCGAACGTTTTAGCCATTTCAACGGTGCGCTGGATAAAGGTTGGATCATCATCCCGTGCGAACTGATCGACTATAACGGCGATGCGCTGCGTGAACTGGTTCTGCGCTACGCGCAGGAGTGGGCACTGCCAGAAGCATTTATTCAATGGCTGGATCAGGCTAACTGCTTCTGCTCTACGCTGGTGGACCGTATCGTTACGGGTTATCCGCGTGATGAAGTGGCGAAACTGGAAGAAGAACTGGGGTATCACGATGGTTTCCTCGATACCGCTGAACACTTTTACCTGTTTGTAATTCAGGGGCCGAAATCTTTAGCATCTGAACTGCGTCTGGACAAATATCCGCTCAACGTGCTGATTGTTGACGATATTAAACCGTATAAAGAGCGCAAAGTGGCAATTCTCAACGGTGCGCATACGGCATTGGTGCCAGTGGCGTTCCAGGCGGGGCTGGATACTGTAGGCGAAGCGATGAACGATGCAGAAATTTGTGCATTCGTTGAAAAAGCTATCTACGAAGAGATTATTCCGGTACTGGATTTGCCGCGTGATGAACTGGAATCTTTCGCCAGTGCGGTAACCGGGCGTTTCCGTAACCCGTATATCAAACATCAGTTGCTTTCTATCGCGCTCAACGGTATGACCAAGTTCCGTACCCGCATCCTGCCGCAGTTGCTGGCAGGGCAGAAGGCGAACGGTAAACTTCCGGCGCGCCTCACTTTCGCATTAGCGGCATTGATTGCGTTCTATCGCGGAGAGCGTAACGGAGAAACATATCCTGTACAGGATGATGCGCACTGGCTGGAACGTTATCAGCAACTCTGGAGCCAGCATCGTGACGGTGTTATTGGTACCCAGGAACTGGTTGCTATTGTTTTGGCAGAAAAAGACCACTGGGAGCAGGACCTGACGCAAGTGCCTGGCCTGGTCGAGCAGGTTGCTAATGACCTGGATGCGATTCTGGAAAAAGGGATGCGCGAAGCTGTACGCCCGTTGTGCTAATAACAGCGTTAATTCTGAACCCGGTTTCGACCGGGTTTTTTATTGCCCAATATTAGTTACAACATCCTGTATGCTATTATTATAAGAAGGTGCCATATGTAGCACCTGTAAATGTTGTTTCTTTGTAGGTAATTTGTGAATGTTGTCTTGAGAATGTGATCGTAATCACGTTTAATAGGGAGACTTTTCCACGCCTGAAGATAACCATGATTGTTCGTCCACAACAACACTGGCTGCGCCGTATTTTTGTCTGGCACGGTTCAGTATTATCCAAGATATCCTCGCGCTTACTACTTAATTTTCTCTTTTCTATCGCCGTTATTTTCATGCTGCCCTGGTACACGCATTTGGGCATCAAATTCACCCTCGCACCGTTCAGCATTCTCGGTGTCGCCATCGCCATCTTTCTCGGTTTTCGTAATAACGCCGGTTACGCCCGTTATGTTGAAGCGCGCAAACTATGGGGGCAGTTGATGATTGCCTCACGGTCATTACTGCGTGAGGTAAAAACGACATTGCCTGATTCGGCAAGTGTAAGGGAATTTGTCCGATTACAAATCGCGTTTGCCCACTGTTTACGCATGACATTACGCAAACAGCCACAGGCAGAAGTGCTGGCACATTATCTCAAGACTGAAGATCTTCAGCGTGTACTGACTGCCAACTCTCCCGCTAACCGTATTTTATTGATAATGGGGGAGTGGCTAGCAGTTCAGCGGCGCAATGGACAGCTTTCAGATATCCTGTTTATTAGCCTTCACGATCGGCTTAACGATATTTCCGCGGTACTGGCAGGCTGCGAACGCATTGCCTATACGCCAATTCCTTTTGCATACACTCTGATTTTGCATCGTACCGTTTATCTGTTTTGTATCATGCTACCGTTTGCGCTGGTCGTGGACCTGCATTACATGACGCCGTTTATCTCTGTGCTGATTTCCTACACTTTTATTTCGCTGGATTGTCTGGCGGAAGAACTGGAAGATCCGTTTGGTACAGAAAATAATGACTTACCACTGAATGCCATCTGCAACGCCATTGAAATTGACCTGTTGCAGATGAACGATGAAGCAGAAATTCCAGCGAAGATTCTTCCCGATCGCCATTACCAGCTGACGTAACAATTACTCTGTACGTCGGGCAACAATAAACAGTCGCGGAAATGCCAGCAGTATCTGTCCGTTCTCCTGGAGAGGATACTGCTCTTCCAGCATCTGATGGTAGCGCGTAAGAAAATGCTGCTGTTCGCTCTCGGTCAGATCCTGTAACCACGGGCGTAATCCGGTAGCGGTCACCCAGTCAATAATCGCCTGGTGCGACGGCATCTGGTGATAGTAGGTGGTTCGCCAGATATCAACCTCGCACCCGGCTTCGCTCAGAATATCGTAATAAGCGTGAACACCTGCCAGCGGCTCACGCCCGCGATCCGGGTATTTTTGCTCCCAGGCCACTTCACGCATTAGCACATGGGTCGGCTCCAGCCAGTTATCCGGCATCTGTACTGCCAACACGCCATGCGGATTAAGTAACGAAACCAAATGAGGGAACAGTTCGTAGTGATCGGGCAGCCATTGCAGTGAGGCATTAGCAAAAATCAGATCAAGTGCCTGCTCTGGTTGCCAGTTGCGGATATCTGTTTCCACAAACTGGCAGTCCGGCAAAGCACTTCGCGCTTCGGCAACCATCGCTGGAGACGAATCGATACCCGTTATCTTTGCTACAGGCCAACGTTGATGTAAAAGGGCGGTGCTGTTACCCGGCCCGCAGCCAAGATCGGCAACATATTCGACATTCTTCAGCGGCACTCTGGCAAGCAGCTCCACCGCCGGACGCGATCGTTCAGCGGCAAAGTGCAGATATAAAGAGGGGTTCCAGTCAGACATTTTTTTTACTCCTGTCAGCGCGTTACCCCAATTGTAGATAAAACTGATGAATTCGCCTCACGGCATCAGTCCATTGAACACCCGTTTTTTACGTGGTCCGGTCATTAACGGTTCCAGTTTCTCGACACAAATTTTGTAGTGGGGCGTGGTTTTATGGAATGCCACTGCGTCTTCATCTTTATAGGCTTCGTAGATATAAAAGCGCGAATTGACTTCCGGGTCCTGTAAGATATCGAAGCGCAAATTGCCTTCCTCTTTGATCGAACCCAGATGGTTCTGACGAAATACCGCGATAAACTCGTCAACCTTGTCTTCATGAACGTTAATTTCAACCAGCGTGACGTGCATGATTCTTCTCCTTAAATCCGCAGTTACTGTTTTTCACTTAGATAGAGTTCATATGCCCGATCAGCCGTTTCGTTATGATGTACCACCGCCTGTACAGCTTTCATCATTGCCACCGGATGGTCAGACTGGAAAATATTGCGTCCCATATCCACGCCAGATGCGCCCTGATCGATAGCCTGCCAGCACATTTCCAGCGCCTCGCGCTCCGGTAATTTTTTACCGCCAGCAATAACAATTGGTACCGGGCATCCGGCAACAATCCGTTCAAAGCCTTTATCGACATAATAGGTTTTAATAATCTGCGCCCCCATTTCAGCGGCGATTCGGGTAGCGAGCGAGAAATAACGCTGATCGCGCACCATATCTTTGCCCACACCAGTCACGGCCATGGTCGGCATTCCCACTTTCATTCCGGCATCGACCAGTTGAATAATATTTTTGATCGACTGATGTTCATATTCGCTGCCGATATAAACCTGAGCCGCCACCGCGCAACTGTTCAGGCGCACGGCATCATCCATCGATAACGCCACTGCTTCATTACTTAATTCCGCCAGAATAGAGTTCGCACCTGAAGCCCGCAGTACCACCGGTTTATTGGTTGCCGGAGGCACTACGCTGCGTAAAATACCGCGCGTACACATTAATACATCGGCATGTTCAAACAGTGGGGCGATATTTATATCGATACGCTCAAGTCCGGTAGTCGGCCCCTGAAAATATCCATGGTCAAAGGCCAGCATCACGGTTTTACCCGTTTTCGGATTAAATATCCGCGATAAGCGCGACTGCATTCCCCAGTCCAGCGCACCGCAACCTTTCAGGGTAAAAGGGATATTCTGTTGCGGTTGATCGGTGCGAAAATCTTTACCATCTTTAATGTCGTCTAAATCTGCCATAACGTACTCCGGTTAAGTAATCCACATCAGAAATCGTATTTGCCGATATTCTCTTTGTTGAATATCACGCGCTCCGGTAACAGCACGATGCCATTACCATCCGCTTCGTAGTCATAGCCCTGAACACTGTTTGGCGAGATTTCAACCTGACCCACGCCCTGAATATCCAGCTTATCGCCCGTTTTCATTGCACCTTTTTTCAATAATGCATCCGCGACATACACCGAAATTTTGCCTTGCTGCACCACATCCCACAGGCCAAATTCTTTCACCGTGCCGCGTTCCACATATGGGCGCATCACGTTTGGCGTACTAAACCCAACAATCGCAACTTTGTCATTTTTCAGGTTTTCTGCGGCTTGCGCGGCGGCGGGCAGGGCGTTGGCATCGGGGGCGATAATGGCGTCGAGATCGCTATATGCTTTCAATATTCCTTCCGCGGTTTGTAACGATTTAGTGGCATCGTTATAGCCAAACTGCGTAGTGACGATTTCCCAGCCAGGATGCTCTTTGGCGATTTTTTCTTTCGCTTCTTTCACCCATTGGTTTTGGTCGGTAACGGTAGGGCTGGAGTAGAAAAACGCGACTTTCGCTTTGTCTTTATTTACCTGACGCGCCGCCATATCCACCAACATACCTCCCAACTGTGTTGGCGTACCCTGGTTAATGTAGTAAGAGCGGCATTCTGGTTTGGTGTCAGAGTCCCAGGTCAAGACTTTCACACCACGCTGCATTGCGCGTTTTAGCGCCGGACATAAACCATCGGGCGAAA
Organism: Escherichia coli; assembly: GCF_011881725.1. GTDB lineage: Bacteria > Pseudomonadota > Gammaproteobacteria > Enterobacterales > Enterobacteriaceae > Escherichia > Escherichia coli_E. The sequence continues at coordinate 21,745 of NZ_JAATUR010000028.1, read as the reverse complement.
CCGCAGAGACAATAATGGCGTTATACCCCTGGTTAACGAAGTTATTGATCAACTGTACCTGACCAGAAACACTGGGTTCCGTCGGCCCGTCGTAGGTGACATCAACACCCAGCTCTTTACCGGCTTGTTGAGCACCATTGCCACCACTGGTAAAAAATCCCACACCAACCAGTTTGGGAATAAATGCAATACGCTCTGCTGCCTGCACATTTATAGAGACTGCCGCAATACCAAGGGCACTAAGTAAGGCGATTTTCTTAAGGCGGTGAAGTGTCATGAGGATATCCTTTATGGCAATGGATTATTGGCCCGACGCGCCAGCCACTCTTTAATTTGCTGGCGATGCAGGCTAACGGAACGACCAACGACAACGACGATAAGCAACGCACCGGAAAGGGCGCTGGACACCTGATTTGGCACTCCTGCCATTTGCAAACCTTGTTGCAAATATCCCACTAATAAAACCGCAATGGCGGTACCGATAATGGAACCGGAACCACCATAAATATTGGCACCGCCAAGCACCACTGCAGTGATGGCGGGCATCAAAAACGACGCTCCGAGATCGGAACGTGCTGAACCAAAATACGACACCAGCAGCACAGCAGCGACCGCCGATGCCAGCCCCGTCATGGCATAGAGCGCGCATAAGGTGCGGTTAACCGGAATCGCGCTATAAAGCGCCACGCGCGGGCTTTGTCCAATCAAAAATACATTGCGTCCGGCGTGGGTTTTATGCAGCCAGAGCCAGAAAATGATGAAACATATCAGAAAGAGAATCAGCGGAACGGGAAGTCCAAGTACGGTGAGGTTAGCGAAATCCGTAAACGCCATCGGAAATCCGCCAATACCTTCATATCCCGTCGCCCCCGCAATCCCGGAAAGCAGCAGGGCGCTTCCGGCAAATAGATACAGCGTGCCAAGCGTAATCACCAGCGGGTTAACTCTGGTATAGATGATCAATCCGGCGTTAATCAGCCCGCACAATGCGATGGCACACAGGCCAATGGTTGAACCAAACGAAATATCAATCCCGCCACTGACAATCACCATCGTCAGCGGCAGAGCGACAATGCCAATGCAGATGAAATCACTGGTACTGAACAGCAACACGTTGAGATCTAACATCCGCGGGTTAATTACGCCAAAAGCCACAATCTCAATCACTAATAGCGCCGCGAGGGCCAGTTCCCAACCATAGCGAATATGCATCACGCGGCCTCCCGTTTTTTACCTGACGGCGCGGGTTTAACGGATGGCGGTGGCGTCAAAAAGCGGGCATATTTCTGCCGTCGCAGATTACGTTCCAGTGCGCAACGCAGGCGTCCATCAAATACCAGCACAGCCAGCAGGACCAGACCAGCGATAAAATCATTCCACCACGCCGGGATTCGCAACAGCACCAGTACGCTATCGATTTGCGTCAGGAACCAGGCACCGAGTACCGCACCGATGATCGCACCGGAACCGCCGAGCAAACTAATGCCACCCAGCACGCAGGCGGCGATTGCTTTCATCTCCAGCCCTGTGCCGGTCTGATTAGGGATAAACCCAATCTGTGAAGCAAATACAATCCCCGCCAGCGCGGCCATGCAGCCATTCAACGAAAACGCCACAATCCGAATGGCTTCTGTACGAACGCCCAGTTGACGAGCACCTTGTAAATTATCGCCCGTGGCATAAAAGCTACGTCCAGTCGCCGTCTTCGCCAGCAACCAGGACATAAACGCCACCAGAAATAACGTCAACCAACCGATAGCGGAAATGCCAAACAGCAGCGGGGCGGAGAGTTGTTTCAATTCGGCGGGCAACCCTTCAATCCATTTTCCGCCTGTCCATAGCAACATGATGCCCCTGTACAACCCTAATGTGCCGAGTGTGGCGACAATGGCCGGGATCTTTAACCATGCGACCAGTACACCGTTGAAAAATCCCGCGAGCAAGCCGAGCAGTAAAGTCGCAACACAAGCAACAGGTAGTGAATACCCTGCGTTCAGTAACATCCCCAACAGTACCGCGCACATACCCGTAATTGAGCCTACCGAAACATCAATATTGCGCGTCAGCATCACCAGCGTCGCGCCCATTGCCAGCAGGATCAGGATTTGTGCGCTGCTATAAACCATGGTCAGCGTTTGCAGACTCAAATACTGACGGTCGAGAAAACCGGGCAACACAAACCGCGAGATCACTGCCAGCAGCGCCGTGATCTCGCGGTTGTTCTGGATAAACTTCAGCATGCTGTCTCCTTGCGCTGACTATCACCAAAGGCGACACGCATAATGGTATCGACATTAATATCGCGCCCGGTCAGGGCAGAGTGGGTAATTTCACCCTGATGCATCACATACACGCGGTCAGCTATCAGTTCGATCTCTTCCAGATCGGAGGAGATAAGCAGCACAGCCACATTTTGTGCGGCGATACTGCGCAGCAGCTGATAGATATCATTACGCGCCGAGACATCGACGCCGCGCGTCGGTTCATCAACAATCAATACTTGCGGTGAGGCTTCCAGACATTTGGCAATCAGGATTTTTTGCTGGTTGCCACCGGATAATGTCCGTGCAGCTTGTTCCGGTTGGTTAAAGTTAATATTCAGAGCCCGACGATAACGTTCCAGCGTGGCATTATCTTTCGCGGTTTTCGCCCAGAATCCGCGTTGATTATGGGTAAGGGCGCAGACGTTCCACGCCAGCGAAGCATCGAGATTCAGTCCGGAGGACTGGCGATCTTCTGGCAAATAAACCAGCCCGAGATGTAAACGTTCTCCGGTAGATAATTTATTGATCTCCTTACAATTCAACATGACGCTCCCGCCACGCAAAGGTCGCAGACCATATAACGTTTCCGCCAGTTCCGTACGCCCGGCACCCACGAGTCCGGCAAGGCCAAGAACTTCTCCAGCATTGAGCGTAAAACTGACATTCATAAAACCTTCACCAGTCAGGTTTTCCAGCGTCAGTACCGGCGTACCGGCAGCATGTTGTGGGCGGTTGCCAGGTAACTCCAGCCATAATTTTTGGCTGGCAGAGAGCGATTTTTCCCGTGCTGCTGGCGTGATGGCCTGGATAATGTCGTCGGTAGACAGTTCGCTGGTTTTGCCACTTAAGGCGATGGTTCCGTCGCGCATCACACTAATCCGATCGGCAATCTGGCGAATTTCCGGCAGTTTATGTGAGATAAAAACAATACCCACGCCAGTGGTGAGTAGTTCCCGCACACGGCTAAACAAGCGTTCGGTTTCCGCAGGGGTAAGCGATGCTGTAGGTTCATCGAGAATAAGAATTTGCGAGTCTCGCATCAGGCCGCGCAGGATTTCCACCATTTGGCGGTCAGCAACATCCAGGGAGCCCGCCAGGCTATGGAGATCAAACTGGCATCCCAGCGCCGCCAGCAAGTTGTTCATCTTTTGCATGGAGAACTGTTTTTTTGCCAGACCAAACAGAATGTTTTCTTTTATCGACAGACTTGGAAAGAGCAATGGTTCCTGGGGAACGAGATAAATCCCCAGTTGGTGAGCATGAGCTGGCGTTAATCTGGCATAACTATTGCCACCAATCTCCAGCGTGCCGCTATCAGCGGGTGTAATCCCGGCGATGATTTTCATTAGCGTCGATTTACCTGCGCCGTTACCACCGAGCAGGGCGTGGACTTCACCTTGATGCAACGCAAAATCGATACCTTTCAGGACATTAACCCCTGAATACTGTTTATAAACCGAGCGGGCGCAAAGTAGCGGTAATGCGCGGGTATCACTCGCTTGCATAATTCCCCCATTCAGTTTTGCAGATGAATTTTGAACAAATGTATTTTTGCTTTTAATTTGTTCATAACCTTAGGTGGCTATTGCGCATAATTCCGACGAATAGATCACAATTTATGCTATTTTGATTTTTATGGTTGCGTTTGTTCATTGCTGCTTGACCAAACTGTGGTGGTTATCACAGATATAAATGCGCAATAACTGAACAATTGCATTAAAGATTTAAATATGTTCAAAGTGAAGAATGAATTATGACAATCAACGATTCGGCAATTTCAGAACAGGGAATGTGTGAAGAAGAACAGGTGGCGCGGATCGCGTGGTTTTACTATCACGACGGGCTGACCCAGAGTGAGATTAGCGATCGCCTCGGGCTAACGCGTTTGAAAGTGTCGCGGTTACTGGAAAAAGGGCATCAGTCCGGCATTATTCGCGTGCAAATTAACTCTCGCTTTGAAGGCTGTCTGGAATATGAAACGCAATTACGTCGCCAGTTTTCGCTGCAACATGTCCGGGTGATCCCGGGACTCGCAGAGGCTGATGTCGGTGGGCGTCTGGGGATAGGCGCGGCGCATATGTTGATGAGTTTACTTCAACCACAACAGATGCTGGCGATTGGCTTTGGCGAGGCAACGATGAACACGCTGCAACGCTTAAGTGGTTTTATTTCGTCACAGCAAATTCGCCTGGTAACGCTCTCCGGTGGCGTCGGTTCTTATATGACCGGCATAGGGCAGCTTAACGCGGCGTGCAGCGTCAACATCATTCCGGCGCCATTACGGGCATCGTCGGCTGAAATTGCCCGAACGCTGAAAAATGAAAACTGCGTCAAAGATGTCCTGTTAGCCGCGCAAGCTGCGGATGTCGCTATTGTCGGCATTGGCGCCGTGAATCAAAAAGAGGATGCGACGATTATTCGCTCCGGTTATATCAGTCAGGGCGAACAGTTAATGATTGGCCGAAAAGGGGCTATTGGCGATATTTTAGGTTACTTTTTTGACGCAAAAGGTGACGTTGTCACGGATATCAAAATACATAACGAACTGATCGGCTTACCTTTAACTGCGCTGACAACCATTCCAATTAGAGTCGGTGTAGCAGGAGGGGAAAACAAAGCCGAAGCGATCGCCGCTGCGATGAAGGGCGGTTACATCAACGCGCTGGTTACCGACCAGGATACGGCTGCTGCGATTTTACGTGGTTAATTTTGCAAGACCTGATTACCGGGAACGATGGAGAACGTTTAGAGGAACAGACAGAACGCTTAAGCCGAGGACAATCTAATGGCTCGACTATTTACCCCTTCAGAATCAAAGCATTACCTGATGGCGCTAGACGCAGGCACCGGAAGCATTCGGGCTGTGATTTTCGACCTGGAAGGCAATCAAATCGCGGTGGGACAGGCGGAGTGGCGGCATCTGGCAGTACCTGATGTTCCCGGTTCAATGGAATTTGATCTGACTAAGAACTGGCAACTGGCGTGTGAGTGTATGCGCCAGGCGCTACATAATTCTGGTATCGCGCCGGTATACATTGCTGCTGTTTCGGCATGTTCAATGCGCGAAGGCATTGTTTTATATAACAATGAAGGAACACCGATCTGGGCCTGCGCCAATGTGGATGCCAGAGCGGCACGGGAAGTCAGCGAACTTAAAGAACTGCATAACAATACCTTTGAAAACGAAGTGTATCGCGCGACCGGACAAACGCTGGCTTTAAGCGCCATTCCCAGATTACTTTGGCTGGCGCATCATCGTTCCGATATCTACCGACAGGCGTCCACCATCACCATGATCAGCGACTGGCTGGCCTACATGTTAAGTGGGGAACTGGCGGTGGATCCGTCTAACGCTGGCACCACGGGACTTCTCGATCTCACCACCCGTGACTGGAAACCTGCATTGCTGGATATGGCCGGGTTGCGGGCCGATATTCTTTCTCCTGTTAAAGAAACTGGCACATTACTTGGCGTTGTGAGCACGGATGCTGCGGGTCTTTGCGGTCTGAAGGCCGGCACGCCGGTGGTGGTGGGAGGAGGGGACGTACAGCTTGGTTGCCTGGGATTAGGCGTTGTACGTCCGGCACAAACCGCTGTTCTTGGCGGAACGTTCTGGCAGCAGGTCGTGAACTTAGCCGCTCCGGTGACCGATCCGGAAATGAACGTACGCGTCAATCCTCACGTTATTCCTGGCATGGTACAAGCTGAATCAATTAGCTTTTTTACCGGACTGACAATGCGCTGGTTCCGCGATGCCTTTTGTGCAGAAGAAAAGTTGATTGCCGAGCGTTTAGGTATCGACACCTACACGCTGCTGGAAGAGATGGCCAGTCGAGTGCCGCCGGGATCGTGGGGCGTGATGCCGATATTCTCCGACAAAATGCGCTTTAAAACCTGGTATCACGCTGCGCCTTCCTTTATTAATTTGTCCATTGACCCGGATAAATGTAACAAGGCGACGTTGTTCCGCGCACTGGAAGAAAATGCGGCGATTGTGTCGGCATGTAACTTGCAGCAAATTGCTGATTTTTCGAATATTCAACCTACATCGCTGGTCTTTGCAGGCGGAGGTTCAAAAGGGAAATTATGGAGTCAAATTCTCGCTGATGTCTCGGGATTACCCGTTAATATTCCGGTCGTTAAAGAAGCGACCGCATTGGGATGTGCCATTGCAGCAGGCGTTGGTGCCGGAATTTTTTCGTCAATGGCAGAAACCGGAGAACGCCTTGTACGATGGGAACGGACGCACACGCCAGACCTGGAGAAGCATGAGCTTTATCAGGATTCACGAAATAAATGGCAGGCTGTTTATCAGGATCAGCTTGGGCTGGTTGATCACGGACTGACGACGTCGTTATGGAAAGCGCCGGGGTTATAGTTTCATTGACAGCCACATCCTGATGACCGTTGTCTTATTTCCTTTCTTTTAGAGCTGGCTCGTTAATGCCAGCTCTATGTAGATGTGTCATGTCGGTGGGCATGAACGTTCTGCTACCGGTGATGGTCAGTTAAAAACCCAGGCGAATTACTATGTGTTTTTATCCGCGATCGCGGATATTGCAGTATTTATCCCGTAGAGCGGATAAATTGCGTCTACAGATTGACTTTACCCTCACTAAGGGATAAAACTAAAAATATCCCCTTAAACGGATAAACTTCTTGTGGACGTATGGCATGATAAGCTTTCCGATGATCTATAGCCCAAAGCAATTAGCGAATGCAATGAAACTGGTACGTCAGCAAAATGGCTGGACGCAGAGCGAGCTGGCGAAAAAAATCGGCATTAAGCAGGCGACGATTTCGAATTTCGAGAATAATCCCGATAACACCACGCTGACGACATTTTTTAAGATATTACAGTCGCTAGAACTCTCAATGACGCTATGCGACACGAAAAATGCCTCGCCAGAATCAACAGAACAGCAAGATCTGGAGTGGTAATGCCTAAACTTGTCACATGGATGAACAACCAGCGGGTAGGCGAGTTAACGAAGTTGGCCAATGGCGCGCACACCTTTAAGTATGCACCGGAGTGGTTAGCCAACCGATATGCCAGGCCATTGTCACTTTCGCTGCCATTGCAGAGGGGGAATATCACCTCTGATGCCGTATTTAATTTCTTCGATAACCTGTTACCTGATAGCCCGATCGTGCGCGACAGGATCGTGAAACGTTACCATGCTAAATCCAGACAACCGTTTGATTTATTGTCAGAAATAGGGCGAGACAGCGTTGGCGCCGTAACGTTATTACCAGAAGATGAAACCGTAACGCGCTCGATAATGGCATGGGAAAAGCTCACTGACACCAGACTTGAAGAAGTATTAACGGCTTATAAAGCAGATATCCCGCTAGGCATGATTAGAGAAGAAAATGACTTTCGCATCTCGGTTGCCGGTGCGCAGGAGAAGACGGCGCTGCTCAGAATGGGCAATGACTGGTGCATTCCGAAAGGAATAACGCCGACGACGCATATCATTAAATTACCGATTGGTGAAATCAGGCAGCCCAACGCGACGCTCGACCTCAGTCAGAGCGTTGATAATGAGTATTACTGTTTGCTGCTGGCGAAAGAACTCGGGTTGAATGTTCCGGACGCAGAAATCATTAAAGCGGGAAGGGTGCGCGCGTTAGCGGTCGAACGTTTTGACAGGCGCTGGAATAGTGAGCGAACGGTTTTACTTCGCTTGCCACAGGAGGATATGTGTCAGACATTCGGTTTACCTTCATCGGTGAAATATGAATCTGACGGAGGCCCAGGCATCGCGCGGATCATGGCGTTTTTGATGGGGTCCAGCGAGGCGCTTCGCGATCGTTATGATTTTATGAAATTTCAGGTATTCCAGTGGTTGATTGGCGCGACGGACGGCCATGCGAAAAATTTCTCAGTTTTTATCCAGGCCGGTGGCAGTTATCGACTCACACCATTTTACGACATCATTTCAGCATTTCCGGTATTGGGTGGCGCGGGAATACACATCAGCGATCTCAAACTGGCAATGGGGCTTAACGCATCCAAAGGCAGAAAAACGGCAATCGATAAAATTTATCCACGACATTTTTTGGCGACAGCAAAGGCGCTGAAATTCCCTGAAGTGCAGATGCATGAAATCCTGAGTGAATTTGCCAGAATGATTCCCGCAGCACTGGATAACGTGAAGACTTCATTATCGGCAGACTTTCCGGAGAATGTGGTGACGGCAATTGAAACCAATGTGTTGAGGTTGCACGGTCGGTTAAGCCGAGAATACGGAATTAAGTGAGATATGGGGTTTGGTCGTTGTTAATGAGCAGGATAATCATGACCGCTAAAGACTAGATTTTCCCTTTGCTTATGTCGGTGCGCATAATGTATATTATGTTAAATACGATAACTTTGTTCCTAAATGACTTCTTTACTTACCTACTCGGCTGGCAGCACCTAAGTAACGCCCCCGACAATAATTGCTACTGGGTTTATGCATGATGCAATCTCCAGAGCCAACAAGTCCACCTATGGTAACCACGTCAGAAACGTTAGCCTATTCCTTATGCATCTCAACTCTCAATATATAAATCTGGCATTCCTGGATATCTGGATATGTCACCTGCTGAAGCTCACCAGATTAACCATGCTAACCACAGAGATCTCGTTGAGAGAATTAAGGTCTTCAATAGAGTTGAAGTAACCAGAGTAGCCAGGAACGAACCCGCACACCGATACAAAAGTATCACCAGTCAGCAAAGTGTCGAACTAACGAACATGTTAAATCCCCTACTCTCCTGAATTTTCACAGGTTAGCGATACTGCTCATATTCAATCGCTTCCCGAACTTTTTGAATTGCCTTGTATAAGGTATCGGTAGTCACAGACCCCAGAGCTAACATTATTAAACCAGCAGACAGCAATCTGCCGTTAAGGAAAATAGATTATGAAATACAAATTCGTTATGTTCCTCGGTGTATGTCTGGGGGGAACCGCCTATTCGGCTTTTTCAGCAGATAGTGTTATTAAATGTACAGTCAGTCATTGGCGTCACTTTTATCTATGAATAATTGTGATTTTGCCCATGTTCTACTTTTGGGTTCTTTAATCCATTAATGAAAAATGCGCGGATTTATGAAATTATAGTATTTTATTGGTGGTTATCATCCTACGCCTGTAAGAAAATTCGCGCATATTTGAAGTCAGAGTCTTATTTTGTTTATTGCAAAACATGCTAATTTAAACATTATGAGAGATGATGCTTAACTTAGTGCATTAATTAATTCTATTATTTTACGGTAATAGATTAAAAATATAAGAGAGTGGCCCTACTCTTAAATGTCGAAACACACCATAAAACCATTATTTATGCTAAGCATCATCGCTATTTCGAATCCTAATAAATCATTTCCACACTGGATAATCTGATGAAGAAAAAAATAGAAACCTACCAGGGAGCCGCAGGTGGTTGGGGTGCTGTTAAGTCAGTAGCGAATGCTGTACGTAAGCAAATGGATATACGCCAGGATGTTATTGCCATGTTTGACATGAACAAGCCAGAGGGCTTTGATTGTCCCGGTTGTGCATGGCCTGATCCTAAGCACAGCGCTTCATTCGACATTTGTGAAAATGGAGCGAAAGCTATCGCCTGGGAAGTTACGGATAAGCAGGTAGATGCCTCTTTCTTCGCTGCGAATACTGTGCAGTCGTTACTGACCTGGGGGGATCACGAGCTGGAGGCTGCTGGTCGTCTCACTCAACCCTTAAAATATGATGCTGCCAGCGACTGTTACAAACCACTAAGCTGGCAACAAGCTTTCGACGAAATTGGCGAGCGACTTCAAAGCTACAGTGATCCTAATCAGGTCGAATTCTATACATCGGGCCGTACTTCCAATGAAGCAGCTTTTCTTTATCAGCTTTTCGCCCGCGAATACGGCAGCAATAACTTTCCCGACTGTTCCAATATGTGCCATGAACCGACCAGTGTAGGGCTGGCCGCCAGCATCGGCGTGGGCAAAGGGACTGTGTTACTGGAAGACTTTGAGAAATGTGATCTGGTGATTTGTATTGGGCACAACCCTGGTACAAACCACCCTCGCATGTTGACCTCGTTGCGCGCTTTAGTAAAACGGGGAGCGAAAATGATCGCTATCAATCCTCTACAGGAACGTGGCCTGGAGCGATTTACCGCACCGCAAAATCCGATTGAAATGCTGACGAATTCAGAAACCCAGTTGGCAAGTGCTTATTATCGGGTACGAATCGGTGGTGATATGGCCTTAATTAAGGGGGTAATGCGTCTGTTAATTGAGCGCGATGATGCAGCCAGCGCCGCGGGACGTCCCCCCATACTGGATGATGAATTCATTCAAGCAAATACCGTCGGCTTTGAAGAGTTGCGCAGTGACGTTCTCAATTCAGAGTGGAAAGATATCGAGCGTATTTCAGGGCTGGAACAAACACAAATTGCTGAGCTGGCTGATGCGTATGCTGCTGCCGAACGTACCATTATTTGCTACGGGATGGGTATCACTCAACACGAACATGGTACGCAAAACGTGCAGCAACTGGTCAATCTGCTGTTGATGAAAGGTAACATTGGTAAGCCGGGCGCAGGCATCTGTCCACTACGTGGTCATTCAAATGTCCAGGGCGATCGAACGGTAGGGATCACCGAGAAACCTTCAGCACAGTTTTTGGCCCGCCTGGGTGAACGCTATGGTTTCACTCCCCCTGATGCACCAGGGCACGCTGCAATCGCCAGCATGCAAGCAATATGTACGGGGCAAGCGCGTGCGTTAATCTGCATGGGCGGCAACTTTGCCCTGGCAATGCCAGATCGGGAAGCGAGCGCTGTACCGTTAACGCAATTGGATCTGGCGGTGCACGTAGCCACTAAACTAAACCGCTCGCACCTGCTTACCGCACGGCACAGCTATATTCTGCCGGTTCTGGGTCGTAGCGAGATTGACATGCAGAAAAGCGGTGCGCAGGCGATTACGGTTGAGGATTCAATGTCCATGATTCATGCTTCGCGCGGCGTATTAAAACCCGCCGGTGTAATGCTGAAATCAGAGTGTGCAGTGGTCGCGGGTATCGCCCGGGCGGCATTACCCCAGAGTGTGGTAGCCTGGGAGAGACTGGTCGAAGATTATGATCGCATCCGCGATGACATTGAAGCCGTATTGCCAGAGTTCGCAGATTATAATCAGCGAATCCGCCATCCGGGTGGTTTTCATCTGACAAATGCAGCTGCCGAAAGGCGCTGGCTCACGCCGTCAGGTAAAGCCAATTTTATTGCCAGCAACGGACTGTTGGAAGACCCCTCTTCAGCTTTTAACAGTAAATTGGTCATGGCGACAGTGCGTAGCCACGATCAGTACAACACGACGATTTATGGTATGGATGACCGTTATCGTGGTGTGTTCGGCCAACGTGATGTGGTCTTTATGAGTGCTAAACAAGCAGAAATATGTGGTGTAACAAACGGCGAAAGAGTCAATCTGATTGCGCTCACGCCAGAGGGCAAGCGTAGCTCACGCCGCATGGATAGATTGAAAGTGGTCATCTACCCTATGGCTGACAACTCACTGGTGACCTACTTCCCAGAATCGAATCATATGCTAACACTTGAAAACCATGATCCGCTGAGTGGAATTCCTGGCTATAAAAGTATTCCGGTTGAATTAGAACCTTCACATTAATTGCATTCTTTTTTTCTTCTGCTGTACGGATGACAGCAGAAGAAACTCGAATTGACTATCCCCGTACAATCTCTTATCTTTTCAGCTCCGCAATTAAGATATACACCGACGCCTACAGTTGTAAGAAACTCCGCTCAGCAGTGAAGTTTCAGTCCTATTTCATCCTGTAATCACCCTGCTATATTAAGTACACTGATTAACGATGCATAACGCTTAGCGTTTGCGATTAATATATCATATTCAAAATGTATGCGATCACGGTGAAAAATACAGTCACTAAAAAAGACAATTATAAAAAAACCATGTCTTTGATTGTGGTTATTTTGTTAGCGACCCTCACGCTGATATCCATTTGCTCAGCAATTGATCAAATTGGAGGGGCCGGACTGGATCGCATATTAAGAGACATTACGCATTTCATTATTAATGATTTGTAATGTTAAAAATAAAAAGCAACTTACGAACATAAGCTGCTGAATGATTATCTATAAAACTTTATAATTTCAAGGAGCTAAAATGTCGCTCGTATGTTCTGTTATATTTGTCCATCATGCATTTAATGCTACTATTTTAGACAAAGACCATAGCTTTTCCGATGGTGAAATCCTGATGGTAGATAATGCTGTCCGATCACATTTTGCACCTTACGCGCGTCATTTTAAAGAAATCGGATTTAATGAAAATACCATTAAAAAATATCTTCAATGCACTAACATTCAGACAGTGACGATGCCTGTTCCTGCGAAGTTTTTACGTGCTTCAAATGTACCAGCTGGATTGCTTAATGAAATGATTGCTTATCTCAACTCTGAAGAACGCGATCATCATAATTTTTCTGAACTTTTGCTTTTTTCTTGTCTGTCTATCTTTGCCGCATGCAAAGGTTTCATTACATTGTTAACTAACGGGGTACTATCGGTTTCCGGGAAAGTGAGGAATATTGTCAATATGAAGCTGGCACATCCATGGAAACTGAAAGATATTTGTGACTGCCTGTATATAAGTGAAAGTTTGTTGAAGAAAAAACTCAAGCAAGAGCAAACAACATTCTCTCAAATTCTTTTAGATGCCAGAATGCAGCACGCAAAAAACTTAATACGCGTCGAACGTTCTGTCAATAAAATTGCCGAGCAATGTGGCTATGCCAGTACATCTTATTTCATTTATGCATTCCGCAAGCATTTCGGCAACAGTCCGAAGAGGGTTTCTAAGGAGTACCGTTGTCAAAGGCATATGGGTATAAGTACAGAAAACGCAATGAATGCTTTAGCTATTTGATTATTGTAATACCAACGTTGAGACCCGCGTTCTACGTAAAGAATTAAATGGGGTAGCCACTACCTGCCCCACGATATTTTTACATTGAGTGTTGTTTGAAATACATAAGTGACAGACGTCACATATAATCTGTTGTATGCTTGATTATGCATCTCATGCCAGAAAAATAGAGTACCGATTTACTGCAAAGCAACTGGAGAGCAATAAATAACGTCCTCTTTTCACTCCTGTCTTATCCTTCTTCTCAAGATTTTAGCTGAATACCTGACTCAAATTTCTGTCGGGTGTTTCGTCATTATCATCTTCCCTTCCGAAGTAAGAATGCAAAACTTCGCTGACGTGGTTTTCGTCTGGGTATTAGCAATGCCCTTGATTATCAATAGCATAACCATAACCGTCGAAAATGAAATATTTCTTTATATTTCATAATGTTAAATGATACTTAAATAAATTTCATCAGTAAATCATTGCCATAGATAATCATTAAATGGCACAATCAATTTTCGCTAATGATAACCATTCCCATTACGTTTTGTATGTTGATAGCAAAGTACCTTTGTCTGTTGAAGCCCTTTTGGCTGCGTAAGAATAACAAAACATCAGTATTGTTAATCATTATTATCCTCGCCATGATTCTGGGTGTGGTTAAAATTCAGGTCTGGTTAAACGACTGGAACAATGATTTTTTCAATGCACTAAGCCAGAAAGAAACCGACAAGCTTTGGCAGCTTGTCCTTTGGTTCCCTGCCCTGCTGGGGATCTTTGTATTAATTTCTGTAAACAAAACGTGGTTAATTAAACTACTGACTATTCGCTGGCGCGAATGGTTAACGGATTACTATCTTAATCGCTGGTTTGCAGATAAAAACTACTACTTCACGCAGATCTACGGCGAGCATAAAAATACAGATAATCCTGACCAACGTATCGCTGAAGACATTCTCTTATTGATTAGCAAAACGCTCAACCTTTCATTTGGGTTCATCCAGTCACTGAGCATGCTGGTCACCTTCACCGTTATTCTGTGGCAAAGCGCGGGTACGCTCTCATTCACTGTTGGTGGAACAGAATGGAATATCCAGGGTTATATGGTCTATACCGTCGTGCTCATTGTTATCGGTGGAACTTTATTCACCCATAAGGTTGGTAAACGTATTCGCCCCCTTAATGTGGAAAAGCAACGTAGCGAAGCGACATTTCGAACGAATCTTGTGCAGCATAATAAGCAAGCAGAACTGATTGCGCTAAGCAATGCTGAACATCTACAACGGCAGGAGTTGAGCGACAATTTTCATACCATTAAAGATAACTGGCATCGCTTAATGAATCGCCAGCGCTGGCTTGATTACTGGCAGAATATTTATTCGCGCTCACTTAGCGTTCTTCCCTACTTTCTGTTATTGCCGCAGTTTATTAGCGGACAGATCAATCTGGGCGGACTGATGAAATCTCGCCAGGCATTTATGCTGGTATCCAACAATTTAAGCTGGTTTATTTATAAATATGATGAACTTGCAGAATTAGCTGCGGTTATCGATCGCTTGTATGAGTTCCATCAACTCACCGAACAGCGCGCAACGAATAAGCCCAAAAATTGCCAACATGCGGTACAAGTGGCTGACGCGAGTATTCGTACTCCTGATAATAAGGTCATATTAGAGAACCTGAACTTTCATGTTTCACCTGGTAAATGGCTATTACTGAAAGGTTACTCTGGTGCAGGAAAAACCACACTACTTAAAACGTTATCCCACTGCTGGCCGTGGTTTAAAGGTGATATTTCTTCTCCTGCTGACAGTTGGTATGTATCACAAACGCCTTTAATCAAAACCGGCTTACTGAAAGAGATTATTTGTAAAGCACTTCCCCAGCCCGTAGACGATAAAACGTTGAGCGAAGTCCTGCATCAGGTTGGTCTGGGGAAATTAGCTGCGCGTATTTCTGACCACGATCGCTGGGGCGATATTCTTTCCAGCGGAGAAAAACAACGTATCGCCCTGGCACGATTAATTTTACGACGTCCGAAGTGGATATTTCTCGATGAAACTACCTCTCATCTTGAGGAACAAGAGGCTATCCGTTTACTGCGTTTAGTGCGTGAAAAACTACCAACAAGCGGCGTCATTATGGTTACACATCAGCCCGGTGTCTGGAATCTGGCTGATGATATTTGTGACATTAGCGCGGTTTTATAAAAACAATAAAATTCCTGCTGTACGGAGATAAAAATAAATGAAGCGAGTTCTTATTCCTGGCGTCATTTTATGTGGCGCTGATGTGGCGCAGGCCGTCGATGACAAAAACAAGTACATGCCTGTTTTTGAAGAGATGACGGTTTATGCTCCTGTCCCTGTGCCCGTAAATGGAAACACGCATTACACCAGTGAAAGCATCGAGCGTTTACCGACCGGGAATGGCAATATCAGCGATTTGCTGAAAACTAACCCTGCGGTGCGCATGGATTCAACGCAAAGTACCTCGTTGAACCAGGGCGATATTCGCCCGGAGAAAATCTCTATTCACGGTGCGTCGCCCTATCAAAATGCCTATTTGATTGACGGTATTAGTGCAACTAACAACCTCAATCCGGCGAATGAGTCCGATGCCAGTAGTGCAACCAATATTAGCGGGATGTCACAGGGTTATTACCTTGATGTCAGCTTACTGGACAATGTGACGCTTTATGATAGCTTTGTGCCGGTTGAATTTGGTCGCTTCAATGGTGGGGTCATTGATGCAAAGATCAAACGCTTCAGCACTGATGATAGCAGCGTTAAACTGGGTTATCGCACAACGCGTTCGGACTGGTTAACATCTCATATCGATGAGAATAACAAGAACACATTTAATCAAGGTTCTTCAGGAAGTACTTACTACTCCCCAGATTTTAAAAAGAACTTTTATACGTTATCGCTTAATCAGGAACTCGCTGATAACTTTGGCGTCACCGCCGGTTTATCACGCCGCCAGTCTGACATTACCCGCGCGGATTATGTTTCGAATGACGGTATTGTCGCCGGTCGGGCACAGTATAAAAACGTTATTGATACCGCATTAAGCAAATTTACCTGGTTTGCCAGCGACCGCTTTACCCATGATCTAACCTTTAAATATACCGGCTCCAGCCGTGATTATAATACCAGTACCTTCCCGGAGTCTGACCGCGAAATGGGGAATAAATCCTATGGTCTGGCATGGGATATGGATACCCAGCTCGCGTGGGCCAAACTGCATACCACTGTTGGCTGGGATCATATTAGTGATTATACCCGTCACGATAATGATATCTGGTACACCGAACTTTCATGCACATATGGTGATATTTCAGGGCGTTGCACCCGCGGCGGATTAGGACATTTTTCACAGGCTGTAGATAATTACACCTTCAAAACACGGCTGGATTGGCAAAAATTCTCCGTGGGCAATGTTTCGCATCAACCCTACTTCGGCGCGGAATACATCTATTCCGATGCATGGACTAAACGCCATAACCAGTCTGAATCCTATGTGATTAATGCTGCAGGAAAGAAAACTAACCATACCATCTACCATAAAGGTAAAGGCAGCCTGGGAATTGACAACTACACGTTGTATATGGCGGATCGCATTAGCTGGCGCAATGTGTCGTTAATGCCTGGCGTGCGTTATGACTATGACAACTATCTGTCCAACCACAATATCTCCCCGCGCTTTATGACGGAATGGGATATTTTTGCTGATCAAACCTCAATGATTACCGCCGGATATAACCGCTACTATGGCGGAAATATTCTCGATATGGGATTACGTGATATCCGCAATAGCTGGACGGAATCGGTATCAGGCAATAAAACCCTGACGCGTTATCAGGATTTGAAAACCCCTTATAACGATGAGCTGGCAATGGGATTGCAACAAAAAATCGGTAATAACATTATTGCACGCGCAAACTATGTTTACCGTGAGGCGCATGATCAAATCAGTAAAAGCAGTCATACCGATAGTGCCACTAAAACCACTATTACTGAATATAACAACGATGGCAAAACCAAAACGCATTCCTTTAGCCTCAGTTTTGAACTGGCCGAACCCCTGCATATCAGTCAGGTAGATATTAACCCGCAAATTGTCTTTAGCTATATCAAGAGCAAGGGCAACTTGTCGTTGAACAATGGTTATGAGGAGAGCAATACCGGTGATAACCAGGTGGTTTATAACGGTAATCTGGTCTCTTACGATAGCGTTCCAGTGGCAGATTTTAATAACCCATTAAAGATCTCCTTAAACATGGATTTCACACATCAACCGAGCGGGCTGGTATGGGCGAACACGCTGGCATGGCAAGAAGCGCGTAAAGCTCGCATTATCCTCGGTAAGACGAACGCGCAATACATCAGCGAATATTCAGATTACAAGCAGTATGTTGATGAAAAACTGGATAGCAGTCTGACCTGGGATACCCGCTTGTCCTGGACGCCACAGTTTCTTAAACAGCAAAACCTGACGATTAGTGCCGATATTCTGAACGTACTGGATAGCAAAACCGCTGTTGATACAACGAATACCGGTGTGGCGACCTACGCCAGTGGGCGTACTTTCTGGCTTGATGTCAGCATGAAATTTTAATGCTTCGGATTTTACTTAACCGGGTAAATTCGCCCGGTTTTCGCATGGAGATGATTATGAGAAACCTCTGTTTCTTACTAACTTTAGTGGCAACTCTTTTGTTCCCCGGACGACTGATTGCCGCCGCGTTACCGCAGGATGAAAAGTTAATTACCGGGCAACTGGACAATGGCTTGCGATATATGATCTATCCGCATGCTCAACCAAAGGATCAGGTTAATTTATGGCTGCAAATCCATACTGGTTCATTGCAGGAAGAAGACAATGAGCGCGGTGTGGCTCATTTTGTTGAACATATGATGTTTAACGGCACCAAAACATGGCCGGGTAATAAAGTCATCGAAACATTTGAGTCGATGGGCCTGCGTTTTGGTCGCGATGTTAATGCCTATACCAGCTATGACGAAACGGTGTATCAGGTGAGTTTGCCGACTACGCAAAAACAAAATTTGCAAAAAGTAATGGCAATCTTCAGTGAATGGAGTAATGCCGCCACCTTTGAAAAACACGAAGTGGATGCTGAACGGGGCGTTATTACTGAAGAATGGCGAGCACATCAGGATGCGAAATGGCGCACATCTCAGGCGCGCCGCCCTTTCCTGCTGGCAAACACACGTAATCTGGACCGCGAACCTATCGGCCTGATGGATACTGTCGCCACGGTAACACCGGCACAATTGCGCCAATTTTATCAACGCTGGTATCAACCCAATAATATGACCTTTATCGTAGTCGGCGATATCGACAGTAAAGAGGCGCTGGCGCTGATAAAGGATAATTTAAGTAAGCTTCCGGCTAACAAAGCAGCTGAAAATCGCGTCTGGCCGACAAAAGCAGAAAACCACCTGCGCTTTAATATCATTAATGATAAAGAAAACCGGGTGAACGGTATCGCACTCTATTATCGCCTGCCAATGGTACAAGTGAGCGATGAACAAAGCTTTATCGAACAGGCGGAATGGAGCATGTTGGTTCAGTTGTTCAATCAACGTTTGCAGGAACGTATTCAATCGGGGGAGTTGAAGACTATTTCTGGTGGCACTGCGCGTAGTGTTAAAATTGCACCAGATTATCAGTCGCTGTTTTTCCGTGTAAATGCACGAGACGATAATATGCAGGATGCTGCAAATGCATTGATGGCAGAGCTGGCAACTATCGACCAACATGGTTTTTCTGCTGAAGAACTCGATGATGTAAAAGCTACCCGCCTCACCTGGCTGAAAAATGCGGTTGATCAGCAAGCAGAACGCGATTTACGTATGCTAACCAGTCGCCTGGCATCCAGCTCGTTAAATAACACGCCGTTCTTGTCGCCGGAAGAAACATATCAACTTTCGAAACGTCTGTGGCAGCAAATTACCGTGCAAAGTCTGGCGGAAAAATGGCAGCAGTTAAGAAAGAACCAGGACGCATTTTGGGAGCAAATGGTGAATAACGAGGTTGCGGCCCAAAAAGCCTTGTCTCCTGACGCTATCCTGGAACTGCAAAAAGAATACGCCAATAAAAAGCTGGCAGCTTACATCTTCCCTGGCAGAAATTTATCGTTAACAGTAGACGCTGACCCACAGGCGGAAATTAGCAGCAAAGAAACGCTGGCCGAGAATCTGACATCATTAACACTTTCTAATGGTGCCAGGGTTATTCTGGCAAAATCCGCGGGTGAAGAGCAAAAGCTGCAAATTACTGCCGTCTCTAATAAAGGGGATTTAAGTTTCCCTGCGGATCAAAAATCACTTATCGCCCTGGCAAATAAAGCGGTAAGTGGCAGCGGCGTTGGTGATCTCTCCTCTTCCAGCCTGAAACGCTGGAGCGCGGAAAATTCGGTCACCATGAGCAGTAAAGTCAGTGGCCTGAATACATTGCTTTCTGTTAGCGCACGGGTCAATAATCCAGAACCCGGCTTCCAGCTGATTAACCAGCGAATCACTCAAAGCACGATCAACGAAAATATCTGGGCATCGCTACAAAATGCTCAAATTCAGGCGTTGAAAACGCTCGACCAACGTCCAGCGGAGAAATTCGCCCAGCGGATGTACGAGACGCGCTATGCTGATGACCGCACGAAATTACTGCAAGAAAAACAGATTGCACAGTTTACTGCGGCAGATGCTTTAGCCGCCGATCGTCAGCTATTTTCCTCCCCTGGGGATATGACCTTTGTGATTGTCGGTAATGTGGCAGAAGACAAGCTCCTGCCGTTAATTACGCGTTACTTAGGATCAATCAAACACTCAGATTCGACATTAGCCGCGGGTAAACCATTAACTCGCGCGGCGGACAACGCATCTGTTACTGTAAAAGAACAAAATGAACCTGTAGCACACGTTTCACAGTGGAATCGTTATGATTCCCGGACACCTATTAATCTGGCGACGCGCATGGCGCTGGATGCTTTTAACGTCGCACTGGCAAAAGATCTCCGAATTAATATTCGTGAACAGGCGTCAGGGGCATACAGCGTTTCATCTCGCCTCTCGGTCGATCCTCAGGTCAAAGATATCAGCCATTTGTTGGCTTTTACTTGTCAACCGGAACGACATGATGAACTGTTAACGTTAGCGAATGAAGTGTTAGTTAAGCGCCTGGCTAAAGGGCTCAATCAGCAAGAGCTGAATGAATACCAGCAAAACGTTCAGCGCAGCCTTGATATTCAACAGCGTAGCGTTCAGCAATTAGCGAACACCATTGTCAATAGCCTTATTCAATACGATGATCCTGCCGCATGGACAGCGCAGGAGGAATTGTTGAAACAAATGACGGTAGAAAACGTTAATACTGCTGTTAAACAATATCTTTCTCACCCGGTGAATACCTATACCGGGGTATTACTACCGAAATAATAATTTACCCCGTCAACATCGTTGGCGGGGATTTTAGCAATAATCGATATTTTTATGTGATAATTTTATAAATGCGTTCAGGATAATAACAGAGAACGAATAATGATATTTTAATGTCTAATTTTAACGTGATAATTCAGGAGGGTTAAAAAGCGCATCAAAATAACAGCATAAAACCCTACACCACAACTCACTCGTGCTCCACCCTATTGTTTTTAATGTGAAAATATTAAATACGCAATTTCTCACGATAAATGACATTAGGATTTTGTTATTTAAAACAGAGTCCTTTGCACTTGCTTACCTTATCGATAAATCCTACTTTTTTTAATGCGATCCAATCATTTTAAGGAGTTTAAAATGGATAAGAAGCAAGTAACGGATTTAAGATCGGAGCTACTCGATTCACGTTTTGGTGCGAAGTCTATTTCCACTATCGCAGAATCAAAACGTTTTCCGCTGCACGAAATGCGCGACGATGTCGCATTCCAGATTATCAATGATGAATTATATCTCGACGGTAACGCTCGTCAGAACCTGGCAACATTTTGCCAGACCTGGGACGACGAAAACGTCCATAAATTGATGGACCTGTCGATCAACAAAAACTGGATCGATAAAGAAGAATATCCGCAATCCGCAGCTATCGACCTGCGTTGCGTAAATATGGTTGCTGACCTGTGGCATGCGCCTGCGCCGAAAAACGGTCAGGCCGCTGGCACCAACACCATTGGTTCTTCCGAGGCCTGTATGCTCGGCGGGATGGCGATGAAATGGCGTTGGCGCAAGCGTATGGAAGCTGCGGGCAAACCAACGAATAAACCTAATCTGGTGTGCGGTCCGGTACAAATCTGCTGGCATAAATTTGCCCGCTACTGGGATGTGGAGCTGCGTGAGATCCCTATGCGTCCCGGTCAGTTGTTTATGGATCCGAAACGCATGATTGAAGCCTGCGACGAAAACACCATCGGCGTGGTACCAACCTTCGGCGTGACTTACACCGGTAACTATGAGTTCCCGCAACCGCTGCACGATGCGCTGGATAAATTCCAGGCGGATACCGGTATCGATATCGATATGCACATT